>NZ_RAXV01000036.1 GCF_003611465.1 Acinetobacter tianfuensis
GCACTTTTTCAGCCATAAATAACCTGTCTTCCTATCTACAATCGAGACCAATGATTGCTGATGGTTCTTACCAACAATCGTATCTATTTCCAAATAACCAAAACGAGTCCGCTGCTCAATCTCAACAGGTCTGTCATGAATGCTTTTAGATAGAAGGGGTAATATGTTTAGAGCAGTTTTTTATTAGAAAAGGAATAGTGATAAACTTACGAAAATTAATGAGTTTTTATAGGCTGTTGGGCTATCAATATAGCCCAATGACTGCAAGCTCAATCAATCATTTATTTTATTAAGTATTTGATAATGCAAGTGAATAAAGTTGAATGCAATCTATTCCAATCCAGTCCAAACTTGGCGGTTTCTATTTTTTCTACTACGCTATTGTTGGTACATTCATGCCATTTTGGAGTCTATATTTAGAAGACCAAGGTTTTAGCTACCAAGAAATTGGCTTATTGTCATCGATTGCTATTATTACACGCTTTTTTGCACCTTTTATTTGGGGATGGATAGCAGATAAATCAGGCAAACGCATGTTGCTGGTACGTATAGCGACATGGATGGAAGCCTGCATTTGGTTCCTTATTTTTATTATTCCAAACAACTTTCAGTCAGTTGCATTACTCATGCTGATTTTTAGCTTTTTTCAAAATGCAATTTTGGCGCAGTTTGAAGGAGTTACACTTTTCTGGCTGGCAGAAAAAAGAGCAGCTTTATATGGCAAAGTCAGAAAATGGGGATCAATAGGATTTATTGTCGGAGTATTTGGCATAGGAGCATTGCTGGAAATAATCCCTATTTCTATGCTGCCTGTTTTATTGCTATGCATTGCATTTTTAGCATTCCTTTGGTCATTTACCATAAAAGAACCTGCTGAAGCGCCATCTTCACAAAAAATGTTAGAACCGCTTTGGCCTATATTAAAGCGTCCAGCTGTTTTAAGTTTTTTTATGATTGAACTGGTCATGCTATTTTCACATGCGCCTTTCTATAGCTTTTATAGCAACTATCTGCATCAGGCTGGATATTCAACTACACAAATTGGTTTGCTTTGGTCGGTTGGTGTTATTGCTGAAATTATTATGTTTGCTTATGCCAATTTTTTCTTTAGCAGATATTCATGGCGCAGCTTAGTCAGCCTATGCCTTGTATTAACAAGCCTGCGCTGGATTGCAGCAGGCTATTTTCCAGAAAGTTTCAGCATACAGTTTATAGCGCAGTCTGTGCATGCATTCAGTTTTGGCTTATTTCACTTAATTGCGATGCGAATTATTTTTCAAAACTTCAGTGCAGGTCAGCAAGGCCGCGGTCAAGCGCTCTACAGTACAATGTGGGGCATGGGGGTTGCATCGGGAAGCATCTTAGCTGGGTATTTTTGGGAAATATATTCAGGTGAAGCGATGTTTATAGCAGCAGGCATCGTTGTACTTTTAGGCTTACTTTTTGTAATAGGCTTGCCAAAAGAGATTGAAGCTAAAAGTTGATACAAATTCGGCGGGCCGTTTAGCTAGCGATCACTTGATTGCGTCCATGCTGCTTAGCTTGGTATAGAGCAAAATCGACTCGATTGATCAGCTGCTGAATATTGGGTATTTGCGGCTGGTTGTGCTGTGTCATGCCAATACTGACGGTGATATTCAGCGGTGCTTGCCCATATAGTTCAATTGGTGATTGCTCAATCATATAGCGGATGCGTTCAGAAATTCGCTGTGCTTCATGACCATAAATATTTTTAAGTAAAATGACAAACTCTTCACCGCCAATACGGGCAAAGAAATCATCTTCACGTAAATGATGACGGATATTTTCTGCAAACTGCTGTAAAACTTGATCACCTACATAATGGCCATAATGGCCATAATGGCCATATTGGTTATTAATCTGTTTAAAATGGTCTATATCCAGCATGAGCAGCGTAAATGCTTTTTAGGATGCTGCTGCAGCATTTCATCTGTCATTTGAAAGAAATAGCGCCGATTCATGGTTTGAGTAAGGCTGTCATAATTTGCAAAATACAGCACTTTTTTATAAAGCTCATGACGGTTTTGACTAATAATGCATAAAATAAGCGGTGTTAGGCTTAGCATGCATAGGCCTATGCGCACAGACATGGCTGTGGTTAAGTAGATGTCGGCAGAAACAGCCAAATAAAAGTCATTTAAGCTATGGTAAGTCGCTAAAATGACAAAGAAGTTAATGGTTGTGACCGTAAATAACCGATAGCTTAAGGCGGCCCAAATCAGCGCAACGCAAACTGCTGATGAAAATAATGAAGCCTATGCCCAAAAATATGGAAACCTGCGTTTTGGATGATGCAGTGTGCATAAAGAATAATTGTGCTCTAAAGTTGCCAATGCGTTATTAAAGTAATGATTAAAATTATATTAAGTTTGTCCATGATAGCGGATGAAATTCCGATGAAGATGAAGAAATCGTGAAGACCTCCAAGATGTTGATGTAAATCCGACCGATGACATTTTACTGTTGCTTAAGTCTATAAAGATGAATAGAAATGATTGTTATAAATTGGTGATAAATGGCGGTTTTTTAGAAAAATGTGGTAACTTAGCTGACAGGGATGAAATGACTGAATAAGCCTATGAAAAAAACATATTTGACAGTTTTACTGATGTTATATGCTGGTATGGCTGGAGCTGCAGATAATAATAAAACATCGGTGAATCAAGCCGCTGCGCTAAATGCTGAGAATACTTTCCGTGTAACCACCCGCCCAGAAATTGTAGGTTTATGGGGTATGGAAATACCCAATAACCGCAAATGCATTGAATATTACAATTTTAAAAGCAGCAATGATGTTGTGATTAAGAGCGGTGAGGAGTGGTCTGCTGGCATTTATGATTATCAGCCGCCTGCACAGTCTGATGATCAGATTCCTGCACTTATTTTACAAGTTAAATATGACAATAATCAAAAAGACTGTTCTGGTAATACTGTTGATCAAACTGGTGAAATTTCGCAGTATTTTGTGAAATGGAAAAACCCGAGCACAATCGATTTTTGCAGCAATGAAAAAGCAGAGCAGTGCTTTGCAACGCTTTACCGCGTCTTGCCATAATAAGAACTTATTGTCGCCAAGTTGCTGAAGAGATAAAAAACCGCTCAATTTGAGCGGTTTTTTATGGTCTGCTGAAGGGTTTATTCTTTTTCTTTGTCAGAATGACCTTCAATTTGTTTAAGCAAATGTTTTTCCAAATAGTGGATATCCATTGCTTGCTTGCAGAATTGTTTATCTTGCAAAATTAAGTCTTTGTGCAGCGGAATATTGGTTTTGATCCCAGTCAAAATCATTTCATCCAGAGCCTGCTTTAAACGAGCCATGCAGTTTTCACGGTCTTTACCATGAGCAATCAGTTTTGCAATCATTGAATCGTAGTATGGCGGAATGCTATAGCCTTGATAGATATGAGAGTCTAAACGGATGCCTGCACCGCCTGGAGCATAGAAGTGCTCGATTTTACCCGGTGACGGCATAAAAGTTGTGGGATCTTCAGCATTAATACGGCATTCAATTGCATGACCTGTGCAGACAACATCTTCTTGCTGAATATTTAAGCCTAGACCTGCAGCAATACGAAGCTGCTGCTCAATGATGTCGACACCAGTGACCATTTCAGTGACTGGATGCTCAACCTGTACACGTGTGTTCATTTCAATGAAGAAGAACTCGCCATCTTCAAATAAGAACTCAAATGTACCTGCACCGCGGTATTGCATCATTTGGCATGCATTTACGCAGGCTTCCAAAATATCTGCGCGCGCTTGTTCAGGCAGTCCCGGTGCTGGCGCTTCTTCCAATACTTTTTGATGACGGCGCTGTAAAGAGCAGTCACGGTCAAATAGATGAATTGCATGACCATTTCCGTCTGCAAGGACTTGAACTTCTACATGGCGCGGCTTCTGAAGGAAGCGTTCCATATAAACCGTGTCATCGCCAAACCACATTTCAGCATCACGCTGTGCAGCCTGTACAGATTCAAGCAGTGTATCTACGCGTTCTACAATACGCATGCCGCGTCCGCCGCCGCCGGAAGCAGCTTTGACAATAAGCGGGAAGCCAATTTCTTTAGCTTCAGCAAGCGCGTTGTTTGGCGTTACTGCATGTGCAGAACCCGGCACAGTTGGAACACCTGCTTTACGCATTGCCATAATGGCGGATACTTTATTGCCCATAAGGCGAATATGTTCAGGGCGCGGGCCAATAAAAATAAAGCCCGAACTTTCTACAATTTCTGCAAACTCTGCATTTTCAGATAAGAAACCATAGCCTGGGTGAATAGCGTCTGCGCCTGTAATTTCAGCTGCTGTAATAATCGCAGGAATATTCAGGTAACTTTCGCTGCTTGCGCCAGGGCCAATGCATACGGCTTCATCACAGAAGCGCAGATGCATAAGGTCTTTATCTGCATCGGAATAAATACCAACGGTTTTAATTCCCAAAGTTTTGCAGGCACGTGTGATACGCAGCGCGATTTCACCACGGTTTGCAATTAAAACTTTTTGCAACATGTTTTTTCCCCGAGGTTTTATGCGCGGTAGCGGAAAAGTGGTTGACCGAACTGAATCACTTCACCATTTTTAACTAAAATTTCTTCAACCACACCGCTTTGAGTTGCCTCAATTGGGTTCATGATTTTCATTGCTTCAATAATGCCGAGTGTTTCACCAGCAGAAATTGTTTGGCCAACTTTCACGAAAGGCGCTTCGCCTGGGCTAGGCGCTGCATAGAACACACCAACCATCGGCGATGTTTCAACTGCACCGCGAGGTGATTTTGCCGCTGGAGCGCTCGCTGCTGGTGTCGGCATAGCAGGAACAGCTGCTGCAACTACTGGATTTCGGCGAGTTAGCGCAATCGATTGATCGCCTTCTTTAACTTCAATTGCCTGTAAGTCAGACTCAATCATCAGGTCGATGAGTTTCTTGATTTTACGGATATCCATGAGACAGTATTCCTAAATTAAGATTGCAAAGTTAGTTGGGTTTTTTCGATGGCGAAGTCAAGTGCTGCAGCATAGCCTTTAGCGCCTAGGCCGCAGATTACGCCAACGGCTTTATCTGATAAATATGAGTGGTGGCGGAAAGCTTCACGCGCATGAACATTAGATAAATGAACTTCAATGAACGGAATGGCCACACCAAGAAGCGCATCACGTACTGCAACAGAGGTATGTGTCAGTGCTGCAGGATTAATAATGATGAATTGAACGCCTTCTTGCTGCGCTTGATGAATACGGTCGACAATTGCGCCTTCCCAGTTGCTTTGAAAGCTGTCTAGAGAAATTGATGCTTTATGCGCTTGTGCGGTGAGCTGCTGATTTATATCCTCAAGGGTGAGGTATCCATAAACCTCTGGTTCTCGCTTTCCTAGCAAATTTAGATTCGGTCCATGAATGACCAAGATGGTCGAACTCATTCAGCTTGCTCCAATAATAAGTTGCAAAAATACTTTGCAAGATGTCTGCAAAGTTTGCTTATTATGGCACAAATTTCCATATTTTATTTATAAATTCTTTGAATTGACATGAAAGCAGTGCGCCAGATTTGGGCTATATAATGTAAATTTTGCAGAGAATAGGCAATGTTAAAAGATTACATTTTTTCAAAAGATCTCTAGATATTTCATTGTAAGCTGGATTGGCTAAAACTGTTGATATTATTTATGTAACGGAAATGTTGTAAACAATTTCCAATAATGTGCAATAAATAAATTTACTGCTGGCAGAAAAAAGCTGTGATGTATTGTTTATGAAGTATCTCTGTTTTTAAGCCTTATTTTATTGATTAGGGAACAGCCGTTTCTTGCCTGTACGTAATGCAATATTTATGAATGCGGTTATTTCAAGAGGCTTTAAAGCTGGCCATTTAGGGAACTGAATCAATTGTTTTTTAAAGTTGTAAACATATAAATCTTATATAAAACAATTAAGTGTCTATTTTTATGGCTTTTTATTTAACGATTTACATTTTTTTGGCATACCTTAACGGTATCAGGCCTAGGCTAGCTCAAAAGAATAACGCCATGATTTTTGATTAGGAGGCTTCTTTCAATATGTACCTTTACTGATTTGTCTGCATAGAATGATCTTTATATTCTAATATTTAGGATGACCAGCTTTTGTCTCAAGTTCTGCACTGAAGTGAATGACTATTTCTTTCAATTCTGTAGGCAAAATGCGTAATGAAGCTGTACATATGTATAAGCTGATGGTGGCAAAAGCTTTTGAAATAGCGTGTAAAGTGAACAAAGGCTAAATACAGCGTCAAAACATGCATGACATTTAAAGCAGCTGATTGTTAGCTAGAAAAGTGAGCATGCCGCTCTAATGATTTCCAGAACTTATGTTATGCTCAAAACTTGATATGTCTATATAGATAAGACTCAATAATATCGGGTTTTATGAGATAGAAAGCGCTGGCATGAAAATGTGCTGGCCGTCAAATGGATAATAAGAGAGAGCTTTATGAAAAAGTGGTTCATATACGGTATGGGTTTAGCTGTATCAGCGGCGGTTTTAAGCGGATGTAATACAGTGCCTTCGCAAACAGAAAATGCAACGGCTGGTTTATTGATTTGTGAACCGAATGAATTATGTCCTGTGGTGACTGTGTCTTGGAATGAACAGCAGAAAGATACAGCCAATATTCATGTGGCATTAAGCAGTGCGAAAAAAGATTATGACATTCAAAAAATCTCTTTAAGCAACGCTCAAAAAAATATTGAGTATGCGGCAGTGCAAAAAACTGAATATGACATCATTTTAGGCATGCACCGTTCAAAAAACAGCATAACTGTACCGAGTAAAATTTTTACAGAATTGAATAGCGGTAATAATATTTCTCTTACTGTGCATACCGATCAGGGCGCATTAAAACGTTATATCTATAAAGATGGCAAACAGTCTTTGCTGTATAAGCAATTAAAATCAATTGCTCAAAAATAAGCTGCATAGCGATATGATTTTATAAATCCTGAGCTTAAATGCTTGGGATTTTTTATATCTATTCTAAGCTTTTATTACGTTGTAACTAGGCTTTGAAAGCCTTAAACTGCCTTTTAACTTAACATCCATAGAAATGATTGCAATGGTATTGGACAAAGACTTAATTGAAGAACAGCAGCTTTTGTGTGAAGAGTTTGATTCTGCATACCGCGCTGTAAAAGAGACAGATATCATTGCTATTGCTTTGCATACCTTGAATAAGGAGCCTATTGTCGGCTTGCGCAAGCTGCCAGATGAAAATAATGTTTCTTGGTTTATCTACGGCGGTGAATTGGATGGAGCTGAGGACTTCTTTGAATTAATCAGCGTTCAGGAATTAGCAAAAGAGTTTCCTGAAGCACTGCCTTATTTAGCTTTAGATACGGGCTACCGCTTTATGATTGATTCAGATGATTATGAAGATGTCTGGAAAGAAGGCGATGAAGCTTAATTTTTTTATTACTATTGCGTTGTTAGGCTATTTGTCTTCTTCGGCTGTATATGCGCAAAGCGGGCAGTTAAGTCAGCAAGCTTATGATCAAAAAATGCAGTATTACAGAGATGTGATTAATCAATCTAAAACAGTTTTGGATGATCCAGCATCTACAGCGGATGCAGATGCAAAAAGCCGTTCTTTTTGTGAACGCATTCATGCATATCGGCAAATAGAAAAGCTGTCCAGCGAGAACCGCAATTTAGATATGGCGCCTGTTATGCAGATGGCCGCACAAAATTTTTTAGACCGTCAGCAAAAAAGTTTGCATGGCTCAGGAATGAGTACCGAATATATGTGTGCGGGAAAAGAGAAACTTTAAAGAATATCGTTCTGAACATATAAAATGTCAGGTAATGATATGAAATTGGGCAGAAATGACAATTAAATCACACTACTATATCCATATTAAGGTGCGACATGACAGATTTCCCTGGTCCGTCATGCTGTACTTTGATATTGCATCATGTTTGATGACGTTCTCTTATAGCCACTGAAAGGTGGCTTTTTTTTGTTTAAAAAATAGTATTAATTCAATGTCTGAGCTTATTGCTGTATAAATAGACAAATAGAACGAATCTGCTAAGATAGAACATAATAGAATACTGACGCAGCTGAGGAGTTTTGCAATGACGGCATACACTTCTGTTATGAAAGCAGGTAAATACGAGGATGAAATGATCCCGCATTTAGCCGTGCATGCTTTTCATCAAGCATTTGTGCGCGCATGCAGTACTTCTGATGTTATTTTTTCAAAAAATCAAAAACTTGTGCGCCGTACACAGCACGGTGAAGAACAAGTATTAAAAGATTTATCCCAAGCCTATGTCGATATTGTGCCGGCAGTTATACCAATGAAACGTAAAAAACGTTTAGAGGGCGCTGTATAAGGCATGACGTATCAACCCCGCATTAGGATGTTTGCAGGGCCAAATGGCTCAGGTAAGAGTACTGTTAAAGAATATTTACTGCCCCAGCATATTGGGGCATATTTAAATGCCGAGGAACTAGAACAGCAATTAGCTCAGCACCATTTTCTTGATTTAAACATTTATCATTCATCTTTAACAGCAGTAGGCCTGCTCAGTTTTTTGCGTGAGAAAAAGCGCCCTAGAGCAAATGAAATGGCGCCATTACTGGCTCAAGAGCCTAATATTCTTAGCACATCGATTATTCAGTTTGCAGAAAGTGAAATAGATTCATATCTTTGCGCCCGTATTATTGATTATATTCGCCTAACTTTTTTAGCGCTAAAAATAAGTTTTACTTTTGAAACTGTTATGTCCCATATTTCTAAAGTTGAATTTTTAAGAGAGGCCAAAAAGCAAGGCTACCGAACCTATTTATATTTTGTATCTACAGTCGATCCAGAAATTAATATTTCACGAGTAAAATACCGTGTGAAAATGGGCGGGCATGACGTTCCAGAAGATAAAATTAAACAACGCTATCAGCGCAGTATGGATCTTTTAATGCAGGCTGTAGAGGTTTCTGACCGAACTTATATTTTTGATAATTCTGCAGACGGTCAGCTGGCATCTTTTCTGGCAGAGATTGAGTCTGCAGAATTATTAAAATTAAACCCTGCTGCAACTAGGGTCCCTCAATGGTTTGCAGAGCGCGTTCTAAAAGAATTTGAGAGCTAGAGCGTAATTTTTATCATGCGCTATTCATTACTTTGCCGTCAATTAGGTTCTCATCAAGGTATGATGTAAAAATGAACATTTTTGAAGTTCAAATTAATAAAAAAAACTTTAGTATAAAATTCTTCGGGGATATATCTGCAGTTTTTCTCAATTATTAAGTTTTTATTAATAATTTTCTATTTTTGTGCTGCTAACCTTTTTAGTAAACTATTTTTAAATGTGTTGTACGCTTAAGAGTGTACGGAGAGTTGCTGCAAGATTAGAAACAGTGGCATTAAGGGCCGAACAATTCATTCATTGAATGCAACGTGGCAATCAAATGAAACATCAGAAATATAGAGATATTAAATAATTTAGATAATTGATTTTTGAGATCAAAAAGAAGGGGATATGAATTTTAACTTTTTAAAAAAACGATTCATAACAAATCGAGTAATGATTACATTTTTATCATTACTAGCGATTTTGGTCATTTCATTGCTGATATACGGCTATGACAGTATGCATGACCCTGAAAAAGTCAAAGCCCGCTTATACGCCTGCGGGAAATTTGGTGATCGGCAAATGCGTATTGATCGAAGGTATTTATTTCTTGCAAGAGTTGAGTATCAAGGTGTGAATTATTGGGGAAAAAATAATATACAGGAGCATCAATCCAAAGGTTGCAAGGATCAAATTCAAAATGTTTCATTTAATGTGAGATGGCCTGAAATGTCACCATCTAATGGGTTTGAGCTTAATTCTAAAGAGTATAAAAACATTACCTTTACCTTAACTCAGCGAGGTTCATGGCCAATTGAGTGGGGCGATAATAAAAATATTATAAATCAAATTGGTCTTTTACGAATTTTTGTGAATGATTCGGGTGTTACGGATTTTGAGATCAGTGATGAACAAATTAATGCCAAAAAGTATTTAATCAGGACTTGGGTCTCTATCAAATCACTCTAAGCAAAGGGGGGGGATAAAGTTGCTAAGCATATATATTGGCAAGAGAAGGAAGGTAAGCGTATTGGGGTTGTCATTAGCTGTCAAAACTATTTTAGCAACAAAACAGGGTGTGAGCTATATAGTCATGTGCCAAATTATGGTTTTTATACAAGTGTTTTAGATATTGATTTTCATGGTGAGCTGCTTCCACATTGGAAACAGCTACAGCGTGACTCTTTGAAATTAGTTAATTCTTTTAAGGTTGGGGGAAAATGATATAAAAAAATATAGATTTAGCAGGCAGATTACGAGAAGAGAAAGGCCTTATAACTATATGAAAGAGGTATGGTTATATTTATGCTTAACTTGCGAATGGAAAATACACGAAAATAGGCTATAAAGATTAGAAGTATCGCCAAAAATAGCCTAAGCAGAAAAGACTTTAAATTAATTATAAACCGTATACTTATTCGCAAAGAAGAAGGGCTTTATCAAAATACTGCAATCATTTTCATCATGTGTAACGCCGTATAGAGCATAATTCATACCTAAATTGCTCTAAGTTATTATTTAACCATCCAAGCTAAATTTCTCTTCAATAGATATACTCAAATAGCCTAAGCTAAATTATAAAATTAAAAAAAGGCAATTGATTCAATCCCCCTTATACAGCATCATTCTTACATCTAAAATGTAAAGCAAAGTTAAATCAAATGATCCTAAATTATGAATTTCATAAAAATATAAATACTGCAAAATTACCATTAATTTTTATTCATGGGCTATTTGGCAGTTTAAGTAATTTAGGCATGCTTGCTCGAGTGTTCTCTGAAACACATAAAGTCATTCAGCTTGATGTTCGTAATCATGGTAAATCAGAGCATGCTTCAGAAATGAATTATGCTGAAATGGCACAAGATGTATTGGAAACAATGGATCACTTAAACATTGCTAAGTTTAATCTTGTTGGCCATTCAATGGGCGGGAAAATAGCCATGCAATTGGCCGCTGCCGTGCCAGAGCGTGTCGAAAAACTAGCAGTATTAGATATAGCGCCTTATGCATATCAGCAAAATCACCACGATCAAATTTTTAAAGCACTATTGGCTGTAGAAAATGCAAATATTGCATCACGTTCAGAGGCAATTGCAATTATGAAACAGTTTATTCATGAAGATATGGTGATTCAGTTTTTATTGAAATCATTCAATAAAGGGCAGTGGTTATTCAATGTTCAGTCATTATATGAACATTATCCAGAGATTCTAGGCTGGAAAACACACAGCATTTTTTCAAAACCAGCACTTTTCCTGCGTGGAGGAAATTCGCCTTATGTTCGTGAACAAGTACAAGTCGATGCAATTTATACGCAATTTCCAAATGCTGAAATCTTAGAAATTCAAGGTGCAGGCCATTGGCTGCATGCAGAAAAAACAGAAGAAGTTCTTCATGCGCTACGCCAATATTTTTAAGCTGAAAATCAAAATATAAATCTCTATGTACATGCCGTTGTATATAGAGATTTTGAAAAATGCTTATTGAAAATTAGAAGCTTGCAGCTGGCCTTCGGAGGTTAGCTTATCCGCCATTTCTTTTGTTTTAACTAAACCTGGCATACGGTATTCAGTATGTCCATAATCTTGAATAGACTTCCAGCGTCCTCCCCAAGTTAAGCCAACAGATTCCGCAACTTGGCCATATAGCTGATAACCGCGCATTGCCCATGGATCGCGCTCTGAAATAACGACTTTTCCATTACGTTTAAACGCAATATCTGCAGCCAAGCCAAACTGATGATAACTTTGATAGCCTCTAGCGCGTGTAGTATTTATATTTGTTGCCAAAGAATTTTGTCTTTGCGGGCTTCTATAACCTTCTAAAAGAACCATTTCATATCCATGCTGTTCCCGCATAGTTTTAATGACCATCAATAGGCGCTGTTTAAAACGAGGGTTCATCTTGTGCCATTTGCGGTCGGCATTACTCAGATCTGAATGGCTATGCGCTTCAAAAGCCCCATCATCCGTCAAAATATTTGGATATGCCGGCGCTATATTCTCTGCAGAAATAACAGAAGTATTGATACTGTTTTCTAGCGCTAAAGCTTCATTAATTGCGTCTTGCACTAGGTTTTCATCTACTTCTGGAGGTGCATCAAGCATTTCACCATTCAGCATGGCATAAATTTGCGGGTCAGCTTTTTTTAAATAATCAGCCTCCATTTTTGAAGCGGTTATCGGCTGAGTAAAAGCCAATAATAAAATACTTGAAAATAGTACGGCGCCAGCGATCAAAATCCACCATTGCTGTAAGTGCCAATGAGATTGAATTTGCTCTGGTGAAGCGGCTGTATTCATTTCATTTGCAAATTGTTTAGCACTCATAAAAGTTCTTTTGCTTTTAGAGATGAGTGCCTTAAACATATTTATTACTGTAAGGCGCAGCTCTGCAGACATTAGAAAAGCAGAACCAATTACCAGCAGCAAAAAACATGAAAATATAAATATAATCATGATTCAGCTGCAGGTTTTACTACTGGAGCTGGGTTTAAACTTTTGGTTACTGCAATGTTGAGCGAACCAGGCGGTGACTCAGCTTCCTCTTCAGGGACAACCGTTGATTTTTTTACAGCAGGCAATAATGGTGCTTTTGTTAAAATTTGAGCAGGTTCAGTTTTGACTTTGGCTGCAGCTGCTTTTTGAGGTACAGGTTTATGCACGGGTATTTTAAAATTCTCAGCCAAAATTTTGGGCTGTAAAACAGCAAGCGGATTTTGAGTATTTTCAGCTGCTGGCTTTATCTCATTTGGATGTCTAAAAGCATTTACCAAATCACTTTCATAAACTTGCTTATCATCCTCTTGCGCAAGATGTCTTTTTTCCAATGGCTCTTCATCAATAACAGTATTATAAGCAGATGTTATATCAGTATGTTTTTGCGCTGCAGGCGACAAAGCTGTTTTTTGATTTGGATACTCAACAGTTTGAATAGCCTCAGGATGGCTCATTTTATGATTCCCGCCGAGAAAAAATACATAAGCCCCCATAGAAATTACTGCCAATCCTGCAAAAAATCCAAGAGCTGCGGCAAGCATTGGTGAAACCTGTGATTTTTTAGTTGACTGCAAAATACGCACGTTATTTGATTTTTCGAATGCCATATCTAATTTTTCTTATGGTAAATGAATAGTAATATAGGCCTGTTCAGCTGGTGCAGTAATAATATTCTGATATTGTGCAAGTGAAGTATTTTGCTGTTTTTCCAACATATAATACAAACCGCCAAAAGCTAAAACTGCAAATAGCATGAATAAAATTAAAATCCACATGAATGGCAATTCGCGGTGAATGATGTGTTTAATTTGATCTGGAAGAGCAGAAAAGGGGGAAAATGCAGCTTTTTTACCTTTTAAATAATCAATTTCATCCCCGACACGAGAGACTAAACTATTTAAGTTTTCGATTGATTCTATACGGTATTTGCCATGAAAGCCTAAAAGCATGCAGTAATGATAGACCTCTAAAGCCGGCAGGCGTTCTTTACCCTTGCTGCGGATTTCTTCAAGTTTTTCAAAAAACCGGTAACCGGCTAATTGAGATCCAAAAAGCATCAGCTGCAGCGGGTTCAGCATCCAATTATTTTGCAAATCAAAAAAACGCGGATCCTGCTGTGTGACGATTGTTTCATCAAGTAAGGCGCAATATGCATATTTAGCGTCTTGAATATCGTCGGCGTTAAATTGCAGCTTACGCGCCTGCTGATCAAAGCGATTTAAAAGATCTATAATTTTTTCTCTAAATTGCTCAGGATTTGACGGTACATATTGGTTTTTCAGCAAGAATACAATGTAAAAACCATCATGCAGTAGATCAATCATATTGGCTGATTGCACATTCGTTTTTACATCATTTTGAGTCGGGACATAACTTGTACCGATTGCATGATCTTCAAAAAGTGAGGGGGCGTTTGTTTTTATATTCATTTTGCCTTATCCATTCATTACAGCAATAAGTTCGATAGAAATATCTTGGAATCCAGCTGGGATGTAAATACAGATAGACTCAGACTCCAGCATGCGCTGATAAAGTTCGCCATTTGGTTCCACTTCAAAATAAGTAACACCAGATCGAACAGGAATAGCCGTAGGCACTTGCATTAAATGCTGTAAATTAACGGCTGGCAAAGCAGCCATCACGCGCTGTTCAACATCAACTGTGCTGCCGACTTTGAACCTTAACGGCACATAAGAAATAATGTCATGCGCAGGCATAGTTCCGCTCGAAACAGCCAGATACATACGGGTATCACGGGTAATTTTATCGGACTCCAAACTGCCGAGCCAATAGGATGGCCGTGTTTCTTTCAGGGCGATACTGATATAGCGGTTAGAAATAATGGTGTCGAGCAAGTCGCGTAAAATCAAATCCAGCTGATCGAAGCATTCTCGTAAGTTATGGTGCTTATATTGCGGCAGCTGATCTATTTCATAAGCAGTGGAAAAGGTCAGCAGTGACCCCGTTAAACGAAGCAATTCAAAATATAAACGTTCTGGGTGAATATGCGGATATTGTAATAAATGGTTTAAGGTTGCATGTGCCGTATTAAGAGCATTCACCAGCCAAAAAGAGACAATATCACCAGAACGAAATTCGATCAGTTTTTGCGCATTTTCGCGGTTGTTCTCTTGAATGGTTTTAATTTTAGCTTGAATGACTTGAAGAGTACGCTTCAAAGATGTCAATAAAGAATCACATGCATGAATATGCAAAATTGGCGGTATAAACTGAAGATCAAGAATAAAATTTCCTGAACTCTGACGCTTAATCCGGCCAATGGGAAGATATAAATAGCCATCTAACTGCTGTGCTGGTTCATGTGATAGTTCAAATAATTTCAACTCAGCACGGCGCTGCAATAATGTAATTTCTGCACTTGAAGCATCAGTAAATAAATCATGCGTTTCCGTTAAACTGCTATGGTATCGGCTAGATTGGGTTTGCTGATCAAAACTGACGTTTTTCTTATTTGGCTGCAATACTGGAAGGGCTAAATAAATCTGCATTTCACCGCGTAAATTGAGTTCATCCAGCTGTATAGGTTCTGGCAGCAAATCTCGAGCAGGAGCATGATAAATTTCACCGTCTTGCCAAATCATTTCGATTTTATTTAAAGCCAGCTGATATGTGCCAAGGCGTGTTTCATCAAATTCTAAATGCTGTATTCCATAAGAAAAAGGCACTGTTGCACGTATCGTGTGATTCAAGCGCTGTTCATGATAAGCATCTTGTAACTGAAAATGCTGCGGGCGCAAGAACAAACCTTCGCCCCATAATATTTTTTCTGCTTTAAACATGAGTTTTACCAATCGTTTGTATCATTTTGTACGCCCAATACTTCTTGAATATTTGCCAGCGGGTTTTCATTTTTAATGACATGAGTCAGCCATTCGTGCAAAGGCATTTGACTCCACTTTATGGTCTTCTGCAGCATATAACTAACAGGGCTATGCGGTTCATTTAACTGAAAATATTCAGCAATATCCTGTAGAACCTGCATCGCTTGTTCACGGTTAGCAAGATGATTTTGCGGCTGGGCCTGAAAGCGCTGTTCTGCGCTGTTCTGCTGAACATGCATGACTTGATTTTCCTGCATATGAGAATATTCTGAACTTAAATCCGAATTTATTGCAGCAGATATTACTGATGAGGATGAGGCTGCTACAGTGAAAGTATCTGCTTTATATATTTTTTTAAGATTAATCTGAATATTTTCAATTTGGCTGTCAATAGAAGAATAGCTAGGCGCATCTAAATCCATTAATTCATCCAACGTTTCTTTTAACTGCTGCCATTTGCTGAGAATATCTAAAAACTGCTGATAGTTTTGATACTGTATCTGCTTAGATGTGCTGCTTAATGCCCGCTCAAAATTTTCAAGGTTATTTTCTGCAGAAACATCTTCTTCGGCATCTTGCTGATGTTTGCGCTTTTGATTTTCTTGATATAAAAATGATTCATAATCAGCTAAGTTAAAATACGGCGATGAGTTCACAATAGGAACTTTTTTTAGCACGACTGGCAAAAGGCCAATAAATCCCTGCAGTAAGCCAAGGCGCTGATCTAAATCTTCATCCTCAATTTCAGGAAAAATTTGCAGCCAATATAGCTCTAAACTTTTCTGCAGCAGCTCTAAACTTTTTGCGATGCCATCAAAACCGTATAAATTTGACCATGCTTCCATCAGCCAAGTATAAACCCGAATATCTTTGGTTTTTTCTGACAGCAATATGACTGACTGCGATGCAACAAATGACCAGTCTGCTTGTTTTAGCTCAGAAACCCAATCACCTTGCTCTAATAAAGTATCATCTTGTGTCTTGGCTTTTTTAATCGCCTGAAACTCGTTAGAAAAGGCGTAGTCAGCACCGCAAGGGTGCTCCTCACTGATTGGGCTTAGTAAAATATCGAGCTCTAAACTCATATATAGACCTTTATTTCTTTGTTCTTCAATTTATATTGTTCTGCTGATGGCTTAAACCTCAGAAGTTTTAACTTTTTTATTGCCCGTTTTTTTAGTTTTTCTGTTTACTGGCGCAGGATCAAGCAAATAAACAATCTCATCATTTTTAACTTGAATTTCAATCAGAGAAGGAAGTTTTTGATCACTCATTGCAACCAGCATTTCTGTAGCAAGCGCAGGTAAAATCGTAGCATTTAAAATATTGTCTACATTACGTGCACCGCTATCAACTTCTGTGCATCGGCTCAATAAAAGTTCAGCCAATTCATCGGTATACTTGACTGCAGCTGCATATTGCTTCTCTATGCGAGCAATAATTTTTCCTAATTTATGATGAATAATACGAATCAGCATATCATCATGCAGCGGGAAATATGGAACAATACGCATACGGCCTAAAAATGCGGGTTTAAATTGCTTATATAAACTAGGCTTAAGCAACTCCAGCATTTCATCGGCATCTGGCCATTCTTCATATGGGGTGTTTAAACACGCTTGCATAATCGCACTTGATCCCGCATTGGAAGTCAGTAAGATTGTTGTATTTTTAAAATCAATGATTCGTCCTTCACCATCTTCTAAAGTGCCTTTATCAAAGACTTGGTAAAAAAGCTCCTGAACATCTTGATGCGCCTTTTCAATTTCATCCAGCAATATGACACTGTATGGATTACGGCGTACAGCTTCAGTTAAAACACCGCCTTGTCCATACCCCACATAGCCAGGAGGAGCGCCTTTTAAAGAAGAAACGGTATGCGCTTCTTGATATTCCGACATATTGATTGTAATTAAATGCGACTCTCCGCCATATAGCTCATTGGCAAGCGCTAGAGCAGTTTCAGTTTTACCTACACCGCTTGGCCCAACGAGCATAAATACACCTTGCGGTTTATTCGGATCTTCTAATTTTGCTTTAGATGTTTTTATGCCTTTTACCAATTGATGCATAGCATCATCTTGCCCCATCACCCGCTGAGCGAGTCTATCTTCTAAACTCAAAATTTGCTTAATTTCATCGTTCACCATTTTTCCAACAGGAATACCCGTCCAATCGGAAATAATCTCATTTATCATCTGTGCATTAACACGCTCATAGACGAGTGGGGAGGCGCCTTGCAAAAGTTGTAAATCCTTACGAAGCTCAATTCGCTGTTCTTCAGTATTAATATGAGAACAGTCAGCTGTATTACGATCTAAGTGCTGAATTTTTTTAACTAAATTTAACTCTTTCTGCCACTGCTTTTGAACAGCCTGAGCCTCTTCTTGTAATTGTGAAATTTCATCACGCAGGGCTGTTAGCCGTTCATGATGTATTGGCAGTGTTTTATGTTCATTTTCAATAATATTGAATTCTAGATTCAAATTATGCAGCTTCGCCTGCAGCTGATCCAGTTTAACTGGCTGTGCATTTTGCGTCAGTGCTACACGGGCTGCTGCCGTATCCAATACGCTAATTGCTTTATCTGGAAGCTGACGGCTGCTGATATAGCGGTGTGAAGAATGCACCGCGGTAACGACGGCTTCATCATCAATTTGCAAGTTAAAATGTTCAGACATTACTGGGATCATCGCCCGAAGCATATCAATAGCAACATCTTCCGTCGGCTCTTCAACTTTAACCACTTGAAAACGGCGGCTTAAAGCTGCATCTTTTTCAAAATATTGCTTATATTCCGCCCAAGTTGTTGCCGCAATGGTACGAAGTTCACCGCGGGCCAAAGCTGGTTTGAGCAGGTTTGCAGCATCATTTTGTCCTGCTTGTCCGCCTGCGCCAATTAGAGTGTGGGCCTCATCAATAAACAAAATGATTGGGTGCGCTGAGGCTTGTACTTCTTTGATCACTTGTTTAAGGCGGTTTTCAAATTCGCCTTTAACACTCGCACCTGCCTGTAAAAGCCCCATATCTAAAGTATGCAGCTGTACATTTTTTAAAGCATCAGGTACTTGCTGCGCGGCAATTTTCAGCGCTAAGCCTTCTACAACAGCTGTTTTTCCAACACCTGGTTCACCAGTCAAAATCGGATTGTTTTGACGGCGGCGCATGAGAATATCAAGCATTAAACGAATTTCAAATTCTCGGCCAATAACGGGGTCAATTCCGCCATTTATGGCTTTATCCGTTAAGTTAATCGTATACTGATCTAAGGCTGGTGTTTTTACTGAGTGCTGTACAGCCTCGGATGAGGCAGCTTCTGGCTGGTTGATTTCAATATTCGAATTTTCTGTACTGTTACGGCAAATATCTAAAAATTGATGCTTCATTGTGTCAATTGGAAAGCGCTCAAATAAAGAAGATGCGCGAACCGCAATTTGATACAAATCTGGCGCTGTCAGCAAAGCAGTTAAAAGATGGCCGCTTCGAATCATTGGATTCTGATCTGCTGAAGCCAAGAGCCAAGCTTGCTCAAGTAAGCGCACAATGCTCTTCGCAAAAATAGGGGTTCTGCTGTTACCTTTTGGCAAATGGGAGATGCTTTCGTTCAAATCCTGAATCAAATCATCTGCTGATATTTTATATTTTTGGGTCAGCAGGACTAAATCATTTTGTTCATTCTTGAGAAGTTCTAAGAAAAAATGTTCAAACTCGATCTCATAATTTTGCTGACTAATGCAGCTATTTGCAGATTTTTCGAGGCAAATTCTGGCAACTGGTGATAATTTAGTGATCAAAATTTTTAAACTATTCATAGTGTTCTCAGTTAAATTTCAACAATCAGCAAATGAGTTTTCTAATAGCTGTTGCTGTATTTTTCTATCTATTCTTAAATTAATTGTTTTTAATTAATAATTTACATTGAGCAGGGCAAAATGTGAGCGTTATTGTACATATTTTTTAGAAAAAAAGACAAAAAAAATGAATTTTTTTGATAAAAATAAAAAATGCAAGAACATTTACTATCAAAATAGATCATTTATTTAAAATATTACTTGACTAAACCTGATCATTTTTTGTTAAATCGCCACCATATTTCATAAACATAAAGAGTGAATCTTTAATTGCATTCAGTGCGTGTAGGGATTCATGTGAAAATTATTATTAATTTATTATAAAGAATACAACGAGGCAGTCTTGAAAAAGCATACTCTTATTATATCGTTTGCTCTTATAGCAGGCTTAAGTCAGTTCTCGTCCGCAAATGACCAAATCAGCAGCTTAAAAAAATCTTGCTTAAAAGATTATCCAGCTGCTATTGGTGAGACGGATCAAGAATTACTGCAGCTCTATAGCCAGCTGTGTGATAAAAGCAATAAGAAAAATACAGTTCTGCAGCAAGAGATTTCAACAGCGATTGCAGCGCGTTATCAAGCGATCGGTAAAAATTTAAAATCATTGCAAGTAATTGAAGATTTGAAGTTACATAATATCAATACCTCTGAACTGACTGATATTTCATTTTTAGCAGGTATTGGGATTGCGCAACAATCAGCGGATCAAATGCGTACAGCTGAATTGCGTTCTTTATCTGAGAAAACCTATGCACCAGCAAAGAAATTAAGTGAAACAATTCAATTTGCGCAGCCAACGATTGAAAAAACAACTGCTCAAGACAATACTGAAAAATCGGCCAGTAAAGCAAAAACGAAAAAGTCTAAACAATCAGTAAAAACAAAATCCTCAGAAAAATCATCTGCTGCCTCAGTCAAAACACACAAGGCCCCAGCAAAGCCTGCTCCAGCTGCCAAAAAAGAATCTGTGCAAACTAAACCAAGCTCTGCATCTGGTTTTTCACCTTTTTCTGCTCTTAAATAAAAATTAAAAGGAAATAACACTATGTCTAAACGTGAAAGCGTACAAAAAAAATTACAGCGCATTCGTCCTCCACGCGTACAGTTAACCTACGACGTCGAAGTTGGTGATGGCCGTGAAGTAAAAGAACTGCCTTTTGTAGTGGGGGTGTTGGGTGACTTTTCTGCAGCGTCAGAACTGGAAAAAATTAAATTAAAAGATAAAAAATTTATCAATGTTGATTTAGATAATATTGATGAGGTCATGGAGTCTTTAGCGCCGCGAGCAAAGTTTCAAGTGGACAATACGCTGACCGAAGACGCCGGTAAAATAAATATTGATTTAACATTCAATAGTATGGCTGATTTTACTCCAGAACATGTTGTTCAGCAGGTTGATCCTTTGCGTAAATTGGTCGCAGCCCGCGAACGTCTAACAGATTTACGCAATAAAATTTCCAATAGCGAACGTTTAGAAGATCTATTAGACGACGTTTTACAAAATACAGATCAAGTACGCAAATTGAGTGCGGAGGCAGAACATGAATAATTTGAATACTGCGCAAAATACATCAGAAGATGTACTGGAATATTCTTTATTAGATTCGATTGTCGAGCAAAGCCGTATTGCGCGAAATGATCAAGAGCATGTGCGTGCTAAAAGCTTAATTGGCGCGCTGGCAAAAGAAGTCATGGCTGGGACCATTACGGTTTCTGAAAATATGACTTTATCTATCGATAAACGTATAGCAGAAATTGATGCCTTAATTTCACAGCAGCTCAGCCAAATTATGCATCATGAAGAATTTCAAAAAATTGAATCTACATGGCGCGGCTTATACTATTTCTGCCAAGAAACACCTTCACATTCTTTAATTAAAATCCGTATGCTGAACACCACTAAAAAAGAGCTGGTGAAAGATTTTCAGGGGGCCACTGATTTTGATCAAAGCACACTGTTTAAAAAGATTTATGAAGAAGAATATGGTTCATTCGGCGGTGCGCCATATGCAACGTTGATTGGCGACTTTGAATTTGACCGCACGCCATCAGACATATATTTATTAGAGCAAATTTCTCATGTTGCTGCCGCTGCGCATGCCCCATTTATTTCTGCAGCAAATCCAGCAATGTTTGGCCTTGAATCATTTACAGATATCGACCGTCCTCGTGATGTATCAAAAATATTTGAAACTGCCGAATATGTGCAATGGCGCTCATTCCGTGAAAGTGATGATGCCCGTTATGTTGCCCTGACCATGCCTCGTGTATTAGGCCGCTTGCCGTATCACCCGAAAGAGGGCACGGCAACTGAAGGTTTTAACTATGTCGAAGAAGTTTCTGGCGAAAATCATAACGAATATTTATGGATGAATGCGGCATATGCATTTGCGACACGTTTAACCAATGCATTTGACAATCATGGCTGGTGTGCGGCTATTCGCGGTGTTGAAGGCGGAGGTTTGGTTGAAGGTTTGCCGGTACATACTTTTAAAACACATGATGGTGAAGTTGTATTTAAATGCCCAACTGAAATTGCAATTACAGACCGCCGCGAAAAAGAATTAAGCGATTTAGGCTTTGTACCTTTAGTGCATTGTAAAAATACAGATTACGCAGCATTTTTCGGTGCTCAATCTGCTCAAAAACCTAAAAAGTACGATAATGATTCTGCAAATGCGAACTCGGCTCTTTCTAGCCAAATTCAATACATTATGGCGGTATCGCGTATTGCTCATTATTTAAAAGCCATGATGCGTGACAAAGTTGGCAGTTTTGCATCGGCAGGGAATGTCGAAGCCTTTTTAAATAGCTGGCTTTCACAATATGTATTACTGGATGACGGCGCTTCGCAAGAAGCAAAAGCTCAGTATCCTTTGCGTGAAGCGTCAGTAAAAGTTGTAGAAAATCCAGCAGAGCCTGGGCACTACAAGTCTGTGGTTTTTTTAAGACCGCATTTCCAGCTGGATGAGTTATCAGTGTCTTTGAGACTCGTTACTGAGCTTCCTCAGTCGTCAAATTAAATCAGAATTGATGCAGTAAAATAACTTTTAATAATAGGAAAATTACAACAATGAAAGATATATACGTACAGTTTCGCGGAAAATACAAAGTAGATGGCGAATCTCGTGATACAGAGCATAAAAGCTGGCTTGAGGTGAACTCTTGGTCACATAATATTCGTCAGCCAAAATCTGCAACATCTTCAAGCGTTGGCGGCCATACTGCTGAACGTGTAGAACATGCAGATATGATCTTTGTTAAAGATTTGGATGCAACAAGCCCTAAACTTTGGGAAGCATGTTCTGCTGGTCATACTTTTGATGAAGTTCAAATCGACTTTTACCGTGCTAATGGCGATAAGCGTATTAAATATCTTCAAATTAAGCTTAAGCATGTATTGATTTCTAGCGTTACGCCGAGCGTAAGCGATGAAGGTGTGCCGCATGAAGCATTTGGCTTGAAATACGCTGCTGTAGAGTGGACATATACTCAGCAAGATATTAACGGCACGCAAAAAGGCGCTGTGACGAAGAAATGGTCACTTTCTAATAATACGGCTTCTTACGCCGCTTAAATTTTTCAAAAGAATAGAGGCTGGCATCAGCTGGCCTCTATTCTATTTTATTGAATAAGAAGAATATGAATTTAGATCAACTGTATCCTTTTGGATTTCGAACAACATTATTCGACCGTATGCTGCCCATTCAGGATCAATTGCAGCAGGGGCTTTCTTTACAGGAGCTGCGGGACTCTGTTGCTGCTGATTTAGAGGATTTATTGAATAGCCGAATCGCAAATTTAAAAGAATCAATTGATGATTTTCCATTAGCAAAAAAATCAATTTTGCAATTTGGCATTATTGATTTTGTTGGACTGTCTACTGCAAATCCATCGGACCGTGACAAAATTTGCCAGTCTATTGCTCAGTCTATTGCAGCGCATGAGCCGCGCTTAAAACAGATCTGTGTAGAAATGTTGATGGAAGAAAATAACATGGGGGCGCTTTGCCTCAGTATTCAAGCTTTTTTAAATATTCATCCACTATATGAACCTGTCATTTTTGATGCACTACTTAAACCGACAACACAACAATATGTTATTTCATCTAGATCATAAGCAGGTTCACCGTGATTGAAGAACTGCTTCCATATTACGAAAAGCAATTGCAGGAATTTGCCCAGCAATCTCGTGATTTTGCAAATAAGTATCCTAAAATTGCTCAGCGCTTGTCTCTAAATCAAGAGCAAATTGACGACCCTCATATTGAGCGTTTAATTCAGGCATTTTCATTAGTTGCTGCCCGTATTGATAAAAAACTCGCCGACAGCTATGACGTATTTACCCATGCATTATTTGAGGTTATGTTTCCTCAATATCTGAAACCATTTCCAGCATGTTCAATTGTTTCATTTGAAGATATTAATAAAATTAAAGCTTTAACGGATATACATGAAATTCCGAGCGCATCTATTTTAAAAGCTAAAAGCATTCGCGGTGTACAATGCGAATATCGTACAACGCAAAATACGGCGCTATTGCCTATTTCATTAGAAGCGCTGCAATTCAAAACCCATCCAACGGCGCAAATGCATGTAGATCACAATGCGACATTGTGTTTGTGTTTTACTGTTTTTAATCAAACTCACCTAAAGCTTGCACAGCAAAAGTTGCCGATTTATTTAGATGCAATTTCAAATTTTCCATTGCACGTATTGGACAGCATCTTTAAAAAAGGAACAGGTTTTTCAATAAAAGCTGGAAATGCTGTCTTTGATATTGAAAATCCATTTGAAATCATGGGGCTAGAAGAGTATCAAAGCCTATTGCCAGTTGACTTGCATACGCATCAAGCTTACCGGCTGTTGATGGAATATTTTTGTTTTGCAGAAAAATTTAACTTTCTTCATTTAGATTTAAATTTTTTAACACAAATTAACCCGCAGCAAAACCATTTTGAAGTGCAGATTCATTTTAAACTTAATTTGAATGATCAAGTATCAATACGAAATTACTCAGAGTTAAGCGCTGCTAATTTCAAACTGTTTTCTGCGCCTGTGGTGAATTTATTTAATAAACAGGCCGAGCCGCAAAAGATCAATCATAAGAGAATGGAATATCCATTAATTACCGATTCCCATCATCCTGAGTATTATCAAGTTTACTCCATTGAACGTATGCAGATGGTGCGTGAAAAAAGTTCACAGGAAGAAGTAAGGCATACAATATTGCCTTTCTTTGCAATGAGCCATTATCAGCATGAAAATAATCAGTTTTTTTATAGTCTGAATACCGCATCTGCAAAGCCTGCAGAGTATAGCTTGACATATAGTATTGTCTCGAAATCACTGTCACCCGCAAGCACACAATCTGATTTTATCAGTACAGAACTGCTGTGTTCTAACCGTGATTTACCGCATGAAAGCTATAACAAAGATCAGAATATATTAAGCCTGAATGATCATAGTCTTGCCCGCCGCGCACTCATGCTCAGAAGGCCAACAATGCCATATTATTTTGAACAGCATAAACATGAAAAATGGCGCATTATTTCCCATCTTTCTTTAAATAATATGTCTTTAATGAAAGGGGATGCTCTGGCTCATTTTAAAGAGCTTTTAGAACTTTATAACCTTCCAAAATCTAAAGAAAATCAAATTATTATTAATTCTTTAAAAGCAATTGAATTTTCTTTGACTCAAAAGTTAGTGAATGCCAAACCTTTTCCTCTTTTTGCCCGAGGCCTCAAGATGAGAGTTGGCATAGACAGCGAAGTATTTCGAGGCTTCAGCATTTACGTCTTTAGTCAAATTCTGACTCAGATTGTAAATTTAAAAGTCAATATGAACAGTTTTGCCGATGTCGAAATTTACGATATGCAAACTCAGCAGGAGCTATACCAATGCGTTCAGAACGTTGGTGGCAAGAAGCTTCTGTAATTCAAGGGTTATTTAATAACCCCAAGAGTTTTGAATTTGTTCAAGCTGTACGGTTATTGCGCCATGAATTTATCAGTGCCGAACGGCATTGGGCCAGTGATTTTAATTTCAGCAGCTCGTTAAATCTCAATTTTCCGCTAAATGAAATTGAATCTTTAGAGCTGAAAGATCAGCAGATTCAGCTTACAAATTTAATTGTGGGTTTAACGGGAATGCAAGGGGCATTGCCGTACAGCTATACAAATAAAATTAAGTTGAGCGGGCGGCAGCAGCGCGATGAAACGCTGAAATTTTTAACCTTATTTAACCATAAGCTGACTTCGCAATATGTTGATGCCAGCATTAATTATCATTTGCCAATACGTTATGAAATTGAAAATGAAAACAGTTATTTAAATATTATTCATGCCTTAAATGGCTATGTGCGTGATCAGCATAAGCAGCCTGATTTAGATGATTATTTTGCAGAATTTTCTGGATTGATGCAGGGGCAGAGCAATAATGTATATGCCTTGAAAACGATGCTGCGCTGTATCTTTGGCTTCGATTTTTCTATTGCTGAATTTTTGCCTGAAAAGTTTAAATTAGAAGCAGAACAAAAAACCTGTCTTGGCGGCAAACAGCCTAGTCTATTGGGATTGAATACATTTTGCGGTGAAACCGTTTCTCAAATTGATGAAAAAATTGAAATCGAAATTGGCCCGCTTAGCCATAAAGAATATTTACAATTTTTACCCAATCAAACGTTGAGCAGCAAGTTAAAACGCTTACTAGAGTCATGGTGCAGTCCAACACTTCAAGTGGATATTCGTTTGAAATTAAAACAACAAGAACAGCAAGCCGTCAGACTTGGCTCGGACAATCCTGCAGGATTGTCTAAAGGCGCTTTTCTGATGCCTCTGCAGCGGCAGGATAATACTGAAACCTGCTATGCATTAATTGGGAGACAGCAATGATTAAGCTGGTCATCAGTACTTTTATTGGTTTAGCCGTCATCGTTAGCGGGTGTGTTATTTATTATTGGCGAGACACGGCTTATGATCCTACTGGTTTAAATCTGATTCAATATTTTCTTCTTATCCCTTTGCTGTTAACAGCAGTTTTGCTGTCTCCAGTGTTTATAGTTAAAGCTGTAAAGGCTTATAAAGAAAAAAAGCAAGAACAGCGAAAAGCAGAAGAAGCGTTCAAAGAACAGCAGAATGCTGATCAAGTTGAATTAAACAGGCCTAAACCAGCGCCTAGTGAGCAATTTAAATTAAATATTTTTAGCGCTGCTGCTGTTCATCATTTTGGTGAAAATGAGCAGATTATTGAAAATATTAAAAACTTTAAAAGCCCTCAGCTAGATCAGAAGTTATTGAATCAATATGGTTTGCCAATTTTATCTTACCGGATTTCAGAGCTGGATGAGCTGGTTGAAAATGCGGATTTAGACGATGAAAATATAGATACGCCTATGCTGAGTATCCGTGAGAAACGTATTCATGCGCTTATTCAGCAGCAGCTGGAACAGCATAGTTTAAGTTTGGCAACGATTGCAGAACATCTAAAAAAATCGGCTATGTTTTATGACACGGAACTGGCTTATCAATACCGTATGCACCCGCGCTGGATTGATCCCAATGCAGAAGAAAACGCAGCTGAAGAACTGGCCGCAGAAACAGTGCCGCGTTTAGATCGTCTGGTCATTCATTTTGTGCTGGCAGATAATTTAGTTCATCAATGGACGGATAGCAGCAGTCAATTTATTTTAGATGGCCTCATGGCGCTTTATGCTGTTTTACCTCAGCAACTGCAGGCTGAACATCACTTTTTAAGTAAACAAAATGCATATCAAGATTGGATGCAGCTGTTAAAAAATACGTCAAATCACGATTCAGAAGTTCATTTATGGATCAGTGCCGATTCTGAAATTGATCAAGAATGTTTAGATGAGCGTTTTTGGCTAAATGAGCAATATATTGCAGCGGAATACGCATCCAGCTGGTGTACTGCAAATTTGAATACCCATGTTGAGAACCTCGAACCGCAAAGAACTTTAAAGTGCGCGTTAAATGAGCCTCAGCTGCCTGAATTTATGCAATTAAATCGGTTAAATGAGCTAGACCAATTTAAAGAAGATGAGCCTTTTTTACTGGTTTTAGATGATGCTGCAGATATTAAAGTATCTAAAAAGCTGCAGCAGGCATTTGCAGCTACAGCCATTGAAATGCATCATTTTTTATTTACAAAACAAAATGCAGGTCATACGCAGAATTTGGCGCAAGTATTTGGTTTTATGTTGGGCATTCATCTTCCAGAAGATGTAACCAGTATGATTTACAGTACAGAATTAAGTAATTCTTATGCATTTTTAAGCACATTGGACTTAGAAGATGCTGAAGAAAACATCGTAAAAATTTAAAAAATAATAAATGTTGAGACGCTTGTGAATACAGTATTTTACACCTTGTTAGGATATGTTTGGCAGTATGTAACAAACCCTAAGGCAATGATGGCGCTATCTTTTTTTGTAGCGCTTGTGGCTATGTACAATTCAGTGCCGCCAAAAACCTTTTATACGCTTGCTGGCATTTATGTCGTCGGCATGATTATTTGGGGGATTTATGAACTTGTGCAATATAGAAAAAGAAGCCAACAGGGTGAAGAGCTGGCTGAGGCGATAAGCCGCGATACAGAAGCAGAATATGGCAAACAAAAAGATAAGGAAGAATTACAGCTGATTAATCAGCAAATGAAAGATTCGATTCAGCTGATCCGTAAATCTAAATTAGGTGATAAAAGCGGCAATGCGGCCTTATATGAGCTGCCGTGGTATATGGTGATCGGTAATCCTGCAGCAGGCAAGAGTTCAGCGATTTACAACTCAGGATTACGTTTTCCGTTTGAAGAAACCCACCAGAAAATGGTGTCTTCAGGATTAAGCGGAACGCGAAACTGTGATTGGTTTTTTTCAACTGAAGGCGTTTTGCTTGATACGGCGGGACGTTATTCTGTATATGCAGAAGACCATAATGAATGGCTGGGCTTTTTAGGCTTGCTGAAAAAGAACCGTTCAAAAGCGCCAGTAAATGGCCTGATTGTGATCGTCAGCGTTGCTGAACTCGTCAGCCAAAGTCCTGAAAAATCAATTAAATTGGCAAAAAATTTACGTGCCCGGGTTCAAGACATTACAGAACGCTTAGAAGTATTTACGCCAGTATATGTCGTGTTTTCTAAAATGGATTTAATTGCTGGATTTACTGAGTTTTTTGAATGCTATGAACATAATGAATTTGATCAGGTATGGGGCGCTACGCTGCCATATGATCCAGAATCGTCAGAAAATGCGACAGCATTATTTGAAAAATATTATGGACTGCTTTATGACGGATTGA
The DNA here is from genome assembly GCF_003611465.1 of Acinetobacter tianfuensis. Lineage (GTDB taxonomy): Bacteria > Pseudomonadota > Gammaproteobacteria > Pseudomonadales > Moraxellaceae > Acinetobacter > Acinetobacter tianfuensis. The sequence continues at coordinate 28,633 of NZ_RAXV01000036.1, forward strand.
AGGGGGTAAGCACAACACATTTAAGCCGCCGCCATTCTCAAAATATTTCTCCAAGCGTGATGACTTTTCCGCTAGAGTTTAAAACTTTAAAGCCTGTGTTAAAAACATTTATTGGGACTTTATTTCAAGATAATCCATATCAGTTTAAACCAGTATTCCGCGGATTCTACTTTACCAGCGCTTTACAGGAAGGCACTATTGAAAGCCCGATGACTGAGCAGCTGGCGGATGATTTTCACTTGATCCGCAGCGATAACAGTAACTTTGGTGTTCCAACGAAATCGATCTCACAGGATCATGGCTATTTCTTAAAAGGCTTATTTTCGGACGTCATTTTAAAAGACAAAAATTTGGTAAAGCAGCATATTAATCCGCTGCGTAAGCGTAAACGCTTTATGTCTTTTTTAGGCGCTTTAATTGCAGTGGCCATTGTACTCAGCCTTTGGGTATGGTCTTACCGCAATAATCAGCAGCTGATTGCTGAAGTACAAGCCGATATGGATAAAGTCGTACAAATGGAAAGCCGTTCTGGCGGTGATTTATCTGCACATTTTGATGCCTTGCTGATTTTACAGGGGCATTTACAGCAATTGGATCATTTTGATAAAGACCGTCCGCTCAAATATAGTTTTGGCTTATATCAAGGCAATCAAATACGTGAAAAACTCAAAGCAGAATATTTAAAAGGTATTCAGCAATTGGTATTACAGCCGTCACAGCAAAACATCACCCAATATCTGCAGCGTGTAAAAACCAATGAGGCGACATTAAAAGAAAATCATATTAATGTGAAGCTGAATCAGACTGTTCGCTCAAATCAGCCGTATTTAGAGCCGTCTGACAGTAACCCGCAAGATGCATACAATGCGCTGAAAGCATATTTAATGCTTAGTAATGCGCAGTACCGTGAGTCGAGTCATTTAAGTGATCAAATTTCACGTTTCTGGCGCACATGGCTGGATGCAAACCGCGGCCAAATGCCCCGCGGTGATATGATTCAACAAGCAGAGCAGGTGCTTTCATATGCCATGACTTTAGCAAATGATCCGCTGTTCCCGCAGTTAGAATCAGATTCTCAGCTGGTGGATCAAACGCGTCAAATTTTAATGGCCGTCAGTACGGGTATTCCTGCACGTGACCGCGTTTATAATGAAATTAAAATGCGCGGTTCAGTCCGCTTCCCCGCGTTGACGGTAAAACAAATTATCCCAGAAACAGCACATGGCAGTATGCTCGGCTCATATGCATTGCCGGGTATTTTTAGTTATCAAGCTTGGAACGGCTACGTAAAAGATGCCATTGAACAAGCGGCAAATAGCCCGACTGATTCAAAAGATTGGGTGTTAAATATGACTCAATCAGATGATTTGACCTTCAGCGGCAGCCCGGAACAAATCCGTAAACAGCTGACAGAACTGTATAAGCAGGAATATATTGCAGAATGGCGTAAATTTATTAATGCTGTGCATTATGCAAAAGCCAGTGATTTAACTCAGCAAATGCGTATTACGGATGTGCTGGCTGAGCCTGAAAGCTCTCCAATACGCGTATTCATTGACCGCATTGCTAAAGAAACCAGCTGGGATAATCCCATTGTACAGGCCGAGCTGGCTGCGCCTCAAAAAGGTTTTGTCGCATGGTTTAAACGCAAAGTACTGAACCGTGATGACGCTCAAACTGCGCAAATGAATGCATCGGTATTATCGCAAGGTGTGATCTCTAAAGAATTCAGCATGTATTACCAGCTGGTACGTAAGCGTGATGATTTGCAAAATAAATCATTATTAGATGAATATATGCAGATCTTTGGACAAGTCCGCAGCAAATTCAATGATTTAAAAAGTTCTGGCGATGCAGGTCCAGCCACAATGGCTTTGGTTAAGCAAACAATTAATGAGCAAAACTCAGTCTTTAACAGCACGCAGAAATATGTTGATGAAAAAATAGCGGTTGGCCTTAAAGAAATGGATCATCAGCAGCTGCAAAAATTGTTAATGGTTCCATTGACGCAGGCTTTTGAAACCTTAATAACACCTGCACAAGATGAAATTAATAAACTATGGACCATTCAGGCATATCAACCATATACAGCTAATTTGGCGAATAAATATCCATTTAATGCGGCAGGATCTGTGCAGGCAACCAGTAATGAAATCAACCAAATTTTTGGTGAAAATGGCAGTATTGCGCGATTTGTAAAAGAAAATTTAGATCCATTTGTAATTCGCCGCGGCTATACCTTAGCCTCAAAGACATGGAAGGATCTAGGTATCAGTTTAAATCCGCAATTCAGTACAGATTTCCAAAGCTATGTTGCGCCTAGCAATGGCGTTGCAACAGGTGAGCTGAATCAAACACCTGCAGCGGCCAGTCAGTCGAATTTCCAATTCTACCCGCAAGAAAATCCGCAGCTGCTGTCTTATACCGTTGAAATTGATGGTCAGCGCATGGTCTTTGAAAATGGCATTCAGCAATGGGTGAACTTTGTCTGGCCAAATAAAGGCGCAATTCCTGGTGCGCGTATCAGTGCGGTAAATACTGAAGGCAAGAGCTATACAATTGTCGATGAGCCCGGTGAATATGGCATTAACCGTTTAATTGAAGGCGCAAGCCGTACACAAAATGGCAATACATTTGAAATGCTTTGGCGCAGCAAGGAAGATCCTAAAATTTTTGTAAAAATGAATTTCCGGTTAATTAGCGGCAGCTCTGGCGGCATTGGTTCAAATAAAGGCTATAACGGCATGACCTTGACCGATAAAGTCGTGACAAATAAAGCTGTTCGCGTGGTTTCAGCTGAAACGATCAGCACTGTAAAGCCAGCAGCGCCGCAATTGGCTCAGCAAGGAATAGCGCCATGATTTTTCTATACACACATGATGATAGGGAGTGATCAGCATGTATGACGTAAAAACAATTCCGCTGTATTATGGCAAATGTCCTGCGCATGGCGATTTTTTAAAAACCCGCGGGCAATATGCGTTGATACAGCTGATTGATCAGTGGATTACTGAATCTCTAGAATTAGCGATGCAATCTGAGCAATTTTCAGAGAAATACGCCAAGCTGCCTTCTTTTGATTTTTTTATTGCCAGCCCGCAAGATAAGCGCTTCATGGTGGCCAATCTCATTAGCAGTGAAGACAGTTCCGGACGTCAGTTTCCAATGGTGCTGAGCCATTTACTGGAAATTGATGATCCATTGGATAATATTCAATATGCGCCTTATCGTTATAAACAGACGCTCATTGACCTGTATCAGCGGAACCGTATTATGCGGTCAATACGTGATCCAGAAATTTTGCTAGATAAATTAAGTAAATTGCATAATGAAATACAGGTATTTGGAACTGAAGAAACGGCTTCATTTTATGAACACCATACGATGTATTCGTTTGCAAAAATTATAGGCATTCCTTTAGAACATTTTGTGCACAGTATTATTGCTTTAGGATTGCTGCTGCAGCCCGTCATTAAGCATGGCACATCAAAACTGACCAAGGTTCTGGTTTTACCTATCCATAATATTAGTTATTGCTATGAGATTGCCGCATTTTGGGTCCATCTCATTAGCCGCTTTTTCAGCAAGCAAAATACGGAGCTGCTGATTGGCGTACTTCACAGTGAAGAACCTATTTTACTGGTGGGGTTCCAAGGGGCTGATATACAAGCTCTCAGCGATATATTTAACCACAACTTAGATAGCGCACACTGGGTATCTCTTATCGATGCCAATTGGGTTCATGAATATTTGGCAGAAAATGCGGGGCTAGCAGCCTTAGAACAAGCATTGTGTGAACGCCAAATCAGCTTGATGCAAGCATTTAAATTGTTTAAACAGACATTTATAGAAGTTTAAAATGAAAAATAAATTAATATCCAGCATGCATATAGTGCTAAAAAATACAAAAAAAACGTGTCTGCCAGCATTGCTGCTAAGCATAAGCTGCCCGCTGTGGGCACAAGAGCCTATTATCATTGAAGGGGCTGTACCTAATGCAGCCGCAAAACAAGAAATTTTAAATAAAATGTATGCTTCTTATGGCCGTGAAAATGTCGTGGATAAAATACAAGTGCGTATGGTCACAGCGCCCGCTGGCTGGAGCAGTACTGTAAGTAATGCCATTACAGATGATCTAAAAAAAGTGAGACAAGGCAAACTGACTATACGCGGTACACAGCTGGACTTGACCGGCAAAGTAACAAATGCAGATGACATACAGCCAATGTCAGCACGTTTACAGACTTTAGTTCCTGCGTATAAAGTAAATGCAAATTTGAGTGTAAATGCGGCAGAACAGCACATTATTGATGCTGCGTTAAAAAATAGAATTATCGAATTTGAATCGGGGAGTGCTGTACTGGCCCCTTCAGGCATTCATATTTTAAATGAAATGTCTATTGCATTAAATAAAGTAGGCGCTAAGAAAGTAAAAATTATTGGTCATACTGACAGCTCTGGCGATGCAGCGAAGAACTTAAATTTGAGCCAAGAACGGGCTGCAGCGGTGAAAAGTTATTTGGTCAGTAAAAGTATCTCTGCAGACCGCATGAGTATTGAAGGTTTAGGTTCAAATAAACCTGTTGCGGACAATACAACACCCGAAGGACGTAAGAAAAACCGTCGTATTGAATTTGAAGTCTTGTAATTCTTCATCTTTTTCAAGCATAACTTTGCACCTAGCAGTACAATGTCATTACATTGTACTGCTATACTCATATTTATTGATATATTTTCGCCCACGGCTGTGCTTCTTCTATAGCAACAGCCAGTTCTAATAGTGTTCTCTCATCACCAATTTTAGCTGAAAATTGCATGCCAATAGGCAAGCCAAATTCCTTAGCAGTTGCCATAGGCAATGAAATTGCTGGAGCGCCAGCAATATTTTGAATTGGCGTAAAAGTGACATAATTTTGTATACGGTTAAATAGCTCATCAAATGGCAATTGCGGTGAAATATAGCCAAGTTTTGGTGTGGTATGCGCTAAAACTGGGGAAAGCAGTACATCATATTGCTGAAAAATTTGTTGATATTGCTGCTGTATTTTGTTTAACCGATACATAAATAACGGGGTTTTATAAAAATTGTTTTTATAAAGCTTGGCTAAACCAACAGTCAAATGATCCAATTCAGAAGCATCAAAACTTGACCCAAATAATGGTTTGCCAAAGCTTTGCAGCAAAAAGGATAAAAATCCCCAGTAATGGCTAAAATCATCTACGAATGAAGACATTATAGGCAGTCTAAAGTGTTCAACATGGTGACCTAAATTTTCAAGCAATTTTGCCGTTTTATTTAAGGCATCAGACGTTTCTGCATCAACAGTGCCCGTAATGGATGCTGTAACGAATCCAATTCTTAACTTTCGCTGTATAGGATGTTCCACAAGACCTATTTGCGGCAGTTTTGTATTATAAAAACTGCGCTCCATACCAGCAAAAAAATGCGCAGTATCACGTACACTGCGGGTCAGCACGCCTTCAGAAATAATATTGATTGGCAGCTTGCTCGCAGCATCACTATCATAAGTTCTGCCTCGGCTCGGTTTTAATCCAATTAAGCCTGAACATGCAGCTGGAATACGGATGGAGCCGCCGCCATCATTTGCATGTGCAATAGGCACAACGCCAGATGCAACTAATGCAGCCGATCCTCCTGAAGACGCGCCGCAAGAAAAATCTGTATGCCATGGATTTGCGGTCGCGGAACCATCTTTATATTCAGTTGTGGCATTTAAACCAAATTCAGGCATTTTACTTTTGCCTAATAGGTTAAAGCCCTGATCAAGTATCTGCTGCGTGATTTTTGGATTTTGAGTGATATTAGGTGTATGAATAGCTTGTGAACCATGATGTGTCGGAAAGCCAATAACATCTGTATTATCTTTAAGAAAAAAAGGGATTCCTTGAAAAATGCCTCGGCTATTTTCTTGAGCAAAATTCAGCGCTTCATCAAAGTTTTCTATTTGAATTGCATTTAAAGCTGGATTTACTTTCTGCGCACGTAAAATAGCTGCTTCTGTAACTTCTTTGACTGAAATATCTTTATTTTTAATAAGTTGCGAAATTTTTACAGCATCAAAAGTTTCTAAAACATCATTTGTAAAACCATGTACACGTTTGGCGGCTGCTTCTTGCATTATAAGTCCTTAATTTTTTTAACACTTTTAATCAGTTTTTTTGACTTTGAAATAACGTATTGTCAAAATGATTATATAAATAGCTTGATAAATAGGCAATGGAGTAAAGGACTGGATTTCATCTAATGACTATTTTCAGCTTGTATTGTATAGAGGCAGAAGGAGAAATATAAATGGTATATACATTTATATGGTAAATGATGTGCTAAATGATTAAGAGATTGCTAGGGGGGGACATCATTTTTCATCGTCATTTTGTAGATAAATATATAAGATATCTGAAAATTTCATCACGGTTGTATAAAGCATGGGCACTTTACCAAAAATTGAATCAGTACTTTTAGAAATCCATCAAAGTCTTGGTGGCAATACCTCATATTCGACAGTTCAAAAGAACAAATTTGCCACTGGGAAAATCAGTATCAGTAAGCAATCTGATATGATGAAAAAAATTATTTTATCTATTTTTGAAAAACTTAATGTTCGCCCTGAGTCTTTTGATGCCACTTGGCAATCATTAACCAATATTGCAAATGCCTATAAAGGTCTCGAGCTTAAAACTTGGACATTTAATGCTAACCAAAAACAGATTAACTGGATGCTTTTATCGCATTTCTTAGTACCTGGTTTGGCACGATTTTCAGCATTCCAAGCAATAGAGTCTCCTTTTGATAAAGGGATGTCAGGTGGCCGTTTCTGGTATTTACCTGAGGTGGTTGAAAGTGATGGTAATAAAAAACTAATTCTACCCGTGCCACAAGTCATTGACTGGTTAACAGATCTACTAGGAACAGAGGTAGACAGTGTTGCCAACCATAGCCTAAACATAGACATTCAAAATTTACGGCGTTCTCTTTATAACTGGAAAAATGGTGCAAATACTATTCGTTACAGCACTATTTATGAATATTTCCCAGATGGGTTAAGTTTAGATTTTGAAGGTGCTTTTATCTTAGATAAAACTCTTAATCTTGATGAAAAATTTAACAAAGCATTGGCTTTTATTAACAAAAAGGAACTAAATGCTCAAAAGCTTAAATTTGAAATCCCATTATCTGAGGAACTCCTTACCGATATTTTACAGGGGAATGTAAATGAAGATGAAAAGATTAGATTAATTGAATGTTTATTAGATCGCTATTCGGCACCTTCAATAGACCTTATTCGCCAACGACTTGTTTTTGCTAGTGTAGTGCAAGATATCTATCACCGATTAGTCAAGTCTCTGTGTCCTGACGTAGATAAGTATTGTATCGATCCCCAACAAAATAAAGTTCTACAATTATTCGCTTTATATAAAGTTGTTTATAACCTCACTATCGAGGCATGGAGAAATTGTAGAGATAAAGGTGAATTTGCAGAAGATATATGGTTTGAGGCCCATTTACCTGAATCGGATAAACAAAGCTTATTTCTTTCAATTTTACCCTCTGCTAAAGAAACAGGTATTGACGAACTAGCTGCATATCTAAGCTACAGCTTCCGTACTAATGTCAGTAATGTACTTGATGATGTAATTGGTCATGCTCAGGAGTCATGTGTTGAAGTATTTGAACGTACTATACGCAAACGCTATAACTTTGATGAAGAACAAACTAAAATTCAAGAGTTAAAATCTCGTATGCAAAGGAGCTCACCATGGAGAGCATTACAAAATGAGCAGAATTATTGGGTAGTAAGTGACATAGCTCAGTCACCAGAGCTCCATATTTGTCTGAAAGAAATGGCCGCTAAGCGTATGAGAGAATTGGCTAATACACCGATAGAGAAAATTCTAGTGGTTATTCCAGAGCTTGCTTACTATTTAAATGGTGAAAGTAAAAACAGACCTAAAGATTGCAAAAATAAGGTTGATGCTTTAATTACTGAAGCAGAAAAAAGCGAAGGATATGATTTATGGAAGTTTGCCATTTTGCAGTACAAAGCTAAACACTTATTGGCACAAAATAATTTTGCGGAGGCATCAGAATATTTCAGAGATGCCTTGGAAGATAGTTTTAAAGGCAGTTATGGCCTAATGACTGGAGAAATTGCACGAGATTGTTTAGCCGTAGCAGTGGCGAATCAAAAACTTATCACAAACAATCACGAAAAATATTATCGTGAGATGCTTAGTGGTGGAATGATAGAAAGTGATCAAATTCCTTCTATAGAGGAAGTAGCACGTTGGGCATACTCTTATTTCTGGGAAGATCTTTATAAACCGTATCCTGGAATCAAGCCTCAACAACCGCTCAGTCAAACTCTTGTAAAACCGGCTTTGGATAAACTTTTTCCTTTGCTAGAACAAAATAATTTAGCAGGATTGAAGGATTGGCTAAACTCTAATAAAACTTTGTTTAAATCTAATCTGCCTGACGTTGAAGGTAACTCAATGCTCATGCTGATGTTGAAACTATTTCTTAAAGCTCAAAAAGTGATGGATACGAAGATATTAGAAGTTTGGGAAACCCTTTTAAAAGATATTTTTGAAAAATATCCAAAACAACTGAATATTGTAGATCTAAAAGGTCAAACACCATTAATGTTGGCTGTCGAAGCTCGTGAAACGATGTTAGTTGAACAAATGTTATTAGTTGGTGCCGATGCGAATATTCAAAATTATCAAGGTATGACGGCATTACATACAGCCTGTAAAATTCGGACTCCCAAAATTTTTGATGCCTTTTGTATTGAGTCTTCTGATTGGAATGTGGCAACAGTAGATGGTAGATTACCGTTACATACTGCCTGTTGGTCTGGAAATATTTATGCTGTCAAAAAGTTAGTAGAATTAGTGTCGGAACAACTTTGGGAAAAAGATCATACTGGATTAACACCGTTAGAATTGGTTGAATACCTGATAGAAAATCCTGAAGCACGACAGATGTTAGAGCAACAAAGTAGAAGGAATGGATACTCATGTGGAACTCAGCAAGAATTAGAAAAAATTCTTGCTGTTTTAGAGCAATCTTTATCCATGAACAACTAATTGTAAAATAGCTCTGTACAACTTCATGTACAGGGCTAAATTGAAACGATCTCTATGAATCACACGGGTAAATATTTTCTAAAATACGAAATTTATATGTATCCCATTATGAAAAAACTTGGACTAAAAAATGGGTATCATGATTCAGCAGAATGTGCAGCATAGCTACTTCTCCCCGAAAATCACTGGATAGCGATCAGATTGGGTTTGGCTAGTATATTTTCCATAGCGATTGAAGCTTCTTAACTTAGTGTGTATTCCTGTGAAATACATGGAACAATTAATTTCCATGCAGATTTTGCAATATCTTCTGCTGTAGGACGTTGATCTTGTGGCCGTTGGAGCGCTGATCGCATAAGTTCCCGTACCCCACCTAAAACAAAAGACGCAAGATCATGTGCGGCTATATCTTGACGGATAACACCTTGCCGTTGACCTTTTTGAAAATTGCGTGTTCCTTCTTCGACCTGTGCCGCTATTCGGGCTTGCTCAATCTCAACAACAATAGACTCTCTTCGTAATGAACCGAGGATGACGGCTGAAAGGGGATTGTTTTGATAAAAGACTGCAAGACTTAAAGTTCGTTCCCATTCACGTTTAAGCCAGTCAGACTCACTTGATGCTGAAAATAAAACGTCAGCATCAAGTTTATCGTAAAAAGCCTCAACAACCGCAGCGATGAGACCAGCTTTGGAACCAAAGTAATGGTAGGCTAAACCAATTGAAACTTCAGCGCGGCGAGCAACTTCAGCCATTTCAATATGGCCATTGCCTTCAATCATCACCTCGTTTGCTGCAGTGATGAGGGCTAACGTGCTTATTGAAGCATCTCTAACTCTGCTTTTCTTAGGCTTATTCATCAGTTTTTTTATGTTCCAGTAATCTTTTAGGATGCATCCCATTAACCATTCCAAAAAATGGCGGGAAAATACTATATCCCATCATGCGTAATAAATCTTCTGACAGTTCCTTTGCTGTTTCCAATGGAACTTCCATCATGAAGTTTTCTTGTTGACGCAGCCGTGGTTCACAATATTGGCAAGTAAAACCTAAACGTGCTGAATCCGAATAATTTGCCCCGCCGCCATGCCATAAGGTGCCAAGAAATACGACGGCAGAACCTGCTGGCATTACGCAAGGGATTGTCTCGCTTTCCAGCGGTATTCTTTCACCATCCCAAAGATGACTGCCTGGAACGACTGAAGTTGCACCATTACTTGCTGTGAAGTCATCAATCGCCCAAACTGTAGCTGCGCCAATTGCTTTTCTTGGCCTGGGCACAGTATATTGTCCATCATCAGTATGCAGCAATTGTGCATTTTCACCAGGTAAAATTTTGATCACTTGCATTTGTGATAACAAATAATTTTGCAATAAAATGCGATCGAGTATGGCTAAGACACGTGGATGCTGTGCCATTTTGTCAGCAACTCTTGTTTTAGCGAGAACATTGTATACGCGCTGAGTTTTAATGCCCTCAAATGTATTTCGCCCAGTATGGTTCAACAGGGGATTTATATTTTCTTTTATCGTTTGAAGTTCTTCATGTGTTAAAAGATCTTGAATAATGACATAACCATCTTTTAATAAGTGTTTCAGATCATTGTCAATCACCGCAGGATCTATATCTTCAGTCCCTGTACTTTTTGTCCACATGTGACGACCAGCTAAGTCTTGGCTTAATTCATTGAGGCTTTTAACGACTTTTGTCATTCTAGAAATTCCTTTTTATTTTGAATTGAATTTAATTCAATTTGAATTAAAATACAAATAGATAATGCTGTTGTTGATATAAACCCTTATTTTTATGGTTAGGGGACATTGACATCTGTTTTGTATTTTTAATAAAAAACACTTTTAAAGCAATGGCTTACTGATATTAAAAATATGAAATAGTATTTTTAATTTATATGCATACTATGGTTTTTATGTCCCATCATTGATAAATACCAGCGAGCAGCATTCGATAGTTTGGCCTTTAAACCGATCATGATATAGGCCATCAATCTAGATCGGCTTACCGAAACAGTTATAGCATTTTGATATGAATGTTTAGATCGCAGAATCCAAAGCTTATTGGCCGTCATTCAGGAACGCAATGTTTCCACTAAAATATCAAATTCATGAACGGTGGTGAGCTTTTCATATGCTCAAGTAGATTTAAAACCATAAAATTGCTCAGCGACAAAATTGAGGCACTTGAGCCTGATTTCTTCAGGAAGCCTGGAGTTGCTGGTTTGGCCACGACTGGAATGAGCTAATGCAGCTGGGCCTTGAGCTTTATATTTCTGCAGTAAGTGTCTGATCTGACGTTCTGAAATATGGAGTAGCTGAGCAGCTTGGGATTGAGTTATGCGTTGATCACAGATTTCCTGCAAGACCGACAAGCGTTTAAGTTCTTTATCCGACATAGACACCAACATATCAAACCGTCCGCTAATGAAATTGCAAAAATACATATTCTAAAAGCGGACATTTTTACTTTGGAGAAACCGGACATTTCTATTTTGGGATTACAGA
>NZ_RAXV01000037.1 GCF_003611465.1 Acinetobacter tianfuensis
GGATACTAAAATAAAAAAAGCGCCTGATGGCGCTTTTTTTATAGAAGAATATGACTTAGCGTTTTACCACAATCGAATCGATGCCGCTGTGCTGCAGTGTTTGCTGGGCAATCACCGCTGCTTCTTGAGTTTCATATGGACCAGAAATCACACGGTACCAGACTTTACCTTGCTCTGTACTTTGTACAATGTCAGCAGACAAGCCATTCAAAATGATTTCTGCACGGCGGGCATCAGCTTGATCCGGGTCGTCGTAGCTGCGTACTTGTAAAATAAAACTGGCAGGCGCAGGTGCTGGACTGGCTTCAAGGCCGCTGCTGTCTGGTACAGTTTCTTCCGGTTTTTCAGGCGCCTCAACAATGACAACCGTACTTTGTCTGCCAGTTTCAGGCACAGCCTGTTCTGGAATAGGCGTCACTTGCTGCTGCGGCAACAAGTCATAAAAACGGTAGTCTTTATTGGTTTCTTCTTGCGTATGCTCAGCAGTTGCCTGAGTACGGGGTTTCACTGGCTGCCAAGGTTTCCAGAGCATCAGCGCCACTAGAAAACTTAACACGATCAAAATGACCGCTAATGTACCCAGCCAAGCTGGGATTAGCGGTTTTTTTGGCTTATTGGGCCGTTCTGATACACCGCGCTGCGTTTTTCCAAACACGAATGAAACCTCGTTATTCTAATCAGCAGCCCGTATAAGCGCTGTTTTTTAGGATTCTGCGATATTGCAAAACCAAGCTCCAATCGGCTGGAGCTTGGCCGGGTATTTTAACAAATGATGAGGCAATATTTTTACATTGACTCGGGTGCTGATACACCCAGCAGTTTTAAACCATTGCTTAAAACTTGACGCACATTGACTGAAAGAAGCAGGCGCGCTTGCGTTAATTCCGCATCATCGCCCAATACTTTATTTTCGTTATACCAACCATGGAATAAGGCCGCAAGTTCTTTTAAGTAGTTGCCGATTTGGTGCGGCTCGTATGCATTGGCAGCGCGTACAACAATTTCAGGGTAGGCTGCAAGTTTCGCTAAGATTTCTGTTTCAGCATCAAGCTCAAGCTTAGAGGCTAAACTGCGCGCAGCAGCGGCATCAAAGTTGATGTTCATAGACTGCGCTTTTTCTAACATACGGCAAATACGTGCGTGTGCATACTGGATGTAATACACGGCATTGTCTTTGCTTTGTGAAACTGCAAGGTCCAAGTCAAAGTCAATATGCTGCTCAGACTTACGCATCACGTAGTAGAAGCGCGCTGCATCGTTGCCGACTTCTTTACGCAAGTCACGTAAAGTCACGAATTGGCCTGAGCGGGATGACATCTGCACCATCTCGCCGCCGCGCCATAAGCTGACGAACTGGACTAGAAGTACAGTTAATTTTTTAGAGTCATAGCCCATTGCATTAATGGCAGCTTTCACACGCGCAATATAGCCGTGGTGATCTGAACCCCAAATATCAATGATGTCTGTGTAGCCGCGCTGCAATTTGTTTAAGTGATAAGCAATGTCAGATGCGAAGTAAGTGGTTTGACCATTGCGGCGTTTCACTACGCGGTCTTTTTCATCGCCAAAATCAGTTGATTTGAACCAGATGTTGCCGTCTTTCTCGTAGAGAAAACCGCGCTGATCAAGCACTTGAAGCGCTTCTGTAATTTTATCGGTTAATGATTCTTCACTGAACCACTGGTTGAAAGTTACGCCAAACTCGCCAAGGTCATCTTTAATATCATCCAGAATCGCTTTTAAAGCCGCTTGCAGGAATACGCGGTAACCTTCGCCAAGCAAAGTTTGTGAATTGAAAATTAAACCGTCAATGTGTTTTTCTTTGTCGCCGGAAAGGACAACTTTGTTGCCATCGGCATCAAGCTCTGCGGCAAATTGAACATCTTCAGGCACGTCTTTATATACATCAGCCACTGGGCGCACATAAGCTTCGCCGTCTGCATCGATAATGCTTTGCGCGATTTCTTTTACATAGTCGCCTTGGTAAGCATTTTTAGGGAAGACCAGTTCCTGACCTGTCAGCTCTAAGTAACGCAGGTATGTTGATGCTGCAAGGATGTCCATTTGACGGCCTGCATCATTGACATAATATTCACGGTCAACAGCAGCGCCAGTGGCTTCCAAAAGGTTAGCAACAGTCATACCGTAAGCTGCGCCGCGGCCATGGCCGACATGCAGGCTGGAAGTCGGGTTTGCAGAAACGAATTCTACTTGGATTTTTTTTGCTGCATTGGCTTGAGTGCGGCCGAATTCATTGGCTTGCGCTTGAATTTGATCCAGTACAGCAAAACGCAAGTCTGCGTTAAGGAAGAAGTTAATGAAACCAGGGCCAGCAATTTCTGCTTTACTGATGTCTGCAACTTCAGGCAGGGCCGCCAGAATTTTTTCGGCTAAATCACGCGGCTTCATGCCGGCAGCTTTAGATGCAATCATCGCGATATTCGAAGCAAAGTCACCATGACTTCGGTCTTTGGTACGCGTTAAGTTACCGCTGTTGTTAAAGTCAGATGGGAGTACACCTTCAGCTTGAAGGCTTTGCACTGCATGTTCGAGAGCTGCTTGGATTGCCGTGTTCATATTCAGTCGAAAATTAAATGTCGCAGAAAAACAGCAAATATAGCAAATTTCGGACTCTTTAGGTGAACCCATTTGCTGCGAATAAATAATATTCGATGAAAAATTAAATATTGCGCAGGCTGCGGCTTTTCAGCCCGCACAGATGAGGTTTTTACTTATGCAGGGCTTGTGCAGCTGACAGGCTGAAACAGCAGTTCGGCGCGCTGGTTTTGGAAGCTGTACAGTTTAGAGGCATTAAATATTTTAATGGTTTTGGCTGCTGGCAGCGCTTTTTTAAAATCTTCCAGCTTTTGAGTGCTGTACAGACTGAAAGGGTTGCCGAAGTTTTTACTGTCGAGCAAAAATTGAATCTGTCCAGCGCTGTCATCATAGGCTTTTAGAATTATTTTTCCGTCACGGCCTGTCAGGGTAAAGCTGGCGCGCTGCGCCGCACTTTTGCAATTCAGATGCAGTGAAAGGATATTCAGGTCATTGGATTGATTTTGCAGATCCGCTGTGCCCAGCTGGGGGTTTTCTAAATACACCCATTGATTTTTTGGCAGATTGGCGCGCAGCTGTTCATATTTCTGCTGTGCTTCCTTGGCTAAGTCCAGCATGCTTTGCGCATCGATTTCAGGCTTTTTTTCTAAGCCGAGCACATCCAAAACTTTGCCTGAAACATGTTCTGCAGATTTGCTGATGCTCTGGCAGGCACTCAGGCTGGATAAAATCAAGCATAGGCTGCTTATAGCGATTATTTTTTTGATCATTGTTGGTTTTGTAATGCGTTTTATTGTTGCGCCTAAGCTTAACGTGCTGCAGGCGCTTGTCAATTTAATTTGTCTAGGCAGAGCGCCTAAAAGGGCGGTAATGTCTAAATGTTTTACAGTAGATATTCCACGGCAGCGCGGATCACGCCTAAAATAAGGCCAATAAATGCGCCGACTACGACACCGTTGACACGGATCATATGCAGGTCACCGCCGACTTCATTTTCAATCTTATCAATCATTTCACTAGAGTCCCATTCATGAATGCGCTCGCTGATGAAACGGATGATTTTTTCACTGTACTGGTCAGATAGATTCACCGCGATTTCACTGAATTTTTCGTTCAGCAGCTGGCGTACTGCAGTATTGGAAATAATATTTTCGCCCAAATGCTGAATCGTGATGCGCAGGTTCTGCGCAATGCCTGAATCGGCTTTTTGCAGATCAGCCTTGATCGCATCACATAAAATGACCACAGCGCCGCTGATGAAATTCAGTACGTGCGGGCTGCTGAGCAAGGCATCTTTAGTCTCATTTAAACGCAGGCTGGCGCTGCTGCTGCTATCTGCCAGCGCCAGCATCAGCGCATTGCCTGTTTGTTCAATTTTGATGCGCCAAGGATGTTCAGGGTCTGCCAGCATGGACTCGACTTTTTCTAATAATGAATCGATAGTGCGCTGCTGCACATCAATGCCAATCCAGCTTGCGCCCTTGGCCAGTTTCCAAACGCCCAGTTCTTTAAACAGCTGGCGGCTGAGGTCGCGTGCCTGTTCAGGGTGCTGCAGCATCCATTCATGCGCAAGGTCTAAACCGCGCTGCAGAACATCTTGATGGAAGTCATTTTCCAGTACGGCACGGAGCATTTCACTGGCCAGCTGATTGATTTTGGTGTTTTTGACCCATTGCACACTGTTGCTTTGAATGAAGTGCCCGATTTGTTCCTGACCGACAAATTCAAAAATTTTAGGCATGCTTTGCTGAACCAATTCCGTCACTTTGGCATTGTTTTCCGGATTGGCCAGCCATTGGCCTGCGGCCATAGACAGATCCATCTGCTGCAGGCTGCGCCCGACGACCTGCGGCGACAGAAAGTTTTCCTGCACAAAACGGCCCATTGACTCGGCAATACGCGCTTTGTTGCGTGGAATAATTTCAGTATGGTCACGCAAAAATTTAGGAATAGGCATTTTGCCGAAAGGGTTGCGGAACAGCACGGTAATGGCATACCAGTCTGCCAATCCGCCGACAACGCCAGCTTCTGCTGACAGCATCAGAATATGAATCAGCCAAACATATTCGGGCAGCAGTTTAGCCGCGATCATCAGCGCCAGCCATGCTGCAGCGGCTATGGCGAGGGCAATCGCAGCATAGCGTTTGCTGCGCTGCAAATTTGGCGATGTCTGAGCTTGGTCAGTAGGCATGGTGCAGTTTAGACTCCTTTATTATTCTTTTTTAGCTTCATTTGGCTGCGTTGGCGCAGGTAAAACTTCACCTGTCGCGCTGAGGCCATATTTGCTTCCTAAAGACTGCAGAATGAGGCGTGCATCAAAAGCATCCTGCGGTGCAGTTTTTTGATTTTTATAGCATTCAATAGTATAGCTGACTTGTACGGGGTCTAGCGTCACGACTTGCGGCATATCATAAAACGGGTCAGGCCAAAACGCAGGATGACGGCGGTAATAACCGTATGGATACGGCATCGGTGTCGGATAAACAACAGCTTTTCTTGGCGGCTGCTGAGTGCGGTTGCTTGGGTCATCATTGACCTTAAAGAACTGGAAACCATTTTGCACAGTGGCTTGCGCTGCTTTCAGCAGGGTAATTTCCTCTGCAGTGCCATAGCTCATATTGGGAATAGCTTGGAAGCTGATCCGGTAAGTTTGAGCATTTAAAGGTGTTGTGCTGAACTTGCCTAATTGGTCAAAGGTCAGCGGTTTAGACGGAGATGTTGCACAGCCAGATAAGCCGAGCGAAGCGGCAAAAGCCGCACAAAGTATTAGTTTTTTCATAGAGGCTGCCTCAAATATGATTCATGCAGTTCAATTGGAGATAAGCGATGCTGCAAGAGCAGCAAAATTAAAAGCTGGAATTGGGTTCAGTTAAAAAGGCCAATTCCTCTGCGCTGGATGTACGGCCTAGCACAGCATTACGGTGTGGAAAACGGCCAAAGCGCGCAATAATTGCATGGTGCTGTTTGGCATAATCCAAATGGCCTGCAAGGCCTAAAGACTGAAAAAGCAATAAAGACTGTTCCTGCATAGGCAGCGATTCGCTGTGCATAAAAGGCAAATAAACAAATAGGCGCTGTTCAGAGCTTAAGGTTTGATCTAAGCCTTGCTGTACGCACTCTTGCGCTAAGGCCAATGCCAGCGGGTCTTGCGCAAAGGCTTGAGCAGAACCGCGGTATAAATTACGGGAAAACTGATCAAGCGCGATGATTTCAGCAAGGCGGCCTGCGGCATGCTGACGCCAAGGCCAAAGCTCAGCCTGCGCTGCTTGCTGGTGCAGGCGCTGAAAGTTTTTTTCAATGGATGCATCAAAGTCATCGTTTTTTGCAAACCATAGAGGCTGAGCATCAGCTGAAAACCAGAAATTTAAAATATCTTGGTAATTCATGAATTTTAAGCGTCTTTAGCATTTATTTATCTATAAAATCACAAATTTCAAATGTCTTATAGGGGAACTTTGTGATAAAAAATTGCCAAAACAGATTTCATGATTTGCCAGAAGCGCAAGCAAGGTATAACTTGCGGTAATTAAATCAAGTTATACTCATATAAATTGATGATTTTATTTTATTAGCAGTTCTTCCAAAAGCGAGATAGCAATGAGTCAGCCCGAATCGACTTCACCACAAATTTTACCGAAATGGGTAGATTCATCGCTTATAAACGGGATGCTGCGCGGGATTGAGCGTGAAAGCCTGCGTATGAAAAGTGACGGTTTTTTATCGCAAGCCGATCATCCTCAAGCGCTGGGTTCTGCATTGACTCATCCGCATATTACAACGGACTACTCGGAAGCTTTGATGGAGTTCATCACGCCGCCGAAACCAAGCATTCAGGAAGCTCTGGATTATCTGGCGGATATTCATGCTGTGGTGCACCGTGAGCTGGAAAATGATGAAAAACTATGGCCGCTGTCGATGCCGTGCATGCTGGATGACACTGAAGAAAGTATCCGCTTGGCGCAATACGGCAGTTCCAACATCGGGCGTTTTAAAACACTGTACCGCCATGGATTAGGTGTGCGTTACGGCCGCCGTATGCAAACGATTTCTGGCGTACATTATAATTTATCGTTCCCTGACCATTTATTTGAAGCGCTGCAGGCGCATGAAACAGATGAAGCGCTGAAAGCGCTCAGCCTGCAGGACTACCGCAGCCACCGCTACTTTGGCCTGATCCGTAATTTTATCCGTTTAACGCCGCTGGTGATGTTCTTGGTTGGCGCCAGCCCTTCGGTATGTCAGTGTTTTATGACAGGCCGTGAGCATCATTTGCTGCCGCTGCTGAAAGGCACACTGTTCTTGCCGTATGCCACGGCGCTGCGCATGGGGCGTTTTGGCTATCAGAACTCAGCGCAGAAACAGCTGGGCATTCACTATAACGATCTGAATGGCTATCTTGAAGGCCTGCAAAAAGCGGTGAAAACACCTTATGCGCAGTTCAGCCGTTTGGGTTTAAATGATGCTGCCGGCGAGCCGATTCAGATTAATGATCATGTGCTGCAGATTGAAAATGAATACTACAGCCTCGTGCGTCCAAAACAGGTGCCGCAGGCAGGTGAAACACCGTCTGAGGCGCTGCGCAATCGCGGTGTAGGCTATGTCGAGCTGCGTGCAGTGGATGTGAACCCATACAGCCCAATTGGCATTGATGAAACAGCGGCGGGTTTTTTAGAAGCTTTAGCGCTGTATTGCTTATTGCAGGACAGTCCAGATTTGCTGGATGCAGAACAGGAAATTGTAGAACAGAATCAGGCGGAGGTCGTGAACCGCGGCCGCGCGCCGAATGCATCGATTGCAGAGAACGGGCAGGCTTATCCAATTGAAGAGTGGTGCCGCCGTCATATTGGCGCGATGAAGCCTTTGGCTGCTTTGCTGGACAGCGGTTACAGTACTCAGCTTTACTCGGATGCTTTGACTGCGATGCTGGCGCGTGTAGATGATGTTGATTTAACGCTGTCTGCAAGGATGATTGAAGATACAGTCGAGCAGGGCGGCACATGGGGCTTTGGCAGCTATATGGCGCATCAGCATCTAGAAGCTTATGAACAGCATGAACTAAGCGAAGAGCGCTGGGCTTATTTTACGGCTGCAGCGCAGCAGTCACTGCAGGCGCAGCAGTCGCTGGAGCAGGATACAAGTCAAAGCTTCGATCAGTATCTTGCACATTATAGATAATAAATAAGAGGACCATCCATGCAGTTGAGTTATCGCTTATTCAGCGGCTTGCTGTTTATTGCCAGTGTGATTGGCATGAGCTTTGCGCTGTATTTAGAGCATGTGCAAGGTCTTGAACCTTGCCCTTTATGTGTTTTTCAGCGGATTGGCCTGATTGGGCTGGGGCTGATTTCATTGATTGCTTTACTGCATAATCCTGCATCAAAGGGCATGAAGCGTTTTTATGCGCTGTTTGGCAGCCTTTCTATTTTATGGTCAGCGGGTGTGGCTGCCCGCCATATTTGGCTGCAGAATTTACCGCCGGATCAGGTGCCAAGCTGCGGACCCGGTTTGGATTATTGGATGGATACCCTGCCGCTCAAGTCTGTATTTGAACAGGTGCTGACAGGTTCAGGTGAATGCGCTCTCGTAGATTGGACTTTCTTGGGGCAGTCGCTGCCAGTTTGGTCTTTTGTCTTTTTTGCAGTGCTGACTTTGCTTAGCCTTTGGCAGCTGTTTCGTAAATATCCATAAGCGGAAAATCAGCAAATAAAAAAAGCCCTCCAATTGGGGGCTTTTTTATGACTGGAATATAACGTTCTGACAGGCTTAGGTCATGGCGATACCTTCAAGACTGTCTAAACCCATCATATATTCATGAATTTGGTCAAAGTCCTGATCTTCTGCACTTGGGTAGAACCAGCGAACGACTTGTTCGGCGACCAGCGGATGGTGCTGAATATCAAAATGGTTCAGACCATAGAAGATGGCTTTATGCGCATCGGGCACTTTGAGCTGATAACGGATGTTAGGATGTTCGCCCAAAGCGCTTTTTACACTGACCAAATAGTCGCCAATGACTTTCAGTGTACGGTTTTTACGGTGCTCAAACTCAATGGTGCCCGCCACTAAATAAGTGTTGATATGTGAGGGAATCGGTGCCGGTTTGCGGTTGTCATCCATCAGGCCAATACGCACTTCATTATGTTCCCAGTCATCATCACGCACACTGCCGTAGCGTAAGTCTAAAATACCGTTGCTGCGGATGTTGACCACATGCCCTGCAATTTTGCCTAAAGGCAAGTGGCCAAGTTTATCTTGCAAGGCAAAACCAAGACGTTCTAAAACGGCGCCGTGGTGCGGTGAACCCAAGCACACCAGATTCTCAACTTTATGAATCCAATTGTGCATATTTTGTTTGCCGTAAAACAGCGCGCTGCGTGACACCAAGCCGCCCATGCTGTGGCCAATCAGGTCAATGCTGCTGATGTCTGGATTGCGCCGTATTAAATCTTCCAAAGTATTGGACAGGCTGCGGCCATTGGCTGAAATGCGGCGGCCCGTATTGTAATTTAGATAAAGCATGGTGTTATGGTCGCGCTGTGTCAGCAGTTTCTCTCCAATGCCGCCGTATTTACGGGTAGACCACGTTAAATGATGCATGCACAGGCCATGTACAAATAAGGTGACGCGTCCGCTGAGTTCACCTTTTTGCAGGCTGCCGTAATGGTCATACACGGCCATCGGCAAGGCCATTGGATTGTGATGGTGCAGCAAATAGTCACCTAAAACGCCGTTTAAAGCGCCGACTAAAAAGTGCAGGCTTGGAGTCAGCGGTTTGTCATGCAGTTTAGGAAAGCGTTCAATCACACCGCGCAGCACGGGCGCCAGCAAATAATTGCCATAGGTCAGGAAGCTTTCATACGTAAACTGGTAAAGCTTGGCAATATATGGAATTTTATGAAATTTTTTGGATTTTTGCTCGCTCATGCCAAAGATGCTGATCAGCAGTTCACGCTGGATATTTTTAATCAGCTCATGTACGACATCGCTAAAACGCATCGTGGCCAGCTGCGCCAAGCCTTCCAAAACATCTGCTTGGCTGGGCGGTGTACGGTCCCATTTGCAATAAGTTTCGTGCAGCGGTGTTAAACTCGGCATGTATCCTATCCTTTCTAATCTTATTTGCCATGTCTCGATACTTTATTTATTGTTGAGACCACGGTATAAGTTTTATCGTTTCTATCATGTGATTCGTCTCGAATAACTTTTAAAATACCGAGGAAGAAGTCACTGACGCTGTTTTTTTGTCTAACAAAATAGATAAAACAGAGAAATAAAAATGTGATGAATATCTCATTTATAAACTTTATTTTGATTAATTTGTATATAAAATTGTGAACAGCCGATGAATATCATTTATCTGCATGGTTTTAAGAGCAGCAGCAATTCAATAAAAGGCAATTTGCTGCGGGATTATTGCGCCATGCATTGCCCTGATGTGCAGGTGCATTTGCCTGATTTGAATATGCATCCGAAACTGGCGCTGGAAGAGGTGTCGAAACTGCTGAAACGCTTGCCGAATGCAGTGTTGGCTGGCAGCAGCATGGGCGGTTTTTATGCGCATGTTTTAGCGCAGCGGCATGATTTGCCAGCAGTGCTGATTAACCCTGCGATGCGGCCGTGGATATTGTTCCGCGAATTGTTCAGCGCAGAGCAGTTTCCTTTTAAAGTAACAGATGAATGGTCATTAGATCAGGCACAGCTGGACTATTTGGCGAGTATTGCGCCAGCATCTGTGCAAAATTCAGGCAAATTTTTACTCTTGCTGCAGCAAGGCGACGAAGTTTTGGATTATCGTGAAGCACAGCGTTATTATAGCAGCGGCGCGCGCCGCGCCATGATTATGACCGATGCCCGCGGCAATCATGGCATGGATGATTTTGCAGAGAAAATACCTGCTGCGCTCCAGTTTTTATCGGACAGCATACAATAAGGAAACCTTACAACGTGTCTCAATATACGGCTCAGTCTCTTGAAGTATTATCTGGTTTAGACCCGGTGCGCCGCCGCCCGGGCATGTATACAGACACAGCTCGTCCTAACCATTTGGCGCAGGAAGTGATTGACAACGCGGTCGATGAAGCATTAGCTGGCCATGCCAATAAAATTACTGTGACGGTATATAAAGACGGCTCTTTGTCTGTAGAAGATAACGGCCGCGGTATGCCGGTGGATATTCACCCTGAATATGGCCAATGCGGTATAGAAATTATTATGACCAAACTGCATGCAGGCGGCAAATTCAGCACGGACAACTACCAGTTCTCCGGCGGTTTGCATGGTGTGGGTATTTCCGTCGTGAACGCGCTGTCTACCCGCGTTGAAGTAGAGGTGCAGCGTCAGGGCAACCTGTATAAAATGGCTTTTGAAAATGGTGAACCGGCAGCGCCGCTGGAAGTGCTTGAAGGCAAAGCGCCAAAACGTGCAACAGGTACGACTGTACATTTCTGGCCTGAAGCCAAATATTTTGATTCGCCGAAATTTGCACTGAAAGCTTTAAAACATAATTTAAAAGCGAAAGCCGTTTTGGCTGCGGGTCTGCAAATTAATTATGTAGATCAGATTAACGATGAAAAAATTACTTGGCAGTTTGAAAATGGTCTAGTCGACTATTTGATGGATGAATTGGAAGACCGCGAGATTATTCCTGCACTGGCCTTTGTCGCCGCAGGTGATGCGGAGCGCGCCAGTGCTGAATTTGCCATTTGCTGGAATGTGGAAGGCGGCGAGTCGATTCAAGAGTCCTATGTCAACCTGATTCCAACGGCGCAAGGCGGTACGCATGTCAACGGCCTGCGTTCAGGTGTAGCGGATGCGATGCGTGAGTTTTGTGAATTGCGTAATTTGCTGCCGCGCAATATGAAGCTGTCTGCAGAAGACGTTTGGGATGGCGTGAACTACATTCTGTCGTTGAAATTCCAAGAGCCGCAATTCTCAGGGCAAACCAAAGAACGCCTATCGAGCCGTGAAGCTTCTGGTGTGGTGCAAAACATTGCCAAAGATGCTTTTGCATTGTGGCTGAACCAAAACTCAGACATTGCGATGCAATTGGCTGAGATGGCAATTTCAAAAGCAGGCCGCCGTTTAAAAGCAGCCAAAAAAGTTGAACGTAAAAAGATTGTTGCGGGTCCAACTTTGCCGGGTAAATTGTCTGACTGTGTTGGGCATACTTTGGAAGAGTCTGAGCTGTTTATTGTGGAAGGTGACTCTGCGGGCGGTTCAGCGAAACAAGCGCGTGATAAGAATTTCCAAGCGATCATGCCGATCCGCGGTAAGATTTTAAATACTTGGGAAGTGTCGTCAGATGAAGTTTTAGCGTCTCAAGAAGTGCATAATATTGCCATTGCGATAGGGGTTGATCCGGGCTCAGATGATTTATCAGAATTGCGTTATGGCAAAATTTGCATTTTGGCGGATGCGGATTCGGATGGTCTGCACATTGCGACCTTACTGTGTGCGCTATTTGTGAAGCATTTTCCAACACTGGTAGAAGAAGGCCATTTATTCGTCGCTATGCCGCCGCTGTACCGGATTGATGACAGCAAAGATGTGCATTATGCCTTGGATGATGCGGAGCTGGACGGTATTTTGAAAAAATGCAAAACCAAAAATCCGCAAATTACCCGATTTAAAGGTTTGGGCGAGATGAATGCGAGCCAATTGCGTGAAACGACTTTAGATCCAAATACACGCCGTTTGGTGCAGCTGGATTTGGATGACAGCCATTTTACTGCCGGATTGCTCGATAAATTGCTTGCCAAAAAACGTGCGTCTGACCGTAAAGACTGGTTAGAGCAAAAAGGCAACTTAGCTGATTTAGTGAGCTAAAAACCTGCAAAAAAAAACCGCGTCAGCGGTTTTTTTTTGCTTAAAATTTAAGAAAAGAATGCATGGTTTCTGTGCTAAATCGTACGGATTTTTAAAAGCGGCTCATATTTGTTCAATTTTAGGTCAAATGTTGTATCCAAGTTTGTATGCATCTTAAGGGCTGTTTTTGCACTTTTGTGTATTTTATTTACAATGCAGAATAGAAAAAATAATTATTAAGATTTTGATAAATAATGAATAAAAATATAGAAAACCCACTTTTAAAAATAAAAAATCAGGTTTGGCACAGTTATTGAATTGCTTTGTTGTGATGAATACAGCAATGCATTTTCAAAAATGTACTTTTAAAAGCTTTGGTTGGGAGAGTGAATAATGTTTCATTGCAATATATTTGCTAAAAGTGTTTTAGCGGCGGCGATGACAGGGGCGATTGCTTTAACTGGCTGTTCAAAACCAGCAGAAAAAACAGAAAAAGCTGCATCAGAATCGGCCGCGGCCAGCGGCGATACGATCAAAGTCGGCATTTTGCATTCACTTTCGGGCACGATGGCGATTTCTGAGACTTCTTTGAAAGACACCGCTTTAATGGCAATTAAAGAAATTAATGATAAGGGCGGTGTACTCGGTAAAAAATTAGAACCTGTTGTCGTTGACCCTGCATCTGATTGGCCATTATTTGCGGAACAAACCCGTCAGTTAATTACCCAAGACAAAGTAGCGGTAATTTTTGGCTGTTGGACCTCTGTGTCGCGCAAATCTGTATTGCCGGTAGTTGAAGAGCTGAACGGCTTATTGTTTTATCCAGTGCAATATGAGGGGCAGGAGCAGTCTAAAAATATTTTCTACACTGGCGCAGCGCCAAACCAGCAAGCCATTCCTGCTGTTGAATATTTGATGAGTGAAGAGGGCGGCAAAGCCGAACGTTTTGTGCTTTTAGGCACAGACTATGTTTACCCGCGCACAACAAATCAAATTTTACGCGCTTTCTTAAAGTCTAAAGGTGTGGCGGATGCTGACATTATGGAAGAGTACACGCCATTTGGTCATAGCAACTATCAAACCATTGTGGGCAATGTGAAGAAATTTGCAGCGGGTAAAAAGACGGCTGTGATTTCAACCATCAATGGCGATTCAAACGTACCGTTCTATCGCGAACTGGGCAACCAAGGCATTAAAGCATCGGACCTTCCCGTGATGGCATTTTCTGTAGGGGAAGAAGAACTGCGCGGTATTGATACGAAACCGCTAGTCGGTCATTTGGCATCTTGGAACTACTTTATGTCTGTGAAGAACCCTGCCAATACAGAGTTCGTGAACAAAATGAAGCAGTATGCTGTGGAATATAAGCTGCCAAACGCAGATAAGTTTGTGACCAATGACCCGATGGAGGCGACTTATGCGGGTATCAATATGTGGAAACAGGCGGTTGAAAAAGCTGGGTCTACGGATGTTGATAAAGTCCGTGCAGCGATGGCAGGCCAAGAGTTTAAAGCGCCGTCTGGCTATACTTTGAAAATGGATGCTTCAAATCATCATCTGCATAAGCCCGTCATGATTGGCCAAATCCGCGCCGATGGGCAGTTTGATGTTGTGCATAAAACGGCGAACACGATCAAGGCAGAACCTTGGAGTCCGTACATTCCTAAATAATGCTGCAAAGGCATTTACTGTCGGGTAAATGCCATTTTTTTCCCTGCATGGGACTTTAAGACTCAATAGGGCTTTTTTTATGAATATTCGCACGAATATCGCCGCTATTTTTCTCTTTTTTAGCCAATTGCTTTGTTTGCAAATTGCATATGCTGATACAGCATCAGCAGGAATGGAAACGGCGGCTGCAGAACAGCAGGATGCCATTCAGCGCTTTGTACAAGCAGACTTTGCACAGCGCCGTGCATTGCTTAATCAATGGCCGGGTACTCTCGAAGAACTTGATCAGCTTGCAAAATTTGTCGATCAAGATCAGCTGTATACCGACAGCAAGGGACAGACTTATATTTTAGAGGCTGCAGATCAGCTTCTGAGTTATCCAAGTATGCGAAGCGTTGCATGGCCATCTGATCTTTCACAAATTACTTTGGTGAATACCTTACGCAAGGCGCTTATTTTTGCTCAAGCCAAAGAAAAGCTGGAATCTGAAGATGCCTCTCAGCGTTTAGACGCCATTAATATTTTAGAAAGTAACATCAGCGAAGTTAATCCACAGCATATCGGTGCGCTGTATTTAAATGAAAAAAATAACAAAGTCAAAGCCCGCTTAGCGCAGCTCAAGGCGCGTTTAGACTATCAAAAAACAGATGTGCTGGTAAAAATTCAAGCGGCAAAAACATTGCAGAATTCTAACCGTCCAGATGTTCTGGCTATGGTGGAAACGGAACTGCAGCAGCCGAATTTACACCCTGAATTAAAAGCGGTTCTCACGGAAGCAAAAAGTCATATTAAAACCCGTATTCAAGCCAGCGAGTGGACAGGGCATGTATTTTCGGGCCTCAGTACGGCCAGTATTTTACTGCTTGCAGCACTTGGCTTAGCCATTACTTATGGCTTGCTGGGCGTGATTAATATGGCGCATGGCGAGCTGATCATGATTGGCGCATACACTACGTATGTTGTGCAAAGCCAGTTTAAAACTTATTTTGGCAGCTATGTCGATTGGTATCTATTGGCGGCGATTCCAGCTGCCTTCTTGGTTAGTGCGCTGATTGGCATGTTGATTGAGCGTACGGTGATCCGTCCTTTATATGGCCGTCAGCTTGAAACGCTGCTTGCGACGTTTGGTGTCAGCCTAATTTTGATGCAGCTTGTGCGCATGATTTTTGGCGCACAAAACGTTGAAGTGTCGAATATTTCATGGCTTTCAGGCGGCATTTCCATTACTCCAAGCTTGATGCTGCCCTATAACCGTATTGCGATTATTGTGTTTACAGCCGCTGTTCTTTTACTGCTCGTTTATTTGCTCAATAAAACCCGTTTTGGCTTATTTGTACGTGCTGTAACGCAAAACCGTCAAATGGCGCGCGCAGTGGGAATCCGTTCGAGCCGCATTGACATGATGGCATTTGGGCTTGGTTCAGGTTTAGCAGGTCTTGCCGGCTGTGCTTTGGCGCAAGTCGGTAACGTGGGGCCAGACTTAGGTCAAAACTACATTATTGATGCGTTCTTGGTTGTGGTCGTTGGCGGTGTGGGGCAAGTGTGGGGCGCAGTACTTGCGGCGCTTGGTCTAGGCATTAGCGGCACAGCTTTAGAAATTGGCATTGGGGCGGTACTTGCGAAAATTGTACTGTTAGTACTTGTGATTTTGTTTATTCAAAAACGTCCACAAGGCTTGTTCGCTATTAAAGGCCGATTTGTGGAGTAAGTATATGAAAATCAATTCCTTATTATCAGATAAAAAACACAGTTCAATTGCGGTTGCCGTATGCTTCGCCATCTTATTGATTTTGCCGTGGCTGCACCTTCTGCCTGCAGATTCAGCGCTGCATTTGTCCGCCTATTGGGTCACGCTCATAGGCAAAATTATGTGTTTGGCTTTGGTGGCGCTTGCCCTTGATTTGGTTTGGGGCTATGCGGGCATTTTAAGTCTAGGGCATGGTTTGTACTTTGCCCTTGGCGGTTATGCTTTTGGTATGTATCTGATGCGTGAGTCGGCAGGTGATGGCTTGCCAGACTTTATGCGCTTTTTAAATTGGACTGACGTGCCGTGGTTTTGGGTTGGCACCGAATATTTCTTATGGTCGTTGGTATTGGCAGTTTTAGTGCCAGGCATCATTGCTTTTATTTTTGGTTTCTTTGCCTTCCGCTCAAAAATTAAAGGCGTGTATTTCTCGATTATTACCCAAGCTATGACCTTTGCTGCGGCACTTTTATTCTTCCGTAATGAAACAGGCTTTGGCGGCAACAATGGTTTTACTGGCTTTAAAACCATTTTAGGCATGGATATTACCTCTGCCTCTATGCGCGCAACGCTGTGCTTTGTCACAGCTTTGGCATTGCTGCTGTGCTTCATTGGTTTGCGTCATTTAATGAATAAACCTTATGGCCGTGTGCTGGGTGCAATTCGTGACAGCGAAAACCGTTTGCAATATTTAGGTTACCGCACGCTTTGGTACAAGCTTTCTGCATGGGTGCTTTCAGCGGTGATTGCGGGTATTGCTGGCGCGCTGTATGTACCGCAAGCCGGTATTATTAACCCAAGTGAAATGAACCCAGTGAACTCTATTGAAATGGCCGTATGGGTCGCCGCAGGCGGCCGCGGCACGCTGATTGGTCCAATCATTGGCGCAGGTTTAATTAATGGCCTGAAAACTTTCTTTACTGTGACCTATCCTGAAGCATGGCTGCTGATTTTAGGGGGCTTATTTATTGCGGTGACCCTATTTTTGCCAAAAGGTGTGATTGGTCTGTTCGGCCGTTTTAAAAAGGAGGGCAGCGAATGAGTGAATTAATTCAGCCGCATGGCGGCCATGCATCAGAGGGCTATGGCCGTCCCAAAGCCGAAGGTGCCGATTTCAGCCATGGCATTGCGCTGTACTTGGAGAAAGTCAGTGTGTGGTTCGATGCCTTTCGCGCTTTAAATGATTTATCTCTTTATATTCAAGAAGGTGAGTTGCGCTGCATCATTGGACCCAATGGTGCAGGGAAAACCACATTGATGGATGTGATAACAGGTAAAACCCGCCCAACAGAAGGCACGGCACATTTTGGTCAAAACTATGACCTAACCAAAATGAGTCCTGAAGAAATCGCTGAAGCAGGCATTGGCCGCAAGTTCCAAAAGCCGACTGTGTTTGAAAATTTCACGGTGATGGAAAACTTGTTGCTGGCTGCGCCAAAAGATAAACGCGTGAAAAAAAGCTTTTTCACTCAGTTAGATCCTGAAGCACAACTGGCTTTGGATGAATCCTTAGCGCAAATTCGTTTGCAAGAGTTTATCCATAAACCTGCAGGGTTATTGTCTCACGGGCAAAAACAATGGTTAGAAATAGGCATGCTGCTGATGCAGCGTCCAAAATTAATTTTGCTGGATGAGCCTGTAGCAGGCATGACTGATGCCGAAACTGAGCGCACCGCTGAGTTGTGTTTAGAGCTGAAAAAGCATCACACCTTGATCGTAGTGGAACACGATATGAGCTTCATTGATACCATCAGTGAAAAAGTCACAGTGCTGGCGCAAGGTGCAATTTTAGCAGAAGGGACGTTGGCAGAAGTGCAAGCCAATGAAAATGTTATTGAAAAATATCTTGGACGTTAAGGAGCCCGCATGCTGGAAGTTAAAGATGTCAATCAATTTTATGGCGGCAGTCACATTCTGCGTGATGTGTCATTTACTGCGCCGGTGGGTGAGTGTTCGGCGGTGCTGGGGCGCAATGGTGTAGGCAAAACCACGTTGCTGAAATGTCTGATGGGGATTTTGCCGATTAAATCTGGGCAGATTTTACTTGATGGTCAAGATATTTCAAAAATGAGTCCTGAACAGCGTGTGCGGGCAGGTTTAGCTTATGTACCGCAAGGACGTGATATTTTTTCGACCTTAACCGTAGAGGAAAATATTTTGATTGGTATGGCGAAATTTAAGGGTGCTAAGACCCGAAAAGTGCCAGAACATCTTTATGAGATTTTCCCTGTGTTGGATGAAATGAAACACCGCCGCGGCGGTGATCTTTCAGGCGGCCAGCAGCAGCAACTCGCCATTGCCCGCGCCTTGGCTTCTGAGCCGCGAGTCCTGATTTTAGATGAGCCGACTGAAGGTATTCAGCCCTCGATTATTAAAGATATTGGCCGTGTCATCCGTAAACTTGCCGATGGCGGAGAAATGGCCATCGTTCTGGTGGAGCAGTTCTATGACTTTGCTGAAGAGCTTGCCGATGCTTATACCGTGATGGCGCGCGGGCAAGTGGTGGCACAAGGTGCGGGCAGTGAAATGCCTGAAAAAGGGATTAGGGAGCTGGTGGCGATTTAAAAATTTTATTCTGCCCTTTTTTCAAAGCAAGAAGGGGCAGCATAATACAAGCATTACATGCTGTACTGCGATTTTAATCTACTTTTAGAAATACTCCGTCTGCTGACACATTGTGTCCAAAACCACAGCTCATAGTATTGGTTTCGTGAACATGAATGGTGTGTCCCATTTTGGAGTCGAAGGCGAACTCTAAATTAATTTTACAGTCATCGGCCTGATATTGAGCTTGAGTTCGATTGAGCGGCATTGCAGTTTCAAACTCACCAATATTGGGTCCATAAATGAGGCTGCGCAACCCCATATAAAGGCCATCGAATTCAATCTGATACATATTTTTAAACGGTTTTGCCTCAATCTGTTGCCATTGCCCAAAACCGGCATACTGTACATATTTACCTGCTGGTCCTGCTGATTTTTTAGGAAGCGGCAGCTGTTTTAAGTTAAATTGACTGGATTTAGACTCTGCGTCACGCAAGAACCATGCTCTGGCCCAAAGCGGTTTCCCCAGCTTGCGGTAACTTAAACCGACATTATTGTTGGCAATTTCGATATCCCGTTCGGTGAGGGATACACCGCTTTCAGGTTGATTCATTAAACAAAAAGAAGACCACGCCGCCTGATACTGAAATTTTTCTAATGCTTTTTGATATTGTTTTTGATCATAAAATTTCTTGCCAGAGTTGGCAGCGCTTTTGATTTTGGCGCACCCTTGGCGAAGTTCTTGTTCAAAGGTATCGTCTGCTGAAGCGAGGGTGCTTACAGTCAAAAGCCCAATTAAGAGGGAATGCTTAAGCATGATTTGACTCCATTTTTGTTATGCTTTTGAATAAAACACACAGAACTATTTGAGGTAAAGAGACAATGCGTAGGCAATTCCAATCATTCAAGATAGACGAACGATAGAAACAGGCAAAAGACAGCATCCAGTTCGACGTTGATCCGCCAAAGTTCAGAAATGTGAATTTTCCAAAGTCCAGATCTGAGTCAGATTGGACTATTCAATAATTTACTGTTCATTAGAAAAATACAGCTGAATTAATATTTTTTGAAAAAAATAAGCTGAGCTGGATACAAAAAAATGCATATTTTTTATACGGAAAAAGTTAAGCTTAATTCAATGCATAACAAGAAGATAATAATATGGAAGCAATTTTATTTTTAGTCCACCCAAATGATTTGGAAACCCTGATTATACAGGCTGAAACTCCTCAAGATGTGCTTGAGTCATCTTCATTGCAGCAATCTTTGTATCTGGGCGATGCATGGCAATCGCTGCATGAGCTTCTGCAATTGCCTGATTTAGTGAAACCTGTTTTAAGCTGGGTTATACAGGCGGAACATCTGCTTTCAGCGCGCAATGTCGGTAAAGCCGTCAGCTATAATACGGTTGTGCGCGCAGCTGAAATTTATCACGTCTTGCAAAATATTCATGTCGATGAAGTTAAAAAGCATTACCAATTTTCAAATGTGATTACTGCATTGCAGGCGCAGACCCAAGAGCTGAAACTGGCGGAGCTGAAGCTGATTTATCTGCAGCTGCAGGATTTATACCGTGATGCAGCGCAGCGCAATATGGCGGTGCTCAGTGTAATTCAGGATGGCATTAAGCCTGCAAAACTGATTTAAACCTGCGTTTAGGGTGCAGGATCAGTGCTGAACGTTAGCTGCATCAGCACTAAGTCACGCCATTGGTCAAACTTTTTGCCGACTTGCGGCATATAGCCTGTTTGAATAAAACCTAATTTCTGATGCAAAGCAATTGACGCTGTATTGTCATGATCGATACCTGCGATCATGACATGTACTTGATTACGCTGCGCATGATTAATCAAGTGCTGCAGCAGCAGTTTACCCACACCCTGACGGGCATAGCTGCGGTCAATAAAAACTGAGTGCTCGACAGTGTGGCGGTAGCCTGTAAAGCTGCGGAAATCTGTATAGTCGGCATAGCCTGCGACTCGGTTAGACGCGCTATCTGCCGCGACTAAGAAAGGGAAGGATCTGGCTTGTATGTCTGCCAGTTTTTTTTGAAATTTTTCAAGACTATACGCTTGTTCATTCCATGTCGCAAAACCCTGTAAAATTTCTGTATTGTAGATAAGCAAGATTTCAGGCAGGTCTGCTTCAGACGCGTTGCGGATGATAAAAGCCATGCACTTTTTTCTTATAAAAATAAAACTGATTTAAAAACTTAGGCATAAAAAAAGCAAGGCAATGCGCCCTGCTTTTTTACTTCATTTGTTCTGAATAGAACTTAGAAGTGGTATTTAACCAATGCGCTTACGTCATTTTGGTCTTGACCTTTCAGGCCATATTTGTTGTTCCAAACCGAATGCTCAATACCAACATACAATTTAGTTTTTGGAGAAATGTGTTTGCCAGCATTCCATTTATACTGAGACGTCCAGTTCAGCTCGCTTGCTTGAGCGCCTTTTTCAGCTGTAGACCAGTCAAGGAATGCATCAACAAGGAAATCTTCTGAGCCTAATTTGAATGGAACCGCATAAGTGATCGTCATTTGATAATCATCTTTAGTGCCAGCTGATTTTGAATCGTTATCTACTTTGTAGAAGTTTACATTGGCGTACTGCGTGTATGGAATGTCTAGGGCGAAACCAACACCATACATAAAGTTGTTGAACTCTTTGTTGTGGCGGTCGTAACCTGCGTTATGTTCCCAAGTCGTTGCAATCAGCACGTCTTTAATTGGGCCAAAAGAAAGATCTTTTCCAGTAACTTCACCAATGCTTAAGCGAGGCGCTAATTCAAAATATGTAGATTGATCATCATTGCGGTCCCATGAGTGGTCTACAAAGAAGAATACATCTGAATACTTCAATTTAGCTGCATATTCAGCAGTAATCGTCGTTTGCTTGTTGTCATTACCGGCAAAAGGAACCGCATAGTTTTCACCATAAAGGCCAGCCAAGCTGAAGTCTTGCCATACGATTGGCGAGGCTTGTGTGAATGCAGCAGCAGAAGCTAATGCACATGCAGTTACGATTTGTGTAAGTTTCATCAAAAAAAGTCTCCCCCAAGAAGCAGTGAAAGGATACAGATTCTCAAGCAAAAATAAAGCCAAAAATGACCAAAAGACGAATAATGCACAGGAGGAATCGTGTGTTTTAGACCAACTTATTGTTTATCAAAAAATAAAAAATATTGTGCTGTGGAGCGATATTCTTGCAGTTTGCACATGTAAGCTGAAATGAACAGCAATTTTGCTGTAAAAAGGAATGTATAGGTGCACTATTTTATAGAAAGACATAGATTATGTAAGGAATATGAAAAAATTTAAAAATAGCACTTGCATAATTTCTAAATAGGCACGATATTCGAAGTATAAGAACACGGTTCTGCAGACGTTATAGTGTTCATCATTCAATGTGGAGGATAAGCTTCCAATTTAAGTTGAAGATGCATTTAGCTGTTTTAAAACAGCATGTTAGAGCGTGCCGAAATAATAAGTTTTGCACAATTTTAGAATACTGAAACACTAGGGATGATATTATGAATATTGAAATCCGTACTGACAAAAACATTCAAAATAGCGAACGTTTGATTACATATATACGTGCAGAACTAAATCAGGAATTCCAGCGTCATAGCGAACGTATTACGCATTTTTCAGTGCATCTGAGTGATGAAAATGGGGACAAAGGTGGTGATGACGACATCAAATGCATGATCGAAGCGCGTCTGGCAGGCGTGAAGCCTGTGGTTGTGAATAATCGCGGCCATAATGTAGATACCGCAATCCATGGCGCGATAGACCGTTTAAAACGCAGTTTAGAACATGTGATTGAGAAAAAAGATAATCCTCGCAGCAGCCAGCCTGTACTGGCTGACTCAGATGAGGAAGGCGAGGAAGCCTACGAATAGATAAAAAAAAGCCCCTTAAAGGGGCTTTTTTTTATCTATTCTGATGACAGCTGGATATAGGCGGCATAAAAATTAAACTTGTTTTACATTAACCCGCAACAAAAGCAGCTTTCTTGGGCATAATAGGAAAAATAATTCAGCAGTGAGCTATCTTCATGTTAAATGCCCAGCAGCAAGTCCTTGTGCAAGCTTTAGAAGAGTTAGATGTAGAACAGGTTAAACGGCTTTTAACGGAAGGCCTCGACCCCAATTTTATTGACTTTGAAAAAGGGCCGGCAATTTCAGTTTGGTCAGACGGGTTGTTTAAATGGTGGGAAGATGTATGTGAAGCCTATGAGTCGGGTGAACCGCTGTCTGAAGATCAAAAACAGCAGCGTTTAGCGGTACATTTGGAAATCTTAGAGCTGATGATTCAAGCCAAAACAAATTTGCACTTATGGGATGCAGAAGAGGTTTATGGTCCGCTGTGGGATGCGGCAAGCGCAGCTTGTACACCAGCAGTACAGCGCCTGCTGAATGAAAAAGTCGATCCGAATAGTAAAGACAGCGATGGCCTTACTATTTTGTCTTCAATCAGTGAATTATTCTTTGACTGCGATTTCGACGAAATTAATTGGAACGAAGCATTGCAAGAAGAAAAACAAACTTTAGAATTACTGCGCAGCAATGGCGCTAAAATGACCAAAGAACTGGCTTAAGACAGAGAAAATGATGAAAGCAATCAACACATTAACCGCAGCAGTTTTCGCAGGTATCAGCACTTATACGCTGGCCGCAGATTTTTCTTTTGACCGCCCTGGCGCTGGTGTGGGCACAGGCATCGCCCCAGTCGGGAAGCTGGTCTGGGAGCAAGGTTTGCCAAGCGCTTCTTATTTTGAAAATAAGGTAGATGGCAAAACAGTTAAAACTGCGGTGTTAAATGGCGATATGCTGCTCCGTACAGGTTTAGCTGAAGGTTTAGAACTGCAGTTAGGCTGGCAAGGCCCGTTTTGGTCTAAAACGAAAATTGCAGGCAAAAATATTGAAAACGATGGGCTGGGTGATGTCAGCATTGGCTTAAAAAAAGCGATAGATTTGAATGATGACAAGCTTTCTATGGCGGTGCTCGCTGAAGCGATTATTGCCACAGGCAATGAAGAGTTCAGCAATGAAGATGATATTTACAGCCTAAGTTCTGCTGTTGATTATGCATATAGTGATCTAATCGGCACAAGCATCAGCATGCGCTATGAAGTGCAGGACGGCAACTGGGCGATGAACATTGTGCCTACTTTAAGCTATGCAATTGCAGGCAATTTATCAGGCTATTCTGAGCTGGTTTTCCGTAAAGCGGAAAGTGAAGAAAAAGAATATGCTTTGGCAACTGGCTTGATTTATGCGCTGAATGACCGTATGCAGCTGGATGCAAGTGTAGGTGTAGATCTAGACGGCGAGCATAAAGGCTATACATCAGGTCTAGGTTTTTCAGTGCTGTTCTAAATATTGCGGCATTTTAACCTGATGATGCTGATTTGAAGGATAGAGTCCAACTGCATGAAAATTTTGGCTTATGGTGCGACAGCTGTATTCAGCATATGGGCTGCGTCAGTGCTGGCAGCGCCAGCTTTGCTGTCTGCAGAACAGGCTTTTCCGATTCAAATCAGCTCCAGCCAGCTGAATGAAACTGAAATCAGCTGGGAAATTCCGCAAGATTATTATCTATATCAGCATAAGCTGGAAGTGAAGCAGGGCAGCCATGCGCTGCCTTTACAGCTGCCGAAAGCAGAGCCGCTGCATGATGATAACTTTGGTCAGGTACAGGTCTATTTTCATCAGCTGAAACTGCATGTGCCTGCTCAGCCTTCTGCAAAATACCAAGTCACATGGCAGGGCTGCGCGAAGGATCGGGTGTGTTATCCGCCGCAAAGCATCAGTTTTGAAACAGATGCTTCAGGGCTGGTCAGTATGCAAAATCAGGGCATAGCCCCAAAGCGGCTGTTAGATTTGGCTGCGGCGGATAACTCTAACCGTTTGCTGGCCGCGCCTGCGGGCAATTCTAATTTAGACCATGATTCTGCTGCCTCCGCAGCGCTTGATACTCAGACATTTTCAGCCCAAGACCAGCAATGGTCAGAAAAACTGGCACAGCACTCTTTAGGCTATGGATTGCTGCTGTTTTTCGGTTTGGGCCTGCTGTTGGCGTTTACGCCTTGCTCATTGCCGATGCTGCCTATTTTAACCTCCTTGATTGTCCGTGACAGCAAGGGATTAAAAGCATGGATGATTGCGCTGACTTTTGTGGTCAGCATGGCGCTGGTTTATGCCGTGCTGGGCTTGATAGCATCTTCTGCGGGTCTAAATTTTCAGCGCTGGCTGCAGCAGCCATCGACACTAATTGGCTTTAGCTTATTATTTGTGGTCTTTGCTCTTAATCTGTTTGGCCTATTTGAACTGAAGCTGCCGCAGGCATTCACGCATCGGCTGGACCGCATGCAGTCTATGCAAAAAGGCGGCAGTTTAGCGGGTGCTGGCATCATGGGTATGATTTCAGCGCTGCTGGTTGGGCCATGCATGACCGCGCCGCTGGCTGGCGCTTTAATTTTTATTTCCCAAACACAGAATCAATGGCAGGGCGCGCTGCTGCTGTTTACGTTAGGTTTTGGCATGGGGACGCCGCTGCTGCTGGCCAGTGTGCTGGGCTCACGCATTTTGCCTAAAGCCGGGCAATGGATGAATCAGGTTAAAGTGCTATTTGCATTTATTATGCTCGGTTTAGCACTGTATTTTGTACGTCCGCTGCTCAATGAAGCGTGGATGCAATGGCTCTCTTTGGCCTTAGGCTTAAGCTTTGTGGTGTATGTGCTGTGGCATATTTTTCGGCGCAGCGCGCAGGTGAAGTGGCTGTATATTACAGTCCTTTGCTTTGCTGTCCCTTATTTGCTGTATAGCCAATACCAGCAGAGTCAGCGCTTTTTCAGTACGCAGTTAAATGCTGTGCTGCAATGGCGCCATGCTGCGACGGCGGCTGAATTTGAACAGCTGCTGAAGCAGATCCCAGCGGGGCAAAAAGCGGTGATTGATGTGTATGCAGATTGGTGTGTCGCCTGTCAGCCGATTGAGCACCGTATTTTAAAATCGATGGCAGTGCAGCAGGCGCTGTCGCCATATTATTTAATTAAATTAGATTTAAGTCATTATGATGCGGCGCATCAAGCGCTGTTGAATCGATGGGATATTTTAGGCCCGCCAACGTATCTGTTTTTAGATGCAGCGCATCAGGAAGTGCGCGGTTTGCGTTTAACAGGCGCATTCAGTGAAGCTGAGTTGATGCAGCAGATCGCGCGCTTTCAAGCACAGGATGAATAAGCATGCGTCTTTATATTGGCAATAAAAATTTATCCAGCTGGTCGATGCGGGCATGGCTGGTCTGTACAGCATTTGATTTGCCTTTCGAGGAAATTGTGGTGCCATTTTCTCAAGCGCCAGATTGCAGCTTTCAGCAAACGATGCAGCGCATCCACCCGAATGGAAAAGTGCCTGCGCTGCAGGATGGCGATGTGCTGGTCTGGGATTCTTTGGCGATCTGTGAATATTTGGCGGAACGCTTTCCAGAGAAAGCCCTATACCCGAAAGATGCGCAGCAGCGGGTGCGGGCGCGCTGCATCAGTGCAGAAATGCACAGCAGTTTTATGCAGCTGCGCCAGCTGTGCGGTATGAATATCAAAGCAGACTTGCGGGAGGCTGGGGCAGGCTTATGGGCGGAGCATGAAGGCTTGCGCAAAGAGATGCAGCGCATTGAACAGATTTGGGCTGGACGTCCGCAGTCAGATGGTTTTTTATGCGGCAATTTTTCAATTGCAGATGCCTTTTATGCCCCAGTGATTATGCGTATTCAAAGCTATGGCCTGCCGCTAAGTCAAGATGCACAGCGCTATATGCAGACTATGCTGACGCATTCTTCAGTGCAGGCATGGGTTTTGGGCGCGCAAGCAGAGATTTAAATAAAACCGCAAGCCAGCTATGAGTTAATGTACTGGCGCCGGCTGATGCTGAGTCATGGTATTAAATGCTTTCACGCGGTTGCGCCCGCAAGCTTTGGCTTCATACAGCGCTTTATCTGCTTGACTGAGCAGCTGCTGAGGCCGTTTGTCTGCATTGGATATCGCAATGCCAAAACTGGCTGTGACACGAATCGGAATGCCTTCATCACTGAAAATTTCTAAGTCTTGTATCGCAGCGCGGCAGCGTTCAGCTGCTTGCTTGGCCTGTTCCAAAGACGATTGATATAAAATTAAAATAAACTCTTCCCCGCCAAAACGCCCAACGATATCAGTTGTACGCAGATGTTTATGCAGCACCTCTGCAACGCGGATCAGGGTTTCATCACCTTTATGGTGGCCATAACCATCATTGATATATTTGAAATGGTCTAAATCCAGCAGCACTAGCGCATAATTTTCCTCATGCTGCAGCGCAATTTCATCTAGGCATTGATTAATGCGGCGCC
This sequence comes from Acinetobacter tianfuensis, assembly GCF_003611465.1. Taxonomy (GTDB): domain Bacteria; phylum Pseudomonadota; class Gammaproteobacteria; order Pseudomonadales; family Moraxellaceae; genus Acinetobacter; species Acinetobacter tianfuensis. Next base: position 26,709 of record NZ_RAXV01000037.1, read on the forward strand.
GATTAAAAGTATTGGTCAGGGGGTCAATCTGACTCAGTTTTTGGATTAGATTTTCGCGGTGCCGCCATTGACTGAGCAGAATCTCAAACAGCGCCAGACAGGTCAGCAGGATCGGCGCAATGAAAAAGGCCATAGACAGCAGCCAAAAGGCATTGCTGTAGTTGTTATCGTTTTGAACAAACACGGGTGCATATTCAATATAGCCCAAATAGCTCAGTACAGTGCAGCCAGTTAAATATAAGGTTGCTGGAATGAATGCAACATACACAATTAAACGCGGGAACAGGACGAGGCCTACAGTGACTAAACTGACGTATGAGATCATTGTTGCAGGACTGAGCACCCCAATAATATAGCCGTCACGGCATAGGGAGATGACAAAAAGGCCGACAGAAATATAAGGCAATATCACCTGTGCCCAGCGCTTATGTGCCCAAGCATAACAAGGGTAAATTATGGCCAGCATAAGAACTAAGAATACAATATTCAGGCCGAGCTGCTGCTTAAGCAAAGGCAACTCTACCCATTGCCAAAGTTCAGGCATGAGCAGCACAAATGACTTCCAAATGATCCAAGTGACATGAACAGCAGAACCTAAAACCAGCATCAAAATGCATTTTTTCAGAATATTCCAGTTCATGACCACTTCATTTTCAAGCAAATACTGAGTGATCTTGTATTTCTGCAGTCCGTGACGCGCAGATGAAATTTTATTCATTATAAAATATTGGCCTTTTGCTTGGTCCTGAATTTTTTTCTTAAAGTTTATGTAGATATCTCTTTAAATTTTAAAATAGCATAAATTTTATTGAACATCTAATAGCCAATTTTTATTTTTGGTCTAAAAAGAAATATCTTGAAAGCTGATTCATTTGTTCTATTTTTAAGACACTATGTCTTAATTTGCCAGATTATCCTATTCATCAAAAGTCATTATAATAAGCAGCATTCAAGTTATTTAGTCTATTAGGTTCTCTCATGAAAATTTTACATATTGACTCGAGCATCATGGGTGATGCATCTATTTCCCGTAAACTTAGCCAAGCGCTGGTGCAGCAGCTGCAAACGAAGCATGCAGATGCGCAAGTGGATTACCTGGATTTAGCAGCGGCGCCAATTCCGCATCTAAGCGCAGAAATTTTAATGGGTCAAAATGTAGAACAAAGTGAACTTGGTGAGCAGCTGGTGCAGCAGTATTTAGATGCGGACATTGTGGTTGTCGGCGCAGCGATGTACAACTTTGGTTTGTCATCTGCACTGAAAGCATGGATTGACCGTATCAGTGTTGCTGGCCGTACATTCAAATATACAGAAAAGGGCCCAGTTGGTTTGGCTGGCGATAAAAAAGCATATATCGTCAGCAGCCGCGGCGGTGTATACGGTGAAAACAGCCCATTCGATTTCCAAGAAGGCTTGTTAAAAACAGTATTCGGCTTCACTGGCGTTACTGATGTCAGCATTATTCGTGCTGAAGGTGTAAACATGGGTGAAGAAGCCAAAGAAAAAGGTATGACTGAAGCGCTTGCACAAATTCAAGCTGCTTAATTTGAGCATATGTTCTTGATGCAAAAAAGGCCTGTATAACAGGCCTTTTTTATTGCTATTCAACTGGCTGATGATCAGAGCTTTAGTTTGAAAAAGAAAGCGCTTAGTCTCGATCTAAGCGGTGGGCAAAATCAGACAAGTCGCTTAAAGCTTGTTTCGCTTCATCAAACCATGCGCTGAACATTTGAAAGTTATGCCACATGCCAGTATAGATTTTAAACTCTACATCTACTTTGGCTTGTTCAGCCTTTTCTTTAAAGCGCTGTGCATCATCCAGCAGAATTTCTTTAGATCCTGCCTGAATATGCACAGGGGGCAAACCTTTCAAGTCGGCAAAAAAAGGTGAAAGATTGGGATCTGAACGGTCTGTATTTTTAGGCACATAATAAAAAATACCTGTTTCCAAAGCTTCTATCGACAGCAGGGCATCATGCTTTTGATTATAGCGCAGTGATTCGCTGGTCAGGGTTAAGTCTAAGAAGGGCGACAGCAAGATAAGTCCGCTGGCTTGCGGCATTTGCTCCTGCCGAATGCGAAGCGCTAAAGCTAAGGCTAAATTTGCGCCGCATGAATCTCCTGACAAAATAATATCTTTGGCTTGGATACCTTGGTCCAATAGCTGGCAGTACACATCAAAAACAGCATCTAAAGCATCTGGATAGGGATTTTCAGGCGCTAAAGGATAATCTACATGCAGGACTTGCATTTGGGTGCGGGCTGCAACTTGCGTCAAAAAGGCGCGGTGAGTTTTCATTGAGCCGAGAAAGAATGCACCGCCATAAATATGGAAGATCAGCTGTGTTGACTGCTGCTGGGGCTTCAGCTCTTCAGCGCGCAGGCCTGCAATACGCAGCGGGCGGATGATAATGTCTTTATTTTGGGGAATGAGTTTTGCCAGCTGCTCTAAAGAAAAACGCAGCGCATTTGGCGGTAGATTGAGGCGGCTCGGTGCGCGAAGTGCAGTTTTTAGAAAACGTTCTGTGATGAGCTGTTTAGTCAGCGGCGATATAGTCATATTCTTCCTGTATTCTTATCGTTTTAGCGCAGGCTGGGATATTTACCAAGTCTAGTTACAAGGTTACACTAAACAGCTGCATTTAAAAGTTGAAAATTTGTTGCGGCGCAAAATACTATGAAGCGTCTAATATCAGACCAGGGAATGAAAAAAATGAAAAAAATTGCACTTGCATTAGGATTGCTAGGCCTAACCGCGTTAGCGAATGCAGCAGACCCGTTAAATGGCACAACATGGAAAACCATTGATGACAAAACAAAACAGCCAAAAGCAATTGTAAAGTTTACTGAACAAAAGAATGGCACGCTGACTGCGAGCATTCAGTCAATTTTGACTGTGGGTGAAGAAAATGCTTGTACAAAATGTGAAGGTCCATACCATAACAAATCGTTGAAAGGCTTACGTATTGTCAGCGGTCTGAAAAATGTCGGCGGCAACAGCTATGAAAATGGTTCAATTTTAGACCCGCAATCTGGCAAAACTTACAAATTGAAAGGTGAGCTTGCAAATGGCGGTAAAAAATTAGAGCTTCGCGGCTATATTGGTGTTGCTGCATTAGGCCGTAACCAAACTTGGATCCGCGCTAACTAATTTTAAGTTGAATGCAGCATCTAATAGCTGCATTTAAAAAAAGCCTGATGTAAGTCAGGCTTTTTTTATTGCTTAGATTTTTAAAATCATGACATATTATTTTAGCGCGCGGTAAGCTGCTTCATCAAAACCGACAATTAAACCTTGTTCTGTTTGCAGTACTGGGCGTTTGATCATGCTGCTGTGCGCAGTCAGCGCCGCTGTTAAATTTTCTGGGCTAGCCAAAGCCTGCTGCTGTTCGTCTTCAGTCAGTTTTTTCCAAGTGGTGCCTTTCTTATTTAAAATCACATCGGCACCTTTGGCATCTAGCCATGCAGCAACACTGGCAGCATCAATCCCTTGTTTTTTATAGTCATGAAATTCATAAGCAAGACCAAGTTCATTCAGCAGGTCAAACGCTTTTTTCATGGTGCTGCAATTTTTAATGCCGTAAATTTTAAGCATAAAGATATTTTCCTAAAGAGATATATGGAATGCTGTTAGCTTAGCGAATTCTGCTGCAAAGCACTATGTGCAGCATGAAAGACATGCGGCTGTCATACTTTTGACACACAGCATAGCTAAAATGACGTTATAAAAAGAAGATCAATAAAAAATACAGATTCAAAAATATATTCAGCGTGAGAAGTAAAAATGCCCCGGCTGCAGGGTGAAAAACAAAAAAGCAGTTTTTAGAAAAGAGAAAACCCGCATTTAATCATCCTGATCATGCGGGTCTCATTACAACGTCCATTGTCACATCCTTGAAAACGGATTAAATCATTTAACCTGTTTTATTTACTTCCTGCAGCGTCCAATCCTTTTGCGTCATCCTGACATGTCCCTTTGCTGTGTCGCTATATTGCGCTCATCTGTATAAGAGATAAACCTGCAAAAAACGCCAGTAAATGTAAGAAATTAGCGTTAATTCAGTGAACATGTGTTCACTGAGGTGGTTTAAAATTATAGCTTGTAGTCAATAATGACAGGTGCGTGGTCACTGAACCACGTTTCTTTATAAACCCAAGCATTTACGGTACGTTCTTTCCAATCTGGTGAGCAGGCTTGGTAATCAATACGCCAGCCTACGTTCTTGGCGCGGGCTTGTCCTCGGTTTGACCACCAAGAATAGAGTTCAGCTTCTTTGCGTACTTCACGGAAGGTATCGACATAGCCAAGATCATCATAAATATGATCGAGCCATGCACGTTCATGCGGCAAGCAGCCCGAAGCTTTTTGGTTGCCTGACCAGTTTTTAATATCAATACGTTTATGCACGATATTGTAGTCGCCGCAGACAATTACAGATTTTTCTTCTTCACGCCATTGTTTCAGAATTTGTTTGTATTCATTTAAAAATAAGTCTTTACGGGCCTGTGCTTCGTCACCAGATGAACCTGACGGTAAGTACAGTGAACAGATGTGCGCAGTTTTGCCTAAACCTAAATCGAATTCAGCCGAAATAAAGCGCCCTTGGCTGTCTGCCAGTTCAAAGCCTAAACCGTTGCTGACAGAAAGGAATGGCAGGCGGCTGTAAATGGCTGTGCCTGCATAGCCTGGGCGTTCAGCCGGGAACAGGTGCGTAAACCAGCCTTCAGGTTTAAATTTGTCTGTCCATTGTTCATGGGTAATGCGAGATTCCTGCATACAGATGACATCTGCTTCTGATGCCGCAATCCAATCAAAAATCCCCTTTTTTTCTGCTGAGCGCAGGCCATTTACGTTAATTGAGACCACGCGTAAAATTTTTTGATCACTTGGATAGCTACTCTTTGGTATCATACTCAGGTTTAACCTCAAATTTGAAATATGGAGCACCTCATGACAGCGCAAGCGGCATTTAATCCACAAGCTTTTATCGAACTCGCATTATCACGCGGTGTGCTTAAATTTGGTGAGTTTACTTTAAAATCGGGCCGTGTGAGTCCTTATTTTTTTAATGCAGGCCTGCTAAATGACGGAGAAGCCTTGTCGTTATTGGCTTCTGGCTATGCAGATAAATTAACACAGTGCGATAACGTAGAAGTCGTTTTTGGCCCAGCATATAAGGGCATTCCATTTGTAGCAGCTACAGCTGTGGCGTTGTCTCAAAACCACGGTGTGAGTGTGCCTTGGGGCTTTAACCGCAAAGAAGCCAAAGACCATGGTGAGGGCGGTGTGCTTGTCGGCGCTTCAGTGGAAGGCAAAAAAGTCTGGATCATTGATGATGTGATCACTGCGGGTACAGCCATTCGTGAAGTTGTAACCATTCTGAAAAATGCTGGCGCGCAAATTGCGGGCGTATTGGTTGCGCTAGACCGCCAAGAAAAAGGTCAAGGTGACTTGTCTGCAATCCAAGAAGTGCAAAAAGAGCTAGAAATTCCAGTTCATGCTCTGATTACCATGAAAGATTTGATGGATTATTTAGATGCAAAAGGCGAGAAAGAAGCTTTAGCGAAAATGGAAGCGTACCGTGTGAAATACGGTATCTAAGCTGAGCCGTGAACTTTAAGAAGGAAGCGAAAGCTTCCTTTTTTGTATTTACATGAATGTGAATTATGCAATTGATCTAATGAAAGCCGTGAAACTATGAGTGATTTTTATGCGTGGAACGTGAATAATCAATAAAAAAAGCCCAATCGGAGATGATTGGGCTTTTTGCTATACGATAAAGATATGAATTATAAGAAATAAAAAAAAGTATTTCGTATAACGCGTATTATGTTAATTTTAGCTATTCTTCACCATTATTAGCTTCTAAGTAATTCTCTCTCTCTATATATTCCTTTACTTGAGAAAGTAGACTATCAAAATAGATAAAAACTTTTTCTTTTAAATCTTTTAACTGTTGGATCGTTAAGGTTCGCCCATATTCTTCAAATGTAAGTTCTCCATGAGCTAATTTATTTCGACCATCTTTAATGGTTTTTAAGCCCCCTTCATCCTTTAATATATTTATTCCATAATGCTGAAAAACTTTTCTTGCCTCTCTAGAATCTAAATTTCCGCTATACAAAGAATAGAATTCTGATAACTTTTTATAAGTTAAACCCATTTTTTTAGTATTTGCTAATAATAAAAAAATTTCTTGTATATGAGGTGCTGAATTTTTAAAATTCATTTTTTCAACAACATTTGAATAATACATAATTATTGTATTTCTAATATCAGAGTTTAAATCAAAAAAACTAATATTATTCCTTATGATTTCATCATGAATCTTAGAAATTAAATTTGTAATGACAGACTCTATAAAATTGTATAATAGTATTATACAACTAGATTTTTGTACCGTAGATATACCTATAGGTAATGTATATCTAGAATCCTCACCTAAATTTATATCATTTATAATTAGCTCATTAAACTCAAGTCTTTCCAAGAAGTGAAAAAAGTTAGATATGCTCTCTTTTTTATCATCAACCTCTCTAATTAATATATTCATTTATAATTTTCTTCTAATAAACGTACTACGAATGAAACTCTTCCATTTAGCTTATTCCTTTTATGTAATTGATTTCCATTAATTAATTTTTTAAATTCGTATGAATTTAAGCCTTTAAAAATTTCTTCCTTATCAAATTTTTTATAGTCAATTTGTGAATGAGTTTCTATAAATTGTCCCACCCCTATAGAAATAGCTTCAAAAACAGATCGTTTTGTATGTGGATTATGACCTAATCTAAATCCATATATAAAAACGTTATCAACTAAATCTATAACATTAGATATCATGTTCTTATATTTTGTTAATTCATTCTCTAAATCTTTAGCATTCATTTTTTCAAAAGAATTATTTTTCTTATCTAAATATTCATCTAAATGCTTTGAAACCCCTATTTTTTCTAAACCAATAGAAAATTGCTTATTTTCAGATAATGCAAAAAACCTTAATAACAATTCTTCTCTTTCTTGTCTTTTTTCTAACCATCTTTCAAGAGGAGTTAATTCTACATATTTATCATTTTTGGCATAACTATAAAGAAAATCATTAAACTTTCCTTTATATATTCCTTTTCTACTTTCCATCGGTTTAAGAAGATCACTTCCCTTGTTGATACGTTCAAACATATCTTTTTTTACATCATCTGTCGTTTCTTCAGATAAAACGATTAAACGTAAAGCTGTACTTAAAAATTTTCCTTTTCTAGAAGCTTCTAAATCATTAAATTGATAATTATTAAGTAGTTTTAATGATTCAAGATTCTTTAAGCTTAAATTGTTTTTCACAAAATTATATAATGTACGAATACGTTGAGAACCATCAACAACCTCCCAAGAGCTATTAGAATTTTCAGCTACGAAAATAAAGGGAATTGGCAGACCAAGAACTATAGATTCAATAAGCTTGGATTGCCTATTTTCATCCCAAGTAAAATCTCTTTGATATTCAGGTATATAGATTAGATTATAGGATTGAGGCTTTCTACCTTCTAAATTTGTCTCAGAATCCCAGAACTCATCTAAACTATCCTGATACTTATTTATAATTTGCTCTACAGTTAAATCCCTGATGTCATATCTTACAGTTTTTCTTTTGGTATAGATTTCTTCTTCTACTTTATTTATATCAGCTTTCATCTTGATCTCAATGCACGTAAATAATTAAATAATATAATAAAAATATATCTTTTGAAAGATTATATATGATATGTAATTCCATATGATTACTTAACATAAAATTTCTTTATTGAAATTTCAAAACTAGAATTTTCCACTAAATCACTGTCCATTTAACATAATGGTGGTTATACGCAATACACTTGTATATTAATATAAATATCAAACACTTAATAAAAGCAGAAAAATCCAAAAATGCACAAAAAGCCGACTTGGAAACAAGTCGGCTTTTTTATGAGCGGTTTTGATACTTCTTGCCAATAAATCTGACTAAAAATTACGCTTTTCAGCTTGAGTGATACAATTTTGTGATACATTATTGTATATACAAATTTGAATGTTTTTTATGGAACAGTATTTCGAATGGGATGAGGCAAAGAATCGAAAGAATCAGAAAAAGCACGATGTCTCTTTCGAAACAGCAAGCCTTGTTTTTGATGATCCATTAAGGATCTCAATCCAAGACAGACATACCGATGGTGAAGAACGTTGGCAAACCATTGGAAAAGTAAAAGGCGTACTAATGCTCTTAGTAGCTCACACCATCTTTGATGAAGATGACTGTGAAATCATACGAATCATTAGTGCAAGACAAGTAACTAAGGCGGAGCGAGATAGATATGAGCATGGTTAGATACTCACGCAAAGAACTGAATGAAAAATTCAGCGACAAGCAAGATGCTGAAATTCAACGCTTGCTTGCTAAGGGAACGGTTGCTGACGATCAGCTAGATCTCTCAGATATACCTGAAATTACCGACTGGAGTAATGCTGTACGCCACAATCAATTCTATCGTCCAGTAAAGCAACAAACTTCAATTCGGTTAGATGCTGATGTGCTTGCTTGGTTCAAAGCACAGGGAAAAGGTTATCAAACACGTATGAATGAAATCTTACGGGATGCTATGCTCAAAGAATTAAAAAATCATCAATAAAAATGGGAGCTTAGGCTCCCATTTTTGAATTCGTATAAGGTGTATTATGTTAATTGTAGAAATAATTAAAGGTTCACTTGAGCCAATTCACTCTCATCTAAGGTTTTTTTAATGAATGATTCCTATGAAATTCCTGTTGACGAAATTCCTCTAGCCGAATCCGTATTTATTACAGGCCATCTAACTCCTTATCATCATAGATGGTGGAAAGATCTTACTAAAGGTGGTTTCAAAAAAGTTATTAAAAATGAGAGTAGAGAGGCTTTTAAAATAAATGTAAAAGCTTATCACACTGCATTTGCAGGGCAGCCACTATCTCAAAGAACGTCTGAATTATTCGATGATGTTGTTGATTATCCAGAAAAGTTAAGAATAGACTCTCAGTTTCTTCAAACACTTAAATTACTAAAACTATATCCTAATGATAATTTTCCTGAATGGAATCAACATGTTGAAATCTACAATATTTTAGAAAAAAATAATTTTCCTCTAGGTAATGTAGTTGAAATGTACCTTTTTCTTAAAGAGAGCTTCTTTATTGGGGATTATAAAAACTTAATCAGTTTAGATTTACTGAAGCACCGAGACTTCAATATATTTCTAATTTTATTTCATCTTGATTCTTTAATCTTTAAGGACAATTTTTTCAGCGTATCCCTTTATAAACATTTACTTCTGGGAAAAATAAAAGGAAAAAGAAAATCATCTAACCATCTATTTTGGAATTTAGTGAAGGTGATCTCATGTATGGAATCTAATAAAAAGAAATATACATCTTTTGATATGTCTAAAAAGGTTCCAAAAGATGAAGAAAGCTTCTCTTTGATAGATGAATCACAAGCTGAACGTATCAAATATGCCGTAAGACAACTTAAAGAAGGAAAAAAAAATTTTTTCTTGTTAAGTCATTTTTATCAAATGGTAGGTGCAAAAACCTTACATGAAGACACTACTTGTTTTAACGGCTTTTCATTAACTGGCTTATGGCTAATTTATTTATATGTTCCACTTTTGATAAGACCAGGTTCCGAAATATTAAAAATTTCAGAAAATGAGTTAGACATGCTTTTTGCTGCTTTTAATAATAAAAATAAATCAGAAAGCACTAATTGTTGGCCTTCTGATTTATTTGACTATTAATGACTGTTATTTACTACGAGGTGGATTATTGTCACGTCCACCACCTGAGGGATTACCAGTAGTACTTGGCCAACCTGCTTTGCTCATAGATTTCATCCTTATTTAGATTTAGAAGGCTTGTGGTTCGGATTTAACTGATTAGCGTGATTATTTTGATTTTGTGTATGCTGTACATTATTAGGGTTTTTTACTATAGATCGTTGATCATTAGGGCTTTTTGACATAGCAATCTCCTTTGTATAATTGCGTTTTAGTAAGATTATTATTTAAGAATTACATGATCAGATATATGCGAAAAAAACGAAATTTGTATATTTTTTAACCTAAGAGTTTATTTATTCTTGGACCAGTTTTTAGCCAATCTTGTACGTATATGCTCACATCAATTCCAGCCCTTTGCGCCTATACGACCTAGCTGCAATTTCCTATGATGAACTCATCGGGAACAGGAAGTTCCATACAAGAATAACAAGAGATAAGCACAAGGACTGTAAGGTACGACAGGAGTTATACCGAGCGAACCAATACGAAAAACCCCGGCAGGATGCCGGGGTTTTTTATTGCCTATCATTTCTCATTTGCAAAACAAGAATAATGCTCCTAAAATATAGACTATAATCTATATTTTGGTTGTGGTATGTGGACAGTCATTACGACAGATCTATTTAATCAGTGGCTTGAACAGCAAGACGAATCAACACAAGAGAAGGTTCTGGCTGCCCTGGTTGTTCTACAGCAGCAAGGACCAAGTTTAGGCCGCCCTTTAGTAGATACCGTCTATGACTCTAAATTTACCAACATGAAAGAGCTCCGTGTTCAACATCGAGGTAAACCACTGAGAGCTTTCTTCGCATTCGATCCATTACGTCAGGCCATTGTGCTATGTATTGCTGATAAAGGCGGTAAAAAACGATTCTATACAGAGATGCTGGCAATTGCAGACCAACAATATGAACTTCATCTCTCAACATTAGGAGAACAATCTAATGGCTAAAACTTTGCAAGAATTATTAGCTAATCGCTCTCCAGAGAGCCAAGCCCGTATTCAAAAAATGGCAGATGAATTACTGCTAGAAAATCAGCTTCATCTTATTCGTGAAGAACTCGAAATTTCTCAAAAAGAG
>NZ_RAXV01000038.1 GCF_003611465.1 Acinetobacter tianfuensis
GCTTGATGTTTCAGATACAGCCGAACGGCGTTGCCATTAATATTGAAGCTGGCTGAACCATTGCTGAAAAATATGGCTGGCTTGGACTTCTAGTGCAGGCGCATAGCGTAAATTGTCTGCCCGTAAATTTGGAATATTGATATTTGCTTGGCGTAATTCAGCCGTATGTCCAATAAGCCATTTTTCTAGACTCTCGGACATGACTTCGATGTGAAATTGCAGAGCAAGGACATGCTTTTCTATTGTAAAAGCTTGATTCGGGTAATGCTCTGAGCTGGCGAGCAAGACGGCTTCATCCGGCAGTTCAAATGTATCGCCATGCCAATGCAAAACAGGTATGTCTGCCAGCGGGGCAAGCAGGCTGTTTGGATGCTCTGTCAGGCTGAGGCGGCTCCAGCCAATTTCTTTGACATGGCCTGAATATACTTTAGCGCCTAACGCATGGGCAATGAGCTGAGCGCCTAAACAAATACCTAAAGTCGGCAGTTTTTTTTCCAAACGCACTTTAAGTAAGTTTATTTCTTCTTGCAAGAAGGGATAGTCATCTGTTTCATATACCCCAATTGGGCCGCCTAAAATAATGGTCAGCCCTTCATATTCAAATGCTTTCTTTAAATTGTCTGCGCCAGCTTCAAAATAACGTATGCGGTAACCAAGGCTATAGCAGGTATCTTCCAAACTGCCCAAATCTTCAAAAGATAAATGCTGTACTGCGTAAATAGTATCTGGAAATGCGGACATAGCGCGGACCTGAATTGAAGGAGGCTTTTAATTTAGCTTGCCTTGGATAAATTGCAAATGAAAGTTCAGTCATGGGGTGTGATTTTAGCTGTGAACACTGAGCAGCAGCGGCTTTGCGGCAATTTTGCAATACATTCTTTAGATGATGTGAATAAAAACAGTCGTATGCAGAAGCATTGGTTTCTGTGACAGGATAGCGGATATTTGGGCAAATTCCTAAAATGGCACTTCAATGCTAATATTGACTGATGCAGTCACAGCTGTTGCTTGACGCAGTAGTTTAAAATAACTATAAATATATGAATAGTAATATAAAAATAGAGATTGGCGATATGCGTATGGATGTGGAGCAGAATCGCAATGCGCGTTTATTGCATGCGATTCATAAAATATTACTGAAGGAATGGGACCCGTTAGGTATTAGCGCTAGACCAGCTATGCGTGATGAATATGATGAATATTTACCCAAAATATTTATGTATATTCAGCAGGATGCCAGTGAGTCTGAAATTTTTGAATATTTATGGCGTGTAGAGACTGTTATTTTAGAAAAGCGGGGCAATAAAGCTCATACAGCGCGTATTGCATCTAAACTCAAACATATTTCATTAAGCGATTCTTGATGCGCTGCATAAAAACTGCATTTCTAAATAGAAAAGGACGCTTGCCACTGCATTATTGACAGCAGGGGCTTGATATAGACTGCCGTCACTGATCTTATTTAAGCGCTTTTGTAATTTGTATTTCATATGTTTCGTGCATTTAACAATGCTGAAATTTTATGATCAACGTGTTTTGCGGTATGGAGCATTCAGCATCGGTTTATTTCATGCACAGCGCTTCAAACCCATAATTCCTTTGTGTTGAGGCCTTTTGCATCACAAATGCAGGGGATGTATAGATATCTTTGACGGCAGCATAATTCTTACAATTTTTTCTCTGAAAACTTTATGAAAAATAGTGCTTAGGTTAAGATGAGCCATCTTTTAGCAGAAGCATTTTGAAGAACTATGCAGCCTTTTGTTCTATATAACTCAGAGCAACGAAAAAAAGTTGAATTTGTCCCTCGTAAAGAAGGTCATATCGATATGTATGTCTGCGGCATGACCGTTTACGACTACTGTCATATCGGTCACGCTCGAGTAATGGTTGCATTTGACTATATTATCCGCTTCCTGCGCAGCCAAGGCTGGAATGTAAAATACGTCCGCAACATTACAGACATTGACGATAAAATTATTAAGCGCGCAAATGAAAATGGCGAAAGCATTACTGCTTTAACGGACCGTTTTATTCAAGCGATGAATGAAGATGCGGAAAATCTTGGCTGTTTGCATCCGGATGAAGCGCCTCGCGCTACTGAATACATCAGCCAAATGCAAAATATGATTGGCACATTGGTCGATAACGGTACTGCTTATCCATCAAATAATGGCGATGTATATTTCCAAGTCGATAAGTTTGCTAAATATGGCCGCTTATCAGGCCGTAAGCTTGAAGATATGCAGGCGGGCGCATCTGAACGCGTGGATGTGGAAGTTGAGAAAAAACACCCGTTTGACTTTGTGCTGTGGAAACATGCCAAAGCAGATGAACCGTCTTGGGCTTCACCGTGGGGCAATGGCCGTCCGGGCTGGCACATTGAATGTTCAGCAATGTCCACATGCTGCTTAGGCAACCATTTTGATATTCATGGCGGCGGTTCAGACTTAACCTTTCCGCATCATGAAAATGAAATTGCCCAGTCAGAAGCGGCAACAGGTGAGCAGTATGTCAACTACTGGATGCATGTGGGCTTTATTAATGTTGACGGCGAAAAAATGTCGAAGTCGCTTGGCAACTTCTTCACCATTCGCGATGTAATGGATAAGTTTCATCCTGAAGTCATCCGCTACTTTATTGTGTCTTCACACTACCGCAGCCCTGTGAATTTCTCTGATGTTGCCTTAAAAGAAGCAAAATCTGCGCTTTCACGTTTTTATCATTCATTTAAAGCATATCAAGCTGTATATGGTGAAGCTGCTTCTGCATTATTGGATGAAGCGCTGGTTGAACGTTTTAATGCTGCAATGCGTGATGATTTCAACACAGCAGAAGCCATTGCCGTACTCTTTGAAATCAACAAAGCATTAAACAGTGCAGTAAAAGATGAACAGGCTGAGCAAGCAGCTGTTTACTATGCGACATTACGCCACTTGACCAATATTCTAGGTTTGGTACAGCATAATGTAGATGATTTCCTGAAGTCAGATATTGGTCAGGAAGCATTGGGCCTAACAGCTGAGCAAATTGAAGATTTAATTCAGCAGCGTAAAGATGCGAAAAAAGACAAAGACTTTGCGAAAGCGGATGGCATCCGTCAGTCATTGCTGGATCAAGGCGTAGTATTGGAAGATACCCGTCAGGGTACACTGTGGCGGCGTGCTGATTAATTCAGCAGTTGTGCCAATAGGGTGTTGACACTTTTTTGAAACACTCTATAATGCACATCACATTGCGGGAATAGCTCAGTTGGTAGAGCACAACCTTGCCAAGGTTGGGGTCGCGAGTTCGAGTCTCGTTTCCCGCTCCAAAATTTAAAAAACCTTAGTTTACGAACTAAGGTTTTTTTTTGCGTAAAATTGTTAAAACAGTGTTCCAAGCTCTAAAAGTTGAACATTTATAAACGTTCAATTTCTTGAGATATGCTAAAATAGCCAAAATTATTCTTAGTTTATGAGAACAGCTCTGACCAATCTTCAGGGCATGAGCGAATAAAGGTACAAAGACTTTGAATCCACCAAATATGCCTAATCCTATCGATTTTCAAAAAGTCGCCCTCGAAACATTGAGCGTTGAACGTAATGCTTTAGATGTTTTGGCCAAAGAAATAGACGAGCGTTTTACTCAAGCCTGTGAAATTATTTTGCAGTGTAAAGGCCGTCTGGTTATTACGGGTATGGGTAAGTCTGGCCATATTGGCCGCAAAATGGCTGCCACCTTTGCGTCTACAGGTACGCCATCGTTCTTTATGCACCCGGGTGAAGCTGGGCATGGCGATTTAGGCATGCTGGTAAGCGGTGACGTGCTCATTGCAATCTCAAACTCCGGCAAAAGTGATGAGATTATGATGCTTATGCCTTTAATTAAGCATTTAGGTGTGCCGCTGATTACCATTAGCCGTGATGACCGTGGCCCTATGCCTCAAAATGCAGATGTTGCTTTAACTTTAGGCCCTGTTGAAGAGGCTTGTCCATTAGGTCTAGCGCCAACCTCAAGCACGACAGCAACATTGGCTTTGGGTGACGCTTTAGCTGTTGCTTTGCTGGATGCGCGCGGCTTTACGTCTGACGATTTTGCCCGCTCTCATCCTGCAGGAGCATTAGGCAAGCGCTTGCTGCTGCATGTAAAGCATTTAATGCATATGGGGCCTGATTTGCCTAAAGTCGCTCCAGAAACGCCAATGAATAAGGTGCTGTATGAAATTTCAAATAAGCGTCTAGGTTTAACAACTATTGTGGATGCTGATGATAAGTTATTAGGTATTTTTACTGATGGCGATTTACGCCGTCTGATTGATAAGCAGCAAGGTTTTGATGTGAATCTGCCTGTGTCTGAAGTGATGATTCAGCATCCAGCGACGATTTCAAAAGAGGAGCGGGCGGTAGAAGCGCTTGAGCAGATGAATGCAAAAAAAATTAATCAATTTGTTGTTGTTGATGATGAAAATACCGTAATTGGTGTAATTAGCATGCATGATTTGATTCAGGCTGGGGTAAATTAATAAATGGCATCTTATGTATTATTAGAGCAGGCGCGTCATATTCAAGCGCTTGTGCTCGATGTCGACGGTATTTTAAGTGATGGTTTTGTCACGCTGACGAACTCTGGCGATGAAATCAAATCTTTCGATATTCGTGACGGTTTAGGCATGAAGCTTGTACAGCAAGCTGGCATTAAGGTCATTATTATTACAGGCCGTAAAAGCAATATTGTCGAAAAACGCATGTCAGATCTTGGTGTCGACTTAGTTTTTCAAGGCCGTGAAGATAAAGGCACAGCGCTGCGTGAAGCATGCGCTCAGTTAAATGTGAATCCAGAAGATTGTCTGTATATGGGTGATGACTGGCCTGATTTGTCTGCTTTTGCAATTGCGGGCATGAAAGTGACAGTGCCAAATGGCCATGTTGAGGTTCGCCGCCGCGCAGATTTAGTAACTCAGGCAATGGGCGGCCGAGGTGCGGTGCGTGAAATTTGCGATATGCTTTTAATGTCGAAAGGTGTTTATCTGGAGCTGCTTGAAAAATTTGCAAGCGCACCTCATTAATAACTTAATAATTCAGTAAATTTGGATTAAATCCCGCTTATGGATACAAAAGTTTTATATGTTACTGCTATTGCAATTGCAGCTGTAAGCGGCGGTTATTACTATTACAGCGGAAAAGGCAATAAGCTTCAGGCTGAATCGTCTAGAAGCATGAATTATTCTGCGAAAAATATATATCTTACGCAGACAGATGAATACGGCAAGCTGCATGTGCGGGCAACTGTGGATGAATTGCAGCAAGATTTACAGCAAAAAACGACGAAGTTAACAAATCTAAACGTGTCTTCATACAAAGACGGCGAAGTTGATGCCACTTTTTTTGCTAAAAAAGCAAATGGTTACAATGACAATGAAAAAGTCATTTTACAAGATCAGGTCAAAGCCACGAAGCTGATGGACACAGGGAAAATGGAGTTCCAAACGGATGAGCTCACCGCTTTCCCAAAAACGAGAGAACTGGAAACGCAGCAAAAAGTGCTGGTACAGTCACCGCAGGCAGAATTTGTGAGCAATGGTCTGAAAGCAAATTTAAACAATGGTCAGTACGAATTTTTTAATATTCGAGGAAAGTATGAACCTAAATCTTAAACAGCATATGTCAAAAGTTTTGTTCTTAAAGGCCGCATTATTAGGTTCATTCGCGCTTGCTTCAGCGGGTGTATTTGCTTTGCCGTCTGACCGCAGTCAGCCGATTTCATTGGTTGCCGACCGTGCAACATTTAATGAAAAAACAGGTATCACGACGTATTCAGGCAACGTCATTATTGAGCAGGGCACAATGAAATTGCAGGCTGCCTCAATTGTGGCTAATTTGAACAGCCGTAAAGAAATTAGCGTGATTACCGCCTCTGGCGGCCCTGCGCGTTTTCAGCAAAAAACAGATCCAGCAAAAGGCCCGGCAAAAGGTCAAGCACAGAAGATTATTTACAATGCCGAATCAGGCATTATTACTTTATCCGGCAATGCATTATTGGAGCAAGATGGTGCAAGTATTAAGGGCGCAACACTTAAATACAGCATGAATAAAGGTGATATTGTGGCTGAAGGCACACCGAATAACACAGGTTCTGAAAATGGCCGTGTGAAAATTGTGATTCCGCCATCAAGCTCTAAGTCATTTCCGGGAGCGCGTGATTAATGGATCAGCCAAAGCCGCAAACGCTATGCATTAAGCATTTAGCAAAGAATTACAGCAAGCGCTGGGTTGTAAAAGATGTGTCTTTCAGCATGCAGAGCGGCCAAATTGTGGGTTTGCTTGGGCCAAATGGCGCAGGAAAAACGACCAGTTTCTATATGGTTGTCGGGCTGGTGCGAATGGACAAAGGCGAAATTCATTTAGATGATTTAGATTTGTCTGATTTAGCCATGCATGAGCGTGCGCGTAAAGGTATTGGCTATCTGCCGCAGGAAGCCTCAATTTTTCGAAAATTGACGATCTCGGAAAATATCATGTCAATTTTGGAAACTCGGAAAGATTTAACCAAAGCGCAGCGTAAACAGCGGCTCGCAGAACTGCTGGCCGATTTCAAAATTACCCATATTAAAGATTCATTAGGCATGAGTGTTTCGGGCGGTGAGCGCCGCCGTGCTGAGATCGCGCGTGCGCTGGCAGCTGATCCGAAATTCATGCTTTTGGACGAGCCTTTTGCGGGTGTCGATCCAATTTCTGTAGGTGATATTAAGGATATTATTACAACATTAAAAGACCGCGGAATTGGTGTTTTAATCACCGACCATAATGTGCGTGAAACCCTTGCAATTTGTGAGCATGCGTATATTGTAAGTGAAGGGGCTGTGATCGCAGAGGGTGCGCCGCAGGAAATTTTAGAAAATGAGATTGTTAGAAAAGTGTATCTTGGTGACGATTTCATTGCTTAAAATCACAAAACCCCAAAAAAATGTGATGAAGGTCATTGTTTTGGGGTTTTTTTGTTATTACAATAAAAACAATAATTCTGTAAAACGATAATAATCATTGCTGTTAACTATACACTTGATTAAAAAAAACATAATTTGCGCAGAACTGCCGCTTGAAGAATAAGGACTGGGGCGTTTTATAAATGATAAGTAAAAGAGGTAGCTTTGCTATCCTATTGCTGCCATTGTCAATTTGCATGGCTCATGCGGATTCAGCAAGCAAAGGATATTTCAACTCTTTTAAAGACGGAGTTAGTCAGTTATTTGTGCCAAAACCGACACATTCCGCCGATAAAATTGATATTTCTGAACTTAGTAAATTTCCATTAGATACTTCAAAGGTCTCAGAACTCCCTGTGGTTGGCCGGGCTGACACAGCGCCGCTGTCTTCATATGGCAATGCCATACCGAAACAGCTGGGCATTATTGACGCTGTGCATATTGCCGTGCAGCGCCGTCCAGAAATTACACAAAGTATTGCTTCTGTTTCTGAACAGGTTTCCAACATTGATTTAGCCCGATCTCAATATTATCCTCAGCTTTCGGGCGGGGTCAGTACGGCTGATTTAACATCAGGTGAACGCGGCCGGCAAGTGGTGTCATTAGATGCGACACAGATGCTGTATGACTTTGGCAAAGTGAAAAGCAGTGTCAATATTGCCGAAGCGCGGATGCTGCAGCAGCAGGCAGAAGTTTTAGTCAGTTTAGATCGAGTTTCTTATGATGTTGCCAGCGCCATTATCAATGTAAAACGCTATCAGGAAATCACACGGATTGCCCATCAGCAAATTAAAGGCATTGGGCGCATTGCGGAAATTGCTAATTTACGTGCAAAAGCAGGTATCAGCAGTCAGGCGGACCCTATTCAGGCGCAGTCGAATTTGGAAGCGGCGCAGTCTAATTTAGTGGTGCAGGAAACACAGCTGAAACAATATGAACAGCGTCTTAGAACACTTTTGGGCTTTAATGTTTCTAATGTGGCTTGGAGTATTCCAGATGCATTGGTGACAAGAGCTGAATTGTATGCAGAGCCAGATTTTACTAAGGTTCCAAACTTAATGATGGCGCTGTCAGCTGTGGAAGTTGCTAAATACCAAAAAAAACAGGCGAAGCTCAGCGCATATCCGACTATTAATGTCAGAGGCAGTTTAAGCCAAGCCATTAATGGTAAAAATCCAAACAATAATGAAGATGACGGTTTTTATAATTCCATCATGCTTGAGGCCTCGAGCAATTTCTATCAGGGCGGCGCAATTGCTGCGCAAACTAGAGCTGCCAGTTATGCAGAAGAAGCGGCGCGGGCTCAGGTAAATACCTCATATTTAGATGTATTGGATCAGGTTCGGCTGATTCGTGAACAAGTTGAAAATAAAAAGCGTCAAATGTCGATATTGGTACAGCGCAGGGAAACAACGGTAAGAACGAAAGAACTTTACCAAGAACAATACAAACTAGGAACACGTACTGTTGTGGACTTATTGAACGCCGAGCAGGCAATCCACAGCGCCGCCCAAGAGATCGTTTCTAATCAATACGATATCTATTCAGCGCTTGCGCAATATATTCAAGTCACTGGGCGTTCACGCGATACATATGAACTTAATAATATGACTATTCAGGGGTTTGAAGTCCAGCCATGAGTAATACAATAAATTATCAGCCGTGGCTTCAGGCGGTGTTGAACATTGCGAAGCATTACCGAATTGAGCCTTCCGAAGAGCGTATCCGTTTGCAGCTGGACTGGAATCAGCATGCCAATATTGATGAGATGCTGGGCATTGTCAGCAAGCAAGTCGGACTGAGCATTCGTAAAAATAAGTTTGAAGCGGGGTTAATGAATCCTTGGCGTTTGCCGCTGTTAATCGAATTTAATAGCGGGGAAGTCGGGGTTGTAGACCGTATTGATGCAGACGGCAATGCCAGTGTGCAGCTGAGCGGTGATGAAGGCCTCTCTCAAGTTTTTCCAATTGAACGTTTAAACCATGGTGTACGTAATGTGTATATCTTGAGGCCTGAGTCTTCAGTTCCAGATATGCGTGTAGATGAATACATCAAGCCTTATGAAAAAGATTGGTTTTGGTCAATTGTTCTAAAAGACTGGAAACGCTACATCGACATTATGTTTGCATCTTTAATGGCAAATATTTTGGCGTTGGCGACCATTGTTTTCTCAATGAACGTCTATGACCGCGTGATACCATCACAATCTGTTCCTACGCTTTGGGTGCTGGCTGGCGGTGTGCTATTGGCCGCAATTTTTGAGTTCATTTTGCGTGTTGCGCGTATACATTTATCGGACATTATCGGTAAGCGTTCAGATTTGCGTATTTCAGACCGTGTGTTTGGACATGCGCTGCGGATTAAAAACAGTGAACGTTCAAAATCGACAGGGACATTTATTTCACAAATCCGTGAATTAGAAGGCGTACGTGAGCTGGTTACGTCTACCACAGTCACGGCGATTGCTGATTTGCCGTTCTTTTTCCTATTCTTAGGTATCTTTTGGCTGATTGGCGGCAATTTATTTTGGGTAATGGTTGCTGTTGTGCCGCTGATGATTTTACCGGGAATCTTGGCGCAAAAACCTTTAGCGCGTTTAGCGCAAATGGGTATGCGTGAATCTGCCATCCGCAATGCATTGCTTGTCGAATCTGTGCAAGGGATTGAAGACATTAAGCTGCTGCGGGCAGAATCGCGTTTTCAAAACCAGTGGAACCATATGAATGAAGTGTCAGCAAGTGTCAGCATGGAGCAGCGTAAAATCGTTGGACTGATGAATGCGTGGACACAAAAAGTTCAAGGTTTAACTTTTGCTATTGTAGTGCTTGTTGGCTGTTTTGCAGTGATGAAAGGTGACATGACTACAGGTGCTTTAGTTGCATGTTCGATTTTATCGTCTCGTATGCTCGCTCCAATTTCACAAATTACAGGTGTATTGGGCCGTTTGCAGCAGGCGAAAGTAGCTAAGCAGGGTTTAGATGAGCTGATGAAGCGTAATGTCGATCAGCCTGATCATGCGCATTTAATTCACCGTCCAATGATTCATGGCAGCTATGAACTGAGTGGTGTGGTATTTAAGTATGGTGAAGATGATCCGCGTCCGAGCTTGGTTATTCCGAAACTGGAAATTAAACCGGGTGAAAAAATTGCAATTTTAGGCCGTAACGGTGCAGGCAAATCAACTTTGCTGCAGCTGCTGTCCGGTATGCAGACACCTGTACAAGGCAAGGTCAAACTGGATGGTGTTGATTTAGGGTTAATTGACCCTTCAGATGTACGCCGTGACATGGGTTTGCTGAATCAGAACTCTCAGTTATTTTATGGCTCAATTCGTGAAAATTTAACGCTTGGCGCACCATTGGCGACAGATGATCAAATTTTACATGCGCTGCAGCTCACAGGCGCGCTGAATTTTGTGCAAGAGAAAAAGGAAGGTTTAGATCATACCGTGCTTGAGGGCGGAGTTGGTTTTTCAGGCGGTCAGCGTCAAGCATTGCTGCTTACGCGTTTGTTAATCCGTCAGCCGAATATTCTGCTTTTAGATGAGCCGACAGCTGCTATTGATGATGTCTCTGAAAAACAATTGATTAACCATCTTAAGGTTTACTTGCGCCAGCGGACACTGGTTGTTGCGACACATCGCCGAGCGGTTTTAGAACTGGTAGACCGTATTATTGTAGTCAATGACGGCAAGATCGTTATGGATGGTCCGCGCGACCAAATCCTGAATCAATCAAGCGGTGTGCAGAATCGCGGTGCGGGAGCTAAATAATGAGTGCAAATAATCAAGAAGTACAACGCTCAAATAAAGTCACCTTCCAAGAGCCGCCGCTGCCAAAGCCAAGTGTGCTGATTTGGATTGTCGGTATTGGCCTATTGGTGCTGCTGATTTGGGCGTGGATGTTTACGCTAGAAGAAGTATCCACGGGAACAGGTAAAGTTGTTCCATCGTCTAAAGAGCAGGTTATTCAGTCTTTAGAAGGCGGTATTTTGACCAAAATGAATGTGCGGGAAGGTCAAATTGTTGAGCAAGGCCAAGTGCTTGCTCAGCTGGATCCGACACGTTTAGAGTCAAATGTCGGAGAAACAGAGTCACTGTTAATTGCATCCCGCGCAACAGCAGCCCGTTTGCGTGCTGAAGTGAATGGTACGGCATTGAGTTTCCCAGAAGAAGTTCGCCGCGTGCCTAAGCTGGTGAATGAGGAAACGGCGCTGTATATGAGCCGCCGCGCAAATTTAGAAGAATCCATTGCAGGTTTAAAACAGTCATTGCTTTTAATTGAAGAAGAATTGGCAATGACTGCACCGCTTGTCGCTAAAGGCGCTGCCAGTGAAGTAGAGGTCATCCGCTTAAAGAGCCGGGCGAATGAACTGCGTAATCAGATGAATGATATACGCAACCAATACTATGTGAAATCACGTGAAGAGCTGTCTAAAGCGAATACCGATGTTGAAACGCAGCAGCAAATTATACGCGGCAAGTCAGATACA
The DNA here is from genome assembly GCF_003611465.1 of Acinetobacter tianfuensis. GTDB lineage: Bacteria > Pseudomonadota > Gammaproteobacteria > Pseudomonadales > Moraxellaceae > Acinetobacter > Acinetobacter tianfuensis. The sequence continues at coordinate 11,456 of NZ_RAXV01000038.1, forward strand.
TTAAGCCGCACAGTCTTTAAGTCACCTGTTCGCGGTGTGGTGAAAGAAATTGATGTCATGACCTTAGGCGGTGTTGTGCCGCAAAATGGCAAACTGATGACGATTGTTCCTTTGGATGAGCAGTTATTGGTTGAAGCGCGTATTTCGCCGCGTGACATTGCTTTCATTCGTCCGGGGCAGGAAGCGCTGGTAAAAATTACCGCGTATGACTATTCAATCTATGGCGGCCTGAAAGGTAAAGTTACGGTCATTTCACCAGATACCTTGCGTGATGAAGTCAAACAAGATCAGTTCTACTACCGTGTATATATCCGTACTGACAGTGACAAGCTGGTTAATAAAGCAGGCAAGAGCTTTGCAATTACACCAGGTATGGTTGCAACAGTAGATATCCGTACTGGTGAGAAAACTGTTCTGGATTACTTGGTTAAACCGTTCAATAAGGCGAAAGAAGCGCTGCGCGAACGCTAATGACACGAAACGATTAAAGAAATATATTAAAGCCTCCATTCATGGGGGCTTTTTATTACGGGCCTAACATAAAAAAGCAGTTATAATCACGAGCAGAGTTTTAGATGTTTTGATATATGCCGTTTACCATTGCCAGTGAGGCCAGCTTTGAAGAAGACATTAAAAAAAGCCGTTTTCAAGCGGTTGCCGTTCCTGTAGAGAATGAACAGGCGGTCAAGGATTTTTTAGAAAAGAACAAAGACCTCACGACAACGCATCAGTGCTGGGCATGGAAAATTGGCCATCATGTCCGCTTTAATGATGATGGTGAGCCTTCTGGAACTGCAGGACGGCCAATTTTAGCCACGATTGAAGGCAATGAGTTGACAAATGTCCTGGTCTTGGTGAATCGCTGGTATGGCGGTATAAAACTGGGGACAGGCGGTTTGGTACGCGCTTATGGCGGCTGTGCAGGACAGTGCTTATTGCTGACGGAAAAAATTGAGCTGATTGAAAAGAAAAAAGTAAGCTTTGCCTGCCAATTTAATGAATGGGCTATTTTTCAATATGAACTGAATACCCAAAATATTGAATATACGGAAGAATATACTGCGGAAGGTGTGACGGTGGAAGCGCTTTTGCAGGTGCATCAAATTGAACCGCTGGCACTGAAAATTCAGGATGTCAGCCGCGGCCGCGAAGCGCTGAAAGTAATTGAAGAACCCAAAGATGACTGAACAAGATCCCTTGCTGAAATATCGAGAGCAGCATAAACACCGTTTAAATTATATGCCGTGGCTGTATTGGTCACTTAAGCCGAAAAACCGTGTATGGGCGGAAGAATGGCAAAAGGAGTACCAGCAATATCTGATGGCAATGGAAACGGTTGAGATCGGTGAAAACTGCTTTATTTCGCCATTAGCGCATATATTTGCAGAACCGGGGCGTAAGATTGTGATTGGTGATAATACATTTATTGCCGCAGACTGTACGCTGCATGGCCCCTTACGCATTGGCCAAGAAGTTGCGATTAATCATCATTGTATTTTAGATGGCGGCAGAGCTGGCATTCAGCTGCATGATCAGGTGCGTATAGCAGCCTATAGCCATCTTTATGCTTTTGATCATGGTATGGATTCAGAACAGCCGGTTTACCAGCAGCCTGTGCGATCACAAGGCATAGAGGTTGGGAGAGATGTGTGGATTGGTGCGCATGCCGGCATCAAAGACGGTATTCGAATTGAAGATCAGGCCATCATTGGCATGAATAGCATGGTGACAAAAAATGTGGAAGCGCGTGCAATTGTAGGCGGCAATCCTGCAAAATTTATCCGTTATCGGGATTGATTTCCAAATATGCTTAACCGTTTTAGTTGCTAAAAGCATTCAATAAACGTACACAGCGCTAAAAACTTGTGCTAAGTTAAAAATAAGAAAGATTTATAGCCCAAATATCTGAAGAGAGGCTAAGTATGAAGCGTGTAATTGCTTGTATTGATTCTTCGCCTTGCATCAATGCTTTGGCGGAAGCTGCAGTTTGGATTGCCAAAAAAACACAGCGGGAGCTGGTGTTGCTGCAGGTCCTAGACTATTACCCAGCCAGTTACCATTTAGGTGAAATTAGCGGTGTAATCGGCTTTGAAAGCAATGCCATGCTTTTAAAAGAACTTGCCGAATTAGAACAGAAACAAAGTGAATTGGCTTTAGATTACAGCAATAATTTGCTGAATCATATTTCAGATATGATTCTTGAGAATTATGGGATTCAAGCTGCTCATATCCAGCAAAAAGGTGATTTTCTAGAGCAAAGTTTCAATGTGCTCAGAGATGATGACATTGTTGTGCTAGGCCGTGTAGGCGAGCGTTCTGCGGAACGCAATAAACCTATTGGCAGTAATGTAGAGAACTTTATCCGCGGTGCAAAATGTACGGTAATGACAGTGGGTTCTACATTTAAACCGCCTACACGTTTTATTTTTGCTTATGAATATTCGCCCAAATGCGTAGAGCTGAAAAAGCGGATTGCTGAAAGTGATTTGCTGCGTTTGCTGCAGTGCCATTTGTTATATGTTGGCGACCATCCTGAAATACTCAATGAACCGATGCAATATTTAAAAGATGCAGGTTTGGATGTAGTTGCTGAATATCGCTATGGTGATGTTGCAGACAATATATTGTCCTATCAGCAGGAGCATGGGATACAGCTGATTGTTCTAGGGGCATTCAGCCACAGTAAAATTCATCAATTTTTCTTGGGCAGTATTACAACAACCATTTTCAGGAACTCTGCGGTACCGCTGCTGGTTGTTAAATAGTGTATGATTTAGGCTTAATTGCGATGGTTTTTCTTTAGAAAAGTCTAAAATATTTGTGTTCATAAAACACTCAGAGTTATCCTCATATATTGTGGATAACTCTGTTTATTGTGTTTGTAATCTTTTGTTTTTAAAGTTAAAAAAACAAAAGTTTGTTTTTTGTTCGCCGCAGGATTATTTTACAAGTGCAATGGCAAAGCCATCGTGACCTTTACTGCCGACTGTTTGCAAAGCTGTACAAGATAAAATACGCGGATGGTTCTGCATAGCGCGGAACATTTCACGGATACCTTCAATACTTGGTTTCTTATTTTCAGGGTTTAAAATATCGCCGGCGCGGATCACATTGTCCAATACAATGATTGTTCCTGAGTGCGATAAGTCTAAGCACAGCTCTAAATATTCAGGATAGCTTTGTTTATCGGCATCAATAAAAATAAAGTCAAACGCTTCAGTGTTTTCAGGCAATGCGCGTAAAATATCGGCACAGCGGCCGCAGCGTAAATCTATTGTCTGAGGCAGTTTGGCATTATCAATATTTTCTTGCGCGAGTGCTGCGTGTGTATCACGGCCTTCAATTGTTAATATATAGCCGTCATTTGGCAACGCGCGGGCCAGCCACATTGTGCTGTAGGCAGCAAAGGTTCCGAGTTCTAAAACACGCTTGCAGCTGTTCATTTGAATCAGCATTTGCAGCAGCATGCCTTGGTTAGGCGCGACTGCTAAATGGTCGGGGAAGCCTCGCTCATCAGTATGTTTCAGCGTCTGTGTTAAAATCGGATCTTCTGGGATTAAATGTGAATCGATATAAGCATCAAGGTCTGTCCACATTTGCTGCATAGTTTTAGCACCATATTTTTGATGCAGATATTTTAAACTTTTCCGCCCGAAGCGCAATTTTTTGCAGGGTATATGTGGAAGTTATATACAAAAAATGGCTCATCAGGAGCCATTTGGTCTTTTTGTCATTGCTTAGTAATTACACATTGAGCTGTATCGGCTTAAATCAGCTCCCCAAGTACGGAACCCTTGAGTATCAATATGAATTTGCCCCGAAGCATATAAACCTAAGCCCATGTTGAGGCCTTGACCGTATTGTGACCAAAACTGGCATAATCTAAATTTTGTATTTTCGATATAGGCATAATCTTCTGGCTGCGGATATTCAGGCCCAATACGGAAATCAATGGCAGAGTTATATAAATGGCGAGATGAACTTGCGCCGCCGGCGCACTGATTTAACGGCAGGTCACGGTAAACTGAAGTCACACTGAAGTCGGTTAGGATATTGGCTGCCACAAGGTATTTAAAAACACGCAATGTCGGAATTTGGTTGGCCCAAAGTTCACGGTTAGGCACCATATATTGTGCCCGCCCGCATTTTTGCCAATCACGCGCTGTACGCATCAGTTCAAAACTTGGAATAATATTGCCTACGCCATTTTTTTCTAGAAATACTTCATATTCACGTACGCGGCGTAAATTGTCTGCGGCAGTCAGCCATGAATTATAAGCATAAGGCACTGTTTTAGGCGGAATAGGGCGCTGAAAAGTAACACTCTCTTGCGGTATAAAAATACGTTTTCCTTCGGCATTTGTAATGACTTGGCCCTTTTTAGGCGCAGAGGCACAGCCGACAAAAACTAGAGGGATTACGGCAGCTGCGCATAATCCCTTCATTAAATTCTTCATTATAGAAAACAATTATTTATTAACTCGTTTTATTTTAATCCAATTTGAAGGCCAAAAATTGAAAATATTGCAATCAAATGTGTGCATTGGGTATAAAAAAGATCAGCAATTGCTGATCTTTTTATGAAAGTCTAACAGGAAATTACTTTTCTAAATATTGTAATTTATCTGTCTTGCCATTCCATTCTTCACGGTCTGCCGGCTGGTCGCCAATTTGCGTGATATTTGGCCACTTTTGTGAAAGCTCAGTATTCAGTTCAAGGAATACTTCTTGGCCTTCAGGAAGCTCGTCTTCAGAGAAGATGGCATTTGCTGGGCATTCTGGTTCACATAGCGCGCAGTCGATACATTCGTCTGGGTTAATAACCAAAAAGTTAGGACCTTCGTAGAAGCAGTCTACTGGGCAAACTTCAACACAGTCTTGATATTTACATTTAATACAGTTTTCAGTGACAACAAAGGTCATGGCGACAGCTACCTAAAAATATGGTTCTAATAACTAATGGTGTATTTTAGGCAAAAACGCAGCCAACTAACAATTCCTTTTATTGATATTTATTATATGCAAGGCTGTTAAATTTGATAAAAACTGAACAATTTGGTTTAAACTGCGCAGTAATGAGAATCATCATCAAAAAAGCCTATGAAATGATCATAGGCTTTTGAGAAAGTCAAATTTAATAAATGCGAGAAAGACGCTAAATTTATAATAAATCTTTCAGCGCATAGAGCTGCTGCAGTGCTTCACGAGGCGTTAGGCTGTCAATGTCTAACTGCTGAAGCTGGTCGAGGGCGGGAGCGCTTTTTTCAATTTCCACAACACGTTCGACAATTTCAGGTTCAGAGCCAAACAGTTCAGTCTGTACACTTGGGTTCAGCTGCTGTTTCTGCTGTTTTTCTAAAATATTCAGACGGCTTTGAGCATCTTTAATGACTCCAGCAGGAATACCTGCCAGTTTTGCAACTTGCAGACCATGACTTTGACTGGCTGGGCCGTGCTGTACTTTATGCAGTAAAATTAAGTTGCCGTTTAATTCTTTTGCGGTGACATGGAAGTTTTCAATACCTGAAGTTTTTCCTAATTCGGTCAGTTCAAAATAATGTGTTGCAAATAAGCATAGGCATTTAATGCGTTTGGTCAGGTCATTTACGCACGCCCATGCCAATGAAAGACCATCATAGGTGCTGGTGCCGCGGCCAACCTCATCCATCAGCACTAAAGACTGGTGGGTTGCGTGGTGCAAAATTTGTGAGGTTTCTGTCATTTCAACCATAAAGGTTGATTTACCAGTTGATAGGTCGTCTGCAGAGCCAATACGGGTGAAAATGCGGTCAATTGGCCCTAATACTGCAGATTGAGCAGGGACGAAGCTGCCGCAATAGGCAAGCAGCGCAATCAGTGCTGTTTGACGCATGAACGTCGATTTACCGCCCATGTTTGGTCCAGTAATAATAGCCATACGGCGGGCGAAATCTAGCGCAGTATCATTCGGCGTAAATGCAGTTTTACTTAAAGCTTCAACGACAGGATGACGTCCGGCTTTAATTTGTATGCCAATTTCAGGACTGAACTCCGGCCGCGCCCAATTACGCAGGCGCGCCTGATATGCAAAGTTAGTCAGCAAATCAATTTGCGCAATTGCGCTGCTCATCATTTGCAATTGACCGATATTTTCACGCAGTTCATCCAGCAGCATTTCAAAGAGCATTTTTTCACGCGCCAGCGCACGGGACTCACTCGACAGGACTTTATCTTCAAATGCCTTCAATTCAGGCGTGATATAGCGTTCGGCATTTTTCAATGTCTGACGGCGAATATAATGATCAGGCGCTTGCCCTGCTTGAGCGCGAGTCAGTTCAATATAATAGCCGCTGACGCGGTTGTATCCGATTTTAAGTGTCGAGAACCCTGTATTTGCGCGTTCTTGAACTTCGAGATCAATGAGGAACTGTCCAGCATGATCACGTATTTTACGCAGTTCATCCAGCTCAGCATCAAAACCTTCTGCAATGACATTCCCGTCACGCAGCAGTACAGGCGGGTTTTCAACAATCGCATCCATCAAACGCTGATGCAGGCCTTTAAATTCACCAAGCTCTTCGTTGAGCTGCAAAATCAGTTCAGACTGATGATTTTGCAATATCGGCTGAATGGCATGACGCAGATAAGGGATTTGTGCGCAGGCTTGGCGCAGCTGCACTAAGTCGCGCGGGCGGGCACTGCCAAGCGCTACCCGGCTGAGTACGCGCTCAATATCGCCAATTTCCTTAAGCACCAGCCGTATAGGTGTTTCATGATAGCCATGAATGCATGCGCTAATGGCATCGAGACGAGCATCCAAAATAGCGGTATCACGCAGCGGCTGCATCAGTGTGCGGCTGAGCAAGCGGCCGCCCATAGCAGTTTGTGTATCATTGATGAGATGAAACAGTGAGGTGCCATGTTCAAACAGGGGATCAACCAGCTCTAAGTTGCGGCGTGTGACCGGGTCTAATGCAATAAAATCTGAACTTTGTTCCAGCTGAATGGAGCGGATGTGCGGTAAAGCTGTTTTTTGCGTTTCTTTCGCATAGTGAATCAGCGCTGCAGCAGCTGCTTTGGCCAGCGGTAAATGATCAATGCCGAAACCTGAAAGTGTAGAGACCCCAAACTGATCGCAGAGTGTTTTTTGCGCATTATTTAAGTTGAAGTCAACATTTGGACGTTTGGTAATTGGACAGTCCAGCTGACGCTTAATATCTTCAAGAATGTTTTGATCAATAATATTTTCATCAATGACTATTTCACTTGGCATTAGGCGAGACAGTTCAATGCTCAGCTGTTCAGCATTCAGTTCAAGCTGCTGAACCTTAAAAATACCGGCGCTTAAGTCTAATAAAGCAATACCAGCCTGATTTTGCTGAATACAGAGTGAAACTAGGTTTGAACTTTGATGTGCGGTGAGCAGTGCATCATCTGTCAAAGTGCCTGGTGTAATAATGCGGACAACACCGCGCTCAACAGGCCCTTTTCCAGTCACCTCACCAATTTGTTCGCAAATAACGACCGTTTCACCTTTTTTTACGAGGCGCGCGAGATAGCCCTCGGCGGCGTGATAAGGAACGCCGGCCATAGGAATGGGGGCGCCGTTCGCTTTTCCGCGGTGTGTCAGCGTAATACCTAAAATTTTGGCTGCTTTGTGCGCATCTTCAAAGAACAGTTCATAGAAGTCACCCATGCGGTAGAACATTAATGAATGCGGATGCTGCATTTTGACACCCATGTATTGCTGCATCATAGGGGTCAAGCTGGAGAGATCAGCCATAAGTTCTGAACTGGTCATTGAAAATAAGTCCTTTCTTAGATAAAGCAAATAATTTAGGCATTGATGGTACGGCAGCATCATGATGATAAATGTTGATGCGCGAAGTTTCGCAATGCGGGCGAAAGTGCAAGTCTAACAAAATTAAAAAAACAGACAAATGCAAATATTCGAAAGACTGATTATTTGAATATTGCTTTATCAGCCTAAGTCAAAAGTGATGGGAGATGAGTTTTTGAAATAATAGGCGTTTGTGTTTTTAATTATGCAGCATCAGTTTATGCCGATATTAAGCGGCAATATCCTTTGCAATAATATATTGATTGCGTCCATGAGATTTAGCGTAATACAGCGCTTGATCTGCGGCTTGTATAAATGATGTCATATCATTGGTTTCTTTTGGCACGATGCTGGATATGCCAATGCTGATCGTGACATGAGGGGAAATTGGGCTGGAAGGATGCGGTATAGCCAATTTTTGAATGCGCTGAATTAAAATTTGCGCAAGCGCTTCTACCTGATATTCATCAAACATTGGGAAAAGCAATAAAAATTCTTCTCCGCCGTAACGTGCAGCCAAATCATTGCTGCGGGTGCTTAAATTCTTTAATTCATCTGCAATGGCCTTGAGGCAAGCATCGCCAGCGATATGACCCAGAGTATCATTATAGTTTTTGAAACAGTCTATATCGACCATTAACACACTGATTGGTGTTTGGTGGCGGATGGCATAGCGCCATTGCTGATCCAAGATTACAGCCAAGTGCCTGCGGTTGGCTAGGCCTGTAAGAGAGTCAATTTGCGATAATTGTTCCAGCTGCTTGGCCTGTTCATCCATTTCAAGCCGGTTTATTTCAATAATGCAGTTTTGCAAATAATTCTCGCGGTGCTGGCGGTCAATCGCATAGGCCAAAGCCATGCCCAAAAAGCTGCTGAACGTATAAGTGCGGTTTAGAAAAGTCCAATCAATTTCATAGTGTAAATATTGTGAAACTACGACACCGATAAAACCGCCGAGCCATCCAGCAATGACAGCAGTATAAAAGCGTAATCCGACAAAACTGTAAATAATGACAACAGCATACATCATTGCTGCATGGAGCAGAGCATTGTCATCATCATGTCCAATGACAGGGATGATAATAAATGAAATAGCAACGGCCCACATACAGCCAAAGCCTGTGTAAATATCAAAATATTCATTTAGCTTGTTTACAAATGACATGGCCCATGCAGCCAGCACAATGAAGCCTACCCATGCATAGAGTGAAAACCAATGCAGGGCAGTTTCAGGGCTTGGTATTGTTTGATAAATACCATAGCTTAAAAAAGCGTATAGAAAAAAAATGATTGGAGCGCGGAATCTAAACTCATATGCGGCTTCATTGCGGTATTGGCTGCGGTAAGCAGGCTCTAAATCTGAAGTGAAATGAACATAATTTAGCCCGTTAACTATAATGCCTTCAATTTTTTCACGACTTAAAAGTTTTGACCCGTGTAATTTCATTGGACACTGCCGAATTTAATATTGGGATAAATAATTTTTAGATGTATTAATTATGGTATTGCCCTAAGACACTCTGCCGCTGTGTCTCTTGTTACTATTATTAACATAAAGGTTTCAAAACAAACAAGTATTAATATATTCTGCTTACATTGAGTTACATAGATCTTTGGTGATTTATTTTAGCTTTTAGTAGTTTAAGTTATGCTTATGCGGGCAAAAGATACAAAATAACGACAAGCGGTATGAAACGGGCGAAAATTGGCTTGAGTAATCTTGTTGTTGCATTATGATCAAATTAAATCCGCCAAAAACAATCAAAATGGGAGCAGGGATATGACATCTGTCATGCGCAACTATGATAATCAATTAGAAATTACGCCGCATAATTTATGGTCTCAACAGTTTTGGGACGAACTGATTCCCTATAAAAATAGAATAAGTGAACATCCATTTTTTTCAGATATGGCTAGCGGTCAGCTGACCTTGGAAAGTTTTCGATTTGCCTTATTGCAGTTTTATCCGCTGGTTGCGCATTTTCCTTCATATATGGGGCTAAGTTTATCTAAAGCCACAAATTTTTCTGCGCCGGGTGTGACAGAAGCAAGGGATTGGCTGATTCAAAATATTAAAGTTGAAGAGCGCCATCTGAACTGGTATCGAGATTGGGCAGGCGGTTTTGGCATTAGTGTGGAGGCGCTGGATGCGGTACAGCCGACCGCTGCAATGAATGCGGTGAATCATTTTTTATGGAATATCAATACACGCGGCAGTTTGGTTGAAAGTCTGGCAGCAACGAATTTGGCCATTGAATGGGCGACAGGCGACTGGAGCAGTAAAGTTTATGCAGGCATTCAGTCCTATACAGACCATCCTGATGTACATATTAATAAGCGCACAATTGCATGGCTACGTGCGCATGCGCATTATGATGACCTGCATCCTTATGAAGCAATGGAGCTGATTAAGCGTTTATGTGAAAATGATGAACCAATGCAAAAACGTGCTTTGAAAGCAGTAAAAGAGGGCTTGGCGTATTATGAGCTGGCTTTAGATGAATGCAGTAAAATACAGGCGCGAACATTGAAATTTAATTATTTAGCTGCTTCAAAATGAAGTCATAAAAAAACCAGTCAAAGAACTGGTTTTTTTATGTGGCGGATGAAAACCTTTTTATTATTTAGGTTTGTAAAGGCCCAGTTCAACCAAATGCAGGCGCAAAATGCGGCGCAATTCTAACACCGCTTCAGGCGTTTCTTGTATTGAATGTCCGCCTTTAATGATCTTTTCAGAGATTGCGCCATCAAGATGAGAGCTGTTATAGGGCACAATGTCATCAGTCATGATTAAAGGGTCATTACTGTTCGTGGCATTGCCGACAATTGAGTGATATTTGAAATTGGCCTTGGGCATGATGTTTTTGGTCAATGTCATGAAGTCAGATTTATAGCTCAAATCGCTTGGACCATTTTGCATGAGGCCTTGATTAACATCTGTCAGAATATTTTTTAAGTCTTCTTCCTGTTTAAGCACATCTGCAAAGGCGGAAAGGAATGCGCCTGGCAGTTTAATAATTTTACGGGCAGCTTTGGTAAACCAAAGGTCTGCAAAATCTGTGCCTCGGTGCGGCGCAGAAACAAAGATTGCACGGCTGAAATTAGGAATATCTTTCATTTGCATACGCTGTTTTACAACGGGAATGCCGCGGTAACGGTTGAGTTGACGAAAATTCATTTCTTTAATCGCGGCTTCCGAGATATCAGCATTTGATACCAGTAAGCGCGAAATGATACCGCCCATGCTGTGCCCAATCAGCACGGCATCTTTTTTAGCAGCGCTTTGTGCTGAGGTTTCAGCAAAAGCTTGGGTCAATAAGGCGTAAATTTGGAAACGGCTTTCAATAATTGGCATATTTGTAGAATAAAAAACCTGCCAGACTTGATAGTTTTCACGCAGTACAGGATCACCCATAATATCGTTCGTTAACCGTATCCATGCCTCTGGACTGCTGGCAAGGCCATGTATCAGCACGATCACTTTTTTATTTGGATTATAAGGTTCCAGCATAAATAAATGCGGCATAGTGATATTTTGATCACGGTCAATCAAAGATAAATATGCGGATTTGCCTAAGTTATTTTCTGCCAGCCACAGGCCATAAGGTGCAGAGAAGTTGGCAGCCAAAGGATATTTTTTATTGGCAATGGTGAGCTGTTCGTATTTATACGGATCATACGTACGAATTGTAAAGTCTTTGCTGTGAATAATGTCATCAACATTATTCACTTTATTTGCAGGTTCTGCTGTTAAGGTGGCTGCTAAATAGCGTGCTTGGCGGATATTCGGGTTTTGACCATTAGGGTACTGATGATTCAGCGGGTCAATAATATATTTCGGTTTGCCGCTTTGTTCTTTTACATCCGGCAAGACAACGAGAAACTCTGAGCCAAAACCATCACGGCGGGTAATGGAGCGCAGTCCTGAAAAGTTCAAGTTATACGTCGACAGCAGCTGTTCAATCTTATGATTTTTCAGTTCAGGATAGTGGCTATAGTCAATATGATAGGTATAGTCACCGACGGTAATTTTATCTACCGCTTGGCTTTGAGGGTTATTTGCTGTAAACAGGCTGACCATTTTAGCGATGCTTTGATTGTAGAAATCGCGGATCTGTACTTGGCGGTTGTCAAAAATACGGTCTTGCGGCGCACGCTGGGTTTTAAACATATATGCATAGCTGTAACGGATGCTGCGGTCCAGCATGCGCAGCTGCTGCTTAATGCAAGCATCATAGTTTTGTTTTTCTATAGCCTGTTTTTCTGCTGATTTTTTATTGCTCAGGATGCTTATTTTACATGCTGAAGATGAGCTGAGTTCAATTGCTTTAGAGAGGTAAAGTTCACTGGCAGCTGAGTAGAGCTGTTCATCCATAATTTGCGGAATGTTTTTGATTTCTTCTACGCATTGTTCAGGAGTATTGGTGCAAATTTTTGCTTCACGTCCTGTCATGGATAAGACATTTAAGGTTGCTTCGCTGAGTTTATTGCGTGAGATAATACTTTCACGTTCATTCGCAATACTGACGTTTAAGGCTTGGTTTTTAACACTGACGACCTGGCAGCCTGTTAAAAATGTTGTACTGATGATTGCGCCTAGCATTAATTTATTAATTTTATGATGCATTTTTAATCGCATTGCGGGGTGATAGTTCAAATCATACTTTAATTGCCGGTTTTTTCAATTCGCTGAAACAAAAAAATAGGCCATTGAAATGGCCTATTTTTACTGCAATATTTTAAGATGCTTTAGGCGGATTCAGAACTTGCCATACATTCCAGCGGCCTTGTTTTTCAATTTCTTGAATCAGACGGTCTGCCACTTCAGCTTCTTGCGGATACTTGATTTTATAGTTGCGTAAAGTCTGAATCGCATTTTTCTTTTGTTCCATAGCAATGTAGTTATTGGCAGCAGACAGATATGCCTCTTGTACACCGGCCTTCATTGCTTTGTCTAAATATGGAATTGCTTCGCGTTGACCGCCGCCTTCAGATAAGCCGAAACCAAACCAGAAGTTCGCTTCAGCATCGTTTTTATTAATTTTTAAAATACGCTGTGCATAGGTTAAAGATTTGGTGGTATATACCGAACCTAAGTCTAAGTTACGCGCCATTACGCTTGCTTTAAAAGCGCGAATTAAAATATCAAAAGAAGCATTGTCTTTAGATGCGAGCGTATCCAGCTGCTGAGTCACTTGTTTCAGCTTTAATTCAAAACCTTTACGTTCATTGCGCTGCACAAAGCGAGGCGGATAGTGGCGCGCTTTGCCTTCAACCAGCTGAAGAAAATCATCAATTTCAGTAATATCAATTTCATTGTCACCCGCTAAAACAGCGTATTTCAATGCACGTGAATTGCTGTTTACTGTTGGAATGATTAAGCGGTTCACTGAAAGCGTCAGCTGTTTTGATGGGTCACTGGCTAAATTGACATTCATTTTGGTTACAGGCTGCACCGCTGCTTTTTGCAAATCAATTTCAAAAGGAGGCGGAGCATCGTAATTAAATGGGTTTAATGCATAAAATGGCGGTGTTAATTCGGGTTCAACAAAAACCATTGAGCCTTTAGGGGTATTATTTTTAGTAGGCGCGCTTCCACAAGCAACGAGTGTTAAAGCAAGACAAGCAGCTGCCAAGGGCTTCAGCATCATAGAGTTTCTTCCATTTGATTTATTTTAAATAACTTAAAAAAGTGCATGTCCGTCAGTCTATGTAAAGTCTGGCGAACATGCAATAGAAGCTCATAACACTCTGCTGGAAAGCTAAGCTTTTGACTGGCTGCTTTGCGCTTCGCATTCGCGTCGCGCTTCTTCAATAATTTTAAGCTCTTCAGCGCTGAAGGGCTGTTCATCCAGCTGCTGTCTTTTGAATGTTGGATCCAGATGTGAAAGGCGCTGACAGAGCTTATTCATGCGCTGTTCATTCAGTTGAATGCGCTCAAGCAGTATACGCATGCCTTCTAAGATTGGGTCAGATTGATCTTGCGTTGTCGCATAAGGCTGGAAACCGATGCTTTCTGCATAATCGCGGCGGCGCGCTTCTTCGTCATCTTTTGGTTTATTTTTAGTAATAAAGCGTGCAGGGCTGCCCACGGCAGTTGTCTCTGGCGGCACTTCTTTGGTCACCACTGCATTTGAGCCGACTTTAGCATTTTTGCCTACAGTAAACGGTCCAAGAATTTTAGCGCCAGCGCCAATGACAACGCCATCGGCTAAAGTTGGATGACGCTTGCCTTTGTTCCATGTGGTGCCGCCAAGCGTCACGCCATGATAGAGCGTTACATCATCGCCAATTTCAGCAGTTTCTCCAATGACAACGCCCATGCCGTGGTCAATGAAAAAGCGGCGGCCGATTTTAGCGCCCGGATGAATTTCAATGCCTGTAGCAAAACGGCTGAAAGAGGACAGTAAACGAGCTGAGCCTTTACAGTCTTTTTGCCACAGTTCATGCGCAACACGGTGCATAATTAATGCGTGAATGCCTGGGTATGTGGTTAAGACTTCAAGTGTGTTTCGTGCTGCAGGATCGCGCGCGAATACAGCTTGTATATCTTCTTTGAGCTGTTTAAGCATTAGATTTGATCCTCTTTATCCTTAGGTTTTTTCCATGTGCCATTGTTTAGCGCTTGTACACGGCTGAATATGCCGCGCAGTAAATGGTATTCCATGCGGTCAAGCTGAATACGGCCGAATAGGCGGCGTAAGCGCAGCGGCAGCAAGCGTGGATTTTGCGGATCCATAAAATCAATGTCAGCCAGCATTTTTTCAATATGCGGGTAAAATTGTTCCATTTGCTCATGAGTGACCAGCGGCTCATCCCAGTGCATATCCACGTCATCAGTGACGTGCATTTTTGCTTCTGGGTCTTCAATTTTATCAGTAAATTCGATGGCTGCCATCCGCATTTCATAACAAATCACTTGAATGGCTTGAGCAACATTGAGTACGCCGTAGTCTGTATTTACAGGAATAGTCACATGGTAGTTTGCCATTGCTAATTCTTCATTAGTCAGGCCGCGGTCTTCACGTCCAAAAATCACGGCAACTTCTTGCTGCTCTTTGACTACTGCATTTAATGAGAGTTCTGCCGCTGGGCGGGCATCCAGCAAAGGCCATGGAATGGTGCGGCTGCGTGCGCTGGTGCCAAACACAATGTGGCAATCTTTAATGGCTTCTTCAAGTGTTTCTACAATTTGAATCTGTTCGATCAGATCGGCTGCACCGGCAGCGAGCGCGTCAATATCTGGGTGAGGATAGGTCTTTGGCGCAACCAGAACCAGTTTTGACAGTCCCATTGTTTTCATTGCGCGTAAAGCGCTGCCAATGTTTGCTGGCAAAGTGGTGTTGACCATGACGATACGGACATGGGAGAGATGCGCTGAAACAGCCGCATTGTCAAATTGACTCATTATTGTTCCAATTGAATATTAAGTTTTAAAAATACACTTTAAGAGTATTGCGGTGATTGATCCGCCTGATATTGATCCAGCGCATCATCAATACTCATATCTGCCGGCGGCGGTGGAATATTTGCAGGCTGCGCTTCTTCATAGCTGACCGCTTTGGCTGCTTTAGATTTCACATGGTATTCCACATAAAGCGCTTCTTTACCGAAGTAATCACGCAGTTTAATCAGCAGCTCATCTAAAGGCGCAACTTTCCAATTGATGCCTAAATGCAGCTCTGCATAGGCATAGTCAAACTCAAGCATCAGCTGTACTGGAATATGGCTGCACATATCGACATTGCAGAAGGGCTGCAATATGTTTTGCATATCCTTGGCCAGTGTCTTCGTGATGTGCTCAGAACTGAGTTTGATTTGAATACTGTTGGCGCGCTTTTGACGGATTTCATTTAGGCTGAATGCTTTGGTCAAGCGGCCAAGCGGACGGTCAAAACCTTCACGCTCATAAATTTCACCTTCAATGACGACAACTTCATCGACTTTAACAATGTCTTTAAAGCGTTGGAAACGTTCATGATTGGTTGAAATTTCTATACGTGCCGTACCGTCATCCAGCGTTACCATCATTCGGTTCGGGAAATTGGCAACATCTACCACAAGGCCTGCAAACACCGTAGTCACACCGCGGCGGGTTGGTGTCAGCTCATTAATTTTGGCAGGTATAAACGCTTTTAACTCTTGGCGGTAAACATCAATTGGGTGACCTGTCAGGTACAAGCCTAAAGTATCTTTTTCACCTTTAAGGCGGACTTCATCTGACCAAGGTTTCACTGGCTTAGATGGTTTACGCTGAACCTCTTCAACCTCACCAAATAAGTCCATAATGCCTGTTTCACGGTTTTGACGCGCTTGGTCGGCAGCTTGCACTGCTTCAGGAAGCTGCATCATGAGGTCGGCGCGTTCTAGGCCTAAGCAGTCTAAAGCGCCGCCGCGAATGAGGGCTTCCAGTGTCCGTTTATTGATTTTCTTAAGATCAACACGGTGGCAGAAATCGAATAAATCTTTATACGGGCCGTCTTGTACACGTGAGTCAATCACTGACTGCATTGCAGCCTCGCCGACACCTTTAATTGCACCTAAACCATAGACAATGGTTTTTTCATCGGAAGCATGGAATTGGTAAATCGACATGTTCACAGATGGGGGAAGTACTTCAATGTCATTGTGGCGGCAGTCATCAATTAAGAACACCACGTTATCGGTGTTTTGCATTTCCGATGACATTACCGCAGCTAAGAATTCCGCAGGGTAATGCGCTTTTAGCCAAGCCGTTTGATAAGCAACAAGGGCATAGGCTGCGGCATGTGATTTATTAAAGCCATAGCCTGCGAACTTTTCCATATAGTCGAAAATATGGTTGGCAGTATCGGCGTCAATATCTTTTTTGGCAGCGCCTTCGGTAAAGATTTGGCGCTGTTTGACCATTTCTTCTGGTTTTTTCTTACCCATGGCGCGGCGAAGCAAGTCTGCGCCGCCTAAGCTGTAGCCTGCACAGTACTGCGCCGCCTGCATGACTTGTTCCTGGTACACCATAATGCCGTAAGTCGGTTCAAGTACGCCTTCAAGCAATGGGTGCAGATACTCGAAGTCACCGCCGTGCATACGATGGATAAAGTCAGGGATCAGATCCATCGGGCCTGGACGGTATAAGGATACAAAGGCAATAATTTCTTCGAATTTACTTGGGCGCGCCTCTTTCAGCATCTTTTTCATGCCCACGGATTCAAACTGGAATACCGCTGTAGTATTCGCTTCAGCAAAGATGAGATAAGCATCTTTGTCATCTAGAGGAATGAATGCAATGTCTAAAGGCACTTCGCTTTTTATGCGCTTGTTGATGTTTTTAACCGCATCTTCAATTACGGTTAAGTTACGCAGACCCAAAAAGTCGAACTTCACCAGACCAGCGGCTTCTACGTCGTCTTTATCGTATTGAGCGACACGGCCAGTACCGTCTGCATCACAGAGCACGGCAGAGAAGTCGGTAATTTTGGTCGGGGAAATGACTACGCCGCCGGCATGTTTACCTGTGTTGCGGGTAATACCCTCAAGTTTCAGCGCCATTTCCCAGATTTCAGCCGCATCATCATTATCTGGATTCGATGGATTGGTCACAATGTCTTTGAGCTGCGGCTCCGCTTCAATCGATTCTTCCAAGCTTAAACCTAATGGTTTTGTTGGAATCATTTTTGAAATGCGGTCAGCTAAACCATAGGATTTACCCAATACACGCGCCACGTCGCGGATGGCGCCTTTGGCAGCCATGGTACCGAAGGTTGCAATCTGTGATACCGCATCACGTCCATAAGTACGTGCTACATAGTCAATCACGCGGTCACGGCCGGCAATACAGAAATCGACGTCAAAGTCGGGCATAGAGACACGTTCAGGGTTTAAGAAACGTTCGAACAGCAGGCCATATGGCAGCGGGTCAAGGTCAGTAATTTTTAAACTGTAGGCGACGAGTGAACCCGCACCAGAACCGCGTCCAGGACCAACAGGCACGCCATTGCCTTTAGACCATTGAATGAAGTCCATGACGATCAGGAAGTAGCCGGGGAAACCCATTTTTAAAATGGTGCCAATCTCGTACTCAAGACGTTCATCATAAACTTTACGGATATCAGGCCAGTCTTCACCGCGTTTTTCAACTGGGTATAAGAAATTAAGACGTTCTTCCAAACCTTCTTGCGATAAATGTTCAAAGAAGGTGTCAATGGTATGGCCTTCAGGGATTGGATAATCGGGTAGGAAATATTTACCCAGCTGCAAGGTTACGTTACAGCGTTTCGCAATTTGATAGGTGTTTTCAACTGCTGATGGAATATCGGCAAAAAGCTCAACCATTTGCTGGCTGGTTTTAAAATACTGTTCAGGCGAATAGTTTTTAGGGCGGCGGCTGTCACCTAGCACATAACCGTCTGCAATACAGACACGCGCTTCATGCGCTTCAAAATCGCTCTCTTTCATGAAGTGCACATCATTATGCGCAACGACACCAATATTATATTTTTGGGCAAGTTTCAGCGCTTCAAAAATGAAGTCTTCTTCGTTTGCGCGGCCTGTACGCGCAAGTGATAAATATACACGGTTGCCGAACTTCTCAATCCATTCTTCAAGCAGCGGTTCTGCTTTTTGCGGATTAGATGTAATCAGCATTTTTCCGACATCAGACTGAATGCCGAGCAGGGCAATCAGGTCATCTGCTTGGTCTAAAATCCATTGTTTTTGCACACATGGAATATCCAGCTGCTGACCGCTGATATAGCCTTCTGAAACCAGTTCAGTCAGGTGGCGCCAGCCGGTGTTGGACATGGCCAATAAAGTCATGCGGTGTTCAGCATCGTTTAAACGGATTTCTGAACCCATAATTGGTTTAATGCCTTTACCTAAACACTTGCCATAAAATTTAACGGCTGCATGCAAGTTAGACAGGTCTGTAATGGCTAGTGCAGGCATGCCATCTGCTTCAGCGGCTTTGACCAAATCGGGTATGCGTACGATCGATTCCGTAATCGAAAATTCTGTATGAATACCAAGATGAACAAAGTGCATAGATGAGTCCCTGCGAAAACAGCTGACTATTTTAGCATGCTCTGGAGTTAAACTTACGTTTATTGCATGGCTTTCTACAGTTTTATCGGTTCACTGTTTACGCAATAAACGCAGATCGAAGTTGATGTTTAGCAAGCAATTCCTTGATTAATTGAAAATGCGCTTAATTTTCCATTTTTAAAGTTAAAAGCTAAGTTGCCTATATAGGGTAAATCATAGTTGAGCGGTTCTTTTAAAATACTTTTAGCCGTTTGGGGCGGGAGTAAAATGACATAAGCGGTTTCATTTGGATGGGCTAATTTTGCGCTCTTGGGAAAATCTTTTTGAAACTGCTGAAAGGTATATTGGGGCGTAATAGACATCTGACCCATTTGAATTTTATCGTGAATTTGATAGCTATTACTCCATTCCAGCCAAACATTTCCCTTGGTTTGACCTAATTGGGTAAAACTGTTTTTATTTTTATAAAATGAATCATTTTTAATTTGAGGATTATCCTCGGCATAAACTTCAAACCTTAAAAACTTAGCTTGGGTTGATGCATGGAATTCGGTATTACCCGTACAATCTGAGTATTCATACTTGAGTTTGACTGGATTTTTGCCGATTAGAACATTTGCTTTTGCTGCCGCTACAGGGGATGCTAAATCGATGCCATTGACTTGAATGCTGGTGACATAATTGTAGTCAGCGATTGAGGCAGAAATTGTTGTGCAAATAGTTGAACCAATAATGAGTACTGGAAAGCGTTGATAGGCGAGTCGCATAACTGTCCTTTTTTTAACTTTGTTGTGTAGAGGTTTCAAAGGATGAATGTATTTATGTTAGGTCTTGAAATATGTATGCTTTTGCAGCCTTCGCAGAAGTTGCGTTTATTATTTTGTAATTCATGAGATTAAAGTGTTTTAAATAAGGAAATGGGTAATATTGTTTCTAATTTTACATAACTTCTGAAAGAATAAAATAATATCGACAGAATTAAACCCTCATGTAGAGGGTTTAATGAAATGATTGATTTGAAGTCTTAACGAAGTTTAGATAGCCAATCACCTAGGCTTTGTACGATCTGTACCAAAATTAACAAGACGATAACCGTTAAAATAACCACGCTGGTATCAAAGCGCTGGTAGCCATAAGAAATAGCCAAGTCGCCGATACCGCCAGCGCCGACTGCACCTGCCATTGCTGTTGCACCAATGAGGCTGATGGTTGCTGTGGTTAGATTTAAAATGAGTGAGCTGCGTGATTCGGGCAATACAAATTTGGTAATGATTTGCCACGGTGAAGCACCCATTGCTTGAGCAGATTCAATAATCCCATCATTGACTTCCAGCAAAGAGGTTTCAATTAAGCGGCCGATGTAAGGGCCGACATAAATGGTCAGCGGTACAATGGCTGCCCATGTGCCAATAGAAGTGCCGACAATCACTTTAGTCAGCGGAATCACCGCAATCAGCAAAATAATAAACGGCAAAGAACGCAGCGCGTTTACAATCGGGTTTAGGCCATGGTAAACCAAACGGTTTGGCAGAATACCGGCAGGACGGGTGACAAATAAAATAATGGCTTGGATGAAACCCCAAATGCAGCCGAAGAGCATGGCAAAGAACACCATATGAAAGGTTTCTTGCATTGCAGTCACAAACTGATCAATGGAAAGGGAGCTTTTCCAATAAGGCGCAGTAACTTCTGTTAGCCATTGAACAAACAAGTCTCTCATGCTTGTACTCCCGGTTGTTCTACTTTTACGCCATGCTGTTCAAAAAAGGCAATGGCCTTTTCAATTTCAGCGGTATTGCCTAAAAGCTGTATAAACATTTGCCCAATGACTGAACCATCAATTTCAGTCATATTGGCAAATAAAATATTCAGGCTGACATCAAATTGTTTAATAGCAGCTTGTACAACCGTTTCCTGAGCAGAGGTGCCCAAGAATTGCAGGCTGTAAATACTGTTATGATTTTTATTTTCAAGGTTATTTAAAATGTTCACAGGCAGTTGCTGCTGCAGCACTGTTTGAATAAAGGTTTTAGTGGTTGAGTGCTGCGGCTGGCTGAATAAATCCAGTGTACGGCCTGACTCAATGACTTTGCCATGCTCCATAACAGCAACATAATCACAGACTTTCTCAATCACGTCCATTTCATGTGTGACCATGACAATGGTGATGCCTTGCTCTTTATTAATCTTTTTCAGCAAGTCTAAAACAGATTGTGTTGTCTGCGGGTCTAGGGCAGAAGTTGCTTCATCGCATAGTAAAATTTTAGGGTGGTTGGTCAGCGCGCGTGCAATACCGACACGCTGTTTTTGACCGCCTGAGAGTTCATCGGGATAAGCATCTTTTTTATGTTTTAAATCGATGAAATCCAGCAGTTCGGCCAAACGCTTTTTACGTTCAGCTTTTGCAACACCCAGCAGCTTTAGCGGAATTTCAATATTTTCTGAAACTGTTTTCGTTTGCAGTAAATTGAAATGCTGAAAAATCATGCCAATATTGGTGCGCTCTTGACGCAATTCACGCGCATTCAAGGCAGTGAAATCTTTATCATTGATAAAGATTTGACCTTGGCTTGGACGTTCCAGCAGGTTGATCAGGCGGATTAAGGTACTTTTACCTGCACCGCTGTAGCCAATAATGCCAAAAATACAGCCGTCTGGAATATCCAGATTAATCTGGTCCAGCGCCGTAACAGTTTGGCCTTTAAGCTCAAAGTGCTTGGAAATATTTTTAAATTGAATCATAACGTCAAAAGCTATAAATAAAAGAAAAACAGGCAAATTAAATTTGCCTGTTTAGATGCACAAAGTATATTACTATTTTGCGTCTGTAAGATAGCTTACAGGTTTATTTACATCAACTTTAGTGCCGCCAAAGTGGTCTTGCACGTATTTGCCTACAGCCGCAACATGGTAAAGTTCACCTACTTTTTTCAAGGTAGGGTCGTTTTGACGGTCAGCAGCAACAGCTAAAACGTTAACGTTCATTTTTGTACTTTGGTCAATTGGTTCATAATAAATCGCATCTTTTAATACGTTTAAACCGCCTTCCATAGCCAACGTATTACCCAATACAATCGCATCGACTTCGTCTTTCACACGTACTGCTGTTGCCATCTGAATTGGTTTAATTATGATATTTTTAGCATTTTCAGCGACATCTGCAGTTGTGCCTTTAACATTGTCAAAGTTGGCTTTAAGCTTTACTAAGCCCGCAGATTGTAAAAGCAATAATGCGCGTGATTCGTTTGCTCCGTCATTTGGAATAGCAATCGTTGCGCCAGTTTTAAACTCTGCAAGCGTTTTTACTTTGCTTGAGTAAATACCCATTGGCTCTAAGTAGGTTGTAGAAAGCGGTGCAATTTTATCTTTATTGCTTTCGTTAAATGCCACCATATATGCATAAGACTGGAACGCATTGACATCAATTTCTTTATTCGCTACAGCAGTATTCATAGACACATAGTCTGTGAAGTTTTTCACTTCAAGCTTAATGCCGGCAGCTTTGGTTTCTGGCAAAGTTGCAATATAGCGCCAAACATCAGCATCTGAACCTGTAGAAGCCATAGTGACAGTTTGCAGTTCTGCTGCTGAGTCTGTTTTTGCTGCTGCATCAGTTGCTGGCGCTTCAGATTTGCCGCAGCCAACTAATGCTACTGATGCGCCTAATACTAGGCCAAGGAGCTTTTTCATATTTTCACCCAAGTAAATTTAACGTTAAATTTACATATTTTAATGTACAGAGAGTTTTTAAAGCTTTGAATCAGACGAGCTGATTTATGCTTGAAAATTATAAACGGCAAATATTTTGTTGCAATCAGATCTCCGTCTAAACTAAAAAGAGAGACTATTTGTAACAGGCAAGGTGCTGTAAACAAAAGAGTTTAGCTAGGGTGAAACCTAAATTGCGTGAGTCATAGTAACAATATTTTATTATGCAATATAGTGATGAATAATTTAATGCTTAGCAGTTATGCTGCAAAGGATATGTGAGTTATTGATTAAATAATATTTAAAAACAATATATTATTTTTAATTAATTTAATGGTGAAACAATATTTGATCAAAATTATTCTTTATAAGAATTTGTCTATTCTAAATCATAATTTTGCATAAAGAGTTGGTGTTTGCATCATTGGGAGATCGTGCCGATATAGTCAGGGCATCTGCCGCTTTGGGAGCTTTGCAGAGAAGTATTTCCTGAGCATATTGGGAAGAAGCGCCGACTTGTACTTTTATATTAAAGTGAAGCGGATTGTGGCTCAGCATTAGCAAAAAGTGTGATGCAGAAAATCACCGCGATGCATTTCGTACAGTACATGACGACGTAATGGATGCTCAGCTGGAACAAAAGGATGATCAAATTCTCGTACTTTATCCATACCGAGTCTTTGCATGACACATTCAGAGGGCGTATTGATGCATGCAGTCAATGAAATCACACGATCTAGTCTCAGGTTTCTCAAAGCATGCTTTAACACGGCTTTAGCACCTTCGGTCGCATAACCTTGATGCCAATATTGTGGCAGTAAGCGCCAGCCAATTTCAGGAGCATCGGCTATTTCAAACTCGGGTGGATGAACGTGTAAGCCGATAAATCCAATAAATTCACCTGTGGCTTTAAGCTCGACAGCATATAAACCCCAACCGCGTGTTTCTATTGCATCATGCATGCGCTGCATGAATGCGATAGCTTCCTCTGCTGTCAGCTTTTTAGGAAAATAACGCATGACGTCGTCATCTGCGCACATTTGGATAAATGGGGCAGTGTCGGAGTCTTGCCATTGGCTGAGGATCAGGCGAGGAGTTTGGAGTTGATTAGTCATAGTGACAATAGATTATCGTTTGATTGACTCATATTCTAGTTGATACAGCTCGTTGATTAGTAAAAACTCTCTTTGGAGCTGAGAGAAGGATTTTTTTACTTCACTATGAGCGCGTTGATTGCGATAAGCTTTAAACATATTTACAAAAAGTCTGCCTATGGCATTAGAGGCTTCTTCATTTTCTGCCTCCCATTTGAAGGGGGATAACTTATTTTTCTTTACGTCTGAACAGAATGCATCTTCCATTAGTGAGCTAGAGAATTTTTGCGAATTTATTTTTTCTCGAATAATATCTTCTAATCGAGTATACGCAGTCATTATTGATGCATCAGCATCTAATTTAAACTTAAAAGCTAAATCTATAATTCTCTCGTCAATTAAATTTAATGGCAATTCGCTAGGATAATAGTCATTTATTTTTAAAGGTTCATTAAGCATAAAATCTAAATTGCTAATGTAATCATAAATTGTGTTAGTCCGGCTATAAGAACTATTTAAGAAAGACTCTACATTACTATCACTTAACGAATTTTGCCTAATGATTTCAAATTCTTTAGTTGATATAAGCAGCTCTTTGATTTCAATTTTATGCCTTTGCAATAGTTTTAAAGCTTTAACAAAACCTTTATAACCTTCTGAGATATAATCTGATCTAAAGCCATATCTAATGAGATAAACAGTTCGATAACCTTTAATTAAAAAACAATGATTATGATCATTAGTTAAAACAAGTGCTCTTTCAACTTGTTCTTCAAATTGTAGAACTAAGGCAATTGCTTCAATGCAATCTTGCGTATAAGGTGTCCCTAAATATTGTATTTCTTCAGATGGTTGATTAAAT
>NZ_RAXV01000039.1 GCF_003611465.1 Acinetobacter tianfuensis
GCATAAAAAAGCGTATCGGAAGACACGCTTAAAGATGAGAGAGTATTTTATTGCGGATTAGTATGCGCGTAAAAATAGGCGGTAAGCATCTGATGGTTTGCCATTACGCAGCATATCATTGACTAAATCGCCATCATTTGTGCTGATGATAATTTGAATATTTTTTGCTTTATGAATTTGGCTGAAATAGTTTGCCGGTATTTCAATTGTATTTGAAGATTGGAAAATACCCGAATTATTGATATTGCGGCTAGCTGTGTTGCCAATTGTGCTAAAAGAGCGCGGTTTGCCGTCAATGACGAAATTTACTTCTTTAATTTCATATTGTTTACGGTCATATAAATGGAAAGTTGTTGGATAATTGCCTTGGCTCTTATTCCAGTCGATTTCAACTTCTGGACATACTGTGCCTGCTTCGCAAAGCAGCTGTCCGCGAGTGTTAATACGTGTGATGTCATTTTTTGAGTTATCAACATTGCTGGCACCCTTAATTAGCGCAGCAGGGTTGGTCTCAACAGTATGGCTGGTCGGAACGGCAATACAGCCTGTAAGAGCAATACTAATCAACGCTAGATTTAAATAATTTTTCATTGTATTTCCCAAGAAAATTTAATTTTTATAAAGGGTGTTTCTTCTTAAAATAATCACATAATTTCTATAAAAAGTAAAATAAATCACACTTTTCAATTATAATTGCAGCTTGAATACAAATAAATGAATGATTTATTTGTATTTATCGATTGCTATTTGTAAGCCTCGCTGCAGTATTGTACGAAATACATAGCAAGGTTTAAAAACGCCCTAGGCGCTATCTATCAATTTTAAGTCGATGCTTTAAAATTGATGTGATTGATTTTGTCTAAAAGTCGATTTTTTGCTTGGTCTATCATTTGCGCATTGGTTTTTGCAGAGAGTTGATTTGCGGATTTTTCACCTAAAAAATATTTAATTCGTTCTGCATTTGCACCAGAAGGATGAGGGAAACCGTCCAAAATTTGTGATTCTTTCAAATAGCCTAAGCTAGACAAATGATAAAGCACATCAATTACACTTTTTCCTAAAGGAATATATACAGCATTTTGAAACTGCGCCGTTTCAGGAATAAAGTACTGTTGAATATGCTGATTTAGAAATGTATTTTTCAGCATATTTGGACTGGAACCATTATAGTTTTCACCATTGATTAAAATACAATGACGCAGTACAGATGTCATATGAACCAAAGAATTTTGAGGCTCAAATAAAGCTGCGGTACTCTGAATGTCCAGTTTTTGGGCTAAACCCGCGTAATCGAGCATGTGTATTAGGTTGCTGCGCATCGGGCCGCTAAAAGCACCAGAAGTTTTGGCTGTTAATAGTATCTGGTCTAATGTTAAGCCAGCTTTAAGCGCTTGCCGAGCCGAAGTTAATGCATTTTTCCATTGCACCTTGCCAGGGCAAATACCGACGAGCACCACTTTTGCTTGTGTGTTTATCGCATCGAAGGGGCAATAATAGCTGCTGATAGCGTCAGATGAGCCGAGTAATAGGGCATCTGTATGTAAAAGCTGTTCTATAGACTGTTGAGCAATTACGGTGGAAAAATCATTAAAACTAGCCATGATCAATAATTAAAAATTCAAATATTTCAGACATTAGTATAGATGAGATCAAAATAATGAGGGTTGTTAATTTGCATTGGCTATTCAGTTTTAGCTTTGTATACAAATTAAAACAATTAATTGTGATTTAGCAGCTATCGGCTTGTACATAAATTGCTCATATTAAGGCTGTATCAATTGCTGCAGGAGAGCAACGCTGAAAAGATGCGTTCGCCGAAGGAGCAAGGCCTCAGGAAACTCTCAGGCAAAAGGACTGCAGCAATTTCACATCTGGAGAGCAGTGCGACTATAAAAAAAGCGCTCACCGAAGGAGGAAGGCTCGTATTGCATGAGGTGATACCTGCTGAAGCTCTCAGGTCGTTAAAGTACTAACGAAAGACAGATGAGGCACCCAATTTAAAATGCAGCTGCATTTTAAGGAGGAAGTATGTGTCATATTGCAATTATTGGAGCAGGGATTACAGGTGTCACGACGGCATATGAGCTAGCCTTATTGGGTTATCGTGTGACTGTAGTAGACAAACATTTATATCCAGCAATGGAAACTTCTTTTGCTAACGGAGGGCAGCTTTCCGCCTGTAATGCAGAAGTATGGAATCAAAAAGCTACAGTGCTCAAAGGCATTAAGTGGATGTCGCAAAAATCTGCTCCGCTGCTTTTGAACCCAAGTTTCAGCATGCATAAATATGCATGGCTGATGGAGTTTTTAGGCAATATCAAACATTATAAGGAAAATACGCAAGAAACGGTTCGTATGGCGCTGCTGGCTCGCCAAAGGCTATTTGAAATAGCAGATATTGAAGATATTCACTTTGATTTGGAAAAGCGCGGTATCTTACATTTTTATCATAGTAAACAAGACTATGATGTCGCAATCAAAGTGAATGATATGCTTTGCGAGGGCGGCTTGGAGCGTCATGCTGTAAATAATGATGAAATTAAAACTATTGAGCCAAGTTTGACTGGGGAATATTACGGCGGATTTTACTGTCCAGGGGATGCAACTGGCGATATTCATAAATTTACCAGTGAACTTGCTAAGGTTACTGAAAATAAAGGGGTCAGTTATTTATTTGGTCACGAAGTGACCCATATTCAGCATCATGCGCAAGGGGTAAGTATTGAGCTAAAAGCCAGTGATGAAAATATGCTGGCAGCTGATGAAGTGCTGGAGCAGTTAGAGGCAGATGCGGTTGTGGTTTGTGGCGGTGTCGGCAGTTACCATTTGGCCGATATGCTGGGTGACCGTGTAAATGTATATCCTGTTAAGGGCTATTCAGTTACAGTGGAGCTTCGCGATGAGCTGAGCCAAAAAAGCGGCCCATGGGTCAGTTTGCTGGATGAGAGCGCAAAAATTGTAACTTCTCGGCTGGGTGCAAGCCGCTTAAGAGTGGCGGGAACCGCTGAATTTAATGGTTATAATCGTGATATCCGTTCTGACCGTATTCAGCCGCTGATTGACTGGGTAAATAAAAACTTTGATCTTTCGACTGAATTTGCTGTGCCATGGGCGGGGCTGCGTCCGATGATGCCGAATATGATGCCAATCGTAAATCGCGGCCGGCGTGAGCGGGTATTTTATAATACTGGCCATGGCCATTTGGGCTGGACACTGTCAGCAGCGACAGCTGCTATGATCAGCCAGCAAGTAGCGCATGCACATCCAATTTAAACTGTAAATGATTCATATAAAAAAGGCACAATCATAATTGTGCCTTTTAGTTTTTAGAGATGTTTAGTCATACAGCCGGTAAATACCGCTAAACCGCTCACAGCCTTTTTGGCTGGTTTTGACTGAAAGTATTGCTTTGCTATAGTTGAACTGATATTTGCAGTCATGTTCATTGTCTATAACTTCATTTTTCTCTGCCGGTGTCGTATAGGCTAAAAATGGAATAATCTGTGTTTCGAGGCGGTTGTTCGGATTGCGGTAAGATAAGCCTTCGATTTTGATCCGGTCTTTGGTCAGCTGATGTATTTTTAAATGTACGACGGGTTTAGCTGGTTTTCCGTCTTCATATTTTAAATAGTGCTGAGTTAGACTTTGATTTAATGAAACAAAAATATTCAGATCATCTGCGCGCATTTCAAAAAGCTGTTTATAGCAATCCATAGATTTACATTGCTGTAATCGATTGATCCAGATCTGCTGTGTATCTTGAATAATCCGCACAGGCGCATCTGTGACAAGCGCTGCTGTTAAATACAGGTTTTCTAATTTTTCCCGCTGTTCTGTAAAGGTGTCAGAACAAAATTTTTGGATGGCGCTTGAGCTGCTTGAACAGTCTACTGCTTTTGCAAAAGCAGCAGGCGCGGCTATACAGCTAAGACTTAGTGCAAATCCTAGATTTTTGATGATTTTTATATCAGTTTTCAACAGCATGATCGCTTATACTTTCACTATGTTGCGCTTGACCTAACTATAGCGAAATAGAAAGCGTGAATACAAGATTTCAATCATTTATTTCTAAGGAATCATACCGTGGTTGCACAAATTCGTATTGGTCAGGGACTGGATGTACATGCTTTTGATGAAGGCAGTTTTGTTACGTTAGCTGGTGTGCAAATTCCGCATACGCATGGTTTAAAAGCGCATTCCGATGGTGATGTGGTTTTGCATGCGCTTTGTGATGCGCTTTTAGGCGCATTGGCACTAGGGGATATTGGCCAGCACTTTCCTGACACAGACCCTAACTTTAAAGGCGCAGATAGCCGTATACTGCTGAAGCATGTTTATCAGCTGATTTTAGACCGCGGCTATGTATTGAATAATGTTGATATTACCGTTGCTTGTGAGCGCCCGAAATTGGCGAAGCATAATCTGGAAATGCGCCAGAGTATTGCAGATGTGTTAAGTGTTGATGTGACGCAAATTAGCGTAAAGGCAACGACCACTGAAAAGCTTGGTTTCACTGGCCGTCAAGAAGGTATTTTGTCGACAGCGACGGTGTTAATCACTCACGCAAAATGATCGGGGTGAATGAGTGAGTGCTGCAGTTCTTGGGTTGCTTTTCGGCCTTGGAGCTGCATGCCTACAGCATGCATAAGTCCGGTCCAAGTTTCATTCGGCTCCCAAATTTGATGCAGCAGCTCATGGGCTTCAGGCATGCTCATACCCATATAATATTGGCGATATAAATACATTAAGCAGCTGACACGCATATTTTGCGTGCAATGCAGCCAAATGGTCTGTTCTTGCACTAAATGGTCAATCATGTCTAAAACCAGCAGACATTGATCGTCTGAAGGTGTGTCCCAGTGAATAGGCACTTGAATATAGTTTAGCCCCAAGTCCAGACAAATGCGGTCTTCAAATTTTAAATGGCCGTTTGCATCTGTCAGCTCTAAATTGATCACAGTTGTTACACCATACTCTTTGATGAGTTTTAGCTGTTCAGCATTTGGCTGTCCAGATGTCAGCAGGTGTTCATGGATACATTGAAAGTTTTCAACCTGACTTAAACTATGTTCAATATCATTCATAAGCTTATTTTTAAGGTTCTAATCAGAGTTTTACTATAAAGTAAAAACGCCATCTTGACGATGGCGTTTTATTTGAATTAGCGATTTGGCAATAAGGCTTTTAGCGCCTCATCCATCTCTAAGAGCACTTTTTCTGTTGTATCCCAGTCGATACAGCCATCAGTTACAGATTTGCCGTATTCAAGATCACATAAATTAGCAGGAATGTCCTGACGGCCGCCTTTCAAATGGCTTTCAACCATGATGCCGACAATAGACTTGTTGCCGTCTTGGATCTGCTCAGTAATATTTTTCAATACCAATGGCTGCAAGTACGGGTCTTTGTTTGAATTGGCATGGCTGGCATCAATCATGATTTTGCTGCTGACTTTTGCTTTGGCTAAAGCTGCTTCAGCTTCAGCGACAGAACCTGCGTCATAGTTTGGCTTGCCGTTGCCGCCGCGAAGTACTACGTGCGCGTACGGGTTGCCGTTTGTGTTAATTACAGAAACTTGACCGTCTTCGTTTAGACCCAAGAAGCTGTGGCCATGTTTAACAGACTGCATCGCATTTGTTGCAACAGTTAAACCGCCGTCTGTGCCGTTTTTAAAGCCGACAGGAGATGAAAGGCCAGAAGACATTTCACGGTGTGTTTGGCTTTCTGTTGTACGTGCGCCAATTGCAGACCATGAAATCAAGTCTTGGTAGTATTGCGGTGAGTTTGGATCTAATGCTTCAGTTGCGCAAGGTAAACCTTTTTCATTCAGTTCTAATAATAATTTACGGCCAAGACGCAAACCTTTTTCAATATTGAAAGAGTCATTCATGTCTGGGTCATTGATTAAGCCTTTCCAGCCTACAGTAGTACGCGGTTTTTCAAAATAAACACGCATAACAATATAAAGCGTATCTTTAACTTTGTCGCTCAGGGCTTTTAAGCGGTCAGCATATTCGTGCGCTGCTTTAGTGTCATGAATAGAGCAAGGGCCAATGACGACGAATAGACGCTTGTCATTGCCGTCCAGAATATTGCGTACAGTTTCACGGCCTTTAAGGACGGTCTGATAGGCAGTTTCAGTCAGCGGCAGTTCTGATTTTAATTGTGCAGGTGTCACGAGAGGCTGAATGCTTTTTACATTCACATCATCGATGTCATTTTGGGTAATAGAATTTGACTGTAAAGTATTCATTGCCGTCACTGGTTTATCGTACGTTGAAGGGTTTCACTGCTTGAATATAACACGAATTGCTTAGTGCTTTGTTATAAAAAAGTCGAATGAATATTCTAAAAAAAATTGATGAATCCAAGGTTTAATTTAACTCTTCACATTTTCTGACACAATACTGACCGCGGCAGTTTCAGGCTGCGGCGCAGGTTTGCCTTTTACAGGATTGATCATAAAGTTTACACCTAATGCGAATAGGGTAATGCCTAAAATTTTACGGATGATTTTTTCAGGCATGCGTGAGCTGATCAGGGTACCGATAACAATGGCAGGAATTGAGCCGCACAGCAGCCAGCCAAGCAGGACAAAATCCACGTTGCCTGAACTCATATGCCCCATGCCGGCAACAAAAGTCAGCAATACGGCATGCACGACGTCAGAACCGATAATGCGGATCATTGGCAAGTTAGGAAACATCAGCACTAAAGCCATGATGCCAAATGCGCCTGCGCCGACGGATGATAATGTCACGAATACGCCTAAGACAACGCCCATGATGATGATCATGATGCGCTTTTGCTTTGCTTGGAAGTTAATGCGCTCAAGGTCTGCAGACATATCATCGATTTCATCTGCTTTGCGGAACTTGTTAAAGAAGTTTTCAATACGGTTACGGAAGATAATAGATAAACCAGTCAGTGTAAGCATGAAACCTAAAACGGTGGTTAAAACTGCTTTATAGCTGCTGGATTGGCTTAAGTAGTTGTCTAATACCCAGTGTGTTGCAAATGATGCAGGGATACTGCCGACAGCCAGCCAAATGACAATAGGCCAAACAATATTGAGTTTTTTTGCATGAACAAATGAGCCGCAGAATTTTGAAATCGCGGCATAGAGCAAGTCAGTGCCGATAGCAATATGAGGTTCTATTCTAAAGAGGCTGATCAGGATAGGGGTCATCAGCGATCCGCCGCCTACGCCTGTAATGCCGACACAGAAGCCGACCAGCACACCAGCCAAAATAAATTCTAGAGGACCAAACATTGTTGTATGCCAAATATCAAAAAACGAGCATATCTTATGACTTTTAAATATAAGTCGTTGTCTTGATTGTTGATGTACTTATGCAAAAAAAAGATAAAGCGGCTAATTTCAGTTCTTTTTTAAAGCTGAATTCAGCTGATTAGAGAGCAGGAAAAAGATGTGCAGCATGTTGAGCAGCATCAGCCATCTGAGTGTTTCCGGCAGCCTCTGCTGGTGCTGTATCCAGCTGTTCAGTTCTGAGTGAATCATTGTAATGGACTTATAATTATCATGCGGCTGCAGAGAGATATGCTGAATGAAAACTTCTTTTTTACTGTTTTGATAATGCCAAAGCGGGGTATTTAATGAGCAGCGGTAAAATGCATGTAAAGGCTGGAATATTTCATTTGAAAGCCAAATATGAATGCTGAGCAAATGAGACTTCTTTGGCTGGATTGATCTAAATGAAATGTGTACGGCTGCTGATCATTTATAATTTATTGTTTATGTTAGAATCAATACGCAAAGCTTTATTTATAAAAGGACTGAACCTTGCAAAATCGAAAACTTAAAATAGGCATCGTGGTTGGAGAAGTTTCAGGAGATACTTTGGGCGCCAAATTGATTCGCCGTTTTCGTGAGCAGGGTATTGATGCTGAATTTGAAGGCATTGGCGGTCCGCAAATGATTGCAGAAGGCTTTAAAAGCTACTATCCCATGGATATTTTATCTGTGATGGGGATTGTGGAAGTCTTAAAAGAGATTAAAAAGCTTTTTGCCGTGCGTGACGGTTTGGTAGAAACGTGGACCAAAGATCCTGTTGATGTCTTTATCGGTATTGATGCGCCAGACTTTAATTTACGTCTTTCTAAAAGCTTGAAACAAAAACAGCTGCCAATCAAAACAGTACAGTATGTCAGCCCGTCAGTTTGGGCATGGCGTCAGGGCCGTGTGCATGGCATTAAGGCCAGTATTGACTTGGTCTTGTGTTTATTTCCATTTGAAAAGGCATTTTTTCAGAAATGGCAGGTGCCCGCTGCTTTTGTCGGTCACCCTTTAGCAAGTCAATTGCCGCTGCAAAATCCAATTGCAGAGGCAAAAACAGAGCTGGGTTTAAATGCATCTCAAAAACATATTGCATTATTGCCAGGCAGCCGCCGCGGTGAGATTGAGCGTTTAGGGCCATTGGTGCTAGATGCAGCCCAAATCGTTGCGGCGAAGCACCCAGATTATATCTTCCTGGTTCCAGCCATTAATGATGCGCGGAAACAGCAGATTGAAATGCTGCTTGAGAAATATCCGGCTGAGCTGAAATCCCGTATTCAGCTGATGGAAAATAGTGATACCGAGTCCAAAATTGGCCGGCAGGTCATGAATGCTTCTAATATTATTGCTTTAGCTTCGGGTACGGCAACGCTGGAAGCCATGCTGCTGCACCGCCCAATGGTGACTTTTTATAAGCTGAACAGTTTAACGTATTGGATTGCAAAATTATTAGTAAAAATTCCGTATTATTCACTGCCGAATATTATTGCGGGTAAAAAAGTCATTCAAGAATTAATTCAGAATGATGCAACACCTGAAAGTCTAGCGGCTGAAATTGAAAAATTGATGAATGTGGAAACTGCACAAATTCAAGCAATGCAGCATATTACGATGCATAAGCAGCTGTTATCTGGAAATAGTGAAGATCCTGTACAGGCCGTGATGGACTTGCTTCAGCCTTAAAGATATTCAACGGGTTTATTGGTTTTTTTAGCCGTATATTTAAGCAATGGTTTCGGTCATTGCTTTTTTATGGAATGTGTTTTGAGTAAGTAATTTTCTGAAAATACAGCCATTACTGAAACTGCTGGCGATATTGGCTTGGCGTCAGTTCATAATGGCGTTTAAAACTTTGACTGAAAGCTGTTTCGGAAGAATAGCCAACGCGATGCGCAATTTGCTGAATAGAAAGCTGTCCTTGTCGCAAATGCTGTGAGGCTAAACGCAGCCGATGCTGCTGTAAATACGCTAAAGGTGTTTCGCCAATGAACTGGGTAAATAAGTTGGCAAATTTGGAACGAGACATACAGCACTGTTCAGCTAAACTTTCCACAGTCCAAGAAAATTCTGGCCTGCTGTGAATGGCTGCTAAGGCATTTGATAAGTTCGGATGAGTAAGCGCATTCAGCCAGTTTTGAGAATCTTTCAGCTGCGCAATATGATCACGCATGCATTCTATAAATAAAATACTGACCAGATGATCAAGTATTTTATCCCGTCCGGGGCGAATTTGATTGACTTCTACGGCTAAGAACTGCAAGCCAATTTGCAGCCATTCAGGTGCTGTGCTGCTCATGATGTGCTGCGTGAGCAGATATTGAGGTAAAGCATTAAACAGCGGCTTTGCCATAATGTTATCGACATGGCTGCGTATCGCTAAAATAAAAGACTCTTCATGTGCTGGAAGCTGGTCTGATTCAACATGAATGGTTTTTTTCAGCTGCTGATTAAACAGCGGTGTAATTTCTAAAGCATCTTTGTAGACAGTATGTTCTGATGCTGTGAAAAAATGATTTGTACCTGCGGGGACCAAAATTAAATCACCGGCTTGAAGCTGAACTTGTGCATCTTGTATATGCATCAGACATTGCCCTTGTATGATGACATAAGCAATCATGGTCCCTTGTTCATGATACTGAAAGGCCCAGTTATTCTGCGCTTTGAGGTAAATGTATTCAGAGTGATTTAAATGAATATCATCTAAAATTTTGCTTAATGCATCCATGTTTTGATCTTTCTTTATTTTTTGAAAAGTGGCTTATGCTGCTCATGCAAACAGTCTATATCCAGTATTTAGGCCAGTCTATTATCAATAGAAGCCAAAGACTTTGACATAGTTTTTTTGGACGCTTGCAACTGTTATTGCTTCCGTATTTCTTGAAATATAAACATATAGGAAGGAAATAGGAAGATTCGCAGATGAATGCCCCAGTAAAATTAAACCAAGAACAGCTGAGCGCTATGACTGGCGCAAAAATTGATAAAAAACGTTTTGGCTGGCTGCTGAGTCCAGGTCTGCCAGTAATCGGTATCGGTATTTTAGCTGGCTACCATTTTGGCCCCAAAGTCACTAAGAAAGCATTCGCCTTGGGCGGTCCTTTGCTGCTGCATGTGATTATTCCAACAATAGATGCTTTGGTTGGCGCAGATGACAACAATCCTAGTGATGATGAAATTAAAGTACTGGTCCAAGACCCTTATTATGACCGTATTGTAAAGCTGTTTATCCCGCTGCAAATGGCAGCCAATGTCTTCGCAGGCTATGTGGTTACACGTCAAAATGTGTCGCTGCTGGATCAGATATTATTAGGCATCTCCATGGGAGCAATTAATGGTGTAGGCGTGAATACGGCGCATGAGCTTTGCCACCGCCCAAATAAAAAAGATCATTACTGGTCACATGCAACATTGGCGCCGCTGGCTTATAACCATTTTAGAATAGAGCATCCTTATGGCCACCATAAACGCGCTGCTACGCCTGAAGATCCTGCGTCTTCTAAAATGGGTGAAACTTTTTATGAGTTTTGGCCGCGTACAGTGTTTGGCGGTCTGAAATCTGCGGTAGAAATTGAAAGTAAACGTTTAAAACGTAAGGGGCTGTCATTCTTCAGTAAAGAAAATGAGCTGTTTCATGGCTGGGCAATGAGTGCAGGCTTTCATGCGGGCATGCTGAAACTGTTTGGCAAGCAAGTGGCGCCGTATTTGGCAGCGCAAGCGCTGTATGGCATTAGTTTATTTGAAATTATTAATTATATTGAACATTATGGTTTGAAGCGTGAGCAAAAGGCGGATGGCAGTTATGCGCGTACCATGCCTGAACACAGCTGGAACAATAACAACATTGTGACAAACTTATTTTTATATCAGCTGCAGCGCCATTCAGATCATCATGCTTATCCTACACGTCCGTTTCAGGCGCTGCGCCACTTTGATGAAGCGCCAGAGCTGCCAAGCGGCTACGCAACCATGCTGATTCCAGCATTGATTCCGTCACTGTGGTTTAAAATGATGGATCAGCGTGTCTATGACCACTATGATGGCGATTTAAGCAAAGCCAATATTATAGAAAAGCGCCGAGCTAAAATTTTCCAAAAGTTTGGTTTTAGTGCGAAATAAGAAATACAGCTCCTTTATGTAGTATGTATGAAGTCAATAGCAGCGAAGGTTAGGCGCTATTGGCTTCCGTGCCGCTATTTGCCTGATTAAATTTATGGGTTTGAAAAAGAACAAGAGATGTCTAGAAAAAATTACCTAAACTCTGCACAGGCGTGCGGCTTAGGCATATACTGGACAGCATGTTTAAAAATGTGTTTGAAAAACAATGACACCTGCCTGCAAATTACTTAAATCTCAAAAAATTGAATATTCCATTCATGAATATGAACATGATCCAGACGCAAAAAGCTTTGGTTTAGAAGCTGCTGAAAAGTTGGGCCTGCACGTTTTTGAAGTGTTTAAGACACTTATGGTTACAGATGAAAAAAACTATTATGTTGCGGTTTTGCCAGTAGAACATCAGCTGAACTTGAAAAAAGTAGCCGCGGCTTTTGGCTGTAAAAAGCTGAAAATGGCTGATCCTAAAGATGCGGAGCGTTTGACAGGCTATTTAGTTGGCGGTATCAGTCCAGTTGGGCAAAAAAAGCGCTTAAAAACGGTCATTGAGATCAATGCGCAAAGTTTAACGAAGATCTATGTCAGCGGCGGCAAGCGCGGTTTGGATATTGGCTTGAAACCGCAAGACTTAGCCTCTGTTTTATGTGCTCAATTTGCTGATATTATTGACGAATAAGCATATTTAAAAAATGGATGAAATAACGCTGATTTCAACAGATTTCTTGCATCTGTCAATTTTTAATCAATACTTAATTCACAACCCAAAGGGAGAAGGGGCTTTCAGTATTAATCTTACTGCGAGTTGTTGATTAATTTTTAACTTATGAAAAATATCTAATAAATGCTTTAAAGCTCAGAATTAATTAAGGCGCTGGCGATTTGTTTTTGTACCTGTCAGCTTGAATTAATGCTGAGCTTTTCAGACTGTATATGTTTTATTTGGGTTTGAGTTATCGCTGTTTAAAGCCGCATAAATCATTGGAAAAAGGCCGCCTAATAATCGTTTTAAGTAAAAAATAACAATCAAATTGTTATAGTGGTTTGATGCTGATTTATTCCTTTCTTGCCACGCTAATGCAAGTGAGTTTCAATTCTTTATTGATGAATTGTTTATTTCAGAGCTTCAAGTAAGCCAAAGCCTGTCTTCCTCATACCCCACTTTCTGCCGTACTTGCATATCCTAAATAAACTGAACTTAAACTGCGGGAAAGCAGTGCCTAAAGGCGGTCTTTTTCATGCTCTGCGTTACAATTGTAGTATGAAAATCAGTCAACTATGCTGTGTCCGTAAAGAAGTTGTTCTTTTGTGTTGGTGGTAAGTGTTTGATAAATATATATAATTTTTAAGTTCAGATACTATTTTTATACAAGTCTTAATTTGATTTATTGTTTAATATTGAATTATTTATCTGAAAAGATGATAACATGTGTAGATTCTAAGCAGTGGCTTTGATTGAGTCAGGTTTTATTTTTCATTTTATATGGCTAAATATTTAGCTAAAGATGAGAAAAAAGCGATCGCACTCATCATTACAGGCCTGTTTTGTCCGCATCTAGCGGCTATCTTTTTTGATCTATTTAGATCTGTCTTACAAATAAAACGGAATAGGGAAGGTATGTCTTCATTGAAACCGTCATGGCATTCTAATGTGAATCCAAATGTCTTTATCAGCACTGTTGTTATTATTGGTATTTTTATTGCCATTGTATTTTTGGCGCCAAATGCATTTGATTTAGTCACCAAGCAGCTGAACCAATGGGTTACAGATTCATTTAGCTGGTTCTATGTATTATCTGTCGCTATTTTTTTAATTGTGCTTATTTATATTGCCTGTTCAAATATGGGCAAAATTAAACTGGGCTTAGATCACAGCCAGCCCAAATACAGCAACAGCTCATGGTTCGCCATGCTGTTTACTGCGGGCATGGGGATCGGTTTAATGTTCTTTGGTGTCGCAGAGCCTGTCATGCACTATGCTTCACCTCCTGCAGGTGAACCAGAAACCATTCAATCCGCTCAGCAAGCGATGCGTGTTACCTTTTTCCATTGGGGCTTGCATGCTTGGGCAATTTATACAATTGTTGGCCTAGCATTAGCATATTTTTCCTATAGACATGATTTACCTTTAAAAATTCGCTCTGCTTTATATCCTTTGGTTGGAAAAAAAATTTATGGTCCAATTGGGGACAGTGTAGATACCTTTGCAACCATTGGAACGGTATTTGGTGTTGCGACCACATTAGGCTTTGGGGTGACACAGATTAACTCGGGCCTTAATTATTTGTTTGGTATCGAATATTCAATAACCACGCAGATTATTTTAATTGTCATTGTTACAGGTATGGCTTCATTATCAGTTTTTATCGGGTTAGATAAAGGCATTAAAAGGCTGTCGGAAATTAATCTGGGTTTAGCCTTAATTCTTTTGCTATTCGTGTTTTTTGCAAGTTCTACGATCTTTATCTTGCAAACGACCATACAAAATGCAGGTCAATATTTTTCAAATTTATTTAATATGACTTTCAATTTATACGCATATCAATCGAATGGCTGGATTGGGGGCTGGACCATTATGTACTGGGCATGGTGGATTTCATGGTCGCCATTTGTAGGTATGTTCATTGCGCGAGTATCTGAAGGCCGCACGATTCGCGAGTTTATTGTTGGTGTTTTACTGATTCCGACAGGCTTTACCCTGATTTGGATGGGGGTTATGGGAAATGCCGCACTATACAGTATTTTAAATGAAGCAAATACCTCGCTGATTGCTGCAGTACAGCGGGACTCATCAGTTGCGCTTTTTGAGTTTTTAAATACATTGCCTTACTCTGGCATCATGAGTTTTGTGGCAACGCTGTTGGTCATGCTATTTTTTGTGACATCGGCTGACTCTGGAGCTTTAGTCACGGATTATTTAACAGCTAAGTCAGAAAACTCTCCTGCATGGCAGCGGCTGTTTTGGACTAGCTTAATGGCTGTTCTGGCTATTGTTCTCTTACTTGCTGGCGGTTTAGGGGCACTGCAATCGGCAACCATGTTAAGCGCCTTGCCATTTACTTTTATCATGCTGCTGATTTGCTGGGGATTGGTAAAAGCTTTGCATTTAGATGTGACTAAAATGCAGGCGCTGCAAGAAGCGCGTATTACTCCTAGAGCCATTCAGAATCCTAGAAGCTGGCAGCAGCGTTTAGGACTGATTA
Source organism: Acinetobacter tianfuensis (assembly GCF_003611465.1). Lineage (GTDB taxonomy): Bacteria > Pseudomonadota > Gammaproteobacteria > Pseudomonadales > Moraxellaceae > Acinetobacter > Acinetobacter tianfuensis. Next base: position 14,611 of record NZ_RAXV01000039.1, read on the forward strand.
TGCATTACCCGCATACACGTGAAGAGGTTGAACAATATATTGATCAGACCGTTAGAAAAGCCTTTTTAAATTTGCAGAAAGAGTTTGAACGCCGTCATTTAGATGTGTCTATTCATCATATAGAAAATGGTTTGCAGCTCAGAGTCAATCATAAGGATGAAATGAATTTTATCTACCAAGTGGTTGTGCAGGAAAAAAATACCCCCAGCTTTATGATCGATGTAAAGGAAATATTGCATGATTATCAGGCTGAGGTATTTTTAAGAGAAGGCGGTCAAAATTACGATATTATTGATTGGACACAAGAAGACCTTTTGCAAGATGTCATTGATCAATATGAGAGGCATCTGCATTTTCTAAATTTAGTCCGTACAAAAAACCCATAAGACATATTCAGTCCAAAAAAAACCGCCATATGGCGGTTTTTTTTTGATTCAATTTGCTGGGTATTTAAAACCGTTCAAGCCAGTGCAGAAAATGCTTGAATAAAAACAAAATCTTTATATGGTCAAAAGATGAGGCAGACTGAATTTAGTCAAAGCAGCAAAAAAAGCTGGCATCTGCTGCCTTTTTTGTTTTATAAGGTCTGTGCTGCATGGACGAATACAACAATGAATCAAAATAATAAAATTTTTATTGCTGCCAGCTTAGCCAATGGCGCCAGTTTTTCGATGATCTTGCCCTTACTTGCGCCTTTAGTGCGTCAGCTGAAGCTGTCTGAGCTGCAAGCTGGCGCGATGGTGTCAATCGGCGCTGTATTTATGGCCATTGCGGCAATTTTTATCAGTAAGCAGCAGAAATATTCTATTTTTCAACTCATGAGTGCAGGTTTTATTGGCATGGCGATGACATGGTCATGCTTTGCTGCCGTGCTCATGTATGGAATGGCCGTTCATTTAGAGCTAGTGCTGCTGTTTAGCCTGCTGATGATTGCACGAGGCAGTACAGGGCTGTTTATGGCTATGCCGCAAATTGCGCTGCAAACTTATGTGATGAGCAATTCACAGACTGAACAGGCGCGCTCACAAACGATGTCTAAGTTTGGCGCTTTGAACAGCGCAGGTGTGATTTTTGGCCCATTACTGACGACAGTGCTGCTGACATGGGGGATGATGGCACCTTTATGGGCGGCTGTACTGATTTTGGCTGTGATTAGCGCTGTCATAGTGATTGGCTTTGACCGAACTCAGAACGTTTTGCCGCAGCCTGCAGTTCAAATTGAATATGCTGTAAAGGAAACACGAGAAAAATTTAACTTAAAGTCGTGTTTTGTCTGGCTCATGCTTGGTTTTAGCTTGTATTTGGCAATTGTGACTTTAAATTTAACAGCGGGTTTTTATATCCAAGACCATTTTCATACGGGTATTGAGCGCGGCGCGAAAGCATTTGCACAGTGTTCTTTGATTGTCGGTATTTCTCTGGTGTTTATGCAGACCCTTATTTCTAAATATTTGAAATGGTCTGTAATACGCTTACTGTGGGTGGGTTTGATTTGCATGCTTGCAGGTTTGATACTGTCACTCAGTACAGCGAATTTATATATTTTTCAAGCATCTTATGTGCTGTATGGCCTATCTGCCGCTTGTTTAATACCTGCATTTACTACAGGGGCTGCACAAACTGCGCCGTCAGAGATGCAGGCAAAAGTTGCCAGTTTCTGTACCGCGACACAGGCTTTAAGCTTTGTGGCCGGACCGCTCATCAGCACTGGTTTATATCAATGGCATAGTACGGCGCCGTACTACTTTCTGATCCTGATGATACTCATGCTGATGTGTTTTTTCATTTTAAAGCTGCTTGCAGAACAGCGTAATTCTGAACTGGCTCGTTAAATCGTCTGCAACAATTTTATGACTCAATAAAAGAGGTTTATAGCCTGTTTTATGCCTTGAACGACATTGTCCGTTTTTTGTCATTACATTAACGGCAGATAAGTTAATAAAAAACCTACAGAACATCATCTATATGATGATTATCTGGCTAAAAAACACTCTAAATTGTTTCTTGAAATGTATTTTTACCTGAAATTTTGTTTAGTCAGTTAGCATGAATAACTGAAATAAATATAAAACAGGAGCTTAGATGTTCAGCTTTTACGGAAAAGAGATTCAGGGTGCAATTTTTGATATGGATGGAACAATGTTTGATACTGAACGGCTTCGGTTTCAAACATTGAAACAGGCGTCTCAAGAACTGAATGAAGTTGCTTTTTCCGATGCATATCTTATGGCATGTTTAGGTTTAAGCGCGACCAGCGCAGAGAGTTTGGCCAAACAGGAATATGGCGAACCGATACCTTATGCGCAAATTCGAAAACGCGCCGATGAGTTAGAACTCGAACATGTACGCCAGTTTGGTGTTCCGATCAAGCTAGGTTTGGTGCAAGTTTTAGAACGGCTGCGTAAGTCTGGCTTACGTATGGCGGTTGCAACCTCTAGCCGCCGTGCAATTGCAGAAGAATATTTAATAAATGCCAATATTTATAAGTTTTTTGATGTTCTTGTTTGCGGCGATGAAGTTGAGCAAGGGAAACCGCATCCAGAAATATTTTTATCTGCAGCTGAAAAACTGAATTTGGCGCCTGAAACATGTTTAATGTTTGAAGACTCTGCCAATGGTGTGCGTTCTGCACGTCATGCGAACGGTATCACTATATTGCTGAAGGATATTAAAGAGCCAAATGATGAAATGATGCGCAATGCAGATTTTTATTATGATGATATGTATGCCTGCTTCGAGGATTTAGACCGTTATGTTGCGCATATGGATATGCCGAATCTGACAGAAGCATTTCCGCAAACGCTGAATCAGCTCAGCGTCGGTATTCATGGTTTTGGCGCAATTGGAGGCGGTTATTTAGCGCAGGTGTTTTCATACTGGGATGGCTATACCCGGCCTAAACGTATCTATGCCTCTACGCGTAATCCGCTGTATCAATCTGCTGTAAATGCCTTTGGCGCATACTGCATCCGCTATGGTCAGGTCTCTTATGATGAACGCATTGAAAATATGCAAGTGATTGATGCCGCAAATCTTGAGCAAATGCAGGAAATGTATACGCAGTCCAGCATGATTGCGGTCTGTTTACCTGAAAAAGCGCTGCAGCAAGAGGCGAAAATTATTGCCCAAGGACTGATGGCGCGGCATATGGCTTTTGAACAGCAGGAGCTGCCGCTGACCTTTTTGATTGTTTTAAATAAAGTTGGCGCAAAAGCGCTCTTTATACAGCATGTTCAACAGGCGCTGCTGGAAATTAGCGATGCTGAAATTGCAACAAAAATTATGCAGCAGCATTATTTTTGCGACACGGTTGTCAACCGCATGGTATCTAAGCTTAGCGATCAGAATCTTTACCGTCAGCTGCAGATTAAGCACGCAATTTTTCAGCAGCATCAGCTGGAAACTGAAGATGACAGTCAGATTGAGCTGGAAGATGCGACACGGCTGAATCCCGTACAGGAACGTCAGGCTTCAGCATATATAGAAGATTTGCGCCGTAATTTTCAGCCGAGCCATGTATTGCAGCAAATGGAATTAATTTTATTCCATGCGGAAATGGAGATGCCTATTTATGCTGAAAATAATAGTCCATTGCTGAGTAAAATGCGCCAAATGATTTTAGTGGATGATATTGCAGATATTCAGCTGATTAAAAACCGTTTATGGAATGGTGTGCATGCAATGACTGCATGGTATGCCAGCTTATTGGGGCATCCTACAATTGGACTGGCTATGGCAGATAGTCATGTCCGAAATTTTTGCAATGCGCTGCTGCTGGAAGTGCAGCATGGTTTAGCCGAGCAGGTGCCGCAGTATCATAAAGATTTAGAGCGCATGTCGCAGGCATTTTTAAGTTCTTGCCATAGTGCATTTAAAGACCCTTGCCAGCGTGTAGCAAGAGATCCGCTGCGAAAATTAAGCGCCAATGAGCGTGTATTGGGCTCTTTGCAAAGCAACATTCAAGCAGGTTTGTCATATAAAGTTTTGCTGTATGGCCTTACGGTCGGCTGTGTTTATGCTGTTGTCCATGCAGGGCTTAAATACAGTGATGTTTTGATCTTTTTGCGGGAACAGCTGGAGCAGCTGGAAATACCGTCAGACTTGAAACATCGTATTTATGCATATATTGAGCAGAATTCTGCATCTATTCTTGAAAACCAGCAAAATTTAGATTCTACCTTATCTGATGGCGCGGCATATTTGTACAGTTAAGTTTGCGGTGAATTAAATTCAGGCAAAGGTGAATATTGCTAAGCATGCGGGGGATCATCAATCATGTATTCTATGATTTAATGATCCTTTTGATTTTGCGTGTGAATTCTGCGTGTTTCTTTTGCCTGATGCGCCAGCCGTGCCTACATTTGCTCATGATTATCCAGAGTGGCATAAAGGGCGCCAAATTTTTAGTTTATGGTATTTGGAAATACATTCCCCAGCATTGCTGCAATATTTAGAACATTTGCAGGCATCATTTTCAGACCTGCTTTTTCAGCCGAATACACGCCAATTTCATATCACTTTATTTATTTGCGGCTTTTTACGTTCAAGTATTGAGCATGACGATGACATTACTCAAGCGCAGATCGATTGCCAGACCTCACAGCTTCAGACATTAGATTTAAAACCTTTTCAGCTGCGTACTGGTAAAATCAACAGTTTTCAAAGCGCGCTGTTTATAGAAATAGAAGATACTGAGCAGATACTGCAGCACATCCGTGAACAGCTTGGAATAAGTCAAAATGAAATTGCGCCTTTGAATTATTGCCCTCATATTACGATTGGTTTGTACAGTCATGAGTTTAATAGCGCGCTGCTGTTTGAGCGCATTAAAGAACAGCCGCAGCAACGTTTTAAATTTGAAGTACAGAAAATTACTTTTGGCAGTTACAGCGCTCAGCTGCTGCAAGGGCCATTAACAGCACATCAGCATATACAGTTAGGTGCATTATGATTCAGCTTATTCTAGGCGGCGCACGTTCAGGAAAAAGCCGTTTGGCCGAACAAACTGCGCAAAATTTAAAACGGCCAGTGATTTATATTGCGACAGCTCAGGCTTGGGATGCTGAAATGCAGGAGCGTATTGAACATCATCAGCAGCAGCGTCCCGCTGAATGGGCGCTGCATGAAGAACCCTTGCTGCTTGCTGGGCTTTTACGGCGTATAGATCAAGCAGGTCAAACCATTTTAGTGGATTGCCTCACCTTATGGATGAGCAATTTACTGATGCAGGATGATCCAGAGCTGCAGCAGAAAGAATGTGAAAAGTTGCTGAGTATTTTACCAACGCTGCAATCTCATATTATTTTGGTCAGCAACGAAACAGGGCTGGGTGTAGTGCCTATGGGGCAAATCAGCCGTAAATTTGTCGATGAAACAGGCCGTCTGCATCAGAAGCTGGGTCAAATCGCAGACAATGTTATATTTTGTGTTGCTGGCTTTCCCATGATTTTAAAAGGAGATAAACAATGAATTGGTGGTTAGAGGCGTGTAAAACACCTAGCGCGGAAGCAAAACAAGCGGCGGAAGCGCGTCAGCTGCAGCTGACTAAACCGACAGGTTCATTGTCTGAATTAGAGCGTACAGCAGTTCTGCTTGCATCGCTGCAAAATACTGCTCAGCCTAATATCCATAAGCCGTGGATTACGATTTTTGCAGGTGACCATGGTGTCATGGCCGAAAATATTTCTGCATATCCGCAAGCAGTAACCCGTCAAATGCTGCAAAATTTTACATCAGGCGGAGCATGTATCAGTGTCATTGCTAAAGAATATAATGCATCGCTGCAGGTGATTGACTGCGGTTCTGTCGGTGATGCTTATGAATATGCTGGTGTGGAACGCCGCTGTATTATGCAAGGTACAGCGAACTTTAAAATCCAAGCTGCAATGACTGAAGAACAGTGTATGCAGGCCTTAGAGCTGGGTCGGCAAAGTGCAGACAAAGCGCTGGCGAATAGTGCGTCAATTTATGTCGCTGGGGAAATGGGTATTGGCAATACCTGCTCCGCATCGGCAGTTGCATGTCTGCTGCTGAATCAGCCTGCAGAACAGCTGACAGGTGTAGGTACGGGGATCCGCGCCGAGCAGCTGGAGCATAAAAAACAAGTGATTGATCAGGCGCTGCAGCTGCATAAAGCCTATGCGCAAAATGATGCATTTAAAATATTATGTGCTGTAGGCGGTTTAGAAATTGCTGCGATGGCTGGCGCATATATCCGCTGTGCGCAGATAGGTCTGCCTATTGTGGTTGACGGCTTTATCAGCACAGTATCAGCTTTAGCTGCGGTACGTATGAATCCGAGAGTGCGTGACTGGATGCTGTTCGGTCATCAATCTGCAGAATATGGCCACCGCAGTTTATTAAATGAATTGCAAGCCGAGCCATTATTGAAACTGAATTTACGTTTAGGCGAAGGCAGCGGTGCGGGAGCGGCTTTAGGTTTAATTAAATTAGCCTGCAGCCTGCATAATCATATGGCAACTTTTGCTGAGGCAGCAGTCATAGGCGACAAAGTCTAATGCCGCGCGCCGTTTGCAGTTCTGACCAAGGGTATAAATTAGACTTTATGCGTCATGGCGAAACTGAACTAAGCCATACGCTGCGCGGTTCAACGGATGATGCGCTGACTGAAAAAGGCTGGCAGCAAATGGAGAAGGCTTTGCTGCAGGCGATCCAATCTGGCATACAGTGGGATGTTATCTTCAGTTCACCTTTGCAGCGTTGCTCAGTTTTTGCATTGCAAGCGGCTCAGCAGCTGGGGCTAGAGCTTCAGTATTTACCACAGCTGCAGGAAATGCATTTTGGTGACTGGGAAGCGCAAACAACGCAGCACCTGTATGAGACTGTGCCTGAACAGCTGGAAAAGTTTTGGCTGCAGCCGACGATGTTTAGCCCGCCTAATGCTGAAACCTTAGTGCAGTTTGAACAGCGCGTAGAACAGGCATTGCAGAAAATTAACGCTTATATGCAGATAAAAAAATGCTCTCGAGCTTTGGTGATCTCGCATGGCGGAGTGATCAAACTTTTGAAATGCAAAGCAATGTCTAAACCCTTAAATGACTTGCTTAAAATGTCTGCTGAGCTGGGGCAACTGAACCATTTTTACAGCAGTGCAAATGATTTCATTTTCATTGATACACAGGAGCAATGCAGATGACACCATTTTGGATAGCGCTGCAATTTCTGACGGCCTTTCCTATACAGCTCAAAGCCATGCCGACTAAACAGCAAAATGGTTATTCATTGCTGTTTTACCCTGTTGTTGGTTTGATCATTGGTTTCATTCTTTTGGCTGCAGCAGTTTTATTGCAAGCCGTGCCTGCAGTGTTATCGGCAAGCATAGTGCTGGTACTATGGATTTGGCTGACAGGCGGCCTGCATTTGGATGGTTTGGCAGATACAGCAGATGCATGGGTAGGCGGTTTTGGCGATGCTGAACGGACGCTGAAAATTATGAAAGATCCAGCATGCGGGCCAATTGGTGTATTAAGCTTAATTATCCTTTGTTTTCTGAAATGGTCGGCGCTTTATTTGCTTTTGCAGAAACAGCTGTGCAGCGCCTTAGTGCTATTTCCCGTTTTAGGCCGTGCAGCGCCATTATTTTTATTTTTAAGTACAAATTATGTGCGTGAAAAAGGTTTAGGCAGCGCAATGACGGACTATATCCCTAAAAAAATGGCCGTGCTAGTCATACTGCTGTGTATGGCTGCATCGGTGTGTTTTTCTGTTTTAGGTGTTATCGCCTGTTTGGCGGCTACGCTTAGCTTGCTTTACTTGCGCCGTAAATTTATTCAGCGTATTGGCGGTATTACAGGCGATACAGTGGGCGCAGGTATTGAAATTTGTGAGTGTGCAAGTCTGCTGGCTTTTGTGATCGGCAGTTATTACCTGCTGGCTTAAAGTTTTATTTTAAACATGTATAAGCCTGAAACTGCTTGGAAAGCAAATTTTAAATTATTAAAATAAACACAATTAACTGCAATGCAGTTTGATAAAGGATGAAGCAATGAAATGGGAAGAAATTGGTAACCAGCCATGCTCAATAGCGCGGACGCTTTCCGTTGTGGGTGACCGCTGGACGCTGCTCATTCTTCGAAATGCCTTTACCGGCATGCGCCGTTTTGATGATTTTCAGGAGAACTTAGGCCTTACACGGCATGTGCTCTCAGAACGTTTAAAGCGGCTGGTCGAACATCAAATTTTGGTCAAAAAGCCGTATATCGACCGTCAAGAACGAATGGAATACAGGCTGACTGAAAAAGGGCTGGAATTGTATCCGCTGCTTATGGCAATGAGCGCATGGGCAGACAAGTGGATGGATGAGGGATTAGGCTCACCAGTAGAATATATTCACAAAAACTGCGGCCACGTTTTTCAGCCAGTGACGGTATGTTCGGAGTGCGGTGAAGCTGTGCATGCTAAGCAGGTTAAACCTGTTTTTACAGAAGCTTACTTTACCAAACTTAAGCAGTTAAATGAGGCTATGTAAAAAAAGCGCCTGAAGGCGCTTTTTATTGATCTGATTTGAACTTTGACGTGATTAAATTTCAGAGGCAATTTGCCGGTTTGGGAACACCAGCCAAGCGGCTAAGGTGGCGTGCAACGAGGCCTGTATTAAACCTCTCTTGCAGTACGGCATTATTGACCTCAGGACTGACTGTTTTCATTAAAAACTTAATCAGCGGGCGGGTTGCAGGAGAGTGGCCAAATTGCTGATAAAACTGACGTACAGCCTGTAAAATTTCAAAATGCCATGCTGTTAGCTCAAGATCTAAGGTATTTGCCAGTTCTTGAGCGACTTGTTCATTCCAAATTGTATAATCGACTAAATGTCCATCTTGGTCTAACGCTAAGTTCATTTTAAACAACCGTTTATTTTAAAGTTACAACGCGGCTATGCTGCAGACACAGATCAGCAAATTGCGCATAGTCCAATACTGTTAGATGATCTGATATAAAGCCAGCAGGAATCAAAGCTTGTTCTGCTGCTAAAATTGCACATGAAAAATGTTTAATCACAGGGTTGGCTGCATGCATTGCAGCATCGCCCATAAGGACAACCTGATCATCTGCTGCTGCCATTTTCAGCAATTTGCTAAAAGTATGCGGTGTACAGGCATAGCTGGCTTGAACTAAAAATAATGTTGATGTTTTCATTGTGTCATTCCTTACCAGTACAGCACATGATCAAACTGCTGCATCAGTTCTGAGTTGAGCTCAACAAACGCAATGTCTTGTTCAGATGCCTGTACAAAGGCATTTTGCTGATCTTTTGTTTCGACTAAAACTGGTGTTAGGTCATAGAACTCAAAGCTGTCTACCATATTCGATGCGACTTTAAAGGCATGCTTCAGCTGATCAAAAGCAATCTCTGAGCTGAGTAAACTTAAGGCTGCATCTTGCAGCAGTATTTTAACGTCACTGCCAAAAGTTGCTAAAACCATTGCGGCAGAAAGGCTTTCGTGCACTTGCAAGCTGGTTAAATTGGCTTGAGTTAATATAACGAGTACAGTTTTCACACAATAAACCTTTTAAAAGCAACATATTCCGCTGCGATATTAATTAAAATTGAATTAGGCGCTCTGAAGCTTGGACAGCATCTGCAAGTTCACCCAAGCCAACCAATTCAAAGCCTTGGGCTAGATTGTGCTGCTGGATATTATGGCGCTGTGCATTTTCAGCATCTGTAATGCCGCGGGACAAAGCAGCGCTGACACAAACAGGTAAACGGATAGCTAATTTTTGCCATTCCGCAGTGAGATTGCGCTGATCATCCGGCACCCATTGCAGCGCATTTGCGGCAGCTACACCGTCTTGATAGAAAAAGACACGGAAGCTTTGATTTTTCAGCTGCAATGCTTGAGCCAGACCCAAAGCATGCCATGCATGAACAGATGTAGGCGAGGAGGTAATTAGTATTAAGGTACTCATTGAAATTCACTGCAGTAATAACCAGCGTAAAAGCAAGTTAAGTCAGACTTCATAAGAAAAAGGTATTATACAATGATTTTAGTCACTGGTGGTTTAGGCTTTATAGGATCGCACATTGCATTAAGTCTTTTAGCGCAAGGACAGGAAGTCATTATTGTTGATAATTTATCAAACTCAAATTTGCAGGTCTTAGAACGCTTAGAGTTTTTATCGGGCATGTACGTTCCTTTTGTCAAAATAGACATACGGAATACTCCTGCATTAAATAAAGTTTTTGAACAGTATTCCGTTTCTGCAGTTGTACATGCGGCAGGATTCAAATCCTTGGAAGAATCTGTACTGAAACCGCTTGAATATTATAATGATAATGTCAGCTGTATTATGAGTTTAATGCGCTCTATGCAGCGTACAGGTGTACGCACATTAGTGCATTTATCCAGTTTGGCTGTGTACGGAACCTCATCAGCGCAGCTCACAGAAGATCAGCCCTTTAACTATGCCTACCCAAATCCATATATTAAATCGCAGCAAATGGTTGAAGAGATTATTCAGGATACGGCACGGACAGACACAGAATGGAAAATCGCAATTTTACGTTTATCGAATATTGCGGGTGCTTTAGAACAAGGCGTGCTGGGAGAGTTTGTGGTCCCTTTGCCTAAAAATATTATACCGCTGGCTATGCAGGCTGGCGCACAGCAGCGGGACTTCATTGAACTGCGCAAACAGGCAAATACAGATGATAAAACGGTTGAACGCAGTTTTTTACATGTTTTAGATGCATGTCATGCAGTATGGAACAGCATTCAATGGCTACATCAGCAAAATCAGGTTTGCGAGGCATTCAACATTGCTGGTGAACTTGTATCTATACAAACGCTATTGGATGAAATTTCTGCTGTAACGCAAAGTGATATTCAAACGGCAGAAGCGGGCTATTATCCGCATCAAGAGTTAGACCGTATAGGTGCGGACTCAGCCAAGGCCCAAAAAGTGCTGAATTGGAAACCTGAACGCAGCTTAAGAAAAATGCTGGAAGATGAGTGGAATTTCTATCAGCAAATTTTGCGCGGCCAATAAGTTCTTTTGAAATGAAATGTCGCCGTATCAGTATTTTATGCTGTCTTTTCTGAATGATTTAGCGTTTCCTTTGTTTAGGACTTAATGACTGCTGTCACCGTAAAATGATGACGGAAGGTATTGAGCGGCAGCATTAAGGCTCAATAGTGTTAAAACTGATGTGTAAAATACAAATTATATTTGATAATAATTATCATTTATATAATGGGTTTGATTGAATAGACTTAAGCTATATTTTTAAGCCCATTGCAGTACAAGCTGCAATTTATAAACGACAAAGGAAATAAGGACTGAATCATGCAAACACGTATTGAACATGACACGATGGGTGAGGTTGCAGTTCCAAGTGATGCCATGTGGGGCGCACAAACTCAGCGCAGCCTGCAAAATTTTAAAATTGGCGGCGAACGTTTGCCGCGTCCAATGATCCGCGCTATGGGATTAGTTAAGAAAGCTGCGGCTATAACAAATGCAGAGCTGAATCAGATTCCTGCAGTACTGTCCCAATATATTGTCGGTGCAGCAGAGGAAGTGATTGCGGGACAATGGGATGCGCAATTTCCGCTCGTCGTGTGGCAAACTGGTTCAGGAACACAAAGCAATATGAACTGCAATGAAGTCATTGCCAATATTGCGAACCAGAAACTAGGCAATCCGCTTGGTTCACAAAAGCCAGTGCATCCTAATGATCATGTAAACCGCGCACAGTCTACAAATGACTCATTTCCAACGGCAATACACGTTGCGGCAAGTTTACAAATAAATGAACTGTTAATTCCAGCTGTAACTGCGCTGCGTAATACTTTGGATGAAAAATCTAAAGCATTTGCAGATATTGTTAAAATTGGCCGTACACATTTGCAAGATGCGACCCCTTTAACATTAGGCCAAGAGTTCAGCGGTTATGTATCACAGCTGGATCATGGGCTAAAACGTTTACAGCAGGCTTTATCTGGTTTATATGAATTGCCTTTAGGCGGGACTGCTGTCGGAACGGGCTTAAATGCGCACGTTGATTATGCAGAAAAAGCAGCGAATCAGCTGGCGGTTTTAACAGGTTTGCCATTTGTGACTGCGCCAAATAAATTTGAAGCTTTGGCTGGACGTGATGCTGCTGTATTTGCTTCAGGCGCATTGAAAACCTTAGCTGCCAGTTTAAATAAAATTGCCAATGATATCCGTTGGCTGGCAAGCGGTCCGCGCTGCGGTTTTGGTGAGCTGCATATTCCAGAAAATGAGCCGGGTTCGAGCATTATGCCAGGTAAGGTTAACCCCACACAAAGTGAAGCCATGACCATGGTCGTAGCGCAAGTTATGGGGAATGATACAACTATTAATATGGCTGGGGCTTCAGGCAACTTCGAGCTGAACGTATTTATGCCAGTGATTGCCTTCAACTTGCTGCAGTCTATTCAACTGCTGGGCGATGCATGCAATAGTTTTAATGAGCACTGTGCTGCAGGTATTGAGCCAAACCGTGAAAAAATAGATCACTTCTTGCATGACTCTTTAATGTTGGTAACAGCTTTGAATCCTGTTATTGGTTATGAAAATGCCGCAAAGGTAGCGAAAACGGCTTATAAAGAAGGAAAAACATTAAAGCAAGTGGCTGTTGAGCTGGGTTTGGTGACCGAACAGCAGTTTGATGAAGTTGTGCGTCCTGAGCAAATGGTTTCGCCAAATAGTAAATAAAGTTTGATTAAACCTTTTATTTAAAATAATGAAAGGGTTTGATAAAGCATATGCAAAACTTTTCAGTATGCTGTCAATTGAGACGAAGAATCCTGCTATACAGCAGGATTCTTATATGAAAGGATGGTTTAGCTGTTAAATTTCATCAGTGCTATATTTCTAACAGATAAAGCGCAGTATCGCGCTTTATCTTCAATTAGGCATTTTAGCTGCAGGTATTTACAGGTTTGCCTTGATCAATGGAATTGATAAAGCCATCTATTAGGAATTCACTTTGTTTTAATGAATCACGGTGATCTCCATTCTTGATAGGATGGAATGACATCGGTTTCTGTTTTTTGCATACTTGCTGATAATAAGCATAAGTTCCGCGGGAATCGACTAAATGATCTTTATCGCCTTGTACTAATAGAACAGGTACATTAGGGGTCATATGCTCAATAGACTGCTTTCTTAAATAGTTGGTCAAAGGCATTAAATCTACATTCGGTTGGAAAATGGTTTTAGGCGCTTCTTTTAGCTCAGATTGCAATTCAGATAAACATCGATTGCGGGCCATATTCAGAACTTTCTCCATTTCTGGGCTGACTAAGTTTTTTGGAGCAATAGATGGGTCGGCTGCTTCAGCACCAAGAAGAACAATAGGGAAAAATGCGGCAACGCTTGGGTCAATTTTAGGCTGAGTTGCGACATATTCTGCAATTCCTTCATATTGATAGCCGCCTGGGGCAAGTGCAATTGCTCCGCGTAAATTCATGTCGGGAGCATCTTTTTGGCCATATGCAGCAACAGAAAGGGATGCAGCTCCTCCTTGACTATGTCCCATGACATACCAGTTTTTACTAAATTGGTAGGGTTTTAAAAGGTGAACTGCACGTACCGCATCAACAACAGTATGTAACTGGCTTTGCGCATTCATATATGGATGTCCCCCTGGAGTGCCTAAGCCCTGATAATCAGGCGCAACAACTGCATAGCCGCGCGCAAGCCATGCATTGAGCGCTTGAGCTGCAATCTGCTGATAAGCATGAACAGGGCCGCCAGCAAAGTCATTAGAAGGTGCACAAGTGTCCGCCGTACCTGTTGTACCATGTGCCCAAGCTAAAATTGGCCAGCCGTCTTTGGGAGCTTTACCTTTAGGCAATAAAATGAAGCCAGATGCCACGATTGGTTCAGACTGTACGCCTCGGCTGCGGTAATTGATTAAAAATCGCTGTGAAGCATTGCTGAATAGATCCGTATCTTGTGTTTGTATCGATAAGATTGTACCAGGGGCGCTCGCGGGAAGATTTAAAACTTGGCGTGTGCTTGTATGGGAAAACACAGGTGAGGCAATTGCGTATGTTGAAGCTAAACATATACCGCTCATAAGAAATGTAAGAATAGACAGCTTAGTTTTCATTACTGAAATTACCTTCTTTTTTATAATCTACACTTATAATGTACCAGTTTTTTTAAAGTCCAAACGTTTCTATTCTATCCATCCTCAGTTTTTTATGACTTCTTTCATTTTTAATAGATAAGACATAGGTATGGAAGCATGACATTCAGTCAAAACAGACAGGGTTAAAATAAGATCCGTTATTGCAAAATGCGATAAATTGGCTATACTATGTTTTATAGCAAAATGCGATAATTGATATGCATGTGATCACTCACGCTCGAATTATAGAAGCAAAGAATAAGTGGCCGCAGGCTGAAACAGCATTGGATGGCTGGTATCGAATTATGAAGGCTAATGATCCTAAAGATTTTGCTGAAATGAAGCTGCTTTTTCCAGCGGTCGATAAAGTTGGAAAGCTGCATGTATTCGATATTGGCGGAAATAAGATTCGCTTAATTGCTGTGGTCATGTATCAGGCAAAGCGCGTATACATTCGCTATGTTTTGTCCCATAAAGAATATGACAAAGGCCATTGGAAGGAGGGTTAGTATGAATGCGATGATTAAACAGGCCGTAGATCACTGGCACTACGTTGCACCATTGCTCAGCAAGCCTGAAAATGAAGATGACTTCAATGCATTGATTGAAGCATTAGATGACCTTTTGGATACAGTTGGTGATGATGAATCTCATCCTCTTATGGGGCTTATTCACCAGTTAGGTGACTTGGTTTCTGCTTATGAACATAAACATTTAGCTATGCCTAAAGGAGATGGCCGGGCAGCTTTATCTTTTCTGATGGAGCAGCATGGGTTAGGGCAATCGGATTTACCGGAAGTTGCATCTCAATCTGTCATTTCAGAAATTTTAAGCGGTAAACGTCAGTTGAATATTCGTCATATTAAGGCCTTGTCTGAACGCTTTAATGTTTCTGCAGATACGTTTTTTTAAAAAATAAAGCGCTATGTAGCGCTTTATTTACGTAATATTTTTACATCGTCATTTTTATTATTTATATGAAGCTTAGATTAGCATTTGAAGTG
>NZ_RAXV01000004.1 GCF_003611465.1 Acinetobacter tianfuensis
GTCCTTTAGGTCGGGGAGGAAGTCAATTAACGCTTGCTGTTATAAATTTGGTCAAATACCGCACCATTCACAAAGTGAGCCTGCTGAGCTTTAGCCCAGCCGCCAAATACCTCATCAATAGTGAACGTTTTTAATGGCGGGAACTGAGATTTATATTTCGCCAATACTTTTGCATCACGCGGACGGTAGAAATATTTTGCAGCCATTTCTTGACCTAACGGTGAATATAAATAGTTGATATAGCCTTGAGCCAACCACTTATTACCATTTTTCTCTACCGTGCGGTCAACAATTGCAACTGAAGGTTCAGTCAAAATTGATATTGAAGGATAAACAATATCAAACTTGCCTTTACCCAAAGCTTTTTGAGTAACTAATGCCTCGTTTTCCCAAGTCAGCAGCACATCACCAATACCGCGCTCTGCAAATGTTGTCATAGACGCGCGCGCCGCCGAATCCATCACTTTCACATTGCCGTACATTTTGCCGACAAAATCTTTCGCCTTAGCATCGTTGCCGCCCGGCTGTTTCAGCGCATAGCCCCAAGCAGATAAATAAACCCAACGCGGCAAACCGCCTGTTTTCGGGTTTGGCGTAATAATTTGTACACCCGGCTTAGTCAAATCAGACCAGTCCTTAATACCTTTAGGGTTGCCTTTACGCACCATGAAAACAATCGTTGAAGTATATGGCGCTGAATTATGCGGAAATTCTTTTTGCCAGCCCGGCTGAATTTGACCAGATTTTACAATTTCCTCAATATCATTCGCTAAAGCCAAAGTCACGACATCACCTTTCAAACCGTCAACGACAGAACGGGCTTGCTTGCCAGAACCGCCATGCGACTGTTTAAAATCAACCGTTTTCCCAGTACGCGATTCCCAGTACGCGCCAAATGATTTGTTGAATTCATCATAAAATTCACGCGTTGCATCATAAGATACATTTAAAAACTGACGGTCCGCAGCTTGTGCCGCTGCCGCAGACAAAGACAAACCAGCGGTCAGCAATACTGCGCTAAATAGCGATTTTAATTGGGTTTTCATAGGACTGAAACAAATCATATTCAATGCTGCTGACTATATGAAATAAAACCATGAACTGCAATTCACATTTATTTTTCACAGCGCCTCACAGTCAGCCACCTCTCTTCTAGCACTTTGTTTTTACTCATAAAAAAAAGAAAACAATCTACTTTTTCGCAATATATAGTATTTTATGCATTATTTATGAAAAAAAATGGATAACAAAGCCGCATATCTTGCTTTTCAAAAAAATTGATGTTTATTTTTGATCACTATAAATTTGATCAAAAATAGCGCCATTTACAAAATGAGCTTTTTGCGCTTTGGCCCAGCCTCCAAAAACGTTATCAATAGTAAAAGTCTGAACCTTAGGACATTGCGCTGCATATTTTTGAGATAACCTTTTACCAATGTTTATCAATCTGTCCCGTATGCACAATTTCATCAATATCATTCACCAAAGCCAAAGTCACAACATCGGCTTACAGTCCTGCCGCCACCGCACGCGCCTGTTTTCTTGAACCGCCATACGACTGTTTAAAATTGATTTCTTGGTCTGTGCGCCGTTTCCAAAAAGCGCCAAATTCCTGATAAAACTCATGTGTAGGGTCATACAAAATATTTAAAAAAGCCCTTACTGGCATACAGCTGCGCAGACGCCCCGCTTAAATATGCCAAAACACTCAGTGCAATTATTTTTTTCATTTTGTACCGCTCATTTGGTTATTGAAATGAACTATATAAACCCAAACAATTTTACATAATATACAACCTATATAATTGATTTATATTAAATTACACCTATATACATCTTAAAAACTTCTAATAGCATACATGTAAATGCTATAATTCAGCGTCTGGCTCTCCATCCTCTCTACATAGTTATTTGCTACAAAGTAACAATTAAACATTTGTCGATGTATTCACGTAACTGATATCTTAGATTTATTATTTTTTTGTAAAAAATGTGACGCAGTTCTACTTTTTAAATGCATTAAATGATTAAATCGTAGTATTAGTATTAAAAAACACCAAAAATTAGCAACCATTCATTTCAAATGAGGGGACGTTTGAACCATGAAATTATTTACAGCTTTAAGTTTCGGCATTTTTTTCAGTATCGCGCAAACAGGCCATACTGCTGCCATCAGTAAAACAGCGAATAGCAAAGTCACTATGCCTGCTGAAAAAACATCATTAATTGAAAAAGCCCTTACACAGCAAAAAATGGATGATAAAAAGCGTTCAGATGAAAGCTTAAAAGCCGTGACATCTTTTAAAACAGCGCCTGCGCAAAGCTTTTTTGCTTCACAAAATCAAAGCTTCAGCCGTTTTGTACAAGCGCTGTTTGCAACAAACGCATCATAATTATTTAAATAAATCCTAGCCAGATGAGTGTTGACGGCTGCTTTCCCCCAAGCTGCCGCTGCGCCTGATCACTGAATGTTGAATTAAGCATTAAGTGATCAGGCTTTTTCGTTATAATAGCCCCCATTGCATTCAGATTTATAATTGATTATGACTGTCCGTACTCGTATTGCACCTTCTCCTACAGGCTTCCCTCACGTTGGTACTGCCTACATTGCACTGTTCAACTTATGTTTTGCCAAACAGCATGGCGGTGAGTTTATTCTTCGTATTGAAGATACTGATCAGCTTCGCTCTACCCCTGAATCTGAAAAAATGATTCTGGACTCATTGCGCTGGTTGGGCTTGAACTGGGCTGAAGGTCCTGATGTCGGCGGCCCGCATGCACCATACCGCCAATCTGAACGTATGGACATTTATAAACAGTACGCACTTGAGCTGGTTGAAAAAGGCCATGCTTTTTACTGCTTCGCAACTGCAGAAGAGTTAGATCAAATGCGTGCTGAACAGCAAGCGCGCGGTGAATCTCCTCGTTATGACGGCCGCGGGCTTTTACTTTCTGAAGAAGAAGTACAGCGCCGCTTAGCTGCTGGTGAAGCGCATGTCATCCGCATGAAAGTACCAACTGAAGGTATTTGCGTATTTAACGACATGCTTCGCGGTGATGTGGAAATTCCATGGGCGCAAGTGGACATGCAAATTTTGCTTAAAACGGACGGCTTGCCAACTTACCACCTCGCAAACGTGGTTGATGACCATCTCATGGAAATCACACACGTCATCCGCGGTGAAGAATGGATTCCATCTGCGCCTAAACATCAGCTGCTTTACCAATACTTTGGCTGGGACATGCCTGTGCTTTGCCACATGCCGCTGCTGCGCAACCCAGATAAGTCAAAATTATCAAAACGTAAAAATCCAACATCAATTAACTACTACAAAGATATTGGCGTACTGCCGGAAGCTTTGCTGAACTACTTAGGCCGCATGGGCTGGTCTATGCCGGACGAAAGCGAAAAATTCACTTTGGCTGAGATGATCGAAAACTTCGACATTAACCGCGTATCTTTAGGCGGCCCGATTTTTGATGTCGAAAAACTGAATTGGCTTAATGGCCAATGGATCAAAGCGCTGTCACCAAGCGACTTGCTTGATACATTGCTTGCTTGGAAAGCGGATCGTGCAAAACTGGAAGAAATTGCAGCTGCAATTCAGCCGCGTATCAATTTGCTGTCAGAAGCAGTGAATTGGTCTGCTCATTACTTCAACCACTTCCCTGCGCTTTCAAAAGAACAGTTTGCAAGCAAGAAGCTGACTGAAGAACAAGTTCGTCAAAGCCTGCAGTTTGCTATTTGGCGCCTTGAAAGCCTGTTCACATGGAATAACGACACTGTCAGCCAAACACTGATGGACTTGGCTGCACAAATGGAAGTTAAACTTCGTGACTTCATGCCTGCATTCTTTATTGCAATTGCTGGTTCAACAGCATCAACCCCAGTCATGCAGACTATGGTAACTATTGGCCCTGATCTAACCTTCGCCCGTCTGCGTAATGCGCTTGAAATTGTTGGCGGTCCAAGCAAAAAAGAAGTAAAAGTCTGGGAAAAACGCAATGAAAGCTTAAAATTGCCGAAAAATGATGCAGTTGATGAAGCTTAATTCATTTTTTAGTTGACGTGCGGGCGTTATATCCATAATATAGCGCTCACACAGACTGGGGTCATAGCTCAGTTGGTAGAGCGCTACAATGGCATTGTAGAGGTCAGGAGTTCGATCCTCCTTGACTCCACCATACAACCGTTTTACTTGTGTTGCCTCACTTGTCCCTATCGTCTAGAGGCCTAGGACATCGCCCTTTCACGGCGGTAACCGGGGTTCGAATCCCCGTAGGGACGCCATATTTAAGAACGCTAAGCTTAAGTTTAGCAATCTTATAAAAAAGCTCAAGCATAACGACTTGGGCTTTTTTATTGCCTAAAAATTTTCAACATTTACATCCTGCTGTTTTTGCTTTCTGCATGATTCAGTCTAAAATAACACATAGATTAAAAATATGGAGTTGCAATGCAATACCGCTGCCCTAAATGCCAAAGCCCTAAAATTATGCCCATTGCACAAGCAGGCGCAGCAGCACCGCGCCCAAATGTGCCTAAAAGTTTAGTTTTTCTTATTCCGCTAATTTTTATTTTACTGATTTTAGTTTTAATCAGCATCATAATGTGGATTTTTGGCAATGGCGCTGGCAGTACTTTGCAATCTGCTACTGTCGTTGTATTTATCCTCAGCGTCATCGCCGGGTTCCTGTTCTACCGCGACTTGCCTGATTTCAAAATTTCCATGCAAGGCTTTATGCAGAACCAGAAAAAATGGAAATGCCGCGAATGCAGCCACGAGTGGGAACTTTAAGTCCCGCTCAATGCATGCCAGCTTAATGCTGGTGTGCATGCTCCTCTTCATCCGAATGCTTATGTCCATGTGATTGCGCAGCGCATTCATCGTCTTCTATCTGCAGCGTCATTTCAGTAATGCCGTGCTCATGACTTAACATTTCCCAAGCAGCAGTGTATAACGCATTACGGTCCGCTTGAGGCGCATATACATGCACAGTCAAATGAATATTCTTTGAAGTGACTGCCCATACTTTGAGCTGATGTATACCTTCCACACCTTTTAATGCCAGCAAATCATTGCGCAGCGACTCAATATCAATTTCTTCAGGCACACCTTCCAGCAGAATATTAATGCTTTGCTTAAGCAATACCAATGTCCTTGGCAGCACCCAAAAACCAATCAGCACAGCAATAAGCGTATCAACCCACATCCAGCCCGTAAAATAAATCAATACCGCGCCAATAATAACACCCACTGAACCCAATGCATCACTCAGAACCTCAAGATATGCACCCTTTACATTCAAGCTGTCTTGGGAGCTTGAAAACAAAATACGCATCGAAATCAAGTTGATGATCAAACCAATGACCGCAACAATCATCATTCCCATACTTTGAATTTCGGGCGGCGTAGAAAAGCGCTGATAAGCCTCATAAAGAATATAAATCGCCACAGCAAAGAGCATCATGGCATTAAACAAAGCCGCCAGAATCTCAAAACGCTGATAGCCAAATGTGCGTTTATTGTCTGCGGGGAGTTTCCCTATTTTTATCGCAACCAACGCAATAGCAAGTGCCGCGGCATCGGTAAACATATGCGCCGCATCTGATAACAGCGCCAAACTTTGCGTCATGAATCCCGCAATGACTTCGATAATCAAAAACGTACTGGTGAGCGCCAAAGCAAAACTTAATTTTTTCGCATTAGCTTCCGTCACAACAGCATGACTGTGGTCATGCCCATGATTGTCTGCCATAACAACTCCTCAAGCAGGATTATGCTGAGCCTAGCAATTAAAAGGAATGTAATACCATTCCAATGGATAGAATTTTTTAAATTTTTCGTAACCTAAATTGTGTTCTATTTTATGATTCCCTCAAGCACATATTCGCTATGACTTTTTGCTCAGTTTCGTTATCATTCACGCCTTAAAATGAGAAACTCAGATAATTAAAATGCATCACTACACTCAATTTAGCCTGACCTTTTTACTCGTATTTGTTCTCACTGCCTGCAATACTGTTCCTAAAAAACTCACATCCACTCATCAAAATGATCAAATTATTGCTGTTGCTAAGACCGATGATTCTCAACCTAAAATTTTATTTATAGGTGAGCAATACTCTTATCTGGCGCTCCAAGGCGGCAGTCAAATTTTTAATATCTTGCAAAATACTCAACCCGAGCAGCGGGTATTAATTAATAGTACGCCAATCAAATTTCACATGCTTGACCAAAGCCATTTCAAAACTGAGTTGCGAATTCTCTATAACACACCCGTCAGCAAGCTTTCAAAGCGGCAAATCAATGATTTAAAAAATCTTGGATTCACACACACGCAACAGCAATGCAATACCGCACACCAAAGTCACGGCTTGCAATCATGCACCTACCCTATTGCGAACATCGAGATGAAAGGAAGCATTCATACGCCAGTTAAAAATCAAAACAGCATTCCTTATCCAATGAAACAGCCTTACCCTATTACGGTCATTAGCAGTTCAAATACAGCCCAACCAAGCTATGTCCAAAAAATTGGCAATACAACAAAGACTATTGCAATCATACCTTTAGCGCTCACAGCAGCTGTGATTTACGTTCCTGTTGTCATCATTGCAGCCATTGCTTCAGCAGGTGATCCTGATGCATGGCATTAAGCCAATATAATGAAACTTTACAAATCAATGATAAATGGCACTCAATACTTATTAAAAAAACTGGATCATGTCTAATCAGTTCAATTTTCCAATAAACAGCCAAATACAAAGATAAATATTTGTTTTTAATCATATTTTTTAAATCATAAAATATTTTACTTATGTTTAAGATCATGTTAATTTTCAAATAGTAATATCGCGAACACAAACAAAAAGTAACGTGTTATTACTCAGTACTTATTTATATTCAAGAGTAGGTTACCAGAATTCTACTTTGTAACATACGAAAGGAGTTCGCTATGATCAAACAAGCTATAAAAAAGATCAGTTCTGCTTTGTTACACCCTCCTGTTTCACCCGATAAAATTTATCAACCACATATTCAGGAAGCTAATCAAGATTATATTCAGGGTCAGTATTTCGAAGGCTTAGGGGTTAAGCACCATCAAGAATTTATATCTCAGACCTCAAACACACCCGCAGACCCTTCTTTCACCGATTTCCGCAATGCAATGTGGAATTTTTTAAGCGCTGCGCTCAGAGGTCATAAAGAAGCACAATATAAATTAGGTCTTGGTTATCTTAATGGTGAATTAGGGCTAGAAAGAAATTTCACCCTTGCTGAACAATGGTTAAAAAAAGCTGCAGCCCAAGGTCACACCCAAGCAAATTACACACTCAGTCACCTTCACGATGATATTGCTCTCTCTTAAATCAAAATAAAAAACCAGCCCTCAGGCTGGTTTTTTATTTCATCAAAATGGGCAATTAAACGCCAATTTTGCGATATTTTTGACGCTTAGTCACAAGGTCATCACCATCGCGTTTACGGCGGTATTCTTCAAACTCAGCATAGTTACCAGTGAAGAATTCAGGTGTTTCGCCTTCAAATGACAAGATGTGCGTTGCAATACGGTCAAGGAACCAGCGGTCATGCGAGATCACCATTACAGTACCTGGGAATACAAGAATTGCATCCTCAAGCGCACGTAAAGTTTCAATGTCCAAGTCGTTCGATGGTTCATCGAGTAAGATTACGTTTGCACCCATTTGCAGGATTTTCGCAAGCTGTAAACGGTTACGCTCACCGCCTGACAATTGACCTACACGTTTTTGCTGATCTTGGCCTTTAAAGTTAAAGCGGCCGATATACGCACGAGATGCGATTTCGTATTCACCAATACGCAAGATGTCTAAACCGCCAGAAACTTCTTCCCAAACCGTTTTGTTGTCATCCAGCGTGTCACGGATCTGACCAACGTAAGCAACTTTAACCGACTCACCCAGTACGACTGTACCCGTATCTGGCTGCTGCTCGCCTGTCATCATACGGAATAAAGTTGTTTTACCTGCACCGTTCTCACCCACGATACCAACGATCGCACATGGCGGAACAACGAAGCTTAAATCTTTATACAGTGTACGGTCACCAAACGATTTACTGATGCCTTCAACTTCTACAACCTTATTACCTAGACGCGGACCAGGCGGAATGTAGATTTCAGACGTTTCGTTACGCTGTTGGAATTCACGCGAGTTAAGCTCTTCAAAACGCTCCATACGCGCTTTGTTTTTCTTTTGCTGGCCTTTCGCATTTGAACGAACCCATTCAAGTTCTTTCTTCAATGCTTTAGCAAAAGATTCTTCTTGCTTATTCTCTTGTTCTAAACGGGCATTTTTCTGCTCTAACCAAGAAGAGTAGTTGCCTTGGTATGGAATACCCATGCCGCGGTCAAGTTCAAGAATCCACTCAGCAACATTATCAAGGAAATAACGGTCATGCGTAATCGCAACGATTGTGCCCGCGAAATCTTTAAGGAAACGTTCTAACCAAGCTACAGATGAAGCGTCTAAATGGTTCGTTGGTTCGTCTAGAAGCAGCATATCCGGCTTAGAAAGCAATAGACGGCAAAGTGCAACACGGCGGCGCTCACCGCCTGAAAGAAGCTTAACGTCAGCATCCCAAGCTGGAAGGTTCAATGCAGCTGCAGCTTGATCCATTTGGTTTGCAATATTGTGTGCATCCCAAGCATGGATAATTGCTTCTAGCTTTTCTTGCTCTTTTGCAAGCGCATCAAAGTCAGCATCTTCAGCAGCATATTCAGCGAAAACTTCATCGAGACGCGCTAAAGCATCAAGAGGCTCACGCAAGCCATCTTCCACGTTGCCGCGAACGTCTTTAGTTTCGTCTAGAGGCGGCTCTTGCTCAAGGTAGCCAATTTTAATACCCGGCTGCGCACGCGCTTCACCTGAGAAATCTTTGTCCACGCCCGCCATAATACGAAGCAAGGTAGATTTACCTGCACCGTTTAGACCAAGTACACCAATTTTTGCACCTGGAAAGAATGATAAAGAGATGTCTTTTAAGATTTCGCGCTTAGGCGGAACCATTTTCGACACACGGTTCATCGTGTAAATATATTGGGCCACTTAGGACTCCTCAATAGAAAACCAATACCGGGGTGAACGGATTTACCCCAAGTTGCTCAAAATGAGCGAAAAAATAATCGGAGTATTATACGATAAAAGCGCCGAAAACATAAGGAAAGCAGAACAACTTCCATAGATTGTTACAACTAAAATCATGTTTGTTTTTTAAACACTGTTTTTATACACATATCTGCAAATCCTTGTACTTAAAACCTCACTCTTATGCATAAAAAACGATATTCGCTTCAATAAATAAGCACTTTTATATATATAGAAAGATGTTAAAGTAGCTAAATAATTAATCAGAACGATGATGGAAAGATGACCTATAAAGACGAAACCTTAGCAATTCATGCGGGATATACACCCGAGGCAACCACCAAAGCTGTTGCAGTGCCTATCTATCAAACGACCTCTTATGCGTTTGACAATACGCAGCATGGTGCTGATTTATTTGATTTAAAAGTTCAGGGGAACATTTATACCCGTATCATGAACCCGACCACTGCTGTGCTGGAGCAGCGCGTTGCGGCACTTGAAGGCGGTATTGGCGCATTGGCATTGGCTTCAGGCATGGCAGCCATCACCTATGCCGTGCAAACGATTGCCGAAGCCGGCGACAATATTGCCTCAGTTTCCACACTCTATGGCGGCACCTACAATCTATTTGCACACACTCTGCCGAAACAAGGCATTGAAGTGCGCTTTTTTGATTATCAAAACCCTGAAGCGCTGCGCAATTTAATTGATGCCAAAACCAAACTGGTTTTTGTTGAATCCATCGGCAACCCTTTAGGCAATATTATTGACCTCGAAGCTATCTCAAAAATTGCTCATGAATATGGCGTTCCCGTTATTGTTGACAACACTGTAGCCACACCTGTGCTGCAAAAATCGTTTGAATTCGGCGCAGATATCGTTGTACATTCATTGACCAAATATATTGGCGGTCACGGCAACTCCATTGGCGGCATGATTGTTGACAGCGGCAAATTCCCTTGGGGGGAACATGCAGAACGCTTCCCTGCTTTAAATACACCGGACCCAAGCTATCACGGTGTGAATTATGTCGAAGCCCTAGGCGCAGCCGCTTATATCGCCCGCGCCCGTGTTGTGCCTCTGCGCAATACTGGCGCCGCGATCAGCCCGCAAAATGTGTTCCTCATCTTGCAAGGTCTAGAAACACTTAGCCTGCGGATGGAGCGCCATACAGAAAATGCGCTGAAAGTTGCTGAATATCTGAAAACACACCCTAAAGTAAAATGGGTGAACTACGCAGGTTTAAAAGATCACCCTCAGCATGCTTTGGCGCAAAAATATGTAAAAGGCAAGCCATCCGCAATTTTATCTTTTGGTGTGCAAGATGGACTGGCTGGCGGCACCCGCTTTATTGATGCACTGCAGCTGTTCACCCGTTTAGTAAATATTGGCGATGCGAAAAGCTTGGCTTGCCACCCTGCAACCACGACACACCGCCAACTGAATGAAGAAGAATTAAAAGCTGCCGGCGTCAGTATTGATATGGTACGTTTATCCATTGGTATTGAACATGCAGATGACCTGATTGCAGACTTAGAACAAGCGCTTGCGCAAGTCTAAATTATTTTATTTTGCTCAAAAAAACCTCCATAGCGCGCTATGGAGGTTTTTCTCTTTTAAATCTTTCAATATTCTCTTGATTTATTTTTGATAGTTGGTAAAAATCAAATATCAGAACAATCGAAATTAGAGCAAATACTCTAATTTTATTTTTAAATTCAACAAGTTAATTTGTAGCTTTTCATACATAATCCGCTATCATACACGCTTAGCCCTGCGCTCTTCTTCACCATGCGCAGTAAACTCAATACCCCATAAAAACAAACACGCTGAATCACATTTATTCAATCAGGGAACTAAACGTGAAACAAAGATTAGAAAAACACTTTCGTGAGAAAGTGGATGGCAAAATCATTTTAATTACTGGCGCATCCAGCGGGATTGGCCTGACGACAGCACACCGCTTAGCCGATGCAGGCGCGCATGTCTTATTGGTATCCCGGACCAAAGAAACGCTAGATGAAGTAAAAGCTGAGATTGAAGCCAAAGGCGGTAAAGCTTCGGTATTCCCTTGCGATTTAAATGATATGCAGTCTATTGATGACGTATCAAAACAGATTTTTGCCTCTGTCGATCACATTGATATTTTGATTAACAATGCTGGCCGATCAATCCGCCGCGCTGTATATGAGTCGACAGACCGTTTTCATGATTTTGAACGCACCATGCAGCTGAATTATTTCGGCGCAATCCGTTTAATTATGAATTTGCTGCCGCAAATGATGATCCGCCGTGAAGGACATATCATTAATATCAGTTCAATCGGCGTATTGGCAAATGCCACCCGTTTCTCTGCTTATGTTGCGTCAAAAGCTGCACTGGATGCTTTTAGCCGCTGCCTGTCTGCAGAAGTACATTCGCACAAAATCGCGATCAGCTCTATTTATATGCCTTTGGTGCGTACACCAATGATCGCCCCAACTAAAATTTATAAATACGTGCCAACCCTTTCACCAGAACAAGCTGCAGACCTTGTGGCTTATGCGATTGTGAAACGTCCGAAAAAAGTTGCAACCCATTTGGGCCGTTTGGCATCTATTACCTACTCCATTGCGCCAGACATCAACAATAAACTGATGTCGATTGGCTATAACCTGTTCCCAAGCTCGTCTGCCTCTGTAGGCAAACAAGAAAAACTGAACTGGGTGCAAAAGGCCTATGCCCGCCTCTTCCCCGGTGAGCACTGGTAAGATAGTCCAGCCCATAAAAGAGCCCTGTTCAGGGCTTTTTTTATTGGGTTTTCTCCAGCATCTTTGCTAAATTGGACATGGATAAAATCAAATGTATAACAATGAAAATTCAAAAAATTGCTATTATTGGCGCAGGTACAGCTGGATTAGCGGCAGCCGCCCTGCTGGCAGCTCAAGGACATCAAATTTGCATCTTTGAGAAAGTTTCAAAGCTGGAGCCAGTTGGCGCTGGATTATTATTACAGCCCGCAGGCCTTGCTGTTTTTGAGCATTTAGACATATTAGAACCAGCCCTAAAGCTTGGTGCTGCGGTTACGGGGCTTGAGGGACGATTAGCAGGCGGTAGCTTGCTCATCAACAGTCATTATCGGCAAGCAGATGAACATTTTTACGGCCTAGGCATTCACCGTGCAGCACTTTGCCATCTCCTAGCATCCAAAGTCCGTGAATATCCTCAACATGTTGAGTGGTGCATGGCGCATGAAGTTCAAGAACTTCAAGAATCCAGTGACGGTATAAACGTGATTGGACAATCCGCAGATCAAGCATTTCAAAGTCAATTTGATCTTGTGCTGATCGCCAATGGCGCACGCAGTCATTTACGTCCAAAAGCGTGGGAAAAATTTAACCAAGCTTATCCGTGGGGCGCGAAATGGATTATCGTACCCGAATGTGATGTGCTGAATCCGCAAATCCTGCATCAGTTTTATGACCGCTCCAATATCATGATGGGCGTGATGCCTACAGGAGCAGTACCCGCTCAACCAGAACAGCGCCTTTCGAGTATTTTCTGGAGTTTGCCTACAGCAGAGTTAGATGGATTTTTAAAAACAAAGGCAGCACAGCAGCAATGGCTCTTAGACGTGTCAAAACGCTGGCCAAATGCTGCCGAATGGCTAGAACATGTGATTCCACATCCTGATGGTCCTCAGCAATGGCTGTCTGCTAATTATCGTGATGTTGTACTCAGTAAATTCGGTGCAGGGCGAATTGGAATATTAGGTGATGCCGCCCATGCCATGAGCCCGCAGCTTGGACAAGGCGCCAATATGGCATTGCTCGACGCATGGGCCATCAGTCAGGCTTTGTATCAAACACAAAATCAGGATACTTTTTCGCAGCAAAATCTATGGCAGCATTATCATCAGCTACGTTTATCTTCAGTGCGTTTTTATCAATTTTTCAGCCGCTTGCTGACGCCATTTTATCAATCCCATCACCGCTGGACAGCGCCGCTGCGTGATTATTCGTTTCGCGCCATGTATCAGCTGTCTTTTTTCCGCAGAGAAATGGCCATCACAATTTCAGGCCTAAAAACTGGCGCATTTGGACAAATGAATTATGCCGATATTGCCCGTAAGCCAGCAGATGATTCTGCGGCAGAACTGCGTAACTTAAAATTTGATTAAGAATTAACTCCCCATCATTAGTCTGATGGCTTACACTATGATGCTGCTCAAGTGCTGCGGCATTTATTTTTTTGATTTTTAAATTGGTGAAATCCTCATGAACAACGTGCAATGGCTCGATGAAGTAAAATTTAACGAACAAGGCTTAGTGCCTGCTATTGCACAGCATCATCAAACTGGCCGTGTTTTGATGGTGGCGTGGATGAACTGCGAAGCGCTGGCGCTGACTGCAGAAAAAAACCAAGCCGTTTATTTCTCACGCTCACGCAGCAAGCTTTGGCACAAAGGCGAAGAATCTGGTCATTTTCAAACCGTGCATGAAATTCGCCTAGACTGCGATGCAGACGTGATTGTGCTGCAAATTGAACAGCATGGCGGTATCGCTTGCCATACAGGCCGTGAGTCTTGCTTCTACCGCAAACTAACCCCAAATGGCTGGGAAATTGTTGATGCGCAGCTGAAAGATCCTTCTGCAATTTACGGCGAAAAATCTGCTAACCCGCATACCATTGCCATGAATGCCTCAAATGCTCAGTCTGAGCAAATTGAAGTACTGGATTACTTAGGCAAAATGATGGCTGAGCGTAAAGCCGCAGATCCAGACTCATCTTATGTGGCAAAGCTATACCACAAAGGCCTCAACAAAATTTTAGAGAAAATTGGCGAAGAAAGCATTGAAACCATTATTGCTGCCAAAGACTTTAAAGCTGAAGCCAATGAAGATAACAAAAACGATTTAATTTACGAAGTAGCTGATCTTTGGTTCCATACCATCGTGATGCTGGGTTATTTCGACCTAGAGCCGCAATTGGTGCTGAATGAGCTGGCGCGCCGTCAAGGCTTGTCAGGCTTAGTCGAAAAAGCTAACCGTACTCACTAAACTGACACCTCGCAATGACTGAACAGAAGAAACCGAGCGCGACCTATGAGCAGGCGACTGCCATAGATAACGCACGTCTTGGCAAATCCTTTAAAGTCATTGCTTATGCGGGCACAGGTAAAACCACTACCCTGCAAATGATCAGTGAAGCCATGCCGCAGCGCCGAGGCATGTATTTGGCCTTTAACAAGGCCATTGCCACCGAAGCGCAAAGCAAATTCCATGGTAATGTTGACTGCCGCACGTTCCACTCGCTGGCATTTCGCAGTGTTCCACGTGGAGTGACCGACAAACTGCGGCTGCCGCGCCTAAGCCCAAGCTTTTTAGCCAAAGAATACCGGCTGACACCTGTCACGCTGCGCCGCATGATGGGCGGTCGTTATGAACAATATGTCATGATGCCGTCCCGCCTTGCCAGCTTAGTGGCTAATGCAGTCAGCTACTTCTGCTCGACCAGTTCACAATATCCTGCACCGCGCCATATTCAAGCGCCAAGCTGGCTGCACCCAGATGATATTGAGGCACTGCAAAAACACCTTTACCCTGCTGTTGAAAAGCGCTGGCTGGAATCCATCGACCCGCATCATCAGGCGGGTATTGGTCATGATATTTACTTAAAACTTTGGGCGCTGTCTGAACCGAATATTCCTGCTGACTATGTGCTGTTTGATGAAGCTCAAGATGCTGACCCGCTGATGCTGGGTATTTTGCTGAAACAGCGCAATACCCAAGTCATTTATGTCGGCGATGCCCATCAGCAGATTTACGCATGGCGCGGCGCAGTAAATGCCATGCAGCAGCTGCCGCTGCCTGAATCCCGCTTAACAACATCTTTTCGTTTTGGCGAAGAAATTGCCTTAAATGCCAATGCCATTTTAGGTGCGCTGAATGAGACTGTCCCCTTGCTGGGCAACCCGCTGCTGAACTCTAAAGTGGTCAACAAACCGCATATCAAACAGCGCGATGCAATATTATGCCGTACCAATGCCCGCGCCATGGAGCTGCTGCTGGCTGGACTGGTACATGGCGAAAAAGTCAGCCTGCAGGCAGACCATGCCAAACTTAACCGTTTTGTCGATGCCGCTGCCATGCTGAAGCAAGGCAAACGTGTCACGGATGTGCCTGAATTAGCATGGTTCAACTCTTGGCATGATGTGCATGAATATTGTGAAACCAATGACGGCAGCGACATCAAGCCGCTGGTGAAACTGGTTGATGAACATGGAACAGATCCGCTGAAACGCGCACTGGCAAAAATTACGCCTATTGATCAGGCCGATTACATTATTTCAACCGCACATAAGGCCAAGGGCTTAGAATGGAACCGTGTGCACATTGAAGATGATTACCAGTTCCGCCTGAATGACAAAGAATATAAAATTAGTGATGAAGAGTTAAGATTGCTTTACGTGGCATGCACCCGTGCTAAAGTAAGCTTAAATATCCACCATATCTATGATCTGGTACAGCAATTAAAAAAAGAAATGCCGAAATCATTGCGCAAAGCCGTCAGCTAAATGCTGCGCGGCACAGGTAAAGACACATACGCGATGACGGCAGCCCATTCCACAGGTGCCGTATGAAAATAAAATCAATTCAGCTTAAGCACACACTGCACTTTACCGACCTGCATGCCGAGTTTAACTATCATGATTTGCCTATTACACTCATTTTAGGCGAACAATGCTCAGGCAAAACCTCGATCTTGCGCTTTAGCTACCAAGCGCTGACATGGTTTGCAGCCCGCTATAAAGATCTGCGCACAGCAGGTGTTGTCATGCTCGACCAAGATATTTTACTTAACCGTCTGCAATCTAAAATTGATGTTCAAATTGAATTTCCAGAAGAAATCGGCTCATTTGCAGAAACTGCCGACTTAAAAGACACTGATCTGCAAAAATGTTCATGGCAGCTGTATAAAACCCTGAACAGCCAAGGTGTCGGCATCAGCAAAGTTGAAACGCAGCAGCTGGAAGATATGGTGCTGTTATATCAGCGCGCGCTGCGCAATGATCCGCTGCTGGGTTTACCTTTAATTGCGTATTATCCAGCTGAACGTTTTGTAAATGAAATTAACCTGCTGAATAAAAATAATCCTGCAATCTTCCAAGCGCCTTATGCTTACGAAATTTCAGCAATTCCATTTACAACATTCACCCGTTTTTTTGAATGGTTCCGAGAAATCAGCGACATTGAAAATGCCCAAAGTGCACAGCTGATACAGCACATCCTCGAAAAGAATCAGCAAAAAAATACACTCAACGATACATCACACTATTTAGAACAGAAAATCATCCAAGCGCATACCGAATTATATGCTCCCGCACTTGGTGCACTGCGCCAAGCTGTACAGACTGTCATTCCAGAGATCAGCAATATATGGCTGCAATATCAGCCTAAACTGCAAATGATGGTGAATTGCCAAGGTCAAATCATGATGTTCCAGCAGCTGTCTAACAGCATGCGCAATCTTCTCGCTCTCGTTGGCGACATCGTGCGCAGAATGTGTCTGCTCAATCCCTCTAGCCTCTATCCCTGCCAAGAAGGAGACGGGATTTTGATGATTGATGCGATAGACCATCAGCTTGACCAAAACATGTCTCAAGCCATACTCAGCCGTTTTCATCAAGCTTTTCCTCGCCTGCAAATTTTAGCAACCGGCAGCCGTCCCGAATTGCTGGAACAGGCTTCACGCTTCCAATGCCTGCAGTTAGAGCATCAGCAGCTGCACAGCATTGAACCCGAACGCTGGCAGCAGGAATATGAAAAGATTTATGCAGCGCTTCATTTAGAGACTGACACGGGATCAACTGAAGAAAGCCCTCTGCCAAAACTTCAGGACATTACTGCAGAAAATACAAAGGTGCAGGCTGTATATCTGCAAATTCAGGAACAGCTGGATGAACATCAGCGTCTGGAGCTGATCCAAATGCTGCAAGGCAACGACACCGCTCCCGATCATCAGCCTTCACCCTAAGTGCCTCTTGATTGTTATTTAAATTCGGCGCCTTTATTTTCACTTCTGCTCACAAAAAGGCCGAATGCTTATTTGATGTCCCCTTGGATAGTTTCATGAGGCGTATAATATTTGCTTGATGCACGAAAAAGATTGAAGTTGGGCATTGCCTGTAATATGATCGGTTTTATTTGCGAATTCCATATTGAAATCGGAATTTGCTATCGCATATCTGCTGCGCAATACAGCTTTTCGATTTTTTAATCACATAAAGGCTTTCAAGATTCAGTTTTTGGATTGTTCTTTGCAATCCTTCAGTCCTTGAAAGATTTAGATTCACTCTAGGTTTAGACCTAATCACGACAATGGATACGAGTGTGCTGCCGATTATTATATTGTTACCCTTAGTTTTAGGCACAACCCTTGTCTCGTGGCTGAAGAAATTCTCTCGCGGGGTAACAGCCTTTGGGGCGATTGGCATCAGTTTAAGCTGTTTAATTCTGCTGCTGAGCCAAGCCAATGCCGTATTCAATGGCGGCGTTATTTATCAGAGCTGGTCATGGCTGCCGCAGCTGGGACTGGATTTCAGCTTCAGATTAGATGCCTTAGGCCTGCTGTTTTCTTTGCTAATTTCAGGCATAGGCACATTAATTTTTATTTATGCCTATTATTATCTCAGCCCGAAAAACTCCCTAAGCAAGCTATATGTTCTGCTCATGCTGTTTATGGCAGCCATGCTCGGCATTTCATTGTCAAATAACTTAATTTTAATGCTCGTATTTTGGGAGCTGACCAGTATTTCCTCATTCTTATTGGTCGGCTACTGGAATAATTATGAAGCTGCGCAGCGCGGCTCGCGTATGGCGCTCACCATTACCGGCATGGGCGGACTGTGCATGCTCGGCGGCTTTGTTCTGCTGCACCAAATTACCGGCACTTATGAAATAGACCAAATTATCGGCATGAGCAGCATGATTCAAGAACATGCTCTGTTCGTCCCAGTGCTGCTGCTGATTCTGATGGGCGCATTTACCAAAAGCGCGCAGTTTCCGTTTCATTTCTGGCTGCCGAATGCCATGGCTGCGCCAACGCCTGTATCAGCCTATCTTCACTCAGCAACCATGGTCAAGGCAGGCATTTTCTTGCTTGCGCGTTTATTGCCAATTTTTGCTGGCGCAGCGCTGTATCACAATATTGTGACCTTTATTGGCCTCTTTACGCTCTGTATGGCTGCATTCTTCGCCATTTTCAAAGAGGATCTAAAAGGGCTGCTGGCTTATTCTACGATCAGCCACTTGGGCTTAATTGTCTGCTTGCTGGGTATCGGCTCACCGCTGGCTGTCGCCGCTGCAATTTTCCACATCATTAACCATGCAACCTTTAAAGCTGCCCTGTTTATGATTGCGGGCATTATTGACCATGAATCTGGCACGCGTGACCTGCGCAAGCTCAGCGGACTATGGCAGCTGCTGCCGTTTACCGCAACATTAACCATGATTACTGCAGCCTCTATGGCTGGCGTACCGCTGACCAACGGTTTCTTATCGAAGGAAATGTTCTTTACTGAACTGCTGGCCAATCTCAGCGGCCCTGTGATGATTGGCTCTGCCATTGTTGCAACCTGTGCCGGCATTTTTGCAGTCGCGTACTCTATCCGCCTTGTGCACGGTGTATTTTTTGATGGCCCTATCGGTAAAAATGTACCAAATAAGAATGCTCATGAACCTGCTTTCGGCATGCGTGCGCCTGCGGCACTGCTGGCAGTACTGTGTATTTTAGTAGGGATACTCCCTTCCCTCTTGATTGAAAAAATTGTCAACAGCACTGCCCGCGCCAGTACACAAAATTTTGCTTTTGAAGGCGCGCATTTAGCTATTTGGCATGGATTTAATCTGCCGCTGCTGATGAGTGCTGCTGCACTGTTCGGCGGTATTATTTTCTACTTTGCCTTAGCCAAAGGCGGCCGTATCCGAGAGATTGACCTAGACCCTGCGCTAGGCAAACTGCAAGGCAAAATCCTTTTTGAACTGTTTTTAAAACACCTGCTGCTCAGTTCACGCAAGTTTAAACGTGTAACTGAAAACGGCTCATTGCAAAGTTATCTGATATGGATTGTGCTGTTCAGCATCAGCATGGTCTGCTTGCCGCTATTCTCTCAAGGCATTATGACAGGTACACGTGAACTGACGCATGCGCCTGCTATTGCTATTGTGCTTTGGCTGCTGCTGTTCACTGCCTGCTGGATGATGCTCTGGTTCCATCATGAACGCATTAAAGCCGTTCTGATCAGCGGCGCTGTCGGCTTAGTTGTAACCATGGTCTTTGTCTGCTTCTCAGCACCGGATTTAGCATTAACGCAAATTACGGTAGATGTTGTCACGACAGTATTGCTGCTGATGAGCTTATCTTTACTGCCTCAGCTTACTCCATATGAATCCAGTGTTTCACGCCGCTGGCGTGATGCTCTGATCGCAATTGCAGGCGGCGCAGGCATTGCCTGGATCAGCTGGCTGATCCTTACCCGTGACCATAATTCAATTTCATGGTTCTTTAATCAGCAATCTATTCCGCTTGGCGGCGGCACCAATGTCGTGAATGTTATTCTTGTCGACTTCCGCGGCTTTGATACCTTCGGTGAAATTACCGTACTCGGTATTGCAGCCATTGGAACACTCTGCCTCATGGATGGCATGCGTGCGCACGGCACAACCATGACTCAAGGCTTAACTTTCCGCTTTAACCCGTCTCCGCTGATGTTCCGTATTACTGCATCGTGGATCTTGCCCTTAGCGCTGGTGATCAGCCTTTATATCTTCCTGCGCGGCCACAACTTGCCGGGCGGCGGATTTATTGCAGGCTTGATTACAACGCTAGCCTTAGTTATTCAATACATTGCTTTAGGTCAAGACTACACAGAAAAATTGCTGCGCGCCAAATCAGGCCGCCTATATGAAGTATGGATCGGTTCAGGCTTAACCATTGCAGGACTTACAGGTATAGGCGCATGGTTCTTTGGACGGCCTTTCCTGACCAGTGCGCATTTTTATGTATCACCGCCAATTATTGGCGAAATGCACTTAGCCACAGCAGCGCTTTTTGATGTCGGGGTCTACATTACTGTAGTCGGCGCAGCGATGCTGATGATTTCGGTCTTGGGCGACTCCCGTCACTCAAGCATGTCTGGCCCAGTACCAAGAGGATAAGCATATGATCAGTTTAGAATTCCTATTGGCATCTGCGATTGGCTTACTCACCGCAACAGGCATCTATCTTATTCTGCGGGCGCGTACATTTCCTGTCGTACTTGGACTGGCCATGATCGGCTATGCAGTTAACCTCTTTTTATTCGCTATGGGACGTATTCAGCTGAATGCGCCAGCCGTACTGACAGAAGCTGTAAAAACCACAGATCCGCTGCCTCAGGCACTCGTTCTGACAGCCATTGTGATTGGTTTTGCGACCACTGCTTTTATTGTGCAGCTGGCTCTGCGCAGCCGTTATGAAACAGGAACTGACCACGTTGACTCCAAAGAAGAAATACAGCAAATTGACCCGCGTGAGGATGAGCCATAATGTCTGATCTGATGCAATTTTTCACGCAGCATGCGCCTATTTTCAGTATTCTCATCCCTGCATTTACCAGTTTTATGCTGGTGCTGCTGGGCAACCCCGGTTCAGGCTCCTTAGCGCATGACCAGCGGCAGCCGTGGCGCCGCGGAGTCAGCTTAGCCTCTGTCATTTTAGGTTTTGCGACCGCACTGTATTACCTATCGCTGGCAAATACAGGACAAGTCATTGTATACAATCTCAGTGAATGGGCTGCGCCTTTCGGTATTGTCCTTGTTTTAGACCAGCTTTCAGCATTCATGCTGGTATTAACCTATAGCTTAGCTCTTCCTATTATTTGGTTCGCAAGCAAAGAGTGGGATGAGCGCGGCCGTTATTTCCATGCGATGTGCCATTTCCTGCTCATGGGCCTATGCGGCGCATTCTTAACAGGCGACTTATTTAACCTTTTCGTCTTTTTTGAAATTTTGCTGATGGCATCTTATGTACTGCTGCTGCATGGGCAAGGTAAAGCGCGCTTCCAGCTCGGCATTCACTATGTCACCATCAACCTGCTCGCTTCTGCCCTCTTCCTGATTGGTTTGGGCATGATCTATGGCAGCGTCGGCAGCCTGAATATGGCTGATGTCGCCCGTTTAATACCGTTACTGGAAAATGATCAGCATCGTCTGGCTGTCGCTGGCGGGCTATTGCTGTTTGTTGTTTTCGGCATCAAAGCAGCGATGCTTCCAGTCGGTTTCTGGCTGCCAAAAACCTATGCCGTAGCGTCCACACCCGTTGCCGCGCTGTTTACCATTATGACCAAAGTCGGCATTTATGCCATTTTGCGTGTCAATGGCACTGTCTTTGATGACAGCCTCAGTAAAACTATTCTGCAAAGCATCTTGTTGCCAATAGGTCTAATTACCTCTGTGTATGGCGTGATTGGCGCGATTGGTTCAGAGCGTTTGCGCCGTTTTGTCGGCTTTATGATTCTGTCTTCAATCGGCACGATCCTCGTTGCCATTTCCTTATTCAGCACAGAAGCATGGGCTGCGGGCCTGTACTATTTAGTGCATAGTACACTCATTGCTGCAGCATTTTATATTCTATGCGGCTGGATTACCTCTCAGCGCGGCATGCTAAAAGATCATTTTAAAGTTGGCCCGCGCATGAAACAGCATAATGCTGTGGCCGTGGCATATTTCATTATCGCTTTGATGATGGCTGGCCTGCCGCCGTTCAGCGGATTTTTGGGCAAAATATTTATTTTGCAGGCAACGGCAAACTCACCTTATCAGCTGATTATCATATTAACCGTCCTGCTGGTCAGCCTGCTGAGTATTATTGCGATGACCCGCGTCGGCTTTATTCTATTTTGGCGTGCAACTAAACCAGAAGATAATCCTGAGACTGAAGCTTACAAAGCTTATCAGCTGCTGCCTTCGGTTGCACCGAAACGCAATGACAAAGCCATTTATCTGCTTTTAGCCGCTCTGATTGGCTATATGGCCTTAGCTGCGCCTATTTACCAATACACATTAAGCACTGCTGCACAGATTCAAAATAATCCGCTGTATGAAAGCCTTTTATTGAAAAAGGACAAAGCAGGCGAAATCATCAGCGTACAGCCATTTACCCCTGAAAATCTGCCTGAGACCAAATATGGAGGCGAAACAGCAGATCCAAATGCACATTTAATTCCATATGTGATTTCGGAAAATACCCTGAAAGGCGGCCATATTTCTGAATATAAGCAGCGTCAGATTTTAAATCAGAATGCTGAGCTTGCACACCCAGATGATACCCAGCTGAAACCGATGGAGGCGCAGTAATTATGAAAAAAATGTCATTATTAGACCGCTGCTTCCCGCATCCTTTCGTTTCTATATTAGTCGGTATCAGCTGGCTGATGCTCGCGCATAGCCTTGAACCAGGTTCATTGCTTATGGCGCTGATCCTCGCTATTGCGATTCCTTATATTATCGCGCCCTTCATTGCCCGCACGCCAAATATCAATTGGCTGCCGGCCATCAAATTAACGTGGGTCGTGCTTTGGGATATTATTGTCAGCAACATTAATGTCGCTAAATTAGTATTAGGCCCTACTGACAAGCTTCATCCGAAATGGTTCCGTGTTCCGCTGGAGTCAAAACATGAAGAAGTAAATACTTTGCTCGCAATGATCATTACCACAACGCCAGGCACAGTCTCGGCAGGCATTGACCAAGAGCGCGGCGATATTTTAGTTCATGCTTTGAGTTCAGATGATCCCGAAGCAGAAATTAAATCCATTAAAACACGCTATGAGCAGCCGCTGATGCAAATCTTTGGTGTTCAAGCAGGAGATCAGTCATGACTATTTTGCCTTATGCACTGCTCATTTGCTTGGGCGCAGTCACAGTATCTATGATGCTTTGCCTGATCCGCCTCGTCATCGGGCCTTCTATCGTTGACCGCTTGCTGGCGCTAGATACTTTATTTTTAAATGCAACCTGCCTGATCGTCATTTTAGGCATTTACTGGGTCAGCACTTCAATGTTTGAAGGCGCGTTACTGGTTGCCATGCTTGGCTTTGTATCTACTGCCGCTTTGGCCCGTTATTTCACAACTGGCCATGTCATCGATTAAGGAGCAAGCAGCATGCAATTATTGATGGAAATTACCGTCTCGTTCTTTTTAATCTGCGGCGCATTTTTTATGCTGGTCGGCGGAATTGGCATGGTGCGCTTGCCCGACTTATTTATGCGTCTGCATGCGCCAACCAAGTCCAGTACGCTAGGTCTCGGCAGCTTTCTGATTGCTGCTATGATTTATTCAGCATTTCATGGCCGCTTCGGTTTTGCAGAGCTTTTGCTGACGTTATTTGCCTTTATTACCGCGCCTGTATCTGCCAATCTTATGGCGCAAGCGGCACTGCACCTGCGCTTACGCTCTATGAGCGGAGATGTGCCTGAAGCGCTGAACCGCCCTTTGCCTTGGCAGCGTACCCGCCGCCGGACTTTTCACAAAAAAAGCAGCCGTGATGATATTCACTGAGTGCTAAACTCTCAGCAGCCAATAAAAAATTGATGTAAAAACAAAAAAGCCACCCTAGGGTGGCTTTTTATTGAGCATGACAGCTTAGTCTTCGTCTTTTTTATCTGCTTCAGCAGCAGGTAAATCCTTCACTGCTTCTGCAATTAGACCAAACATATAGTTGCCATAAGCATTGGTTTTGTCATAGTGAAAACGTAAGCGCGGCGTAATACGCGTTTTGATGCGGCGGCTCAGTTCATGACGCAAGAAACCAGATGCTTTATTTAAAACATCCAAAGTTTCTTTATTTGCAGCTTCACTTTGCTCATCGCCAAGCTCGCGGCCCATAACGGTCACATACACTTCAGCATAGCCTAAATCAGCGCTCACTTTCACCGCAGAGATGGTCACCAGACCACCTAAGCGAGGATCTTTCAGCTCCTGACGGATCAGTTCAGACAGCTCACGCTGCACTGTATCCGCCATACGCTTAAGACGTTGACTGCCAGCCATTACAGACTCCGTTTAACCAATTGAACATCATAAACTTCGATCTTATCTTTCGCTTTGATGTCTTTATAGCCTTTAACTGCAAGACCGCATTCCATACCGGCACGAACTTCTTCAACCACATCTTTATAGCGGCGAAGAGACTCAAGCTCACCTTGGAATACAACAACGTCATCACGCAATACACGGATTGGCTTGTTGCGGTGCAGCATGCCTTCAAGAACCATACAGCCTGCAGCCGCACCGAACTTGCTTGAGTGGAACACTTCACGCACTTCAGCAACACCAAGAATTGTTTCACGGTGTTCAGGCGCAAGCTTGCCGCTCATCGCTGCTTTCACGTCATCAATCAATTGATAAATGACAGAGTAGTAACGGATATCGATGCTGTCTGCATCCGCTTTTTGACGAGCAGAATTGTCAGCACGCACGTTAAAGCCTAGAAGTACAGCTTCAGAAGATTCAGCAAGTGTCACGTCAGACTCAGTGATTGCACCGACACCCGAACCGATAATACGCACTTTAACTTCATCAGTTGCAAGTTCAGCAAGCGCAACATGAAGCGCTTCCAATGTACCGCGTACGTCAGTCTTAAGCACAACGTTCACGATAGGCACATCTTTCTTGCCCATAGACGCCATGATGTTTTCAAGACGCATCGCAGATTGACGCTCAAGACGCTTTTGACGTTCACGGTCCATACGCGCATCAGCAACTTCACGCGCTTTTTTCTCATCGCTGACAACAAGAACTTCGTCACCTGCCATTGGCGCTTCTGGAAGACCTAAAATTTCCACTGGAATTGAAGGGCCTGCAGATTTAATACGCTGACCATTTTCATCTGTCATTGCACGTACACGGCCATAAGAAGAACCAGCAAGAACAAGATCACCGATTTTCAATGTACCGTTTTGAACAAGAATCGATGTTACAGCACCGCGGCTGTTGTCTACACGCGCTTCGATTACAACACCTTGCGCTGCGCCTTCTTCAGATGCTTTCAGCTCAAGCATTTCAGCTTGAATTGAAATAAGGTCAAGAAGCTCATCAATACCTTGGCCAGAGTGCGCAGAAACCATTGCAACAGGCACATCACCGCCCCACTGCTCAGGTACGATTTCTTTAGCTGTCAATTCGTTCAATACGCGGTCTGGATCAGCAGATTCTTTATCCATCTTGTTGATTGCAACAATGATTGGCGTACCCGCTGCACGAGCATGGTCAATTGCTTCAGCCGTTTGCGGCATTACACCATCATCCGCTGCAACAACCAGAACCACGATATCAGTCGCTTTCGCACCGCGTGAACGCATAGCAGTAAATGCTGCGTGTCCCGGAGTATCTAGGAAAGTGATGATGCCTTTATCCGTTGTAACGTGGTAGGCGCCAATATGCTGTGTGATGCCGCCTGCTTCGCCTTGAGCCACTTTAGCGCGGCGGATACGGTCAAGAAGCGATGTTTTACCGTGGTCAACGTGACCCATGATCGTAACAACCGGCGCACGTGTAGATTGCGCACCGCGAGCTTCTTCAGCCGCTTCAAGCAGGTTATCTTCAGCTTGAGTATCAGAAACAAGTACTGGGTTGTGACCCATTTCTTCAACTACAAGTGCAGCAACTTCTTGCTCAATCGCTTGGTTTTGAGTAACTAACTCACCCATTTTCATCAGTGATTTAATAACTTCACGTACTTTAATCGCCATTTTTGCAGCTAAATCAGCCACAACAATAGTTTCGCCAATTTCTACATCATAAACTTGTTTTTTAACAGGTTTCTCGAAGCCATGTTTGTTCGATTGACTTGTTTTAAGACCACGTTTATGCGAGTTATCACGGAAAGATTGCTCTTCACCGCGGCGGCCGCCTTTCTTAGAAGAACGCGTATTATTCGTGTTTGTACCGCGTTTGATTTCACGGTCTTCTTTATTGAACGAATCTTCGTATGCTTGACCAACAAGGCCGGCAGCAAGCGGAGAGTCATCAACAACACGGATCGTTGCAGCAGTGTCTTCAGCAGAATATTTAGACGCCATTTGACGCATCTGCTCAAGTGTACGCTGCTGCGCTTCCTCAGCAGATTTGCGGCGCGCAGCTTCTTCAACTGCTTTTAGCTGAGCAGCCTGCTCTTCACGCGCTTTCTTCTGAGCCAAAGTCTCAAGCGGCTTAGCATTAGAAATAGGCTTGTTGTTTGACTTGCGTTTCACAACAACCGCTGCTTTTGGCACTTCCTGCTTCGCAGTTTCTTGCTTCGCTGCTGCGCGCATTGCTTCTAAAGCTTGTTTCGCTTTAGACACCGGCTGTTCAGCTGCTGGCGCCGCAGCAGGCTGCGCAACTTCTTCACGCGCTTTTTGGTCAGCTTGAGCTTTCGCTAAAGCTTCTGCTTTAATTTGTTCTGGATCAGGCTTAACGAAAGAATGCTTCTTGCGAATTTCTACATTAATCGTTTTAGCCTTACCTGATGTACTTGCCACTTTTGCAGTACTGGTAGTTTTACGTTTCAACGTGATTTTTCCTGCTTGTCCATCGTCTTGACCATGAACTTTTTTCAAATGGTTAACGAGAACATTCTGTTGT
This sequence comes from Acinetobacter tianfuensis, assembly GCF_003611465.1. Lineage (GTDB taxonomy): Bacteria > Pseudomonadota > Gammaproteobacteria > Pseudomonadales > Moraxellaceae > Acinetobacter > Acinetobacter tianfuensis. The sequence goes on from NZ_RAXV01000004.1 coordinate 26,774, forward strand.
TCGGTGGTAATAATATCGTCAGGTTTAGCTTGCGGTAAACCTGCATCACGAACCTGTTCCAGCAGCTTCTCAACTGGTGTTCCCACGCTGAGCGCCAACTCTTTCATCGACTTGTCCGTCATATATTACCTCCTAGTTAAACCATGATTCGCGCGCTTTCATAATGAGTTGACCCGCTAATTCAGCACCTAAACCTTCAATATCAGAGATATCGTCAGTTGCTTGGTCTGCAAGATCATCTACAGTAATTACACCGCGGGCAGCAAGCGCATACGCGATCTCTTTTGTCATGCCTTCCATTGCTGCAAGCTCTGGACTTGGCTCTTGAATATTTTCCTGCTGTTTCAAAGCATCGGCCAATGCAACTTCTTTGGCACGGCTTTGCAGCATTTCAACAGTTTCAGCATCAAGCTCAATTTCGTCGAAAGTTTCTGCAGGAACATATGCAATTTCTTCCACCGATGTGAAACCCATGTCCACAAGCGCCATAGCGAAGTCTTCAGCGATATCTAAACGGCTTACAAATAAGTCAAGATATTGCTGCGCTTCATTTTGCTGACGAGCGTGATATTCCTCTTCAAGCATCATATTCAGCTTATAGCCCGTCAATTCAGACGCTAAACGCACGTTTTGGCCTTGAGAGCCAATCGCGCGAGCCAACTGATCACTTGTCGCAAAAATAATGTCAGCAGTACGCTCTTCTTCATCAATCACGATACCAGAAACATCAGCAGGCTCTAAAGCGCTGGCAATGTACTGTGCCGGATCATCAGACCATACAACCACATCAATACGCTCACCGTTCAATTCTTGCTGAACTGCTTGGATACGCGTACCGCGCATACCGATACACGCACCAACTGGGTCAATACGGTGATCGTTTGTTTTCACAGCAATTTTAGCACGAACGCCCGGCTGGCGCGCTGCAGCTTTGATTTCAATGATTTCTTCAGAAATTTCAGGAATTTCTTTCTTCATCAATGCCATCAGCATTTCTGGTTTTGCACGGGAAAGCTGAAGCTGAGCGCCGCGGCCTTCACGGTTTACATTAAACAGAATTGCATTTACACGCTGTTTTGGGCGCAAAATTTCTTTCGCGATCATTTCTTCACGCGCAAGATAAGCTTCTGCATTATCACCTAAATCGATAATAAAACCGTCTTTAGTCTGCTTCTTCACTTCACCGTAAATCAGCTCGCCAACTTTAGATTCATAAGCATCAGCAACCAGCGCACGCTCCGCTTCACGGATCTTTTGAACAATTACCTGTTTCGCAATTTGCGCAGCAATACGGCCGAAATCAATGGATTCAACTTCAAGCTCACGGATATCGCCGATTGACCATTTCGCAGGGTCTACATCAGAAATCGCATCTTGACATGCCGGCATTTCATGATCTTCATCTGCCACCACTTCCCATTGACGGAAAGTTGCGTAATCGCCAGTTTTACGGTCGATTTCCACACGTAAACGCGCTTCTTCCGAATGTGTGCCTTCGTAGAATTTCTTTTTTGTCGCAGCAACGAGTGCCTGTTCCAGCGCTTCAAAGATCGCTTCACGAGGTACACCTTTTTCGTTACTAACCGTTTCTACTACGGTAAGAATTTCGCGTGCCATAAGTCACCTATTCGTTCAGATTCTTATTTATAGAATTAATCTTGGTAGATCAAATTTGCTTTATCAATATTATGGCTGTCGATCTCAAGCACTTGCTGATCAACTTCCACTTGAATGAATTCGTTTTCTAGATCTACAGCCACCAGTTTAGCCTGAAACTTTCGGCGGTTTTCTACAGCGCTGATTAAGCGTAAAGCCACTTGCTGACCGACATATTCCGACATTTGTTCAAGCTGGAAGAATGGACGGTCCCAGCCTGGAGATGACACTTCCAGCGCATATTCGCCTGAAATTGGATCATGCACGTCCATCATCGCGCCAACCTGCTGTGTTACACGCACACAGTCCTGTACGCCAATGCCGCGGCCTTGTTCAATTTCACCATCTTCATTGATCACAGGTGCTGCGTTTTCATCTAATGGCTTGTCGATATAGATGCGCACTAAAGAACGCTTGCCCTGAGGCATGAATTCAATACCCCAAAGATTTACACCACATGCCTGCACTGCTGGAGCGATTAAATCCTGGAGTGCCTGAGTTTTATTTGATAGCTTCATTTACTCTCGTCAAATTTTTACGATACAAGGCCGATCTTGGCCAACAAACAATCTATAGTGAAGCGTCATTTCATGACCGATTGATGTCGACACTGCACGATAGCCAATAAAAAAGGGCGTAAACGCCCCTAGTATTGCACAGAAAACCAAAGTCCACTGTGCAAAAAGGCCCACCTTTTGTGAGCCTTTTTAGAAACTTGGTAGCGGGAGCTGGATTTGAACCAACGACCTTCGGGTTATGAGCCCGACGAGCTACCAGACTGCTCCATCCCGCAACAACGTGCAAAAATTATATACAATTTATTCTAAATTTTCAATCGAAAACATCTGAATAGTATGTCTGGTTCTATTGCACTAGAACTTAGATTTAACAAAATGATTCTTCAAACATTTTATTAAATATATAAAACTGGACCTCACTCAGGCAAAGCCAAACAATAATCTATATTACACTGAAAAATTGGTAGCGGGAGCTGGATTTGAACCAACGACCTTCGGGTTATGAGCCCGACGAGCTACCAGACTGCTCCATCCCGCATCAGCGTGCAAATAACGATTCAGCCTTAAAAGCTGTCTATTTAAAGTTTGCATCTTATAAATAGAATTGATTGGTAGCGGGAGCTGGATTTGAACCAACGACCTTCGGGTTATGAGCCCGACGAGCTACCAGACTGCTCCATCCCGCATCAACAGATTGTTTCGCCGCTTAGCACCAACTTATGTTCTGGATTACAAGTTGGTGCGGAAGGGGGGACTTGAACCCCCACGCCCGAAGGCACTACCACCTCAAGGTAGCGTGTCTACCAATTCCACCACCACCGCAGCTGTGACGCATTCTAGACGCATCACTTCAAAAAAGAAAGGACTAATTCTGTTTATTCGCCACTTTTAGGCACAATTGGTGAAGTTTCGTTCACTTTCGCAGGCACTGTTGGCGCCGAAGAAATTGCATTTAAACTGTACGCATTTGTGGTTTGTTTCTTTGCAAAAACGGCTAAAGTCAAGCTGGTTACAAAGAATAAAGCTGTCAAAACAGCCGTTAAACGCGTTAAAAAGTTGCCTGAGCCTGATGCGCCAAAAACAGTCGCAGCGCCGCCGCCGCCAAATGAAGCGCCAGCATCAGCACCCTTGCCGTGCTGCACTAAAATCAAAACGATCATCATAACAGCTAAGATAATATGTACCACCAGCACAAAAGTCTGCATGCTGTACTCCTAATTATTTTGTATTTGCAAATGCCTGAGCAATTTTATAGAAAGACTCAGCATTTAATGAAGCGCCGCCTACCAGTGCGCCATTAATATCTGGACAGGCCGCTAACTCTACTGCATTTTCAGGCTTAACACTACCGCCATACAGCAGCGCCATGGTCTGCCCTGCTGGCGTGATTTGACTGACACCTAGGCGAATTGCAGCATGCATTGCCTGCGCATCTTCTGGAGAAGCCGTCTTACCTGTGCCAATCGCCCAGATCGGCTCATATGCAATGACAATATTGACCCACTGCTCTGCCTCAACAACAGATGCAATGTCACAGATTTGCTGCAATACAACCTGCTCTGCCTGTCCATTTTCACGCTGCTCTAAGCTCTCGCCTACGCAATAAATAACCGTCAGACCTGCAGTTAATGCATGTTTCACTTTCGCTTGAATAATATCTGCTGTTTCAGCAAAAATTTCACGGCGCTCTGAGTGACCTACCAGTACAAAATTAATTTGACTGTCTTTTAATAATTCTGCGCTGACTTCACCTGTATAAGCCCCTGTACCGGCAATGCGCGAAAGATCTTGCGCAACTGTCAAAATTTGACGGCCAGCATCTTTAAATGCTGCCTGCACGTTTAATAATGCTATACTCACTGGCGCTACACCGATATGACATGCAGACTCAGCAATAATTTGATCTTGCAGTAATTTTTTTAAGTTTTGAACCAGCTGCCCAGCATCTGCCTGCATTGGATTCATTTTCCAATTGCCAACTACCCAAGGCGTAATCGTCGAAGCCGACATATATAACCCATAAAAAATTTTAATGAAAACGGGCATATTCTACACGTAAATGCAAAAATTAATGACTGTTTTCATGCGCCATTTTTTTCAGCAAATTATTTTTCAGATGTTCTATATCAAATTATTTTATTTTTTTCAGGCATATTTAAGGATCAGTTCATAGTTTTTAAAGATATTAAGGTAGTGACATCATTTTAAGATATGGTATTTTTGTGCAACAAAAGTATAATTTTAATAAAACCAATTATAAACAAATTGACGTATAGGCTATAGCAAGCATGACAGCATTACAGGGTTCGCCGCGATTTACAGGTTTTATCCGCCGTTTGGTGGATGAGGGGCACATTTCTGCTGAAAATATGCAGCAGGCCATACTGCAGGCAAAAAAATCAAATCAAGACATCGTTGCTCATCTTGTACAGGAAACTCAGCTTACAGGCTTAAAAATTGCTGAAACGATTTCAACTGAGTTTGGCGAACCTATTTTTGATATCAATGCCTATGATGCAGGGCAAATCATTCGTGAAGGCATTGATGAAAAGCTCATCACCCGCTACCGCGTTTTACCAATCTTTAAACATAACAATATTTTGTATGTTGCAACCAGCAACCCGACAAATATTGAGGCCATTGATGCCATCCGTTTCAGCAGCAAAATGTCAACGGAAGCAATTATTGTCGAATATACAGCACTTGAGAAGCTGATTGAAAAACAGTTCGCCGAAGAAAGCACTTTTGACTTTGATGATGATTTCGAGCTTGATATAGAAGATGGAGCTGCACCAGACGCCAGCACCAATTCAGATGAAGAGGAAAAAGGGGAAGAAGCCCCTATCGTAAAATATATCAACAAGCTGCTGGTCGATGCGATCCGTATGGGTGCATCTGACTTGCACTTTGAACCTTATGAAAAAAGTTACCGTGTTCGGTATCGTGTTGACGGCGTGCTCAGAACCATTACCAATCCGCCGCTACAGCTGGCAAACCGCCTCGCTTCACGCTTAAAAGTCATGTCGCAAATGGACATTTCAGAAAAACGCGTACCGCAAGACGGCCGTATTAAACTCAAATTATCGAAAAATAAATCCATTGATTTTCGTGTCAACTCATTGCCAACCCTATTTGGTGAAAAACTGGTACTGCGTATTTTAGATCCATCAAGCGCTATGCTTGGGATTGATGCTTTAGGCTATGAACCAGAGCAAAAAGAGCTGTTTATGCAAGCCTTGGATAAACCGCAAGGCATGCTGCTGATTACAGGGCCAACAGGTTCCGGTAAAACCGTATCGCTGTATACAGGTTTAAATATTTTAAATAAAGAAGACACGAATATTTCAACTGCCGAAGATCCGGTTGAAATTAACTTAGAAGGGATTAATCAGGTCAACGTCAACAATAAAGTTGGCCTAACCTTCGCAGCTGCCCTAAAATCATTTCTGCGTCAGGATCCAGACATTGTAATGGTCGGTGAGATTCGAGATCTTGAAACAGCAGAAATTGCCATTAAAGCAGCACAAACAGGCCACATGGTGATGTCTACACTGCATACCAACAGTGCCCCTGAAACCTTAACGCGCCTGCGGAATATGGGGGTCCCTTCATTTAATATTGCAACTTCTGTTAACCTCGTCATTGCGCAGCGTCTGGCGCGCCGCTTATGTTCTCAGTGTAAAGCGCCAATTGAAATACCCAAGCAAAGTCTGCTAGAACTTGGTTTTACAGAAGACGATTTAGCCAACCCGGAATTCCAGCTCTATCAGCCAGTTGGCTGCGCTGAATGCCGTGAAGGCTATAAAGGCCGTGTCGGTATTTATGAGGTCATGAAAGTGACAGCTGAAATTTCCCGCATTATCATGGAAGACGGCAATGCGCTGCAAATTGCAGAGGCTTCAGATAAAGCAGGATTTAATAATTTACGCCGTTCTGGCTTAGTAAAGGTTATGCAGGGGGTGACTTCGCTTCAAGAAGTCAATCGTGTAACCAGCGAGTAGTTTTAAGTATTTTATAAAATAAGGATAAATTCATGGCTGTCAAAAAAGCGCAGATGATGCCCACCTTCAGTTATGAAGGTGTTGACCGTAAAGGGGTTAAAATTAAAGGGGAAATACCGGCGCGCAATATGGCGCTGGCCAAAGTGACTCTTCGCAAGCAAGGCATCACTATCAAGAATATTCGTGAAAAGCGTAAAAATATTCTTGAAGGCTACATGAAGAAGAAAGTCACAACTCTGGACATCACCATCTTCACCCGTCAGCTGGCAACCATGATGAAAGCCGGCGTACCGCTGGTCCAAGGCTTTGAAATCGTAGCCGAAGGCTTGGAAAATCCATCTATGCGTGAAGTCGTTTTAGGTATTAAAGGGGAAGTCGAGGGCGGCAATACCTTTGCTGGCGCGCTGCGTAAATATCCTCAATATTTTGATAACTTATTTTGCTCATTGGTTGAATCTGGCGAACAGTCTGGTGCGCTAGAGACCATGCTGGACCGTGTGGCCATTTATAAAGAAAAAAGTGAGCTGCTCAAACAAAAAATCAAGAAAGCCATGAAATATCCTGCAACTGTCGTCGTTGTAGCTGTCATTGTGACGATTATCCTGATGGTTAAAGTTGTGCCAGTTTTCGAAGAACTCTTTACTTCATTTGGCGCAGATCTTCCCGCCTTTACCAAAATGGTTGTCAATATGTCTCAATGGACACAGCAATACTGGTTCATTCTGATTATTGTGATCGCTGCAATCGTTGCAGGCTTCCTTGAAGCAAAAAAACGCAGTAAAAAATTCCGTGATCTATTAGATAAAGCTGCGCTGAAAGCGCCAATTTTTGGTGATCTCGTATATAAAGCCATTATTGCCCGTTACAGCCGCACACTCGCGACAACCTTTGCTGCCGGTGTACCATTAATTGATGCTCTTGAATCTACAGCAGGCGCAACCAACAATTGTGTCTACGAAGAAGCCGTTTTAAAAATCCGTGAAGATGTTGCGACAGGCCAGCAGCTGCAATTTGCCATGCGGGTTACCAATAAGTTCCCGTCTATGGCGGTGCAAATGGTCGCCATTGGTGAAGAATCCGGTGCGCTGGATTCCATGCTGGATAAAGTCGCAACACACTATGAAAATGAAGTCGATAATGCCGTCGATGGGTTAACAGCGATGATGGAACCGCTCATTATGGCTGTTTTAGGTATTCTTGTCGGAGGCTTAGTTATTGCTATGTATCTGCCGATCTTCCAAATGGGTTCTGTTGTTTAATGCAAGACTTAATTGAATACTTCATATCATCCCCAGTTGCGCTCTACTGCGCAGTTGGGGTTTTCAGCTTATGTATCGGCAGCTTTTTAAATGTCGTCATTTACCGCACGCCTAAAATGATGGAGCAGGAATGGCGTACAGATTGTCAGCTATTTTTGCACCCTGACCAGCCCATTATTGACGAAAGTAAAATCACACTAAATCAGCCGGCATCAACTTGCCCTAAATGCCAAACCCCTATCCGCTGGTACCAAAATATCCCCGTCATCAGCTGGCTTGTTCTTCGCGGCAAATGCGGCAGCTGTCATAACCCAATCAGCATCCGCTACCCGTTTATAGAGTTGCTTACAGCTGGCTGTGCATTAACCGTAGTTTCTGTATTCGGCCCAACTGTACAGATGCTGTTTGGTCTAGTCTTTACCTATGTGCTGATTGCATTGACCTTTATTGACTTTGATACGCAGCTGCTGCCAGACCGCTATACCCTGCCCCTTGCAGCACTTGGCTTAGGCATTAACAGCTATGCTGTCTATGTTTCAGCAAGCGTTGCTATCTGGGGATATATCATTGGTTTTCTTTGCCTATGGGTCGTTTATTGCTTATTTAAACTAATTACCGGCAAAGAAGGCATGGGCTATGGTGACTTTAAGCTGTTAGCAGCGCTCGGTGCATGGATGGGACCCATGATGCTTCCGCTGATTGTGCTGCTGTCTTCTATGGTCGGCGCCATTATCGGCATTATTTTATTGAAAATTCGTAAAGAAAATCAGCCCTTTGCTTTTGGCCCCTATATTGCCATTGCAGGCTGGATCGCGTTTTTGTGGGGCGAGCAAATCATGAAAATTTATTTAGGCCAGCCATAAGGAAACCGCATGAAATTTATTTTGGGTCTTACAGGCGGGATCGGCAGCGGTAAATCTGCTGCCAGCGCGTGGTTTGAAGCTCAAAATATTTGCGTTGTTGATGCAGATGTTGCAGCCCGTGAAATTGTCATGCCAAATCAGCCTGTTTTAAATGCAATTCGACAGGCTTTTGGTGATTGGGTACTGCTCGAAAATGGCGAATTAAACCGCCGTGCGCTGAGAGAACATATCTTTAAAGTACCTGAAGCCAGAAAAACACTCGAACAGATTACTCATCCTGCAATACGCGCTGCCATTATTCAACAGTTGGCTGAAGCCCAAAGCCCTTATGCTATTTTAGTTTCTCCGCTGCTTTTTGAAACCAATCAGCATGAACTTACGCAGCGCACTCTCTTGATTGACGCCAGTATTGAACTGCAAATTCAGCGCGCTTCGGCTCGAGACGGCCAGAGCACTGAGCAGATTCTGAATATCATTCAGGCGCAAATGCCGCGGGATCAAAAACAGCAGTTTGCCGATGATATCGTGCTCAATGATGGGCATTTAGATCATTTATATTTACAGCTTCTGCCGCTGCATAAACAGTATCTGCAGCAGGCAGAAAAAAAGCAGTCCTAATTGGACTGCTTTTTTTCTTGCTCAGCCAAGCGCTCAGTTAAAGCATCCTGACGGCCAAACCAGCGCCAAGGCTGTAAAGCGCCTATAGCCATCCCGACTAAACCGCAGACAATTGCCGCACTTAAAGGCTCATTCAGCAAAGGAACCGCTAAAATCGCAGCAATAAACGGCGCCAAAGTCACAATACTGCCAGTCTTAAAAGCGCCTAAACGCTTAATGGCTTCAACATAAGTCAGTGTTGCAATAATCACCACAAAAACACCATGGAACAGTACTTGGGCAATTAAATGCGCAGGCTCAGGGACATCTAAACTTTTAGGGAAAAATAATACATAGACTGGCACAAAAATCATGGCCGACCATACAGCTACGCCAGACATCGCATGCCAAGCAGAGAGCTTCCATTGACGCAGCAGCACTGTAAATACGCCCCACCACATGGCGCTGACCATAAACAGCAGATCACCCAATCCAAAGCCTACACCCGTTTGCCGATACATCAGCACACACATGCCAGTTAAGGCTGTCAGCATAATCGCTAAACTGAGCCATGTATGCCGGTCAAAAGCCTGCTTAAACAGCAGAAATGCTGCAACAGCAGTACACAGCGGAATACAGCCGTTGAGAAAAATCGCCGCATGCGAAGCTGGCGCATAATGAAAAGCTGAATATGCCGTTAAGCAATACCCTACACCGCCAATGAGCGCCAAAATAAGGGGCTCTTTTTTCCATAAAAATGCGGTATCTTTTTTATACATTAAGATTGGCATTAAGATGCAAAACGCCAGCAAAAAACGCAGTGCTGTGATATCCCATGCACTGATTCCCCAATTGGCGCTGAGGCGGGCAGTTAAGGTAAATCCGCCCCAAATACACATCGTGATCAGAACATACAGATAACCTTGTTTTTGGGGTGACATAAGCCCTTACTATCTTAGGATAAAATTAAAAATGGTCTGGATTAAACCGTGATGCGCTGACGGCAAGCCTCATACAGCGCCATTCCTGTTGCCACACTGACATTTAAGCTTTGCAAATTGCCAGACATTGGAATAAATACCGTCTGATCGCACTGTGACTGCGTAATCGGGCGTAAACCTGTATCTTCTGCGCCCATAACAATACACACTGGCGTACCTGTGAAATCAAATTGCTGAATAGGTAAAGCTTTTTCATCCAACATGGTGCCGACAACACGAACATTATGTGTTTCTTTAATATGTCCAAGCGTACGCGCTAAATTGGTGACTTGTATAAACTTCACTTTTTCTGCACCGCCAGCAGCTACTTTACGTGCAGTCGGTGTCATTGTTGCAGCCCGGTCACGCGGCACAATAACTGCCTCAACACCCATGGCTGCCGCCGTACGGACACATGCGCCTAAATTATGCGGATCTGTAATATGGTCCAATGCCAGCAGTAAAGGCTGATGCTTAGATTCTAATAATTGATCTAGATCTTTTTCATTTAAAGTCGGATGCGGACGCACAGCAGCAACTACACCTTGGTGAAACGGCTGACCCGCCAATTTTTCCAATGTATCACGGCTGGCTTTTTGAATACTGATGCCAAAGGGTTCCGCCAACTCAAAAACATGCTGCAAACGCTGGTCATCACGGCCTTTTAACGCAAATAATGTTAGAACGCGTTCTGGCTCAAGCTCAAGTAATGACTCCACAGCGTGAACGCCATAATAATATTCTGGTTTTGCCATGAACGGCCTCTTAACTGCTATCAATCAAATTCAAAAAAGAAAAATCCCGCAAAGCCGGCTTTGCAGGATTTTTGCTGAATCGCTAGTTTAACTGATTCAAGGCAAAATTTCTTGGCCTCGCTTCAATTCACACCGCTGTTTCAATTAGCCTTCAAAATGGCAAACATAATCAAGCACATCATCAGTTTCGATTTTAAAACGGCTGTTTCCCGGTACATAGAATGACTGGCCTGCACGGAATAATTCGCTTTCTTCGCTGTCGCCAATTTGCACACGGCATTCGCCAGATACAATTTCCATACGCTCTGGAACGTGCGTTTCAAAAGTCAGCGCTTTTTCTGTTGGAAGCAAAATACCCAGTGTTTTTTTAGTGCCGTCTTCAAATTGCACAGTATGGCTGATACACAGGCCGCCGAAGTAAACATTAGATTTTTTGATAACTGATACATGATCAAACTGAGCTGACATGCGTATTTCTCCAGATAAAGCTATTTATAATATTTAGACTGATGTAGTTTAATTATGCACACGCAACTAATCAATCTATGAATGCACAGCTAAAACAGCTCTGCCTCTCCCTCAGTACCTGAGATTCTTCAGCTCAAATACTCCCGCATATTTTGCCGAGTCTAAAACAACTGAAATCAAATCTCCAATCAATTTTTATGATGCTGTGATTTTCAAATTATGCACTGTTAGCGCTTGAAAAAAATAATATTTAATTCACTCCAATCCGCTTTTTGCCAAAATGCATTTACTTCAGCATTAAGCTGCCAATTTAATTTGCACGCATGACAGGCTGATGAAATAAGCAATCACATGCGCTGTCCAATGATCGCAATACCTTTAAACTCAAGAAAGTCAGCTGCAGCCTGCTATATTTTTCAGCCAAAATTCAGTTAGAATTACACTGTTTTTCGGCATCTTATAATAAAAGCCGTCTTGTGAGAAAAACAAAACTTGTCTATCTTAAACTCAAACTTTTCGCAGCTTGGATGCGTTTATGCTGACACATTTAACACTGATCAATTTTGCATTAGCTGACCATTTAGCCATTGATATCGCACACGGCTTCAATGTGCTGACAGGTGAAACCGGCGCAGGCAAATCTTTGCTGCTTGATGCCCTCTCTGCCAGTTTAGGCGAGCGTACAGACACGAACTATGTACGTTATGGATCAAATAAAGCCGATGTGACAGCGACATTCAGCTATGAAGATAATTCACCTGAAGCCATTTGGCTCAAAGAGCATGAGCTGGATGATGAGTCTGGTGAAATTCATCTGCGCCGTGTCATTTTTGCTACAGGACGCAGCAAAGCATGGATTAATGGCCGTCCAAGCAGCCTGTCCGAATTAAAAGAAATTGGCCGCCTGCTGGTACAGCTTTACAGCCAGCATAGTCAGCAGCAGCTTCTCGAACCGCCTTATCCTAAACATTGGATTGACCGTTACAGCAATTTTTACCAGCCTGCTCAAGCCGTGCGGGATGCTTATAGCTTATGGCAAAAACATATCCGTCAGCACCAAGCTGCACTGGATGCGCAAGCAACCCGAAAGCAGCGCATCGAAACCCTGCAGCTGCAGCTGGAAGAATTAGAAGAACCCGTACAGCTGGACTATAAAGAAATCGAGCAGGAATTTGACCGCCTCAGCCATCATGAACATATCATGCAGGACTGCAGCTACAGCTTGGCTGCGCTGGATGATGCTGAACAAAATATTAATCAGGAAATTGCCTCGATTTTACGGCGTATAGAGTCTCATTCAGGGCGCAGTGAGCAGCTGTCTGAAATTTACAATTCCATGCTGAATGCTCAAAGTGAATTGGATGATGCCACATCAAATCTCAGACAGTTTATTGACCGCCAAAGCTTTGACCCTGAACGTATGGAAGAGCTGAATACACAGCTTGAAAGTTTCCACCGCCTAGCGCGAAAATACCGCACCCAGCCTGAACAGCTGAAAATGGAATATGATGCCTGGCAGCTGGAACTGCAAAAACTGCATGAATTGGAAGATCCAGAAACCTTAGCTGAACAGGTTGAACTTTCATATCAAGACTTTTTAGCGAAGGCGGAGCATCTCGATCAGATCAGGCGGGCGGCAGCTGAACCACTGGCGAAACAACTGACCGAGCAAGTAAAACAGCTGGCACTGCCTGAAGCGCATTTTGAGTTTAAATTTGAACCGCTGGATCAAGCCTCAAGCGAAGGCCTCAGCTTCATTCAGCTTTTATTTACAGCCAATAAAGGCATTCCAGCCCAGCCTTTAGCCCGCGTTGCTTCAGGCGGTGAGCTGTCACGTATTGCACTGGTGATGCAAGTGATGAATGCTGAAAAAACAGATGCTGAAACGCTGGTTTTCGACGAAATTGACGTCGGCATCAGCGGCGGAACTGCGGAAATCGTGGGCCGTCTGCTGGCAGATTTAGCACAGCATGTGCAAATTTTATGTATTACCCATCAGGCACAGGTAGCAGCGCAGTCTGATCAGCACTTGCTGGTGCAAAAGCGTCAAACCGACCCAGCCAGCAGTACCATTTTCAAATTGGAAGAAGATGGCCGCATTCAAGAGCTTGCCCGTATGACTGGCGGTGTGGAAATCAGCGAAACAACATTGCAGCATGCGCGCCAGTTGCGGAATTTAAAATTTCAGCACGCCTGAGTTCTAAAACATTAAAGCCTTTGAGTCACTCAAAGGCTTTTTTATCACGTCTTATTAATGTTGATTACCCAAAGCTACTTCACTACTCCTTGATATATAAAACCTTTTAAACCTAAGGTATAGCGCAAGTATTTATTTTGCGGATAATACTGTTCATTTAAAAGCATGACATCAACACGTTTAGGCCCAACTTTTAAGTAATTTTGGCTAGCACTGCGGTCTATATCGTAATGGCAATCATAATCGACCGAAATTTTATCCAGCTTCTTTTGTTTGTTTTGAAATATATAAGATTTGAGTAATTGCTTCGGACCAACTTCAACTGCACGTACCTGATGCATCCCAGTGCAACTATCTCCTTTGTAATAGCTACGCACTAAATACACTGTTTTATTCTGGATTCGAACAGGCTGAATTTGGTTAATCCACCCTGAACTAAATTCATCAAAATGTTGAGTTTGACCTGTGTAATATTGCACATAACTATCCCACTCGCCCATCGTACCGCCACCAGAGACATCAAAACTATAAAACTTTAATTTCCTATCTGGTGAATACTGCACATGCACATAGCCTTGTTTGACTAAAGCAGGAAAATCATAGTTAAAGCTGTTTTTATCATTCGAAATAATCTCGACAATAGCACTTTCAATATCACTATTTACCTCATAAAAATTCTGCTGTTTGAATTTTTTCAGCACTTGAATTTCTTGTTGCTGAAACTGCTGTACATTCGCAAAACTTAAATGAGAAGCCGTGCTAATCAGGATCATCACAATCAATTTATAGGTATTCTTCATTTTTATCCTTGATAATTGTGCAAATTGTTCCAACCATAAAGTAATTTTAGCAAAACTTTATCTTTAGAAATAAGCACATTCTGTTCAAATCCCAACAGCTTCATGTATCCCATAAATATCAATATTAAAAATAAACTGTATATTCAAATCTGCTGCCAACAAAATATAGTCAGAATTCAAATATATCTTTTTGCATAAAAATTCATTGTTGAATCTAATTTTGTTTAGTATGTTGATAAATACATAATTATTAATACTCATCTGATTAAGATAGGGGGACGCCATTCGGTGACCAAACAATTTCTGACGCACCAATGCTTAATTGCCCCGCCCAATATGCAAGATGATTTTTTTGCAAATACGGTGATTTATTTGGCGCGCCACGATGAAGATGGCGCTCAAGGCATCATTATCAACCGGCCTTCTGGCTTACAAATTAAAGAATTACTCAACGACCTTGAAATTGATGCAGACTATGTCAATCCGCATGAAGTCCTTCAAGGCGGCCCATTACGCCCTGAAGCAGGATTTGTGCTGCATACTGGCCAGCCGACATGGCATTCATCCATCGCCGTCGGTGAAAATGTCTGTATTACCACATCAAAAGACATTTTAGATGCAATTGCGCACAATCAAGGTGTAGGCCGTTACCAAATTGCGTTAGGCTATGCCAGCTGGGGGAAAAATCAGTTAGAGCAGGAACTTTCACGCGGTGACTGGCTGGTTTGCGACTCAGATATGGATTTAATTTTTAACTTGCCTTACAGCGACCGCTGGGATGCAGCCTATAAAAAAATGGGCGTCGACCGTAATTGGCTCTCTTCTGAGATTGGACATGCCTGATTTAAACCAGCCACAGACAATTATGGCTTTTGATTTCGGTACACAAAAAATGGGGATGGCAGTCGGCCAATCCATGATTGAAAGCGCAAACCCGCTGGCCTTATTTCCGATGAAAGACGGTATCCCTGTCTGGGAAAATTTGCTGAAAATTGTGAAACAGCATCAGCCCACGCTATTTTTAGTCGGCTTGCCTCTGAATATGGATGACAGCGAGTCTGAACTTTCAGCCCGCGCACGAAAATTTGCCCGCCGTTTACGCCATCAGACCAACATTGAAACACAGATGGTCGATGAACGCCTCACGACCCGTGAAGCGCGGGATGAATTGGAACATTATCAAGCGCAAGGCCGCGGAAAAAAATTATCAGCAGACAGTATTGCCGCAGCCTTATTTATTGAAAGCTGGTATCGGAATCCTGAAGGCATACAGCCTTAATGCATATTTAAAGCCTGCAGAATCTCCAGCATTTTGTTATAAAGTAACCCTATATCTATCTTTTGAACCTTTATTGAACCCAGCAGGTCCCTATGGCACTTTCCAGTTTTGGTAAAATTCTGACTGTCCTTGACTTATTTTCTGTCTCACGTCCAATTATTAACGTAGACATTATCAGTGAAGAATTGGGCTTATCAAAACCCACCAGCTACCGCTACCTGAAAGAGCTGGTTTCTGCAGAGCTGCTGCAGCGCCTCAGCGGTACTTCGGGTGACTATACATTGGGCTCAAAGATTGCCGTTTTAGATTATATTTCACGTAAAACAGATCCACTGGTTCAAATCAGCATTCCCTTTATGCAGGAAATTGTGAAACGTACCGAGTTTTCCTGCCTGCTGACACACCTTAACAGAGATTCATGCATTGATCTGCATGATGAGGTCTTTAAAAATACCTTGCTGCTGTCTTATGGACGCGGCTGCCCCCGCCCTGTATTTGTCGGCTCATCGGCAAAAATCATGATTTCGCATTTGCCAAAACAATCCATGCTGGACTATTTCGACCGCTTTTCAGACCAATTAGCACATCTTAACTTTGCTGCCGATCAGCAAGAATTTTTAGACAAGATGAAAAAAATCAAAAAGCAAGGTTATTATTTTTCAAATGGTGAATTAGATCCGAACATTGCAGGCTTATCGGTACCAATCAAATTTTCCAGCAAAGAGCCGCCTCTGGCACTCACGCTGCTGGCCTCTAAAAACCGCTTTGAATTTGTAAATTTGCCAAAATTAATCGAAATTCTGCAGGAAAGTGCCCATTTAATTGAAAAACAGTTTATGACGCTTTCTGAAGAACAGCCTCTAAACAGTTTGGAAAATGAAGAGTAAAATCACAAACAATGGCTTGTATTCAAAAATAAATTCTCATAATATGATTATTGTTCTTCTCAGCCATAATGTTCCATGACATGTTGGCATAACGATAGAAGGCATTTCTCAGAAGTAAAAAGCTCATGTTTCCATGGGCTTTTTTCTTATTCCATATTTATCGTTTCAAACTGGAAAGAAATAGCGGAAGGTCAAATTAATTCGCGGCTCTATAATTTTAGCTGATTTTGCAATGCAATGTTTCCAGTATTTTTGCGTTTGGCCGCGCATGACAATCAATTGCCCGCTATGCAGCATCACGTCCACCTTATGCTGCTGAGTTTTATGCTGAAAACGCATTTTTCGCGCAGCCCCGAAACTTAAAGAAGCAATAACCGCTTCGCCGGTATTTGGCGAGATCAGCGCCGCCTCATCATCACTGTGCCAGCCTACAGCCTGCTGACCATGTTCATATAAATTCGCCAGACATGAATTAAACGGATGCCCTGTCAGTTTTTCTATATGCTGTTTTAAACGGAATAATCCTGCATTCCATGCTGCTGCCTGTTTCAAACTTCCTGAATAGCGGTACTGATAATTTTCATCGCCATACCAAACAACTTTGCGATCTGTCACATAATGCTTGCCATGCAAAAAGACTTCATCTGGCTGCCATGCCAACTGCGCTAAAAAATAGCGCATATATTGACAGCTCTGCGCTTCATTTAAAATTAAGCCATAATCCTGAACCTCTCCATCACAAAACAGAAGATTATCTTGGCACTCGGGTGCAAACAATTCCAATGTCATGGCTATTTCCTCCACGGTCTTTGCATTCAGCCCCTTTGAGCCTTATCCGCTGCTGCTTGCAGCGACTTGAGTGTTCATGCTGATTCGGCTTTAACAGCTTAGATAATACACTGACCTGACAATATGCAAGAGACAGCATCTTTCTTTGTAGATAAAGCGATAACCAGCTTAGACGCAATTGCGGCTGAACAAATTAAATACAGCCTAGATAAGATTGAACAAAGCCGTAGAATGATGATCATCTCAACTGTCACAAATGATTGGCGCAGATTACACTTATTTCATGAAAGAAGGCTGCACTGCAGGACATGGTGCGCACCATAAAATTTACTGTCAGGACAGCCTGCATACAGAATCTTTTGATACCACGGCAAAAGTCTAAATATTAAAAAAATTATGTGTACTTTTGAGGAAAATGACGAGACATGCAATGAAAGCGCCAGCTCAATCACGACAAAAATAAAAAAAGCCCGCATACGGCAGGCTTTTTGATTGTCTTGCTTAGCGCTGAACTTTTTGTTCGATTTCTTCTACGCTGGTATGGCGTACATCTAGACCTTTGACCATATAAATCACCTGCTCAGAAATATTGCGGGCATGATCACCGATACGCTCCAGTGAACGCAGCACCCACATGACATTAATCACTCGGGTAATATGACGCGGATCTTCAATCATATACGTCATTAGCGTACGCGTTGCTGACTGATACTCACGGTCAATATCTGCATCGGCCAGCAGTACTTTCAAGGCCTGATCAACATCTAAACGGGCAAATGCATCTAAGGCATCATGAATCATCACCCGTACCTGATTGCCAATATGACGTGTTTCCATGTAACCGCGAGGTGAGCCGCCTTCTTCACATAAACTCTGTGCAATCCGCCCAATTTTCGCCGCTTCATCACCAATACGCTCTAAGTCAGTATTGGCTTTAGACATCGCAATCACCATCCGTAAATCGATGGCTGCAGGATGACGGCGAGCTAGAATCAAAGTCAGCGCTTCATCAATTTCTGTTTCTAAACGGTTGACGATATTGTCCTGAAACTGCACATCAATAGCCATAGTGGCATCTGTATCCAACAGCGCATGAATGGCATTTGCAACCTGCTGTTCAACCAGACCGCCCATGGTCATAAATTTAGTGTTTACATCCTGCATATCTTCATTGAATTGCGAAGAAATATGGTGACTTAGCACAGGATTATTTGGCAAGAGACGTACTCCACAGCTGCAAATGAAAGATAAATGAATACGCCATATTAAAGCACAGCGATTGTGAAAGTTTGATGACTGCTTAAGGTTTATTTATCCGCAGATCAACCGCGGGCTGCGCCAGCCAAACATTCATTTCGTCCAAATCAGTTTCGGTCAATTTACCAACCGCAGCCTTCAGCCGCAGCACATGCACCAAATAATCATATTTGGCATTCAAATAATCCTGCTTTGCTGAAAATGCATTGCGCTGCGCCAAAAGCACATCCACCATGCTTTTAAGCCCTTCACTATACTGCGCCTGAGAAGCCTTAGACACCGTAGCAGAGGAGTCCATAGCGGCTTTGCGCGCTTGCAATTTAGACTGGTCTGTTTCGACTTGCATATAAGCCTGCTTCACATCGGTACTGGCTTTACGAATTGCGGCATCTAATTCAGCATCACTTTTTTTGACATTTACACTGGCCTGTTTAATCGATTTTTGCGTCCGGCCGCCAGTATAAATATTCCAGCTCATTTCCACACCGACCTGATCAAACTGGCCATCCTGAGACATAATTGAGTTTGGACTTTGCTTGTTATAGCCATAGCTTCCAACAGCCTCAATTTGAGGATAAAGCGCCGCCTTTTCTACGCGTTTTTTATCCTCTGCATAACGCTGCTGCATACGCGCAATTAAAATCCCTAAGTTCTGCCCCAGAGCCAAATCTTCCCATGCCTGCATGCTGCTCGGCACAGGTTTTTGAAATTCAAAATCATCACGCAGCACAGCTAAACTTTCCTGATACGGCCCAATCAGCTGCTGCAGCTGTTCCTGCGCCAGCACCAGCTGCACATTTGTTGCCATTCGGTTGGCTCGGGCATTTTG
Source organism: Acinetobacter tianfuensis (assembly GCF_003611465.1). Taxonomy (GTDB): domain Bacteria; phylum Pseudomonadota; class Gammaproteobacteria; order Pseudomonadales; family Moraxellaceae; genus Acinetobacter; species Acinetobacter tianfuensis. The sequence goes on from NZ_RAXV01000004.1 coordinate 45,909, forward strand.
GTATTGTGCATTTGCCTCACTGACATCACTTTTCGCCACTAAGCCTTCTTTTAATTTTGCATCCATCATTTTCAGCTGTTCAGACAGCGCTTTCTCTTCTTGCAAGTTGGCAACGGTCAGCGCCTGCTGGCGCAGGACATTAAAATATGCTTCAGCGACTTTTAAAATATGATCTTGACGCTGCTGACGCAGATTCAGCTCACTCAAATGGATAGAAGTTTTGACTTGCTTTAAACCTTCCCAAGCATCCCAGCGGAACAGCGGCTGACGCGCAGTCAATGCAATTTGCTTGCTGGTCACGCTTTCAGGCATGCCGAAGCCAGCGCTCGATCCAGCATCATTTGCGCCTTGATTTTTACGCGTAACATTGCCCGTAATGGTCACTGTTGGCAAAAGATTGCCTGAGGCGATGCCCAAATTCAGCTGATCTGCCTCATACTGCAGCTGATGCGCTTTCCATGCTGGATCTGACTGTTTAGCCCGCTCATAAGCTTCGACTAAATCCAAAGCCAAAACCCATGGACTGAAGAGCAAAGCGCAAGTGCAGAATACGTATTTTATCTTCATTTTATTGGTAAATCCCTGCAACCCAATACCGCTTCTTCGGCATTTCACTTCAAATTTAAGCAAATACTAAAGAGAATTATGCTAATTTCCGTATGATTTTTATTAATTTTTTACACAGTTTTAATCATTTAACGCATTATTGTTTTGAAGAGATTACTCCTTCGGACATCACCGTAACAAAGCAATGCACAATACTACACATTATGAAGCAGATTATCGTTATAGAATATAAACATTCTATCGGGCAAGCTTTACTTTCGGTTTTATATACAGGTGAATGTGTTTAAGCTTTCTTCCAATGCGCTTCAGCTGAGCGCTTCATTCCTATGTTTATTGACACTTGCTGGCTGTGGACAGCAGGCTGAACCGCAGCCGGTAAAAGAGCAGATTACAGCCAATCAATCACAGAATGAAGCCTTAGACCTTAGCCAAATGTGCGACAAGCTAAAAAGCGGCATGATGCAGATCAATGATCAGCGTACAACTTTTGCCTTGGAACAAATTAACCAAGACCTAAAAGTATGCCTGCCGCTGTTAAATTTAGAACAGCAAAAAGAGATGCTGAGGCTCTCTACACTCATGTATAAAAATTTTCTGCATGTAGAGCGTACTCCTGCACAGCAGCTGGCCTTTGAAAAATATGCCTTTGATATGGCGCAGCACCCGACAATTCACCAAAGCCACTTTGCGCAGCTGGCACTGCGTGATCAATATTTACTCAAGCACAAAGGGCAAGCCTATGTGGAGCTGGTCGATACCGGCGCTGAGAAATTGGACTATAGACGCAGCCCTGAATATTTAGGCCGTATTTTCGCTCCCTATATGCCTGAGGCTGAAAGTGTTTTTATCGAAAATCTGGCTCATCAAAATACTGAAGGTGTCTTGCTTGATGGCGCTCTGACTATCGAACCTTTTGAAATTGCGCGCCGCGCTTTATTTTGGGAGGATTATATTCAGCGTTATCCGCGCAGCAGCTATTTGCAGGATGCAAAAAATTTATCTGCACACTACCAGCGCCTGCTGTTTATCGGCTCTAAAGCCTCACCTGTATCCGACAGCTATACAGATAAATATTCCGTTTCTGTCAGCTCTTGGGAGGAAATCGCGAAACTGGCTCAATCCGACAATTCTGCTTTATCCAAACAAGCGCAAAAATTTTTAAACTTCTATCTCATGACAAATGCTGAACGCAGCAAAACATTGGGCGCGCAGCAAAATCAGAGCCCAGAACAAATTTTAACTGCATATCTTGGCATTCCCAAAATTACAAATAACAAAGACTGTTTCAGCGATGCAATTTGTATTTAACCGTTCAGCACAAACAGCATTTTAAATTTATCTCTATTCGCCAGCCTGTAAATCCTTGCTTTTAGCCCTTTGCAATACACTTGAACTCGGCTAATATCCATCCATCGCTTGACGGAGCGCGAGTATGCCCTCGCTGAGATCATCTAATGAAGATGAGTACCGTTGAACCTGATCAGGTTAAAACCTGCGTAGGAATCAAGCCATCTAAAAACCGAAGCCCTATTTTTATCTATTTCCGTAGAAATACCTTTTATTTACGACAATACAATTGTGAATAACTGTCAAAAAATAGACTAAATCGCCACCGTTTTTGGTCGTGCTTGATTCGTTGATGTCATTCATAAGGATCATTGCAATGAACCAATTAACGAATCTATCCCCTGTCGATCAACTTGCACAACATGAGCAAGAAGCCAAAGATCTGACCCGAATTTTACCTGCATCTAAAAAAGTCTATATCCAAGGCTCACGTCCTGACATTCAAGTACCGATGCGTGAAATTGAACTGACGGATACCCCAACAGGTTTAGGCGGTGAAAAAAACCCACCGATCATGGTCTATGACACTTCAGGTGTGTATACCGACCCTGCTGTAGAAATTGACCTGAATAAAGGTTTACCCAATGTCCGTGAAACTTGGATTGAGGAACGTGCCGATACCGAACGTTTAGATACACTGACTTCAAAGTTTGGGCAAGAACGCTTAAAAGATATCCGTACTGCTGATATTCGCTTTGCACATATCCAAAAACCACGCCGTGCCAAAACAGGTCAAAACGTATCGCAAATGCATTATGCCAAACAAGGCATCATCACCCCTGAAATGGAATACATTGCGATTCGTGAAAATCAGCGTCAACGTGAAGGCGTAGACATGCGTCAACATGCAGGACAAAACTTTGGCGCACGTAACCTCATGGAAATCACCCCTGAGTTCGTGCGTAAAGAAGTGGCTGAAGGTCGTGCCATCATTCCTGCCAATATTAACCACCCTGAATGTGAACCGATGATTATTGGCCGTAACTTCTTGGTGAAAATTAATGCCAACATCGGCAACTCTGCGCTTGGCTCTTCGATTGATGAAGAAGTCTCTAAAATGACATGGGCAACCCGTTGGGGTGCAGACACCATCATGGACTTGTCTACAGGTAAAAATATCCATGAAACCCGTGAATGGATTATTCGCAACTCCCCTGTACCGATTGGAACAGTACCGATTTATCAAGCACTTGAAAAAGTCGATGGTGTTGCAGAAGATTTAACTTGGGAAATTTTTAAAGACACGCTGATTGAACAAGCTGAGCAAGGTGTGGATTACTTTACCATTCATGCAGGCGTGTTATTACGTTATGTACCGATGACAGCAAACCGCCTGACAGGTATCGTGTCACGTGGTGGTTCGATCATGGCGCAGTGGTGTTTGGCGCATCATGAAGAAAACTTCCTCTATACCCATTTCGATGAAATCTGCGAAATCATGAAAGCCTATGACGTGTCATTCAGCTTAGGCGATGGTTTACGTCCGGGATGTATTCAGGATGCCAATGACGAAGCACAATTCTCAGAACTGCGTACTTTGGGCGAACTGACACATCGTGCATGGCAACATGACGTACAAGTGATGATTGAAGGTCCAGGGCATGTGCCGATGCACATGGTAAAGGAAAATATGGACTTGCAGCTTGAAGTTTGTCAGGAAGCTCCGTTCTATACCCTAGGTCCACTCACGACGGATATTGCACCGGGTTATGACCATATTACTTCGGCGATTGGTGCAGCCATGATTGGCTGGTATGGCACGGCGATGTTGTGTTATGTGACACCAAAAGAGCATTTGGGCTTACCGAATAAGAAAGATGTCAAAGACGGCATTATCACTTATAAAATTGCGGCGCATGCAGCTGATCTTGCCAAAGGTCATCCGGGTGCACAGGTGCGTGACAATGCGCTCTCTAAGGCACGTTTTGAGTTCCGCTGGGAAGATCAGTTCAATTTGAGTTTAGACCCTGACACTGCGCGTTCGATGCATGACGAAACTATGCCGAAGGAAGCGCATAAATCAGCGCATTTCTGTTCGATGTGCGGTCCAAAATTCTGTTCGATGAAAATCACTCAAAATGTGCGGGATTATGCAGAAGCGCGAAAGAGCGGCCAATTTAAAACGGAAATGGATGAAAACATTGAAAAAGGCCTCAATAGCATGAAAGCCGTTTATCAGGAACATGGTCAAAAGTTGTACCGCAAAGTTTAATTCTGAAAAAAACAATTTGTCTTCGGGCAATTCTCAGTTAGGATGAAAAACAGCTGTTTTTCATCCTAATAATGCCTATGAATATTATTAAACAAGCCTCTTATAACAACCAAGATTTTGCCATTGAAGGCCGTGAAACTGTATTTAAAGGCTTTATTCAAGTTGAAAAAGTCAGCCTGCGTTACCGCCTATTCAATCAAGATAGCTACAGCAATACGCTGCAGCGCGAATTGATCCGCCGTAAAGAAGCGGCCGGCGTCCTGCTTTATAGCCATTCACAGCAAAAATTTGCTTTGATTGAGCAGTTCCGTATCGGCGCAATAGAGGATACTGAATCGGCTTGGCAGCTGGAAATTATTGCAGGTGTGCTGGATGGAGATGAATCACCAGAGAGCTGTATCCGCAGAGAAAGTCTAGAGGAGTCTGGCTGTCAAATAGATCAATTACAGCATCTATTCAGTTTTTATCCGTCTGCTGGCGCATGTTCAGAACTATTTCACTTATACAGCGCGGCAACTGTATTGCCAGATCAGGGCGGTATCTTCGGCATGCCAGAAGAAGGTGAAAATATTCAGCTGCATATTTTAAATTATTCAGATCTGCCCGCTCTAATGACCAGCGGTCGGCTAAAGAATGCGCCTGTCATTATGGCCTTGCAATGGCTGCAGATGCACATTGATAATATGAAGAATGTCTAAGGGGAAGGACATGCCTTTCATCACTCAGAGCAATAAAAGATCAGATTGGACGATCGTACAGATATCAGATACACACCTGATGGATCATCAGGATCTCAAATTTGTATCTATGAATCCTGAACAAAGTTTTCATGATGTCATTCATCATGTCCAAACACAGTTCCCCAAACTAGATGCTATTGTTCATACGGGTGATTTGGCTCAAGTTCCAGTGCAAAAAACCTATGACCGCTATCTGCAATTTATGCAGACACTCAACACGCCGCACTATCAAATTCCCGGCAACCATGACCGCGCCGAAATTTTTCCTTTTCATGAGCAGGCAAACCGCGCTCACGCCATTCACTTTGGCGCGTGGACTATGGTGCTGTTAAACAGCGCGGTAAAAGGCAAAGTTGATGGCTGGGTCGCAGAAGCGCAGCTGCAGCAGCTGGATGAGCTGCTGAGCGCCCATCCTGAGCAGCATATCATTATTGCCTGCCACCATCATCCTTTTGCCATGCAGTCACATTGGATAGATCAGCATAAATTGAAAAATGCGGAGCATTTGATGGACGTTATCGCAAAACATGCCAATGTGCGTATTGTGCTATGCGGTCATGTACATCAAGACTCGAGCAATACTTGGGAAAATGTACGATTTTTGTCAACACCTTCAACCAGTGTTCAATTTAAACCGCATAGCCCTACTTTTGCACTTGATCAGGAACTGCCAGGCTATCGGGTACTGCATTTGTACAATGATGGCGCATTTGAAACCGAAGTATTTCGGGTGAAAATGACCCAACCGCAAATTAATGCAGAAATTTCAGGTTATTAACTTTGCAATTTGTTTTTTTTCCTTTACTTTATGACGTCAAATGGAATAGTGATATAAATAATCCAAACACCAGGGCTGTTAAAAGGGAAAAAAAGTCTATATGATGACGGCCCCCGAGGGGGAAACTCCTTGAAGGGTGGATATAACATGCATATCACCATATTTTTTGCGTATAAAATATACGTATATGATGAGGATTGCCCTATATGGCGAATGATAACCAAAATCAAGTTTTAGACGAACAAACTGATATTGCAGAAGAAAAGGCTGTAAAACGCGTGCGTAAAACTAAGCCTAAGGCTGCTGATGGCGGCTTTGCTGCAAGCTTGTTTGGTATTGAGCCTTATCAGCTGAAGAAAAATGAAGAATACATGTCTGAAGGCCAGCTTGTGCACTTCCGCCAAATTCTTTTAGCATGGAAAGCTGAGCTGATGTCTGAAGTAGACCGCACGCTAAATACCATGCAGGATGAAAATACTGCGCTTCCTGACGTAAACGACCGCGCAACGCAAGAAGAAGAGTTTGCGATTGAGCTTCGTACACGTGACCGTGAGCGTAAATTGATCCGTAAAATTGAACAGTCAATCGAAGCGATCAAAAATGATGACTACGGTTTCTGTGAAACTTGCGGTATCGAAATCGGTTTACGCCGCCTCGAAGCGCGTCCAACTGCAACTTTATGTATCGACTGTAAAACACTTGCAGAGATCAAAGAGAAGCAAAATAACGGTTAATTCTGTGTTGAGTAATTCCTCCCTAGCCCCCCCTTTAAAAAAGGGAGGGAAAGTTGCAGAGCATTACGCGGGCCGGTTTGCGCCATCGCCAACTGGCCCTTTGCATTTCGGTTCTTTAATTACCGCTGTTGCCAGTTACTGCGATGCCAAAGCGCATCAGGGGCAATGGATTGTTCGTATTGAAGATACCGACATCCCCCGTATCTACCCAAACAGCGAAGAACATATTTTAAAATGTTTAGATGCTTTTGAATTCGAATCTGATGTTGAAATCATTTATCAACGACAACGCCTAGATCTCTACGAATCTGTCCTCGAACAACTCAAACAAAATAATCTGGTCTATGCCTGTGAATGTACGCGCAAGATGTTGGGTTCAAACCACATCTATGCAGGAACATGCCGAGAAAAGCATTTAGATTTCCAAAATCAAGCCATCCGCATCAAAGTTTCAGCGCAAAATATTTGTTTTAATGATCGCTTACAAGGCCAGCATTGTTCTAACCTTCAACATGACTTAGGCGATTTTGTTCTCAAACGTCGTGATGGCATTATTAATTATCAACTGGCTGTGGTGGTTGATGATTATCTGCAAGGGATGACCCATGTCGTACGCGGTGCAGACTTATTGGATAATACCGAACGTCAAATTTGGCTTGGGCAATGTCTAGGCTATCCAAAATTGGAATATATGCACCTGCCTCTTGCAATGAATGATCAAGGGCAAAAGTTATCCAAGCAAAATCTTGCACATGCCATCGATACCCAACATGCTCCCGAATTGCTTTTACAAGCGATTACAGCGCTTGGACAGCCTCCTGTAGACTTAGATCAGCCACATCAAATGCTTGCTCAAGCTGTCGCACAATGGGATATCCAAAAAATTCCTAAGGGCACTGAGCTGAACGCCATATTTGTATAACAGACATTCACTGCATATTTAACCTCATATCAGCCTGCAGATACTGCAGCCTGATATACTGCATAAACGTCAAAATACTGTCCAGCACCAAACTAAGGCCAAAAATCAGTAATATATTGGCTAAAGTCACGGTAAAGAACTGCATGGAATATAAAATATAGGCGGAGCCGTAAAACAAAGTATTGATGATTATGGTCTGATACAAAATCAAATCGATACGGCCTATCCCGTAAAAATACTGATCCAGCACACTATTCCATGCAAACAGCATATAACAGCCGATCATCCCCATCGCCAATTGCGTGATTTTCTGCGCATGCTCGACTCCCATAACATGATAAATAAATCCATTCCACCACGGCATGCTGCATAACCAAGCAAAAATAATACCTGTCATTAAGATTAAATAAGCGCTTATTTTTGCCCTGCTCAGCCCCTGATGAATAGCCGCATCCTGCTTGACGAGCTGCGCGATGGCAAAAACCGGCAGCAATAGCCACCCCCAGATAAATTGATTCATCAGCCAGAAATCACCAGAACTTTCAGCCATATTGATCATTTTCAGAATAATCAGCGCAAATACCGTATTACGAATACCAGACTCAATACAGGAAATGGCGGCTTTCTGATAATACTTATTGAGCCATACATGCTGTCTAAACTGAATATGATGAAAACGCACCCCTTGAGCATAAAGGGCAGCGCAGGAAATACCAGCCAGAACCAAACTCACTGCAATATTACATAAAGCAACCCCAGTCAGACCAAGCTGTAAAGAAAAACTGAACGAACTGACCAGCACACTATCTAAAATCAGAATCAGCGCACTTTGCAGCATTAACAGCAGATAAAGAAATTTACGCTGATTTTGCAAGATTAAAATGAGCTGAAAATAACTGAATAGACTAGAGAATAGAATTGCAGCAGCTTCTAAGCGCATATACTGAACCGTCTGCAAATACAAATCTGTACGCTGGTGCATAAAGCTGACTGTATTCGGCACAAAGATCAAAAATAGTACGGTTACAACCAAATAAACAGCCAAAAAAAGGCTTAAAGTTACTGCAATCCTTTGCCGCCACAGCACTTTATCTTGAATAACCTGGCCTAAAATAAATGCTAAGGGCAATAGCAATGCTTCATTCAGCACTTCATACAAGAGTGATAGCCAAGTGACCTGAGCAGCAATATTGAAGGCGGAATCATCATCAATTTGCCCAATCCAATAAATACGGGAAGTCGAATACAGCAATGGAATGAGACTGCCTAAAGCCAAGAACAATAATAATTTATAATTAATACCTGCCAGCGCCCGAACAAGCAAAAAGCTGTTTTTTTTCATTTTTTATATTGCCAATCGAAATCATAAAAAACCTGCTGACACTTTATAGCCAACAGGTTTAATAAAATCAAGGTGTTGCAAACAATTTAGAAGCTTGATTCCTCTTTACTCGGATTAACCTGATTGGTTGTGCTTTCGATTTTCAGCACAAGACTGATCATGACTGCGCACATAATTAATGATGAACCGCCATAACTGATAAATGGCAGTGTTAGGCCTTTGGTCGGCAGCATACCCATGTTCATGCCTGCATTTACCAGAACTTGCAGCAGAAAAATAATACTGATGCCGTAAGCCAAATAGCCTGCACGCAGATACTGATGGCGCAGCGCGCGATGACCGATTTTAATGCAGCAAACCACCACAATAAATGACAGCAGCAATACCGTGCTGATACCGAAGAAACCGAACTCCTCACCTAAAATAGCCAGCATGAAGTCTGTATGCGCCTCAGGCAGATAAGACATTTTTTGGATACTGTGCCCTAAACCAACCCCAAACCACTCCCCGCGGCCAAAAGCCATTAAGGCATTCGACAGCTGATAGCCTGTACCGAGCGGATCTGCCCATGGGTTGGTAAAAGATAATGCCCGCTGCAAACGGTATGGCTCAAAAACAATCGCGATGACCAAGCCAGCGACAATAAACAGCAAGAAAGCAATAAACTGAACGGCTGGCGCTCCTGCTAAAAAGAACACGCCGAGAATCATCAAAACAATAACCGCAGTTGCGCCCAAATCCGGCTCTGCCAAAATCAAGCCCACGGTAATAATCATCACAACCCCAAGCCTGACAAGGCCGGAAACACTATTTCTGACTTCCTCAGCTCGGCGCACAACATAGTCGGCTGTAAAAATCGCCATCATGACCTTCGCAACCTCTGAAGCCTGCAAGGTAAAGCCAGCAATCCTGATCCAGCGCGTCGAGCCGTTTACCTCCGTTCCCGCCACCAGCACCACTGCCAGCAGTAAAATCGTCAGTATCCAAAGTGGAAAGGTATTATTGAACCAAACATTCAGCGGCACTTTATACACCGCAAGTGCGCAAATACTTGCCACAAAAATAGAAATGCCATGACGGCTGACATAGTGAAATGCATTTTCATGCAAACGGGCCGCATACGGCATTGAAGCCGATGCCACCATAATTGAACCAATACACAGCAGCGCCAATACACTGAAAATCAGCACATTGCGCGTTGTCACTTCGGCAGGCAGCCGAGGCGCCCACCGTTCATAGACTGCATTTATTTTACTGATGGTCGTCTGAGCTAACCCAGCCATACAACTTTCCTTATCATTCTTTTAAGCCAGTGCATTGACGCAGTCTACAAACTGATGACCGCGTTCGCTATACCCTTTAAACATATCAAAACTTGCGCATGCAGGTGACAGCAGCACCACATCATTCGCTGCCGTTTGCTGCTGGCAAAGCTCTACAGCCTGCTGCAATGTTTCTGCATGCAGCAGCGGCGCTGTGCCTTCTACAGCCTTTTCAATAATCGGACGGTCTTCACCAATTAAAACCGCAACTTTTGCATACTTAGACAAAGCATCACGCAAAGCAGTGAAATCCTGACCTTTGCCTTGACCGCCTAGAATAATGGCAACTTTGCCGCCTTTGGCTTCAATGGCAGCGCCAAGGCCATCAATGGCAGCCAATGTTGCGCCAATATTTGTGCCTTTTGAATCGTTGTAATAACGCACATCATGCAGTTCTTTGACAAATTCACAGCGGTGCTCAAGGCCTTTAAATGTTTTCAGCGTATTCAGCATGCTGTCAAGCGGCAAGCCAATGGCTTCACCCAGCGCCAGACAAGCCAAAGCATTCGCCACATTGTGCGTGCCTTGAATATACATATCTGAGCTCTTAAGCAGCCGCTCACGGCCGCGCGCCAGCCAAATTGTGCCGTCATTATCACGCAAAATACCAAATTGATTCATATCTGGCGCATTTAAGCCAAAGCTTTGCATTGGGGTTGCATCTGGCACTAAAGGACGCGTGAGCGAATCATCACGGTTAAATACCACTTTTTTCACACCCTGAAAAATACGGTGTTTTGCAGCATGATAGCCAAACATATCGCCATGGCGGTCTAAATGATCTTCACTCATGTTTAAAACCACGGCCGCTTCTGCGGCAAGATTTGACGTGGTTTCCAGCTGGAAACTAGACAGCTCTAAAATATACAGCTCAGGATCATCTTTGGTCAGATCCAGCGCCGGACGGCCTAAATTACCGCCTACCGCGGCTTTTTTGCCAGCATCAGCAGCCATAAGGCCAATTAATGTTGTGACTGTACTTTTTGCATTCGAACCCGTAATCGCAACAATTGGCTTATCTGTCGCGCGGCGTAAAATTTGAATTTCACTGACCACTGGAATGCCTTTTTCAACCGCAGCCTGAATCTCCGGCAATTTCAGGTCTAATCCCGGACTGATAATAATTTCTTCTGCAGACAAAAGAAGCTCTGCATCAAATTGGCCAAAGCTGGTCTGCACATCTGCAGGAATCTGATCATGTCCAGGCGGGGTCTCTCGTGAGTCTGTAACGGCAACGCGGTAGCCTTTTGAATGTAAAAAATTTACGGCCGAAACACCAGATATTCCGAGTCCTGCAACAACCTTTAATCCGCCACGCTGTATTAACATTTTCGCCCCATGCTTGGTCTGTTATTTATCTGACGAAATGTTAGCACTTTGCTGTTTTGAATGCTTTTGTGTTTTTGCGTTCTCTCTCTTTTTTTGTGTCAGTGCGTAAAAAAGCCGTCCTGATGGACGGCTTTTTTACGCAATTGGCAATACCCTGCTTATTTCCACTTTACAGCCTGCACTTCAGGCGCTTTTGGCTTGCTTTCATCCGAGGCCGGACATCCGCAGCTGCCGCCGCAGCCAGCTGCCACTTTCGGCTTAAGCCACTTAGCCAGCGCATGCCAGCCTTTAGCTTCACAGCTGTTTGAAAGCGTGAGGAAAACTGAGCCTGACGTTTTTGGAAACACCTTCTTAAACACCACAACCGCGCTCCACAGCACCAATGCAGCTACAATTAGAATTTCAATCATCTCAGTCTCCTAACTCACCTTAAGCAAAATAATGTGAAGCAATTTGATAGGTCAAAAATGACATAAAGTATGCCAAACCAAATAGATATAAAGTCATAAAGCCCACAGTTTTCCATGAGCCTGTTTCACGCTTTACAGTCGCCAGCGTCGCCAAACAATGCGGCGCGTAAATAAACCAAACCAATAGTGATAAACCAGTAGCAACTGACCAGCCAAGATCGCCGCTGCTGCTGATCAGCGCAGCAAGGCCTTCTGACATTGCATCGTCATCTACTGCAGACAGCGCATAGACTGTGCCTAAAGCAGCAACGACCACTTCTCGCGCAGCCATTGCAGGAATTAAAGCAATACAAATCTGCCAGTTGAAACCTAGCGGTGCAAAAATCGGCTGCAGCAAATGCCCCAGCATACCGGCAAATGAATAATCAATTTCAGGTAAAGCCGCGCCTTCAGGGGCTTGCGGGAAGGCACATAAGAACCAAAGTAAAATAGACAAAGCAAAGATAATGCCGCCGACACGCTTTAAAAAGATTTTGGCGCGGTCCAGCAAACCAATCCAAACGTTCTTTAAATCTGGAAAACGGTAGCTGGGCAATTCCATCAGCAGCATATGCTGCGCTTTATCTTTACTGAAAAACTTAATCACAAATGAAACACATAGCGCACTTACAATGCCCGCCATATATAAGCCGAACAGTACAAGACCTTGCAGGTTAAAAATTCCAGCAATCGTCTGTTCTGGAATGAATGCAGCAATCAGCAGCGCATACACAGGCAAGCGCGCAGAACAGGTCATCAGCGGCGCAACAAAAATTGTCGTCAAGCGGTCACGCGGATCACTGATAGTACGAGAAGCCATGATGCCCGGAATAGCGCACGCAAAACTTGACAGCAGGGGAATAAAAGCACGGCCAGAAAGACCGGCTTTAAACATCAGCTTATCCAGCAAGAAAGCTGCTCGCGGCAAATAGCCGGACTCTTCCAGCACTAGAATAAAGAAGAATAAAATTAAAATTTGCGGCAAGAAGACAATCACACCGCCAGCGCCGGCAATAATACCGTCAACAACTAAACTGTTAAGCAGCGGACTGGCAATACTGCCGTCAACCTGTTCACCCAGCCAGCCAAACAGCGCTTCAATACCGTCCATAAATGGCGCAGCCCAAGCAAATACGGCTTGGAAAACGACAAACATCATCACTGCAAGGCTGACTAAGCCAAGCACAGGATGTAAAAATATTTTGTCTAGAAATACCGAGCGCTTATCATCTTGCTCAATGAAATGCACAGTATCTTTGACAATTGCTTCAATTTTTTCGTGGTCACTGCCTTTTAAACCGGTCAGCTCTGTATTTGGAGCAGCATATTTGCCTTGATCCAAAGCATTCATCAAATTTTCAATGCCGGATTGACGCACTGCAACCGTTTCAACCACAGGAATGCCTAGACGCTCAGACAGCTTTTGCGTGTTAATTTGCATACCGCGGCGGCGCGCTTCGTCCATCATATTCAGCACAAGCAGCATAGGTCTGCCCAGCTCAACCATTTCAAGCACCAAGCCAAGATGCAATTTTAAGTTGGTTGCATCAACTACGCATAAAAATGCATCCTGCTGACCTTCTTCTGCAATTTTGCCCTGCACAACATCACGGGTGATTTCTTCATCTGGACTCGTGGCATCCAAACTGTACGTACCGGGCAAATCCAGCACACGCACAGCTTTGCCTGAAGGCAAGCTAAAGTGGCCCACTTTGCGCTCAACCGTTACACCTGCATAATTGCCTACTTTTTGCCGCGTACCCGTTAAATGGTTGAATAATGAAGTCTTACCGCAGTTTGGATTACCTACAAGGGCAACACGTAAGGTATCACTCATGCAGATACTCCTTGAATTTCCACTTTTTCAGCTTCCGCTTTTCTTAAAGCAAAGCGTGTAAAACCAACCTGAATTAAAATAGGATCGCCGCCAAAGAGCCCTTTGGTAATTACCTGTACTTTTGTACCCGTTACAAAGCCAAGCGTTTCTAAACGGCTGGCAACCATATCGGAAGTACCATCAGCTGTGCGGTGCACTTGCGTAATGATGGCAGATTGTTTGACTTTCAAATCAGATAAACGCACCGGACCCAACCCTAAAAATTTTGAATAGTATACATACAAATGAGAATTATTTCCCAATTGTTAACAAGAATGATTCCTGCTTTTTTAGAACACATCGACATACCTATAAAATTACACTACATTGGATAATCCCAATCAAAACAATCATCCCAGCCAATTGCTAAAGCCCTCATGTTGAATAAAAAACCGCGTATACCAGCACCTGTGCAAATTCCAGAAAACTTAAGTTTTTTACACGGATTCAGGGATCATTTGATTGCACAAACCGTTAGCCCGCATACAAGAAATGCTTATATTTCTGATTTAATTCAATGTAATGAATGCATAGATGCTCCTTTGCCAAATTGGAGCAGCGACGATATTTCTGATGTTTTATTAAAACTTACACAGCAAGGAAAAAGCCCGCGTTCAATTGCGCGCAGCCTCTCGGCTCTGCGTTCATTCTTTAAGTTTTTACGGGAACAAAAATTGCGCAGCGACAACCCTGTCAGCACACATAAAACACCTAAGATTGGCCGCGCACTGCCCAAAGACTTATCTGAGGCGGATGTTGAAGCGCTGATTCACGCTCCAGATATACAGACTGCGCTTGGACTGCGTGACCGCGCTATGCTTGAAGTGCTGTATGCCTGCGGTTTGCGGGTAACTGAATTGTTAAACTTAAGGCTGGAACTGATTAACTTAAAACAAGGTTATTTGCGTATTGTCGGCAAAGGCAATAAAGAACGCCTTGTTCCTATGGGTCAGACCGCCCGCGATTGGATCGAAAAATATCTGAACGATGCCCGGCCCGCCTTATATAAAAGCGCAACAGATTATTTATTTTTAACACAGCTGGGCGGTATTATGAGCAGGCAGAATTTTTGGTATGCCATCAAACGCTATGCCCTGCAGGCTGGTATACAGGCTGAACTGTCACCGCACACTTTAAGGCATGCTTTTGCAACACATTTGCTCAATCACGGCGCAGACCTGCGTGTCGTGCAAATGCTGCTGGGCCACAGCGACCTTTCAACGACACAAATTTATACCCATGTCGCGCAGGTTCGCATGCAATTGCTGCATGCGCAGCACCATCCGCGCGCCTAGCCCTGTCATCGCGGCGACCAAGAAGTTACATGGCTGCGGTATTTTTTTGCTATGCTAATTCACCTGTTTTTTCCAAAGCTAAAACAAAAGGGTTCTTTATATATGCGATTTACCCGTTCAAAAATTGTTATCGCCACAGCACTGATCAGCGCATTCGGCCTAAGTGCATGCAGCAAATCTAATGATGCAGAAAAACAAGGGCCTCTGACTGCAAGCGCGCCAGCAACGGGTGAAGCCTCAACCCTTTCCGAACGCAATCAGCAGCAGCGTTTGCAGCAAGTATTGGAAAGCGGACTAAAAAAAGCCAATATCACCGCAAAAATCAGCGAAATCAAAGCAACTGAAGTTCCTAATTTATACTGGGTCAGCTTTGAAGGCATGTCTTCAGTATATGCAACAGCTGACGGTAAATACATTATTCAGGGCGATGTGATCCGCTTAGGCGACAAAACCCTGCACAATGTCAGCGAAAGCCTGCAGTCAGAAGTCACCCAAAAAGAGCTGGCTAAGCTGGAAGTTGAAGACCTGATTGTCTACAAAGCCAAAGGTAAAACCAAACATGTAGTTTATGTTTTTACTGATTCCAGCTGTCCTTACTGCCATAAACTGCACGAACACCTAGACGAAATTACCGGCAAAGGTATTGAAGTGCGCTATATCGCATGGCCTCGCGGTGAACAGTTCATGCCGACGATGGAAAGCATCTGGTGCAGCGAGAACCGCCAAGAAGCCTTTAACCAAGCGATTACTGGCGCACAGCTTCCTCCTGCAGCATGTAAATCCCCTGTACGTGAGATGTACCAGCTGGGTCTGAATATTGGCGTAAATGGCACACCTGCAATTTATAGCACTGACGGTGTGTATTTAGGCGGATATATGGAGCCAAGCGAATTAATCTCCCGCTTAAATAAATAAAATTTATCGAATAAATTACTGTTTTTTATAGATAGAGATAAAGTTGTGAATCTCCTAGAGTCATGGCATTTTTTTAGCTATGATCTAGGCTCACTTAAAAATCTGATGAAATAATGGAGTGTGACGTGAAACCAGTTCGTCTGGCAATCCTCGGTCTTGGTACTGTGGGTGGTGGTGCCCTTAAACTACTAAAAGAAAATGCTGCTGAGATTAAACGTCGCACCGGTCGTGAAATTGAAATTACCCATGTAGGCACACGCCGTGAGCGTCCAGATTTGGACCTTCCCGCTTCTGTTAAGCAAAGCGCTGACCTGCTTGAAATTGTCCGTCAGCCTGATGTTGATGTCGTTATTGAAGTCATGGGCGGCATCCACCCTGCTTATGAAATCATTAAAGAAGCTATTATTCATGGCAAACAAGTCGTGACTGCAAACAAAGCGCTGTTAGCCGAACACGGCAACGAATTATTCAAACTTGCAGATGAACATCATGTGCAAATTGCCTATGAAGCAGCTGTTGCTGGCGGCATTCCAATTATTAAAGTCATGCGTGAAGGCTTAGCGGCCAACAAGATTGATTGGCTGGCTGGCATCATCAACGGCACAGGCAACTTTATTTTGACTGAAATGCGTGAAAAAGGCCGTGCATTTGCAGATGTACTCAAAGAAGCGCAAGAGTTGGGTTATGCAGAAGCAGACCCAACATTTGACGTTGAAGGTATTGATGCTGCCCACAAACTGACACTGCTTGCATCTATTGCTTTCGGTATTCCTTTGCAGTTTGAAAAAGTATTTACCGAAGGCATCAGCAAAATCACTGCTCAAGATGTCAAATATGCAGAAGACCTTGGTTTCCGCATTAAGCACCTCGGCATTGCCCGCCGCGCTGAACACGGTATTGAACTTCGTGTACATCCAACGCTGATTCCTGAAGAGCAGCTGATTGCCAATGTAAACGGCGTGAAAAATGCGGTACTGGTTCAAGCCAATGCTGTTGGCCCTACACTTTACTATGGCGCAGGCGCAGGCGCAGGCCCTACGGCTTCTGCTGTGGTTGCTGACATTGTCGACATCGTCCGTGACATTTCGTATACCGAAGATGGCGCAGGTACAATTCCGCAGCTGGCTTTTGAAAGCTTAAGCGACCTGCCTATTCTGCCGCGTGAAGAAATGACCACAGGCTACTACATCCGCATTAATGCCGAAGACCAAACTGGCGTACTTGCAGACGTCACAACTATTTTAAGCCGTACCGGCATCAGCATTGACGCAATCATGCAGCAGTCACGCTTAAAAGACCTTATCCCTATCGTGATTTTGACAGATCCGGTGAAAGAATCGAAAATGGATGAAGCGCTGAAGCAAATCCAAGCTTTACCTGTCATTCATGGCGAAATCGTGCGAATTCGTTTAGAATCGCTTGATAATTAATCGGGTTGAGGACGTGAAATAAATCGTGTCCTCACCAAGCTCTACCCACAATTGGAACATCATCATGTCTAATGCCAACCGTTATACTGGTTTAGTTGACCGCTATCGTGACCGTTTACCAGTGTCTGCCACGACTAAAGCAATTTCTTTAGGTGAAGGTAATACGCCACTGATTAAACTTGCGAATATTCCGCGCTTAATTGGCAAAAATGTTGAAATTTATGTGAAGTACGAAGGCTTAAACCCGACTGGTTCATTTAAAGACCGCGGCATGACTATGGCCGTGACTAAGGCAGTTGAAGAAGGCTCTAAAGCCATTATCTGTGCATCTACAGGCAATACTTCTGCTGCGGCGGCTGCCTATGCTGCACGTGCTGGCATCAAAGCGTTCGTTTTAATCCCTGAAGGCAAAATTGCCATGGGTAAAATGGCGCAAGCAATGATGTACGGCGCAATCACCATGCAAATCCGCGGCAACTTCGATGACGGCATGCGCCTAGTTAAAGAAGTGGCTGATCAAGCGCCTGTAACGATTGTAAACTCAATCAACCCTTACCGCCTTCAAGGTCAAAAAACGATTGCATACGAAATCGTAGATGAGCTTGGCCGTGCGCCTGACTACCACTGCTTGCCAGTAGGCAACGCAGGCAACATCACTGCGCACTGGATGGGTTATACAGAAGCAGTTGCAAACCAGCCTGCTGGCGAGTTTGAACAAGTTGTTTACGATGCTGCAACTGATGCTTTCACTGGTCCTAAACCAGAAGGCCTGCCAACAATGGTCGGTTACCAAGCTTCTGGCGCTGCGCCATTCCTTCGCGGTGCACCGGTTGAAAACCCTGAAACGATTGCAACAGCAATCCGTATCGGCAACCCGCAAAGCTGGAACCATGCTAAAGCAGTTGTACGTGACTCAAATGGCTGGTTTGACGAATTAACAGATGCTGAAATCTTAGAAGCACAGCGTCTGCTTTCTATGTACGAAGGCGTATTTGTAGAACCTGCTTCTGCAGCATCTATCGGCGGCGCAATCCGTGACTTGAAAGCTGGCAAGATTCCTGAAGGTTCAGTAATTGTATGTACAGTAACGGGCAACGGCTTGAAAGATCCTGACACAGCAATCAAACAATGTTCTGATGCTGTCATGCTGTCAATCGACGCAACAATGGATCAAGTACGCGACTCAATTCTTTCTAATATGTAAGATATTTTAAAGAATAAAAAACCCTGCATCCGCAGGGTTTTTTATGCCTTCACTCTGCGCTGCAAGCGCATAAGTTGAGTAAGCAGCTCAGGCATTAAATACGTTTTGGCAGCTGAGACACCCAGCCCATCAAACGAGTTGCGTCATCGGTACGCGCTTGCGAAGTGTCTGCGCCAAGGAGCACCACAACTGCTGGACGGTTATTCAATGTCGTATGCATCACCACACAGCGCCCTGCTTCATTAATATAGCCAGTCTTAGAAATATTAATATTCCAGCCGCCATTACGTACTAAAGCATTGGTATTATTTGACTTCAGCACACGGTAACCCAAGTTGAAATCATAGCTTGGCGTGGTAGAAAACTGACGGATTAAACCATATTGAGAAGCTGTATTGACAAGAATAGCCAGATCACGAGCCGATGCAACATTGCCAGGATGCAGGCCGGTTGATTCCATAAAGTATGTGCTATTCATCCCCAAGCTGCGCGCCTTTGTATTCATTGCAGAAATAAATGCGCTGCGCCCGCCTGGATAAGTACGCGCTAATGCTGCCGCTGCTGGATTTTCCGATTTCATTAAAGCAAAAAGAAGCGCTTCAGCACGGTTCATGGTATCGCCGGCGCGTAACGTTGAACTTGAACTTTTACAGCCTGAACACGAAAAGTCTGACTGCTGCAGCGTAATATCTTCCGACATATTTAAACGCGCATCAGAAATCACCACTGCGGTCATCAGCTTGGTAATAGATGCAATTGAACGCGCAGTATTGCTGTTTTTACTGTACAGCACTTCGCCTGTTTGACCGTCCATCACAATGGCTGCACGGGCATTCACTGACGGCTGGCTGGCATAATTGCCTGTATCTACAATACGAATAGACTGCGAAGGCGCTGATTGCACTGCCGCACCATTTGAACTGCGGATAGATGTGGTGACTTTAGTCGAGCCTTGCGGAGAAAGCTCTGCCGAATTCGCTTCAACATCAGCATTCAGCAATTGGCTGACATCATCTGAAGACCAGCTGATAGCAGCGTGGTTTTCAGCAGGATTCATCACAATTTCAGCAGTACTGAAAGTGCTCAATCCAAAGAGAAATGAAATGCCTAAGGCTTTCATTATAAATTTATTTGATTTTTTCACGTTTGCTTACTCAACTCTTCTAGCGAAATTAGAGGTAAATATTTGCGTATCACCTCTAATATGCCTTACATTTAGACACAATATGGAACTTTTTTGTTGCCAGCATTGTGTATCAATTATTTTCATCAATGATAAGAATAGGATTGCTAATTTTGTAGTTTCATTGCAAGCTTATTTTGCTTTATGTAACAAAAAAGACGCAGATATAAAAGAGGGAGAGAGCCGGTGATCACAGTTTTGGTGGTAGATGACCATGAGTTAGTCCGTACAGGCATTTGCAGAATGCTCGAAGACCATGCGGATGTACAAGTTATTGGTCAAGCTGAATCTGGTGAAGAAGCAATCGCTCTGGTCCGGCAGCATCACCCGAATGTCGTACTTTTAGACGTTAACATGCCTGGTATTGGCGGTGTTGAAACCACCCGCCGCCTGCTGCAGACAGCGCCTGAAACCAAAGTGCTTGCTGTAAGCGGCCTAGCTGAAGAGCCTTATCCTTCATTATTGCTTAAAGCTGGCGCTAAAGGCTATATCACGAAAGGCGCTCCTGTTACAGAAATGGTCCGCGCCATTAATAAAGTCATGCAAGGCGGCAAATACTTCAGCGCAGATATTGCAGAACAGCTTGCAAGCTCTTATTTGTCAGATACACAGCAGTCCCCGTTTGATGCGCTCTCCGAACGTGAGATGCAGGTCGCGATGATGGTAGTGAATTGCATCAGCGCGCAGGAAATTGCAGATAAACTGTTTGTCAGCGTAAAAACGGTCAATACCTACCGTTACCGCATTTTTGAAAAATTAAATTTAGACAGCGATGTGAAACTCACGCATTTAGCTATGCGTTACGGCTTAATCAAGCCTTAAACCCGACTCATGAGCCAGCGTACACCGCATGCCGCATTAAATACCTACCATCTTGGACTGTGGTACAGCGTTTACCGCTTTATCATCACCACAGGTTTGCTGCTGATCTATTTACTGACCTATCAGCAGCTGGCTTTAGAGTATCAATATCCGCGTTTATATTTATATGTATTAAGCGCCTATGTCTTAACTTCCAGTCTGCAGTTTTTTGTTTTCCGCGGACTCAAAACTCATATTCAAATACAGCTGGTCATGCTGTTTATTGTCGATGTTTCAGCTCTCAGCCTGCTCACGCTGGCGCTGGATGGCCCAAACCTGCATATCAGCCTTTTATTTGTCATTTGTATCTTTGCCGCCTCTTTATTGCTTAGCGCGCAAAAAGCCCTGCTGATTACTTTAGTTGCTGTAATCAGCGTGATTTATCAGCTGTTTATCGGCACGCTGTTCGACATTACCTCGCTAAAAAATATTGGCAATAGCGCGTTATTGGCTTTTTTATTTTTTGTCGTTTACGGCAGCGGTCAAATTGCCATCCGCCGCTTCCAGATTTTGGAAAACCTTAATTTTTCACAATCACTGCAAATCAACCAGCTGCAAAATATTAACCGCTATATTTTAGAACAGATTAAAACGGGCTATTTAGTACTGGATCAAAACTGCCATATTGTACTGACCAATCCTGAAGCCTGTGTACTGCTGGGTATCGAACCGCTGTATCAAATTGAGGCCGCCTACCCGCTCTATAAAGTACAGCCTGATCTGTTTGAGGTGATGAAATTTGAAGACTTACCGGATGGCGACGCCTTTCAGTTTGAGTCACAGCAAAGCCGCTTTCATATTCATGTCCGAGTACAAAAACTGAATGTGCCGCATCAAACGCTGACGCTGCTGGTACTGCAGGATGCTCAAAAGCTGAATCAGCACGTACAGCAGCTGAAGCTGGCGGCTTTAGGGCAGCTGTCGGCCAGTATTGCGCATGAAATCCGAAACCCCTTGGCGGCTATTGTTCAAGCGAATGATTTATACCAAGATAGCGACCCTGAACAGCAGCAGCTTCTGCATAAAATGATTGCAAAACAATCTATGCGCATTGACCGTATTGTACAAGACACGTTAAATATGGTGAAAAATAAAGAAACCCGCCCTGTTCTGATTCATTTACATTCTTTTTTGCAGCAAATGATCCAAGATGATTTGCCTGATATTCAAAAGCAAGTTCGGCTGAACAGCACTGAAGAACTTAAAATCTATTTTGACGAAGGCCAGCTGACTCAAATTTTGATCAACTTAATCCGCAATGCGATCCGTCACAACGACCCGAACTCACCGTATATCGAGCTGAATATTTATGCTACAGAGCAAAAAGCAGTAATTGATGTGCGTGATTTTGGCAGCGGTGTTGCAAAACAAGATCAAGCGTCACTATTTCAGCCATTTTTCAGTACCGAAATCACTGGAACTGGTTTAGGATTATACTTAGCGCACAGTTTTTGCGAAGCAAACCAAGCACAGCTTTCTTATGTAGAACAAAATGATCAAGGTGCTTGTTTCAGGATTATTTGCTTCCGCGCAGTTATTTGATTGCTTTAATTAATTTGGGGAACACAATGGCAGAACAACAGCCACTGGTATTATTGGTTGATGATGAAGAAGACCTTTGCATGCTGATGCAAATGTCCTTATCGCGCATGGGGATCAAAACACATGTCGCGCATCGTTTAAGTGAGGCGCGTAAATGCCTCAGCGAAAATCAATATGATGCCTGCCTGACTGACTTAAATCTGCCTGACGGCAATGGCTTGCAGCTGCTGGACTGGATCAATGAGCATTGTGCTGGCTTGCCTGTTGCTGTTCTGACTGCTTATGGCAACATGGAAATTGCGATTGCAGCCCTGAAAGCTGGCGCTTTTGATTTTGTCAGCAAACCGATTAACCCTAAACATTTAGAACAGCTGCTGGAAAAAGCGCTGAACAAGCCTACAGCAGCTTCAGTTCAAACGGAAAACACCCTTGAATATAAAATGCTGATTGGCCAGTCTCTGCCAATACAGCAGCTGCGGATCACACTCAAGAAAATTGCACGCTCACAAGCGCCCGTTTTCATTACAGGTGAATCTGGCACAGGTAAAGAAGTCGTCGCAAATTTAGTGCACCGTCTCAGCAACCGTAACGAAGGTCCATTTATTGCCATTAACTGCGGCGCGATTCCAAGCGACTTAATGGAAAGTGAATTATTTGGCCATAAAAAAGGCAGCTTTACTGGCGCAACGCAAGACAAACAAGGCTTGATTCAATCTGCGCATGGCGGCAGTTTATTTTTAGATGAAATTGCTGAACTCCCGCTCAGCATGCAAGTAAAACTGCTGCGTGCGGTGCAGGAAAAACGTATCCGCCCTGTCGGCTCAGATCAAGAAATTGATGTTGATTTCCGCATTATCAGCGCCAGCCATCAAGACTTAGATGCTTTGGTCCAGCAAGGCCGTTTCCGTCAAGACTTGTTCTTCCGCATTCATGTCATGGACCTCGTCCTCCCGCCGCTGCGTGAACGCGGCAACGACATTTTATTGCTGGCGCAGCATTTTATTCAACGTATCTGCAATGAGTGGGATATTGAAAGTAAATCCTTAACGGAACGCTCAAAAGAGTTTTTACTGAATCAATATTATCCGGGCAACGTCCGCGAGCTGCGCAATATTATTGAACGCGCCATTACACTCAGCGACGGCAGCACTATCGATATTCAGCACTTGCAAAGTGCGCCGCTGCGCCGCAGTGCGGCTCTTGTTGAGCAAAGTGAACTGGCTGCGCCTGCGCCAGCAGCCGGCTTATCAGCAGCGGCATGTGCTCCGAAAAAACTGCCTGAAGAAGGCTTAGAGCCATTTTTGGAAAACTTAGAAAAAGAAATTTTGCTGAATGCGCTGAATATGACGCATTGGAACAGAACATTGGCCGCGAAAAAACTGGGCATGTCCTTCCGTTCTCTGCGCTACCGCCTGAAAAAATTCGGTTTAGATACTGACGAAGAAGAGTAAAGTCTAGCGGGCTGCCAGCAGCTCGGCCACATGCTCTATATAACTCTGCTCGTTTGCATCATGCTGCGGGTAGGCCAAATCCGGCTGCACGCCTGTTCCTTCAATCATGCGGCCATTTGGCGTGTAATACTCAGAAACAGTCATTTGTAAAGCAGCGCCATTACTCAGCGGGAAAAGCTTTTGCACAACCCCTTTGCCATAACTTTTTTCGCCAGTTACCCAAGCCCGCCCATGCTCTTTCATCGCAGCGGTAAAAACTTCTGCAGCGGAAGCTGAACGGCCATTAATTAAAATACCGACCTTTAAATTTTGGAATTCAAAACTTGGTAAAGCCTGAAATTGCTGATCGCCTTCCGAACGGCTGCGCGTAGAAACAATCACGCCCTGATTTAGAAAAAGATCCGCCGTTTCTACAGCAGCAGACAGTAAGCCGCCGGGATTATTGCGCAAATCAAACAGTACCGCTTTAATTTTAGAAGCCGAATGGCTTTCAATTAAACGCTTTACTTCATTTGCGGTATCTTGCTGAAATACTTTTACACTCAGCACCAGCACCTGATTATTCAATAGTCTAGACTCAATATCCGTTTCTATTTTGGTATTGCGCACAATATTCATGGCTTGACTGTTTGCAGACAGCTGCAAATTTAAAGTAGAGCCAATTGCGCCATCCAGCAAGTGCTTCACCTGTGCATGACTGAGTTTTTTCACCTCTTGATCATCAATTTTAAAAACGGTCACACCATTGCGCAGCCCTTGCTTGGCAGAATCTGCATCTTTTTTGAGGCCTTGAATCACCCATTGCTGCAGACCAGCATCAAAATTCAAGCCAAAATCGACTGTCGCTAAATCACCCTCAGTATATTGGAGCAGCTGTTTATAATCGTCGGGGGAAAGATATCGGGAATAACGGTCTAGGCCGCTGAGCAAGCCTTTAATTGCTTGCTGAAATAAATCTTCATCGGTTTTTTCTTTGGCATAATTTTCTTTGACAATGCCATAAATCTGTACAAATTGCTGAATCGACTCAACGGGAACTTCAGCATAACTTTGCTCATAGTCTGAATCAAAATCTGAGGCAGCAGACGGTTTGCCTGCTGCCCAAGCTGCATGGCTTGCGCACATCAGCAATGCGCTGAACAGTACCGCAGATTTCCAATGCGCTTGCGCCATGCTTTCACCTTTTATACTTGAATATTAAGCATCTAAATGAATTAGATTACGGCCCTGCATTTCAGCAGGAACTGGAATATTCATCAAGTGAAGTATTGTAGGCGCAACATCTGCCAATACACCGCCTGTTTCAATTGTTGCTGAAGCCAGGCCTGCATAAATGAACGGCACTAGCTCAGTTGTATGCTGTGTATGCACTTGACCGCTTTGATAGTCCTGCATCTGCTCTACGTTGCCGTGGTCTGCAGTCACAATCATGTGGCCTTGGTTCGCCATGACCGCTTCATATACGCGGCCTAAGCATAAATCGACCGCTTCAACTGCTTTCACTGCCGCATCAAATACACCTGTATGACCAACCATGTCGCCATTGGCATAGTTCACAACCAGCAAGTCATACTCGCCTGAATTAATTGCAGCCACCAGCTCATCAGTCACTTCATAAGCGCTCATTTCTGGCTTCAAATCATATGTTGCAACGTTTGGCGATGGAATCAAAATGCGCTTTTCACCTGGGTACTCATCTTCACGGCCGCCGCTGAAGAAGAATGTCACATGTGCATACTTTTCAGTTTCCGCAATACGCAGCTGCGTTTTGCCTAAATTAGACAAGTATTCGCCTAAAGAATTCACCAAAGCTTCTGGCATGTATGCAACAGGCGCATCAATGGTTGCTTGGTAACGGGTCAGCATCACATACTTAGACAGCGCAGGTACAACTTTACGTTCAAAACCGGCAAAATCTTTTTCTACAAAAGCTTTGGTAATTTCACGCGCGCGGTCAGCACGGAAATTCATGAAAACAATACTGTCGCCATCTTGAACTGGCGCAGCATCGCCAATACGCGTTGCTTTCACAAATTCATCTTTTTCTTCAGCTGCATACGCCAGTTCTAAACCTGCAACAGCTGTTGGCGCGGTACGCTCAGCGACACCCTCTGTCAACAAGCGGTAAGCTTGTTCAACACGGTCCCAGCGGTTGTCGCGGTCCATTGCAAAATAACGGCCGATCAATGTTGCAATGCGGCCTTGGCCTGGGTACTGCGCGAACAATGCATCTAATTTTTCTAAAGACGGCTGCGCGCTGATTGGCGGTGTATCACGGCCGTCTAAAAATGCATGTAAATAAACTTTTGCGCCGCGCTTTAACGCCAGCTCAGCCATGGCTACAATGTGGTCTTCATGCGAGTGCACGCCGCCTTCAGATAGAAGACCCATGATGTGCACCGCGCCACTCGCTGCTTTAGCCTTCTCGACCGCATCAACCAGCACTTCATTTTCAAAGAACGCGCCAGTACGGATGTCTTTCGTGATACGGGTAAAATCCTGATACAGCACACGGCCAGCACCGAGGTTCATGTGGCCAACTTCAGAGTTGCCCATCTGACCGTCCGGCAAGCCGACATCTTCACCAGAACCAGAAATCAATCCATGCGGATGCTTTGCTTCCATAGCTGTTAAATTTGGACGTTTCGCCGCCAAGAAAGCATTGTCCTCAATCGCTTCACGATGACCCACACCATCCATAATGACTAAAACGTGAGGGATTTTGCGAGCACTTGCATCCGTCATAATTGAACACTCTTTTCGTCTATAAATTAATCAACATATCTTACCGAATTTTCGGCGAAGACACTATGTTCAGGGCATGGTTAATACAGCTCATGAACATAGATTTACCCGATTTTTACTGTCTTAGCGCGCACGCTGCAGCAAATAGCCGCCAACAGCAAAAATCAATACAATTGGCACAAATACAAACCACGCCGGGGATGGTGAATAGACCAAGCTGGCATAACCGAGGAAGTCCTGCAAATAGAAGAAACCTAGACCTGTAAATAGCGCGATAACCAAACGGAAGCCCATAGACTGCTGGCGCAGCGGACCAAAAATAAAGGAACAGGCAATGACCACCAGCGCAATTAAAGCAAACGGCGATCCGACCTTCTGCCAAAATGCCAGCTGATAGGTTTTCGGCACTTGACTGTATTCATGCATATAGCTCATGAAGCTGACCAATTGACTTGGCGATAGATCTTCTGGATCTAAAGTCACCATATGCACATATTTAGGCTGCAGCGCCAAAGGCAGCGGCTGCCGCGTGTGTTTTTCCAGCACGGCATCACCATCTTTTAGAATATCCATTTGCATAGAATTCTGCAGCTGCCAAGCGCCATTTGAAACAAATTGCCCCTGCTCTGCATCAATTGTGCCGCGCAGACGATACTCATCGTCAAAATCAATAACCTGAATATTTTTCAGCTGTCCCTGTGAGTTGGCATAGTCCACAAAAATGAAACGCTGCCCTTCACGTGTCCAATAGCCTTTAACTTCTCCCAGCTCTGCAGCAGTGCGGTGGCTTTTCACCCCTTTGGCCTGTTCATTCGTGTACGGAATAACCCACTCACTTAACGCAAATGACAGCACCACTAAAATGAGAGCAGAACGGATGACCCAGCCCACAATGCGCCATAGGCTCACACCAACAGAGCGCATTACAATTAATTCACTGCTGGATGCTAAAGTCCCCAAACCGAGAACAGCGCCAATTAAAGCTGAAATGGGTAAAATTTCATTGAGGTAATTCGGTGCGCCCCACAGCACAAACTTCAGAGCGTCCCAAGCGCTATAGGTATCGGACAATGAACCCAGCTCGCCTAAATAGGTGAACAGCACCTGTAAGCCCGACAAAACAGCTGTGGCGCCCAGCATCGCGAGCGCAGTGGTTTTGGTCACATGCTTGGCAACAATACGGCGTGCTAACATTTTAAGACCTCACTCGCTGAATTTGTTTCTTAATTTTTGGCGCTAATTTTTGTTTACGCGAAAATAAGGCCGCCGCAATAGCATAGGCCAGCAAAATCGCAGGATAAGCCCAAATGCCCATCTCATCTTTTGATATGCGGGTTTTCACTGCCATTAAAGCCACAATTAAACTGGCAAAAATCAGCAGCGCAGGGAAAAGCTTTAAATAACGCCCCTGCCGCGGACTCACCTCTGAAAGCGCAGTTGCCAGCAATAACGCAACAACAATTGAAAACGGCACAAAAAGCCGCCAGCCTAATTCACTGGCAATCACAGGATCTTCTCGGCTTTGCCAAAGCTGGCCGATTGGCAAAGCTTTCACTTCAGCACTTTCAAATTTTGCTTCTTTATTATTTTCTAAACGCAAACGGTAAGTCTGGAATTCAACTTGCGAATAGCGCGGCTGACCTGGATAGATTTCATAGCGGCGGCCTTCAAGCAAGTCTACGACATTGGCGCCGTCACCATTTTCAACGTCTACACGTGTCGCTTCTTTGGCTAAAATAATAACATCTGGTTTGCCTTCTTTTTCTGCGCGCTGATAGAAGAAAATATCTTTTAAGTTTTTACGGTCTTCTGACAGATCACCTGCATAAATCGTATAAGGGCCAGAGGGAATAAATTCTTTCGGTCTGACCAAGTCAAAACCTGCACGGACAGCTTGTGTTGTGGTCAGCGCTTCAAACTGACGCAAGCCCCAAGGCGAAGCCCAGATCATCAAAAATGACTGTACTGCAAGAAACACGGCTGTCATGGGCACCAGCAGACGCGCCAGCTGATTGCGGCTGACCCCGCTGCTGTTCATGACCGCCATTTCATGGTCGACATACATGCGGCCAAAAACCAGCATTAAGCCAATAAAGAAACCCAAAGGAAGAATTAAGGTTAAAAACTCCGGCAAGCGGTAGCCGATAATGCTGAACAAAATACCCGCATCCAAACGGCCTTGCGCCGCTACGCCAAAATACTTGATCAGCCGGCCGCCCATCATGATTAAGGTCAGTAAGGCAATGACCACCAAGGACGTCGACACGACTTGCTTGACCAAATAACGCCGAATAATCAAATTAATTCTTCCAGAAAATTGGGTAATAAAAACTAGCGCTAGTTTACCCGAATGTTGAAAATATAAAACCTATACCCATGTTGCACATTGAAACCCTATTCATGAAAATGTTTCAATGGTTTAATGGTTTGCAAATTTTAAAAGGCGTGTACACAGCATATGAAACTTACGATTAATACGTCATTCCAAGAGAGTGCCTCTAGCCAATATCTGTTGATCTTAGTCGATTCTGAACAGCTAAAAAATGCTAATTCATTATATAAAATCAATAATTTAGAAGAAACCATCGAAGCTGCGCAATTCAAGGCCAGTTTAAATGAAATTTTAGCGCTGAATGGCGCAGTAGAAAATAGCCGCAACAGCGCATTGGTCGGCATTGGTAAATCTGCCGAAATTCAGCCTGCGAAATTAGCAAAAATTGCACAGACCATTATCAAGGCATCACAAAAAAAATTCAAAAAAATCAGCATCGATATTTCTGCTTTAACTGCTGAGCAACATTATTTATTTGCTTTGAGCTTAACGCAGGCACTGTATACTTTTGATGAATATAAATCTAAAAAGAATGAAAGCCAGCTTGAGCAAATTGATCTCATTGCTGCAAACAGCAGTTTAAACGATGCGCAGCTTGCACTAATTTCTGCAATGCAGTCAGGCCAAAGCCTTGCACGTAACCTTGGCAACCGCCCAGGCAATATCTGCTTCCCTGAATACTTAGCAGATCAGGCTTTGGCTTTAGCTGCAGAATTCCCAGACCTGCTAAAAGTGACCGTGCTGGATGAGCAGCAAATGGCTGATCTAGGCATGGGCGCATTCCTTGCCGTCAGCAAAGGTTCAGACCGCCCTGGCCGCATCATTACCCTAGAATATCAAGCGCAGCGCAGTGAAGCGCCTATTGTGCTGGTCGGCAAAGGCGTAACCTTCGATACAGGCGGTATTTCACTGAAACCGGGCGCAGGCATGGATGAAATGAAATACGATATGTGCGGTTCTGCATCCGTACTTGGTACGATCCGCGCATTATGTGAAGCTAAATTGCCGATTCATGTTGTTGGCGCAATTGCAGCAGCAGAAAACAT
This sequence comes from Acinetobacter tianfuensis, assembly GCF_003611465.1. Taxonomy (GTDB): domain Bacteria; phylum Pseudomonadota; class Gammaproteobacteria; order Pseudomonadales; family Moraxellaceae; genus Acinetobacter; species Acinetobacter tianfuensis. The sequence continues at coordinate 75,531 of NZ_RAXV01000004.1, forward strand.
GCCTTCAGGTAAAGCAACCCGCCCAGGCGATATTGTCACCACCATGAGCGGTCAAACCGTCGAAATTTTAAATACCGATGCTGAAGGCCGTTTGGTGCTTTGCGATACCTTAACTTATGTCTCACGCTTCAACCCTGCCCTTGTCATTGATATTGCAACATTGACAGGCGCATGCGTAGTTGCTTTAGGTTCTGTACTGACAGGCATGTTCACTCCGGATGATGAGCTGGCAGCCGAGCTGCATGCTGCAGGCCAAACCTCATTTGACCGCGTATGGCGCATGCCAGTCATTGATGACTACCAAGAACAGCTGGACTCTCCATTTGCCGACATTGGCAACATTGGCGGTCCAAAAGCAGGCGCTGTCACGGCAGCTTGCTTCCTGCAGCGTTTTACCCGTGAATACCGCTGGGTGCATTTAGACATTGCAGGCACAGCTTGGAATTCAGGTGCAAATAAAGGCGCAACTGGCCGTCCAGTGCCGCTATTAATGCAATTCCTTGCCAACCGCGCGCAGCAGAATGGCTAAAGTCAGCTTTTATCTGTTTGAAAAAAGTCCTGAACGGCAAGTCGAAAGCGCTTGCCGTTTAAGCCGCAAAATTCTGCGTCAGCCCGAACGCCTTTGGTTTTGGTGTGATGATGCAGCTTTGCGGCAGCAGCTGGATGAACGTCTATGGAGCTTTGACGAAGCCAGTTTCATACCGCACGGCATTGATCAGCCTAATGCGCAGGTCTGCATTTCTGCCCAGCTGCCGAAACAAAATGACTGGATTGTGTTTAACTTTAACCATCAAGCACTTGAACAATGCGCGCAATTTAGTCACATTATTGAAATTATAGAAAACAATGAAGCGGCCAAAATTATTGGACGTGAAAAATTTAAACAATATAGACGCTTAGGCATAGCACCGCAAACCCATAAGCTCTAAGCAGTGTAACTACAGATATTAAGGAGATGCTGCAGTGGCATTAAATGTTGGTCCCGATTTTAAACAGCGCTGGCTGAATGTGCCTGAAGCTGTACGTCAGACCTTTATTGATGACCTCAGTCGCATCTGTGATGTACTGAAGCCGAACAGCAATACCAGCGAATGGCTTGCCTATGATCAGAAGCAGCAGCAGATGTCATTTGAGCTGATTGAAGATGCTTACGCATCCCGTAAAGCTGAACTGATCGAAGCAGCCCGCCTCCGCAAGCAGCTGGCTCTGGAACAAAAACTTGAACAAAAACGCGCAGCGGAACAAGCCGCAGCAGAACAGCTGAGACAAGATGAAATCCGCCAATATGCAGCGCAAACTCAAACACTGGCTTTAATCCGCCAATCGATTGATCATGAAGTGCAGACTTATACTTCACGTTATATGAAAAATCCAGAAACGGTGGCCATCAACTTTTCTAAACATTCAGCCATCCCAGATCACGAAATACTTTCCGAGCTTGAAAGTGTCCGTGTGCGCCTAGAACTGGAAGCGGACAGCGCCATTGAGCAAGCCATCAGCGCTTTCCGCGCAAAATTGCAAGCGGCGGCGGCAGAAGAAATTGACTATATTCTGAAAAACTCAAAATTTTCAGATGAAAAGCCCCTAACTTAATTATTCTCTATCACCTCAACCCAAATAAAAAAAGCCTGCAAATGCGGGCCTTTTTACACTCTCATCACATACAATGCCTAAGGGACAAGGTCAGCAACCGCCCATACAGTATGACCTAAGCCATAACCCGCGCCCAGCAGCAAGCCAATCCACAGCATACCGCCTGCCACATTATAAAAAGTGAACATTGCAAAATTCATGCGTGCAGAACCCGCGGCAAAAGGCGCAAAAGAGCGGACAAAAGGCACAAAGCGCGCAACTAAAATTGTTTTGCCGCCATGCTTCATAAAGTATTGATTTGTTTTTACTAAATATTCAGGCTTAAAATAACGGCTATGCTTATTAAAATACTTCAGCCCCAATATGCTGCCTGTATAGTAATTCACGCTATACCCCAGTACAGAAGCAACGAACAGCATACTGATCATATAATGCAGATGAATCACTTCTGTGGTCGAGCATAATGCGCCAATGGCGAGCAGCAGGCTGTCTCCCGGCAAGAAAAACATAAACACTGAACCCGTTTCTGCAAAAATTACCAAAAATAAAATGGCATAGATCCAGATGCCGTATTGCTCCAAAAGCATCGGCAGCCACTGCTCAAGATTCAGTAAAAAATCGATCATCAACACCGTTCCAAATTACATGCGTGTACGCTTTTCGGGCTGTATTATGACCTAAAAATAAAAAAACAGTCTAATTTTTAAATTAAACTGTTCATTTAAAAGTATAAAATATTTATCTTAAGAAGCCATTTTCAGCTAAAAAATCCATGCTGATTTTAGACTGCGGCGCAGACTCTGCCGCTTTATCACCTAATAAAAGACGTTCAATATAACGCGCCAAGACATCAACCTCTAAGTTGACTTTACAGCCTGCTTGCCATGTCCCAATATTGGTACGTTCAGCGGTATGCGGAATTAAATTCAAACTGAGCACATTGCCGCGTAGATGATTGATTGTCAGGCTGATGCCATCAACTGTCACCGAACCTTTTTCTGCTAGATATTTTGCAATTTCCGCAGGCGCTGTGACTTCAAAATAAATAGAGCGCGCATCTGAACGCACAGCAGTAATTTCACCGACAGCATCAACATGGCCGCTGACAATATGACCGCCAAAGCGAGTCGTCGGCAGCATGGCTTTTTCCACATTTACACGCTGCCCTGTTTGCCAGCTGGACAAAGTCGTGCGGTGTAAACTTTCCCGCGAAACATCCGCTGCATACCAGTTCTTGCCCCAGTCAATCACCGTCAGGCAAATACCGTTGGTTGCAATCGAATCACCTAAATGCACATCAGACATATCTAAATCTGTATGGATGCGCAGGCGGACATCGCCGCCGACATTCTGTACACTTTCAACCGTGCCTAAACTTTCAATTATGCCTGTAAACATCTTTTTATCTCTTCAAATTGTTTTTACCACAAAGCCAATTGCGTCGTCACATCCGTGGTATCGACACCGCCCAGCTCTGCAAAATGGTGCAGCTGGCCTAAAAGCTGGCGGATTGACGGTCCTGATTTTGCATGTGTATCGGTAATGACAATAAATTCCAGCACACGTGCGCGTTCTGACTGACGCTGTTTGCTCACGCGGTAGCGCGGCACATCCTGTGTCAATAAAGTCACTTTGCCGCGTTTTAAATTGGCTTGCAGCAAATCTGCTGCGCTAATATTGCCGTCCGTTGAATAGCTGGTCAAAATATAACGCGCATTGATCGTTGCAACCAGCTTTTCATACGCTTCCTGCGCATGCTTAGAAGAGTTGTATGGACTTGGGCGCTCTTTACGCCATGCGCGGTCAATACCGCTCTTAAAGCCTTTCGTATCCGGTGTCGGCAAATCCACCTGATCCCACAATGTCAGCGCATTCAGCACATGATAATTCGAGCTGTAAGCATGCTGGTTATACGGCGGATCTAAATACGCCACATCCACTTCAAAACCGCTCATTTGATTGGCCAAATGCTGTGCATCCACACACCACATTTCAGCAGCGGGCTTTTTCGGTTCACCAATTTCACAAAAACGGCTAGGCGTCAGCCACAGTAAAGATTCAATACGCTCCAGCGCAGTCTGTGTTTTACCGCCCCAGCCATGATGGAAGCTTTTAAATACGCCGCTGGTATTGCTGACAAAACTGGCTGAATACAATAATGGCGCAAGCAGCGCGGACATTTCGACATCGTCAATCGCGCCTTGAGCTTGCCAAGTCGCAATTTGCTGACGAATCGCATCGATGCGCATGCCATTACGGCGTTTAAAGAATAAACGGTCACGTGCCGGATCATAAATTTCATCATTGCGCGGACAAAGATTATGCGTCACCCAGCCTTTCACTTCAGGCAAACGGTTTAAATAATCAATGGCTTTTTGATAGCCGCCCAGCTCTTTAAATGCAGGCGCTTCTGTACAAGACAAAATCGCGCTATTTAAAGCATGACTGTACGGTTCCCAGTCATTCGCAATGACTCTGTAGCCATTTTGACGCGCAAGACGTGATACCACGCCAGATCCTGCAAAAAAATCCGCAAAAATAGGCGCGCGGCCATCATCGCGGTTTAATGTTCCAGTGCTTTCCAGCGCTTCTAAAATTAAGTGCAATAAACGGCGCTTGTTTCCTAAATAAGGAACCAATTGATGGAACAGATATTCGTCTGTGGTGCGGGCCGCATGACGGCGTTTATGATAAACCGTAGACTCTGTGCTCATACTGACTCTGGAATAAGGTTTAAGCGCACATCATTGCCGACTAAGGCAACACGATGAAGCTTAAAGCGAAGTTGTTCTGCCATCACACTGAATTCAGCATTAAACATGGCACGTGCTGATGAACCTAGAAAGGTTGGCGCGACATAGCTAATGATTTCATCTGCCAGTTTTTCCTGTAAAAAAGCAGTCGATAATGTCGCGCCTGCTTCAACCATCACATCATAAATTTGATATTTTTGAACTAAAAACGGCAGTAAATCTGTCAAAGGCTGTATTTCTATCTGCTCTACGCCTAATGCCGCCAATTCTGCACGATATGGTCCCATCACCATAACACTCTCAGGCTGTTCAAGTATTTTAGCCGTTAAAGGTAAGCGCCCCTGACGGTCTAAAACTAAGCGTTTTGGCTGAACTGCGGCAGAAAGATCAGCATTTTCTGGCAATTGACGGACATTAAGCTGACAGTCATCAGCCAGTACCGTTTCAATACCTGTAATCACAACACCTGAAATAGCCCGCCAATGCTGTACATCTAATCGCGCTTCTGGACCCGTAATCCATTTAGATTCACCAGATGCCATAGCGGTACGGCCATCCAAGCTTGAAGCGACCTTTAAGCGCACATAAGGCTTGCCGGTTGCCATGGCCTTTAAAAAACCCAAATTCAGCTGATGCGCTTCTTCCTGACAGACGCCGACTTCAACAGCAATGCCTGCATCTTTTAAAATTTGCACACCTTTACCCGCCACCAGCGGATTCGGATCTGGACAAGCCACAACTGCTTTTGCTACACCCGCTTCAACCAAGCCCTCCGCACAGGGCGGCGTACGGCCATAATGCGCGCATGGCTCTAAGGTCACATAAGCTGTTGCGCCGCGTGCCTGTTCGCCAGCTTGGCGCATCGCAAAAACTTCAGCATGCGGCTGACCGGCTTTAGGATGAAAACCCTCACCCACGACTTGACCGTCTTTGACAATAACACAGCCGACATTCGGATTCGGCTTAGTCGAATACTGTCCGAGCTTGGCCAGCTCAATGGCGCGCTGCATCCAGATCTGATCTTGACTTAACTCTGACATGCCCTGCTCTTTGCAAAAATTAGAATTAATGTTCACGCTGCTGCATCTGTTCAATCTGACGGCGGAATGCTTCTACATCCTGAAAATCCTGATAAACAGAAGCAAAACGCACATAAGCAACATGATCCAGTGAAAACAGCGACTGCATAACAATTTCGCCAATGGTGCGGGATTTTACATCACGCTCACCTAAACGGCGGATCTGCAGCTGAATATCGCTGAGCACTGTTTCAATTTGCTCTTGCGTAACTGGGCGCTTCTGCAACGCATGCATCAGAGAACGGCGCAATTTAGCCTCATCAAACGGTTCGTTTTTACCGTCAGACTTGGTGACACGCGGCATCACAACTTCATAGGTTTCAAAAGTCGTAAAACGCTCACCGCAGCAAATACATTCGCGGCGCCGGCGGATTTGACAGCCTTCAGCAGCTAAACGTGAATCAATCACTTTACTGTCTGCGGCGTTGCAAAATGGACAATGCATAGCGGGTTAATTGAACAATTTCGGTTGGAATCAGAGTGTATCAAAAATAATAGACTTTGTAGAGCTTAACGCTAGATATGGAAAAAAAACAGCCCTTTCGGGCTGTTTTACACAATATATTGATATGTGATTTTTATAAAAACGTTGAATTATTATTCTACACGCTCGCCATGCTGGCTTAAATCCAGCCCCATGCGTTCGTCATCAGCTTCTACACGGATGCCAATCGCCAGATCAATCACTTTTAAGATAATAAATGTTAATACTGCAGAGTAAGCGATCGTCGCCAATACACCCTCCACTTGAACCCAAAGCTGGTGCATGACATTCGTTGGCGCATTATCGCCCATGATGAATGGGCTGGCAAAAAATGCGGTTAAGATCGCGCCGACAATACCGCCTACACCGTGCAAACCAAATGCATCCAAAGAGTCATCCGCTTTCAGTGCGCGTTTCAGTGCTGTAATCCCCCAGAAGCACACCACACCGCCAATCAGACCCATAGCTAATGCGCCGCCTACAGTGACAAAGCCAGCCGCTGGCGTAATGACCACCAAACCTGCTACTGCGCCAGATGCAGCGCCAAGCACAGATGCTTTGCCGCGTACCGCTTTTTCAGTCATTAGCCAAGCCAGAGCAGCAGCGGCAGCAGCAACTTGAGTTACAACCAATGCATAACCAGCAGAACCGTTCGCGCCGAGCGCAGAACCGCCGTTGAAACCGAACCAGCCCACCCAAACTAAGCTTGCGCCAATAACAGTAAGCGTTAAGTTATGCGGCGCCATAGATTCACGGCCTAGCCCCATACGCTTGCCCAGCATATACGCAGCCACTAAACCTGCAACACCAGAGTTGATATGAACCACTGTCCCGCCGGCAAAATCAAGCGCGCCATCGCTGCCTAACCAGCCGCCGCCCCATACCCAGTGCGTAATTGGCGCGTAAACAATAATGCTCCAAAGCGCGATGAATGCAACGAAAGCGCCGAATTTCATACGCTCAGCAATAGAGCCGCTGATAATCGCCACGGTAATAATGGCAAAAGTCATTTGGAAAATAACAAAAAGAATTTCTGGAATTGTGCCAGTCAGCGCATCTGTTGTGATGCCTGCAAGCATAAATTTATCTAAGCTGCCGATAAAGGCATTGCCTTCGCCAAATGCTAAGGTATAACCGACTGCAACCCATGTAATGCTGACCACACCCGCAGCAACAAAACTATGCGCCATTGTGCTTAAAACGTTTTTCTTACGGACCATGCCGCCGTAGAACAAGGCTAAACCTGGAATGGTCATTAACAGAACCAAAGCTGTGGAGACCAAAATCCAAGCCGTATCGCCTGTATCAAGCTTCGCTTCTTCTTCAGCAGGTGCTGCTGGAGCTTCGGCTGGTGCAGCTTCAGGAGCTGGCGCTGCTGAAGTTTCAGAACTGATTACTACAGCTGCTTCCTCAGAAGCAGCAGGCGCTGTTACGGCTTCTTCAGCCCACGCAACAGAACCGCCTAAAAGCGCGCCAGATAAACTGAGCGCTAGCAACATCTTTTTCATTCGTATCCCCCAACCTAGTTTTTGTGAGTTATTAGGTACTCAGCAAACTTCGTGCCAATTACTTAAACGGCATCAGCACCTGTTTCACCGGTACGAATACGGATAACTTGTTCCAAGTTAGTCACGAAAATTTTACCGTCGCCAATTTTACCGGTGCTTGCAACACGGGTAATCGATTCAATTACTGAGTCCACCATTTCATCGCTGATTGCAATTTCAATTTTTACTTTAGGTAAAAAATCAACAACATATTCAGCACCGCGGTAAAGTTCTGTATGACCTTTCTGACGGCCAAAACCTTTTACCTCAGTTACAGTGATCCCTTGAACACCAATTTCAGAAAGCGCTTCACGCACATCATCTAATTTAAAGGGTTTTACAATTGCAGTTACGAGTTTCATGTTTGTTTCCTTCGGCTTATTTCACCAGTAAGGTTTTATGTTCAATTTTCATGCCAAAGCTCTAAGGTCGGGGGAAAATAGAGACTGAGGACATGAGCCTTATTTATAACCTATTTTATATATTCAATGCGGTTTTGAAACTGAAAATTAAACATTTTTACGATAAGAAAAGTAATTTACCCCGCAGTTGATCAAGGATTAATTCCTTCAAAGCACTATGGTCTAAACTGCGCCAATGCTACACTCGCTGTTTTCTGACGAATTTGGATAGAAAATGATTGAAACCCTATTGCAAAGTATTCTTGAGCAATTAGATCAGCCTAAAAAAGACCTTGAGCACAACCTTCGCGCCTTGCTGAATGAGGCAGTCAGTAAAATGGATTTAGTCTCTAAAGAAGAGATTGACCGTCAGCGCACTGCTTTAACTCATGCTAATCAGCGCTTGGAACAGCTGCTTGCACAAGTTGACATGCTTGAAAGCGAATTAAAGAACAAAAAATAAGCACTATTTCAGTGCAGCACTAGACGCATAATGATTAAAAATAATGCACCATAACGGAACAATAAAATGTCTTTTGCCAAAATTTATACACGGGGTCTATTGGGGCTTCATGCCCCGCTGATTGAAGTTGAAGTACACCTAAGCCAAGGACTTCCTTCTTTAACCATTGTCGGGCTGCCTGAAGCCGCTGTAAGGGAGAGCAAAGACCGTGTCCGCTCTGCCATTATTAACAGCGGATTTCAGTTTCCCTCTAAGCGCCTGACCATTAATTTAGCGCCTGCAGATCTGCCCAAAGACGGCTCCCGGCTTGACCTGCCGATTGCCTTAGGTATCTTAATTGCATCAGGCCAGCTGCCTGAACAGTCCGCTCAAGGACTTGAATTTATTGGTGAACTTGCACTGGATGGCCACTTACGCCCAGTCAGCGGCGTTTTAAGCATAGCCATTGCCAGTCAGCAGTCAAAGCATGCATTGGTGCTGCCTGAACACAATGCAGCTGAAGCAGCACAATTGCCAAATTTTGAAGTTTTTGGCGCAAATCATCTGACGGATGTATGCGCACATCTTTCAAAAATGACGCCTATTACTGCTTTTTCTGCTGCGCAAACTCAGGAAATCGGAAAATACAGATTTGATTTGGCAGATGTCAAAGGTCAGCTCCGCCCAAGGCGTGCCTTGGAAATTGCCGCTGCAGGCGGCCACTCCTTGCTGTTTAAAGGCCCGCCCGGCACAGGTAAAACATTGCTGGCCTCACGTCTTGCCAGTATTTTGCCGCCATTAAATATGCAGGAAAATCTAGAAGTCGCCAGTATTTATTCTATTGCCAGCGCTTCGCATCAATTTGGACAGCGCCCCTTCCGTGCTCCGCATCATACTGCTTCTGCAATTGCGCTGGTCGGCGGAGGCTCCAATCCAAAACCTGGTGAAATTACTTTGGCGCATTTGGGCGTACTTTTTCTAGATGAATTGCCTGAATTTGACCGTAAAGTGCTGGAAGTATTGCGCCAGCCTTTAGAGGCTAAAGAAATTGTGATTTCACGCGCGGCACGGCAAATCACCTTTCCTGCCAATTTCCAGCTGATTGCAGCAATGAACCCTTGTCCTTGCGGTTATGCATTTAATCAGGATGCCCGCTGCCAATGTTCTGCAGAAGCCATTAAACGCTATCAGAACAGAATTTCAGGACCTTTGCTGGACCGTATTGATCTGCATATTGATGTGCCTCCTTTAAAAGCCAACGAACTGCAAAGCACACAGCAAATGGAAAATTCAGCTGATGTGCGCGCACGCGTAATGCTGGCTTATGACATCCAGATCAAACGCCAGCAAACTGCAAATATGTCCCTCAGCCCTAAACAGCTTGAGCAGTTTGCGCCGCTTGATGCAGCAGCACAGCAAATGATGGAGATGGCGCAGCAGCGTTTGAATTTATCTGCCCGGGCGTATCATCGTGTTTTACGTGTTGCGCGCACCATTGCAGACTTAGCGCAAAGCGAACAGATTCAAAGCGCACATTTAAGTGAAGCGCTGTCCTACCGCAGCCAGCAAATTTAATGCCGCTGTTGACTAAACACAAAAAGGCAATCTAGAAAAGATTGCCTTTTTGTGTCCTTGAACCCTTAGAATTCGTATTTCAGGCCTAATACCACTTTATTCTTTTGTTTCACATCATTACGGTCATAACCGCCAACCGTATAATTTACATTCGCTGTAACGCCTGTATCTGCCAGCGGTTTGCTGAGACCTATGTCAAAATGACGGAAGCCGAAGCTTTCTGTTGAGTCCTCAATAAAGTCGCCAGATTTTTCATAAAGATAAAGACCGAGCGCAGTATCCAAACTGAAATCTTTTGGCAGCGCATAGCTATATGTGCCTTTAATATAGGTATCGCCTGCATTGCCCCAAGCAACATCTTCAAGCAATGTTTGAGCTGTTATGCCAAAATCTTTGTAGCTTAAGCCAAGCATCGTTTCAAAGCCATTGGCATCATTTGTATCAATATCATAGTAATAATAGTAAGTTAGGCCAGCCGTATAACCCCAATCATTATTAATTGAGCCGTTATAACCTGCATAAAAATCATTTTCAAAACCATTTGGCAAATCATCGCCATAATTCAGTGTCGAACCCCACCAGCCAGCATAAAATCCTGATGCATGGCTATAATCTAAGCCGCCTTGGATCGTTGCATCTTTATTTTCTGGCGTATTGGTCATACCGCGTAAATTATAGCTAGATAAAATACCGATATTGCCAGAAAACGAATGTTCAGAAGCTGGCGCCTCTTCTGCAAATGTGAAAGCTGATGCCGCGCCTAGGACAGCGATAGATAAAGCTTTTAAAGTCAATTTCATTGTTGGATTCCCCCCACATCGCTTGACGACGTTGTTTTGGTTATTTCATTTAACTCAAGGGGTATTTAGCAAGCGCTGTGCCAAGTTGGACAGCATTGTATTATTTTACAAAAAACAGGCATGTATCAGAAACACAAATGATTGTTTTTGTTTAATATTTATATTTATTAATTTTATCAATTTATCTCACTGCAGTAATTCAGTTTAAGAAATGACATGAAACTACGGCAAAACGGCCATATGTAACTTGATATATATCGTGCATCTTTTTGAGTGTGTTTTTTAAACGCCGCCATAAAGACTGCTCAAAAAAAGTGCACAAAATACTTTCCCCCATAAATAAAACGATTAGACATTCAATGTATGCACACGCGCAGAATTTAAAACAGGTATAACGTTATGCGTTTTTTAATAAAAACTTCTTTTATACCGCAATACATTTATTCAGAAGATGAATTCAATTCTCCATCGCCTGTATCTGTATCGGCTTCTCCTCATCGCTCAAATTTAAAATCGTCTGCATGCAAATATCTTTTTTTTAATACATAATTCACACGAATAAAATAACAAGAAAATTTTAAAAAAACCGTTTGATATTCAATATATTTATTTACCGCTCAATCAATTTTTTCTGCCTTTTTTATCCGGTTCAGTTAAAGCTCTGGATTGCTGACTGAATTTCTAAATCTCATTCTATATCCCATGTAAAAACAAGACATACCGTCAAAGTTTTGTTTTTATTAGGTCAATATATATTTATGCCTTAGATGGTCATTTTTTTAGCGCAATTTTCAATCCCTGTATGCCTCATGCAAGGTCAAGTTTTTATCTGCATGTTTTTACTCATTATTAAAAAATATATGAGTCTGCAACTACTCTCATCCAATAACATTTGGATGACTGCTTATCGAAAAACTGCATGACTTTAGTGTAATAGAGTCAATAAAAGTAATGTTTTTTTTAAGAATACTAATACAATCTATACACTCTTTAACTATATATCTATGCATGAGGCTCTCTCCCAATGCTTAAGACATCAAAACTAACATTGGCGTTATTCATTAACGCAGCTCTAATTTCAACAGCTTTTGCAAGCGAACAAAGCGAATCTAAAGGCTTTGTGGAAGATGCCGAAGGCACTGTGCTATTCCGCACAGGCTTTATTGACCGCGATAAGAAAAATGGCATCGAAGATACTCGCTCTACAGCTCAGTCTGCAATTTTCAGTTTAGAGTCTGGCTATACTCAAGGTCTTGTTGGCTTTGGTGTAGGTGCTGTGGTTGATGGTTCTTTCAAAATTGGGGACAACAATCATGCTGGCAACCAAATGATTCCTTTACATAATGGCGGTGCAAAAAATGCAAATGGCCATGTTGATGCATACGACCATTGGGCACGCGGCGGTGCAAGTGTCAAAGCGCGTATTTCAAATACCGAAGTTCGTTACGGTACTCAAGTTTTAGATTTACCTGTACTTGCAAGCAACACTGGCCGTATGGTTCCTGAATACTTTGAAGGCGTGCTTGCAACAAGCCGTGAAATTCAAAACCTTGAATTGGTTGCAGGTAAATTCACTAAAAACCAAATGTCAGATCAAATCAATAGCGATGCGGATGTGAATGGCAATGGGCTTAACAGTGCTATTGTTTGGGGCGCGCAATACAAATTTAATGACCAATTGAATGCTTCTTACTATGGTCTAGATTCTAAAAATGCTTTAGAACGCCATTATATCAATGCCAACTATAAATTGCCGTTAGCTAACGACAGCGCTTTCACTGTTGATTTCAGCGGCTATCACACTGAATGGGATAAACAAGCAGAAACGTCTTCTTCAACAATCGGCAATAAAAATGTAGACGGCCGCAGCAATAATATTTGGGCATTATCAGGCACTTATAACCAAGATGCACACACTGTAATGTTGGCTTACCAACAAAATACAGGCAATACGGGTTATGACTACGGTCAAAATGCAGACGGATTCCAAAGTATTTATCTGCCAAACTCATACATGTCAGATTTTATTGGCAACCATGAAAAATCAGCGCAAGTTCAATACAATTTGAACTTTGCTGATTACGGCGTACCTGGTTTGAACTGGACGTCTGCATTTGTTTATGGCTGGGACATCAAAGTCAACAACTCAGCAAAAGATGGTCAAGAGCGAGAATTCTTTAACCAAGTGAAATATACAGCTCAGTCTGGTTTCGCTAAAGATGCAAGCTTGCGTGTACGTCACTCTTACTACCGTGCAAGTGATAACTACCAAGCTGGCAACTATATCGGTGATACTAACGAATGGCGTTTATTCTTAGATATTCCTGTGAAATTATTCTAATGCCGCAGTTGATTTAAGATAAATAAAAAAACCTGCATCATTTGATGCAGGTTTTTTTATGACTCGATCTGGCAAGCTAGACCAAGCATGATTCCAAATGGAATTATTTGTTCGCTTCTTGGTATGCAGCGATTGAGCTCAGCACTTCTTGCTTAGCCACGTCCGCACCTTCCCAGCCGCTTAACTTAACCCATTTTCCTGGCTCTAAGTCTTTGTAGTGCTGGAAGAAGTGTTCAATTTGGCTGATCAATAAAGGAGGAAGATCTGTATATTCCTGAACGTCTTTGTAAATTGGCGTTAATTTGTCATGCGGAACAGCAACAAGTTTAGCGTCAACACCGCCATCATCTTCCATGTTCAGTTTGCCCACTGGACGGCAGCGGATTACAGAACCTGGCTCTACTGGGTGCGGAGTTACAACCAATACGTCAAGCGGGTCACCATCAAGTGATAATGTATTTGGCACATAACCGTAGTTCGCTGGGTAGAACATTGCTGTACCCATGAAACGGTCTACAAATAATGCATCAGAATCTTTATCAATTTCATATTTGATTGGCGCTGCGTTTGCAGGAATTTCAATAATGACATAGATGTCGTTTGGCGCATCTTTGCCTGCAGGAATATTGCTGTAGCTCATAGCATCACTCTTTAAACAAGTTAATTTTTTAAACCGCGACAATTATAACGGTTTTTACATCACTTTTTATGATTTTGCAGCTTCGCTCAAAAATTTCATCTTAAAAGCTTATGAAGTCAGTTTAATAATCAGCAGCAGCAAACTCACTGGGCACAAAATAGACAGCAGCCAAACCACCGAACGCAAGGCAGCCCAATTTTTAAGATAGCAAATACCATAAATGACACGGCATACTAAATAAGCAATGCCAAAAGTCATCACCAGCCTCTGCGGCACCACCATATACTCTGCCATGAGGACAGCAGCAATAAATAACGGCAAGCTCTCAAAACTGTTCTGCTGTACAGCATGTGCCCGGGCAGCTAAACCTTCAGTCCGCGCAAGAAAAGCCCGCGGGTTTTGATTATCCTGCGCTCGGAAGCCGCCTGCTTTTTTTGCAATAATTGTAAAAACATAAGGCAGCAAACAAGCGCCTAAAATGAGATAAATGATCCCACTTATGCTTTGCATGTGTTTTTTCTCATGAGGAATACTTTATTAAAGCCATCATAACATGGCAATTCATGAATAAATTTTGTTAAATTGAGTGTTTTATTAATTCATGTAAGTAGGTTCTGTCATGGTCAGTCCTGAACAAAAGGAAATTTTTGATGCTCTCGAGCAGCAGCGCGGCCATCAGAAGCAAGTTGACCGCATTCTAAAGGTTGTTTTACCTATTTGCGCATTCTTGCTCTGTGTCATCTGCGCCAATCTGAATGTTTGGTCGACGATATTAACCTTTGCCGTGATGTGGGTTTCTTTTTATGCCACAGCCATTAAACGCTGGCCGCTGTGGCATTGGGCTATTGTTATTTTCGTCTACTGCTTAATTGACAATATTTTAAGTTACGGCGCATTCAATAGTTCAGGCTTTAGCCGCCAGTTCGGCACCATGTTTATTTTCTTAGGTATTTTTGGTGTAGGCCGCCGTTATTTCGACCGCTGGATGATGAAAAAAACCATTTAGTTTTTCTGCAGCATAAAAAAAGCGCCCATTTAGGCGCTTTTTTAGTTTCAGCTGAATTACGCAGTTTTACGTAAATCTTTACGCAGAATTTTACCGACGTTAGATTTTGGCAAATCATCCATAAACTCAACATAACGCGGACGTTTATAGCCAGTCAGATTTTCTTTAGCATATGCCAAAATTTCTTCTGTTGTTAAAGATTGATCTTTTTTCACAACAAATAACTTAGGCACTTCACCTGATTTTTCATCAGGTACGCCAATTGCAGCCACTTCAAGCACTTTCGGGTGCTTTGCAATCACTTCTTCAATTTCTGCAGGATAAACGTTGAAGCCAGAAACCAAAATCATGTCTTTCTTACGGTCAACAATTTTCACATAACCGCGGGCATCCATCACACCGATATCGCCTGTACGGAAGAAACCATTGCACATCACTTTTTCAGTTTCGTCTGGACGGTTCCAATAGCCTTTCATCACCTGCGGGCCGCGGATTGAAATTTCACCCTGCTCACCCAAAGCAACTTCATTGCCTGCATCATCTAAAATTGCAACTTCAGTTAACGGCAATGGAATACCGATTGTGCCGCTGAACTCCATCGATGCTGGCGGGTTCGCCGTTGCAACCGGTGAAGTTTCTGACAAACCGTAACCTTCGATAATGTTCGTGCCAGTCACTTTTTTCCACGCTTCAGCTGTAGATGGAAGCACAGCCATACCGCCGCCCATTGCCATCTTCATTTTGCTGTGATCAAGCTGTTTGAATTCCTCGTTGTTGACTAAAGCATTAAACAAAGTATTAACTGCCGGGAAGAATGTCGGCTGGTATTTACGCAGCTCTTTGATCACTGCTGGAAGGTCACGCGGGTTTGGAATAAGTACGTTGGCTTGGCCTTTGTACATACCGTAAAGCGCGCACACCATAAATGCAAAAATATGATACAGCGGCAGCGCACAGAAAATACGGTCATCTGCAGCGCCGTCTTGCTGGCCAAATTTACTTTGGAAAATGCCGTCACACTGGAACATATTCGCCACAAGGTTGCGGTGAGTCAGCTCCGCACCCTTTGATACGCCAGTTGTACCGCCAGTATACTGAAGCACAGCGGTATCACTTAAAGATACGCTTGGACGTTTGTAACTGTTAATGTTGGCTTTAGACATTGCCGCATTGAAGCGGATATGGCCCGGAATGTTCCAAGCTGGAATTTGCTTGCGTACAGAACGCAATACAAAGTTCACCAATGTACCTTTTAAAGCGCCCAGCATGTCGCCGACTGAAGCCACAACCACATGCTTCACTGGTGTTTTACCAATGATTGCCTGATAAACCGAAGCAAAGTTTTCAACAATCACCAGCACTTCAGAACCAGAGTCATTTAACTGGTGCTCAAGCTCACGCGCTGTATAAAGCGGGTTCACGTTAACCAGTACTAAACCGGCACGGAAGACCCCCAAAGCAACGATAGGATATTGAAGTACGTTCGGCATCATGACTGCAACGCGAGAACCTTTAGGAAGGCCTAGGCTTTGCAAGTAAGCGGCGAATTTACGGCTTGCTTCATCCAGCTGTTCAAAGGTCAATACTTTATCCATAAAGATAAAGGCTTCACGCGAACCAAACTTTTGGAAGTTGCGTTCAAAAACATCAATCAAAGAAGTATTTTCTGGCGGCAATTCTACAGTTTCTGGAATCCCTGTTTTTGCGTATTCAGCGAACCAAATCTTTTCCATAATGCCCAATTCTCCTATCGGTAATCCTTAATATTTCAAGTTTTTCAATACTGAGCTTTGATTATTTAACTTCTTGCTGCTCAATATTGCATCCATTTCTCTAGTACGTTGCATATATAACGTATTTTGATTGATGGATGCTAGTGTTATCTTTGAATATCCAGTTTATTTGCTTTTTGATATCCGCGCGGTAAAAGTACACCTTTCGATGCCCGCTTGCCGATATATTTCTGCAGATCATCAGCTTTCAGCTTTAATTGTTGGTTTCCTGCAAGCACTTGAACTACTTCATCTAAATTCAGCGCAGTCATAGACACAATTTGATCTTTCGCTTCAAGCTGTATCAATTTATTACCTTTACCTTTATTCAAACTTGGCAAATCGGCCAGCTCAATAATCAGCAAACGCCCCGCTGAACTGAGCAGTGCAAGATGTGTGGCATTTTCAATAGACTGCAGCGCTAAAGGCTGTGCATCATCAGATAGGCTTAAAAATGCTTTGCCTGCTTTGGCATTGGTATCCAGCTGCTTCGCCTGTGTCTTAAAGCCATAGCCTTTGCTGCTTAATGCCAAAATTTCAGTTTCATCGTCTGCAATGAACACTTGCTTGAACCCGACGCCGCTCGCGGGCGCAAGCTTAGAACTTAAGGGTTCACCCAGACCGCGCGCAGATGGCAAGGCATTAATGGCCAGCGCATAGCTGCGGCCTGTTTCATCCAGCACATAAACACGCTGATTGGACTTGCCTTGCGCATGGCTCAAATACTGGTCACCGGCACGGAAATTCAAGTTTTGCGCATCGACATCATGGCCTTTGGCCGAGCGGATCCAGCCTGCCTCTGACAGCACCACAGTAACTGGGTCAGCCGGAAGCATGTCCTGCTCATTAATCGCTTGCGATTCTTCGCGCTGTACAATAGGTGAACGGCGGTCATCGCCAAACTTCTTCGCATCATCTTTCAGCTCTTCAATAATCAGCGCTTTTAAAGACTCTGGATTTGCCAATTGCTCACGAATAATGGCAGCGCGCGCTTCTAGCTCTTCCTGCTCACGGCGCATTTCCATTTCTTCAAGTTTTGCCAAATGGCGTAATTTCAGCTCTAAAATAGCTTCAGCTTGAATTTCATCAATGCCAAAACGCTCCATCAAAACAGGTTTAGGCTGATCTTCTTCACGAATAATCTGAATCACTTCGTCAATATTTAAATAGGCAACGATCAGGCCGCCCAATATATGCAGACGTTTTTCAATTTTATGTAAATGATGCTGTAAACGGCGCGTAACGGTATTTTTACGGATTTCAATCCATTCCAGTAAAAGGCGGCGGATTGATTTCACTTGCGGGCGGCCATCTGCGCCAATCATATTCATGTTGACGCGGTAGCTGGACTCAAGATCAGTCGTCGCAAATAAATGACTCATCACCGATTCTGCATCGATACGGCTTGAACGCAGCACAATCACCAAGCGGGTCGGATTCTGATGATCCGATTCATCACGCAAATCACTGACCAAAGGCAGCTTTTTGGCCTGCATCTGATCTGCAATTTGGCTAATAATTTTTGAGCCAGACACTTGGTACGGCAAATCCGTAATAATGATTTCGTTCTTTTCAATGGTGTATACAGCGCGGGTACGGTAACTGCCTCGGCCTGTAATTTGAATTTTCAGCAGCTCTTCTGGCGAACTGATAATTTCAGCTTTGGTCGGCAGATCAGGCGCTGGAATATATTCGGCAACTTTATTGTCCGTTAAATTTGGATTGCGGATCAGCGCAATCGTGCCCTTTACAACTTCACGCAGGTTATGCGGCGGAATATCGGTCGCCATACCGACGGCAATACCCGTTGTGCCGTTCAATAAAATGTTTGGAACTCGTGCAGGCAAGTTCACAGGCTCTTTCATTGAACCGTCAAAGTTGTCCTGCCAGTCACAAGTGCCCTGTCCTAATTCAGACAGCAGCAAATCACTGTATGCCGAAAGTTTTGCTTCGGTATAACGCATTGCGGCAAAGGATTTCGGGTCATCCGGTGAACCCCAGTTGCCTTGGCCTTCAATAAATGGATAACGGTAGCTGAACGGCTGCGCCATGAGCACCATTGCTTCATAGCAGGCAGAGTCACCGTGCGGATGGTATTTACCCAATACATCACCCACGGTACGCGCAGATTTTTTCGGTTTGCCTGTCGGCTTTAAACCCAGCTCACTCATGGCATAGACAATACGGCGCTGTACAGGCTTCAGGCCATCGCTGATATGCGGCAGCGCGCGGTCCATGATCACGTACATGGCGTAATTGAGATAAGCTTGTTCAGTAAATTCTGCTACGGAACGGTTTTCTGTCGCTTGATGCGCAAGGTTTGTCATAACAACCTGTCATCCTAATTCATTCGTTATTGTGTCTGGGTTCTTATGCTATGTCTCTGCTGTGCTGGACACAAGAGTCGAAGCTTGCGCACAGCAGCAAATCAGCGATTCAAACTGATCTATTGCCGTAAAATTATCCACTTTCAAGAAAATGATCAACTTCTAATTTTTTATTTTTAAACAGGCAAAAATAAGCAGGCCGCCTGAAATATAATTCAAGCGCCTGCCAATTGCTATACATACTGCTGCCAGCGCGAATCAAGCGCAGGCTTCAAAGCCAATGAATGACAAAATACCGAGTGATCAGAACTTAAAGCCCAAGCGACTCCAGCGTTTTGCCCTTTGTTTCCTCACCCAAAACTAAAATGACCAAGGCAACCGTCAGCAATACTGCTGTAAACATTGTAAAGACGTAGCTGAAACCGTTTTGCATCACCATCATATGCGTTACCGCCAGCGGGGCAGCTATACCGCCGACACGGCCAATAGCCGCAGCCCAGCCTGAGCCAAAAGCGCGGATATTGGCAGGATACTGTTCTGGCGTATAGGTATACAGCACCCCCCATGCGCCCAAATTAAAGAATGACATTAAACAGCCCCAAACCACAATCATGGTCACGGTTTCTGCTTGGCCAAAACAATAAGCTGAAACTGCGCACATGCCAATAAAGCCTGCAAGCGTTGCTTTGCGGCCAAGTTTTTCGACTAGCCATGCTGCCACGATATAGCCCGGCAGCTGTGCAAGTATCATCACCAGCACATATTCAAAAGACTGCACAATGGTATAGCCCTGCTTCACCAGCAGACTTGGCAGCCATGTAAAAATACCGTAGTACGAATACACGATACCGAACCAAATCAGCCAAAGCATTAAAGTACGTCGCGCAAATACACCCGACCACAGCTGGCCAAAAGAAATATCCTGTTTTTCTGCAACAGGCTTTACTGCAAAGATTTCTACAACTTCAACACCGCACTGCGCTTCGATTTTTTTCACCAGCGCATGCGCCTCTGCATGTTTGCCGCGGTTAATCAAATACGGAATCGATTCAGGCACCATTTTCCAAATCACAATCGCGTACAGAGCCGGCAAGCCGCCAACCAAGAATGCCATATGCCAATCAAATTTAGGAATCACAAAATAAGAGACCAGCGCCGCTGCCAGCCAGCCCAAGCCCCAGAAGCTTTCCAGCAGCACAATGAAACGCCCGCGCACATGCGCTGGAATATATTCACTGACCAATGTAACTGCTACAGGCAGCTGACCGCCTAAGCCTAGGCCGACAATAAAGCGGAATACCAGCAGCCAAGTTAAATTTGGCGCAAAAGCGCAAGCTGCAGTTGCTAAGCTGTAAATGACTAATGTCGCCGCAAAAACAGTCTTACGCCCAATGCGGTCTGCCAAAGCGCCCGAACACACCGCGCCAATGGCCATGCCCACAAAACCAATGGAGACAACCCAGCCCTTTTCCGCTGGCGTCATTGCCCAGTCTTCTGCCATTTTCGCCAAGATAAAGGAAATCAATCCTGTATCCATCGCATCGAACATCCAGCCCAAACCAATCACAACCAGCAAAGTGTAGTGAAAGCGGCCGATCGGCAAGCGCTGTATCCTTGAGACTAAATCCATAACAAGATCTCTGATAAGGTGAAAGATGGAATGCTGCCTTCACAACAGTACTTATGATTTTGCTATTTTTATATGATAAAAAATACGGCGCGGCAGCGCTGCACATCAGCAAAGCCGCAGATTTTTAAGACAGGTCCTTGGAGGATACAGACTGATCGTCATCTTCTTTATAAATAAATTTAGGCATTTCCAAACCAAAATAAATTGCAATTAAACGCAGGCTGAAACCGAAAATAAGCGTCGCAATGACCGTCAGTTCAAGTGACAAGCCAATTTCCAAACAGACCCAATAACAAATCACGGCGACAAAAGAGATCGATGCATACAGTTCACGGCGGAACACCAGCGGCACATCATTACATAAAATATCGCGCAGGATCCCGCCAGAAACTCCTGTCAATACACCAGCGACAGCAGAGACAACAAAGCCGTGTCCCATTTCCAAGGCAATTTGACAGCCGATAATAGTAAAGCCAATTAAGCCCAGCGCATCCAGCACCAAAAAGATATTGCGTAAATGGCGCATCCATTTTGCAATGAGAATCGTTACAAAAGCAGCGCAGCAGGTCAGAATCAAATATTCAGGGTGCTTGACCCAAGTCAGCGGATAATGCCCCAGCAGCACATCACGCACAGAACCTCCGCCAAGCGCAGTCACGCAGGCAATTAAGATCACGCCAAACCAGTCCATGCTTCGCCGACCTGCAGATAATGCGCCAGTCATGGCTTCAGCCGTAATTGCGATGATATAAATAACGGTAAGCAGCATTGCCCTTCATCCACTGACGGGTAAAAGATGCGCGCTATTCTAAGTTAAATTGCGCCGCAACGTTATAAAAATTGCGCACAGCATTGCTTAAATTTTTTCATAGATCCGCAAATACAGGGCTGTTTCATGGTAATTTGCATATCTGTGGTCGGATCAAGAAAATACCATCGGCCATT
Source organism: Acinetobacter tianfuensis (assembly GCF_003611465.1). Lineage (GTDB taxonomy): Bacteria > Pseudomonadota > Gammaproteobacteria > Pseudomonadales > Moraxellaceae > Acinetobacter > Acinetobacter tianfuensis. Next base: position 96,866 of record NZ_RAXV01000004.1, read on the forward strand.
TTGTTTCACAAAATGTGAAATTTCATGATGCACATGTGTCTGCTTGCCGTCGTGATAATGCGCTTTAAACTCTACCTGCGCATGTGTTTTATCCAGCTTTTCATTGGCCTGTACGACTTCCAGCTGCAGCCACTGATTTCCCTTGCTCCACGCCGCAATGGCTGGCACATCTAAAGCCTTTTGCTGGCCTGCCGCTGTGGTCTGCACAATGTATTCAATTTCCTGTTTAGCAAAAGCGCTATAGCGTGAACGCATCAGCTGCGCAGCGCTTTGCGCAAGAGCTTTACCGCTATGCAAAGGCTGACAGCACAGTACATATTCACCTTGGCCGCATGGACATAAACTTTCAGACATAATGCTCTCAAAAAAATAGCCTGCTATGTAGCAGGCTATTTTAACGGAAGTTCTGAATCAGGTTGAGTCCATTATGGCTCTGCTGAAGGTTTATTTTCCAAAGGAACAACATGGACTTTTTCAATCTTGTGGCCATCCATTGTCACGACTTCAAAAATGTGGCCATCTGCAGTCAGCTTTGCGCCGCTTTCAGGCAAACGGCCTAAATGGAACAAAATATAGCCAGAAAGCGTTGAATACTGCTCAGATTCATCGACTAAATCGCAGTCTAACAACAGCGATACGTGACGGATATCAGTCGAGCCATCCAGCATCAAAGTGCCATCTTCAAGGCTTTCTGCCGCAGTTTCCAGCGCATCTTCATCTGGAAACTCGCCAGCAATCGCCTCTAAGACATCAATTGGAGTCGCCACGCCTTCAATCGAGCCATATTCATTCAGTACTATCGCCATCTGCAGCGGCGCTTGACGCAGCTGTTCCATCACCATCAGCACTTGCGCATTTTCATGCACAATGACTGGTTCGCGCAGATGTTTTTTGAAATCCAGCACACCCGTTTCAATGTACTCATTCATAATTTTATGTGTCAGCACCACACCGGCAATATTATCCAGTTCGCCATGCGCAACAATCAGCCGTGAATGCGTTGTGCTCAGCAGCTGTTCGCGTATCGACTGCTCATCTTCATCCAAATCCAGCCACTCCAGTTCAGGACGCGGCGTCATAACCGACTTGACCGGACGTTCAGATAGGCCTAATACGCCCTGCACCATAACACTGTGGTAAACACCATTGTCTTCATCAAAGACTTCATCCGCAAATGCGCGGGTCGCAAGCACATCCTCATGGTCGGCATTTTGTGTTTCTGAACTGCTCTTACCGCCCAGCATACGCATAACAGCAGATGCCGTACGGTAGCGCAGGTCTGTCGTTGTCACTGTTTTTTCCTGATTGTGACGCATTGTCTGGTTCAGGAATTCAATCAGTACTGAGAAGCCGATTGCCGCATATAGGTAGCCTTTTGGAATATGGAAACCAAAGCCTTCTACCAATAAAGAGAAACCGATCATCATCAGGAAGCATAGACATAAAATGACTACTGTCGGATGACGGTTTACAAAGTTCATTAAAGGCTTAGATGCCCACAGCATAATGCCGACCGCAATGATGACGGCAATCATCATGACGGATAAGTGCTTCACCATGCCTACAGCGGTAATCACGCTATCCAGTGAGAATACGGCGTCCAGCACCACAATCTGCGCAATAACAATCCAGAATGTCGCATGAACTGGATTCTCTTCTTTTAACATTGGCTTATTTTCAAGGCGCTCACGCAACTCCATGGTGCCTTTAAATAACAGGAAAACGCCGCCAAATAATAAGATGAGATCACGCCCAGAAAATGGGTGTTCAAAAATATGGAACAATGGCGCAGTCAGCGTAACCACCCACGCAATAGATGCCAGCAGCACCAAGCGCATGCACAGCGCCAGCATCAGCCCTAATATCCGTGCTTTGTTCCGCTGTTCAGGCGGCAGTTTTTCCGCCAAAATAGCAATGAAAACAAGGTTATCAATGCCGAGAACAATTTCTAAAATAACTAAAGTCAGCAGTCCCACCCAAGCGGAAGGATCTGACATCCATTCAAAGATCATCTATTCTTCTCCTGAATATCATGCTGTTTGGGTATAGCATTCAAAATGTTCTGAGTAGATAACAGGCCTGCGCTGGCCAATTGGATATTTCGTTCTAAGTATTTTTTACGTGCCGAGTGACAACTATCACTGCCCATAGTCATGCATGTGTTGTGAATTAAGCTTTCAGTATAGCAATTCACCGTAAAATTTCACCCCTTTTATCAGATGCCTCACCAGCCTGCAGGTCCTGTAAAACGGCGCGTTGACATTCTCTTGTCATATTGCAAACTTAAACTAGAGGCATAAAAAATAAAGTGATAAGGTAATAAAAATAATGATGAACAGTATTTTGCAAATGACAGAAAAATTGAATAATCCATCTCCTAAAACAACTCAGCCGCTGGTGGCCTTATACTGCGGTTCACGCTCAGGCAACAATCCAATTTATAAAGAAAAGGCCATTGCTTTGGCCCAAGGCATCGCAGCGCACGGCTTTGGCATCGTATACGGCGGCGCCAGTATTGGCCTGATGGGACAAGTTGCAGACGCTGCAGTTCAGCAGGGCGGCGAAGCTGTCGGAGTCATTCCAGAATTTATGCTGGACTATGAAATCGCGCATCACAACTTAACCGAGCTGCATGTGGTGCGCAGCATGCATGAACGCAAAGCCATGATGGCGGAACGCGCCAGCGCATTTGTTGCTTTACCGGGCGGCTTAGGCACATTTGAAGAAATATTGGAAATTGCCACATGGGGGCAGCTTAATCAGCACCAGAAACCCATGATTCTATATAACGTAAACGGTTTTTATAATGCGCTGATTGCGCAGCTGGATCATGCGGTGCAAGAAGGTTTTCTGCCGCCGCAGCACCGCGCCAAGCTCATTGTCTGCAACGCATCACAGCAGATTTTCAGCGTCCTGAAAAACTTAAGCTGCCCAAAACAATTTGTAGTATAAGCCTCAAACAGCAAAAAGCGGGCTGAGGCCCGCTTTTTTACATCTGCTGCTTTGCCATATTTTATGCGCCAAATGAAGTCACAAAGGCATAGAACCATGGCAATGTTGTCGCCAAAATTACCGATAAAGCTAAACCGAACATCAGTTTCATCGCATCTTTACTGACATTGCGTGAGGTACGGTGCTTGCTGACATGATTAACAATCATCGAAATTGCAAATTCTCGGCCTGCGAGCAAGCCCAAGAACACCCAAGTGGTACTCATTGGAATATTGCTCCACTCTTTGAAAACCAAAAGAATCAGCGCATACATAAAGTCAACAATCGTCGCTGCGCGGACATCGGTCACATCTGTTTTTGTATCCACAATCTTTTGAATCGCGCCGCCGCGCTGATACAAAATAATGCCCAGCAATACCACAAAAACAGTAATCGCAAACATGAGGAATTCAAACGGCACCTGACGAGGAACATAAACGAAGATGTTCGCTAAGTCTTGGATCAGCCATTGGCTCCACAAAAAGCCCGTCGAAATCCACTGCAGCAGCACCCATTTAGCCGAGTGTTCCTGATCTTTTGTCTGATTGAAATACACCGTCATTTTGTTGGCGACAAAACGGTAAATAATGAGCGCCGCAATAAATGCAACCGCATAGCCCATCATTGATTTCACCATCATTGAGCCTAAACTCGCCGGAGAGAAGATTGTCAGGACAAGGAAAGTCGTACTGACAGGAATACCGTATTTCGTCAGCAAGAGCAGTAAAACCGGCGGCACAATGTAGAGCCACGTGATACCGCCTTCAGGGAATGGAATTGTTTCCAGACGTCCATACGAGGCATCGCCTACACCTGAAGCGTACCAGCCATAAGTGAGCACCACAGCCAAGATCGTACTGATGAAGATCCAAAGCACCCACCAAGGGCGATGGGAGTTAGACGAAATAAACGTACCGAGCGTTTGCGGCACATCATTTCCGACAATTGAATAGGCGGCTAAACAGAAGCCAATTACCATTAAAATTTCAATAGTCATAAAAAAAGCCTATATCACTTTCGGGGCAAATTGAGACACTGCTCGCCCACCATAAATTCGTGACAATACTATGGCATCATTATGACATTTTAGTGACACGCAATCTCTTTTACCGATAAAAAACGGGTTATATTGTAACCCGTTCCTATCAGTATTCAGCGTCTATTATTTGACAGCAATTTGATACACTGCCGTGGTTCCGCTGACCTCATTTCCGACTGCCAGCAGCGGTTTCCCATTTGGAGAATCTTGTGCAGCAATGAAAATCAGCCCCTCTGGCCCCAAATCTCCCTGCTTGGTAATTTCAGTTTGCGTAATATCCCGATGGTTAAAATATTGCACAAACTGCGCTTGAGCTGGATTGCTGATGTCATAGACCATAATGCCGCTGGCGCGCTCCAAGCCTATAAAGGCATATGTCTTCTTCCCGATTGCGCCTATAGCCAAGCCCTCAGGCTCTGGGCCTTTGTTATCGCTGCGGTCATCAAATTTAAAGCTTTCATGATTGCTGTTAAATTGCTGTGGAAATAATTCTGCTATTTTGCGTTCAAACTCGCTGCCTGAATCCCAGACAATACGTTTTGCAACAGGATCAACGATACTGAAAGAACGTCCCCCATAGGCATACAGTTTGTCATACGTCAATTTTCCATCTGCATCTAATATTGGGCGGCCTTGCGCATCTTTCTTAAATCCTTGAGTCCAGCTGATTGTTAAGCGCCCTATTTGTGAGTCTTTAATCAGGTTATCTGCGCAAATTTCACTGGCCTCAGCTGTTTTACATGCGCCAAATACGGTACTGTCTAATTTCGCCCCCTTAACTCCTGGGAAAATTTGACGTAAATGTGCAGCATAGTCACCTTTTAAATCAAAACCTGCTTTTTTAAACAAATGCTTTACACGAATTTCTTCGGCATAGCCTGCGTTTAAATCAGCACCTTCAAAATAGGCCTTTTCATCTTTAAGCCATTCACGCGCATCGCCTTCATTCGCCGTGACTAAATAGCTTTTACCATCCGCTTGATAATGCGCAATGGCATCAGGCATATACATGCCATATAAACCAGGCCAAGCCTTGATATTAATCATGCCTGCATCTTTATCACATTGCTCAACCGCTTGGCCTAAAGAGTTGAGTCCGGTCACACAATCTCTATCCCCTGCATCTAAAGCATTTTCAGGCAAGCTATGATCTTTGTAGCCCATTGGGAAAATATCGCTAAACTCTGCCTTGGCTATATCTAAAACCGCAATTGCGTTATTTTCCTGCAAGCTCACCCATGCGGTCTTGCCGTCTGCACTGACCGCAATATATTCAGGCTCTAAGTCTTTTGAAACTGCAGCGGTTTGTATGCCTTGAGCATAAACATCAGCATATTGACCTGTATCCGGCCCAAATATACGGACACCTAAATTTTCCAGCTCTGTTTTGCGGCTGTCCCATGCCTTGAAGTTCACAATTTTAGCTGACGGTTTCGCAATATCTGAAATATCAATAATGCTCACAGATCCTTCTGGATCAATGGCATAGCCTTCATTCGGCTCACCCTCATTTGCCGCCAAAACTTTTTTACCGTCTGGGGTAAAAGTCAGCATATCTGGTAAAGCGCCTACAGAAACTTGGCTGATATAACTCAAATCGCTGGCTTTAAAAAAAGCGACTATGCCATGTTGAGTTTTGTCTTCGGCCTGTACAGCTAAAGCCACAATCCCGTTGTTAACTGCAACACTATTGACCTCAGAGTTGGCGAGATATGTTTTCGCATCTAAAGAACGAATATATTTCGGCTGCTCAGGCTGCTGAAAATCTAAAACATCGACTACGCCCGCTTGCGCATTGACCACGAATAACCGTTTGCTCTTCGGGTCATACGCTGGAATTTCTGCCGCGCTTGCCCCAAAAATACCCGACTCATATGCGCCTATTTTCTGTAATTCAATCGTATTGGGTGTCACCTCTTCCGTTACCGGCGGCTGAGCTGTATTTTCCGAACCATGATCGCTGCCACCGCAGCCTGTTAATCCCGCTGTCAGTATAGACAGCAATAAAACTGAATATTTAATGTTCATTTTATGCATAACTGCTTATTAAAATGACATTTAATGTATTGGCACTAAATTTAACTGCCATGACAGCAAGGCTGCAATTTTCTTGCACCGCCATGACATAGCGCTCTCTATTTGTAACTGAGGCTCGAATTACTGCAAATTCATTGGAGCATTACATTAAACTATATAAAACCAACTGCTTTAGCTGCCTATGAATGCCACGCCATCACATCAAGCCTTACAGCCTGAATTTCGACTTTTGGTCTTATTGGTGTCCATCGGCTTTTTTATGCAAGGTTTGGACACCACAATTGTAAATACCGCAATTCCTGCGATGGCCCGCAATCTTCAGGAAGACCCGCTGCAGCTGCACAGTGTCGTTGTGGCCTATGTACTGTCTGTAGCTGCCTGTATTCCGCTGAGCGGCTGGCTGGCAGACCGTTTTGGCGTTCGAAATACCTATTTCAGCGCCATTATTATTTTCACGCTGGCTTCACTTGGCTGCGGCTTAGCCAGCTCTTTAAATGAACTGCTGTTTTACCGTGTCATCCAAGGCATTGGCGGCGCCTTGCTGCTGCCCGTTGGGCGGCTGGCGATGCTGAAAGTCATTCCGCGCACCCAATTTTTATCTGCCATGAGCCTGATGAGCCTTGCGGGCTTAATCGGCCCGCTGATTGGTCCAACTTTAGGCGGCTGGCTGGTTGAACATGTCAGCTGGCATTGGATTTTTTTAATTAATATCCCGATGGGCATTTTGGGCTGCATCATTACGTTCAAAGCGATGCCAAATGTCACTGAACCCAGCGTACCCAAGTTTGATTTATGGGGGTTTATTCTGCTGGTCATTGCTATGGCTGGCTTGTCTCTCGGCATTGAACAGTTTGCCAGCCCGCATAACCGCCTCAGCTTAAGCATTGGCCTGATTTTTTTAGGTATTTTGGCAGCGCTGATTTATGCCTACCACGCCCATACTCACCAAAATGCACTGTTCCGCAGCACGCTGTTTCAAAACCGTATTTATGCAATTGGCATCATCGGCAACTTCTTTGCCCGCTTAGGCGGCAATGCCATGCCCTTTTTGCTGCCGCTGATGCTGCAAGTAGCCTTTAATTTAGAGCCATTCGCCACTGGCCTGCTGATGATCCCGGCTGTATTGGGTTCATTGGCGTCAAAACCGATCATCCGCCAGCTGATTCAGCACTTCGGTTACCGCAATGTTCTGCTGGTCAACACCTTACTGGTTGGCGCTTGCATTGCCAGTTTCTCACTTAGCTCACCGCTGACACCGACCTGGCTGCTGACTGTGCATTTCTTTATCTTCGGCATACTGAACTCTTTGCAATTTGTTTCCATGAATACCCTGACGCTCAAGGACTTGCCGCAGCAAGATGCCAGCAGCGGCAACAGTTTCCTGTCCATGATCATGATGGTCTCTATGAGTATTGGGGTGGCTTTGGCAGGCACGCTGGTTAACATCTTCGGCGCTTATTTCGGCAATGCAAATATCCTCAGCGCATTTCATATCACCCTGATTTGCCTCGGCTGCATCAATCTGGTCACCGCCGTGATTTTCTGGCAGATTCCTAAAAATGCCGCGGTATAAGCACATTTGCAGAAAGCGTATAGTTCCAGCATGGGGTTCGCGCTATCATAGCTGCACCCCGATACTGAAAAGCTGACACAATGAAAAAATCATCTGCTCTTCCTGCTTATGCCCCTGCTTTGGGTGCAGCGGGCCTTGCAATGATTGCTGTGCTGGCTTATCTGCTGATCATGCCTCACCGTCCAGCCAGCGCCAAAGAATATCCAGTAAAAGGCTTTGATGTTTCACATCATCAAAAAGACATTCAGTGGCGCAAAATATCGCCTGAAAAATTTCAGTTTGTTTATCTCAAAGCCACAGAAGGCGGTGATTTCAAAGACACTAAATTTCAAGAAAACTGGCTGAATGCTCGAGAACAAGGTTTTTTGGTTGGCGCATATCATTTTTACCGGCTGTGCCGTGACGGTAAAATTCAGGCACAAAATTTTATAGACAGCGTACCCAATAAAACCGATGCCCTGCCACCTGCCATTGACTTGGAATATGACAGCAAATGCATCAACACCTACAGCAAAGAGCAAATGCTGCAGGAAATTCAATATATGCATGACCGCTTATATCGCCACTATGGCAAACAGCCGATCTTTTATGTCTCTAAAACTTTTTACAACATTGTTCTGGCTGGTGAGTTTAAAGATACACCGCTTTGGGTACGAGAGTATAAAGGCAAGCCAGACCTTAAAAATCAGCCAGAATGGCATTTTTGGCAACATACCAGTCAGGGGCAAATATCAGGTATTTCCACCGCAGTAGACCTGAATGTTTTTAATGGCAGCGCTCAAGATTGGCAAGCATTTTTACTGAAAAATGGCCTCTATCCGCACAAGCCTCTTAATAAATCTGCACAAAAATAAACCAGATCAAATGCTATAAAGCAAATAAAAACCATGCCGCAAGATGTATTTCCGTATGCCCCCTATTGAAAATCGACTTGGCGATTGCTGCCGGCTCAGCTGAATAAGCTCCAAGCTTGGCAGCCAATCCAGTTTCGTCTCTGGAACATCATCACCATATCCTCGCGGCATGCACCGCTAACCATAGTAAAGAATGATTTTTTCAGCCTTTAGGGCATTCCTTAGCATTTTTAATGCGCATTGCCAATGAACGCGCGGCACAGTCTGAATACTCTTCTGCAGGCTGCGAAAAACAGCAGATCCAGCCCATTTTATTGACACATCCGCAGCCCTCCACACTGACTTCACAAGGCACGAAAAGCGCATTAAGATGAAGACATGCGCAAAATCATTCACATCGATATGGACGCCTTTTACGCCTCTGTTGAATTGCGGGAGCGTCCTGAACTGCAGCACTTGCCGGTGGTCGTATCCTCACACCACCCGCGGGCAGTCATTTGTGCGGCCTCCTATCCTGCGCGGGAATTTGGACTGCGCTCAGCCATGTCGATGAGCCAAGCGCGTAAACATTGTCCGCATGTCTATGTCATAGAACCAAATTTTGAAAAATACCGTGCAGTTTCAGCACAAATTCATCAAATATTTCAAAAATACACCTCCATTATAGAACCGCTTTCCTTAGATGAGGCATATCTTGATGTGACAGAAAATTTGCTGAATCTTCCCAGCGCTACCGACGTTGCTGAGCACATCCGTGCAGACATTCTGCAAATCACAGGCTTAACTGCATCTGCGGGCGTTGCACCTAATAAATTTTTAGCCAAAGTGGCGTCAGACTGGCATAAACCGAATGGCATTTGCATTATTAAACCTTCTCAGGTGCAGACGTTTATTCAGCATTTACCGCTCAAAAAAATTCCCGGTGTAGGCAAAGTCACCTATGAAAAATTACAAGCGCTGCAGCTGCAGACATTGGGCGATCTACAGCAAATGGATGAAGCCGTACTTGTGCAGCATTTTGGCAAATACGGCAAACAGCTCTATCTCTATGCCCAAGGCATTGATGAACGTCCCGTGCATGCCAGCCGCGAACGGCAGCAAATTTCCAAAGAAACGACATTTGATGATGATCTGACCTTAACGCAGTGTGAATCCTATTGGCCAAAATTAATGGATCAGATATGGAACAGCTTAGACAAAAAAAAGCTGCAGGCGCGCGGTGTAACCGTCAAACTTAAGCTGAAAAACTTTCAAATTTTGCAGCATAGCAAAAGCTTCAAACATCCGCTGCACAATAGATTTGAACTGAATCAGGCGCTTGTGCAGCTTTTAGATGACATGCATATCTCCGATCACTTGCAATTTCGGCTCATTGGCATCGGTGTTTATCAACTCTCGGACATGCAAAGTGAAGCTCAGCTTTCTCTGCTTTAATCGGCCTCTTGATTAACTTTTACACAAAAGAATAAAATTAAAACAATTTGCTCTTCACATTGTTCAATTTTAGAGTAATCTATCTGCGCGGTACATTATCCATGTATACGCTGAGATGCTGAAAATCACCTTTACTTTCAGCATAATGTCCTGCGGTTGGCGTGACGATCAATCCGAATATTGCAGGACATCTCTGCTGCTACACATGGAATGCCTCTTCTGCTCTTCACCCCCTTCAATATGATATTCCTCAAAATCATCCTCACACTTCCTTGTGCAGTAATGCCTAAAATTCAAAATACCCAATCATTAGGAAAACAGGATCATGACTGTGCAGCGTTTACATATCTCAAAACGATTTTCTGAAATTGCAATTGCAGGGCATTTAATTCATTTAGCTGGACAGCTGGCTTCAGATACAAGTTTGGACATCACAGGTCAAACCCTGCAAACCTTAAAAATCATTGATGATTTTCTGGCAGATGCAGGTACAGACAAAAGCCATATTATGTCTGTGACCATTTATCTTAAAGATATTGAAAAAGACTATGCGGCATTTAATGCGGTTTGGGATGCGTGGGTTTCCAATATACAGGCGCTGCCCCGTACTTGCGTTGAAGCAAAAATGTATGCACCTGACGTACTTGTTGAAATGACCGTTGTTGCGGTAAAACCTTAAAAACGAGAAAAAGCAGACACTTGCCTGCTTTTAATCTGCAACATAATGAACATCAGCGGATTAAGCTCTCTTTAGGACTGGAATTGCCCTAACAGCTTGACCTTTTTCCGTTCCAAATCAGAATATAAATGATACTTCTTTAAGCCATTCGGCTTATGCAATACCTTTTGCTGTACAGGAAAATTTAAAAAATCCTCCCTCAATTGTAAGTATTCAGGCACATCTTCATAACGGACTACACGGTAACCTGCCATTTCCAGCAGCGCATCCTGATACTGTGATACTTGCTGCCGTTTCAGCACCATTGGATCATCCAAAGCAACAATAGCCGTTACTTGATGGTTTCGGTCTAAAACTACAAAGTCTGCCACCATATTTCGATATTTATTACGTGTACGGTAGTATTTAGTCGTCAGCAGTGCATCAAAAGACACATGTGCCAAAATGATATGGGCCGGCAAAATTTCCTTCAGCCGCGTGTAGGTCAACTGCTCATTGATGTTAAAAATCGCCCGCTGTTTCAGCGCGCTATCTTGCTGCTTGCCTCCAGTCTCTAAACTTTTCCAAGCAATCATCAACATGCATAGGAGCATTAAGCTCCCCATTACAATATAAATTGCCATGTTTCATAATCCTTTACATTTCTTATAATCTTTCGGACTGCACCCGCATATACTGCGTATCACTGACTATGCGGCCGTACGGTCTGTCTTATTGTTAGATTTTCCAATATAAAATTTGCTTCCAATCCTCTTGCATCGCGTTTGGTTTAAGCCAAATCGGCAAATGCACTGGGCTAGAACAGCAAAGGCAAATCATTTGCACTGTCTATCACTCTAGACCATTATTGAAAAACACTGCAAGGCCTTGCGCTTAAAGTGTCTAACAATTCCGATGAAATGCAGCAAAATAAAAAGGACGCCTAAGCGTCCTTTGGATTTAAGCTCAATTAAGCTTTTGATTTAGATTTCACTTTAGCTTTTGGCTTTGGTCCGCCAAACGGTTTTTTACTGTCACCTGTTTCACGCGGAGGCAAGCCTGTATGCTGCGTCAAAATCTGACCTTTTTTCGGACGCTGGTTTTGCGTTTGGCTTCGATTTCCGCTGCTGCCTGTACGTTTTTGTGAATCACCGGCAACACTTGAATTCTTCTTACGGGCAGACTGATATTGACCTTCCGTTCCAGCAGGCTGATAGGTTGGGATCAAATGCTGTTTCGAATTGCCAATCAAGTCCTGACGGCCCATTTCCTTCAAGGCATCACGAAGCAATGGCCAGTTATTTGGATCATGATAACGCAAAAAGGCTTTATGCAAGCGGCGGCGCTTTTCGCCTTTCACGATATCAACATTTTCAGTATAACGCGCTACTTTTGCCAGCGGGTTTTTACCTGTGTAGTACATCGTCGTCGCTGTTGCCATTGGTGACGGATAGAACGTTTGCACCTGATCAGCACGGAAACCATTCTTCTTCAGCCAAATTGCAAGGTTCATCATGTCATAATCGGTTGTACCCGGATGCGCAGCAATAAAGTAAGGAATCAGATACTGCTCTTTTCCAGCTTCTTTACTGTAGCGGTCGAACATTTGCTTAAAGCGGTCATAGGTGCCTATACCCGGCTTCATCATTTTATTCAATGGGCCTTTTTCGGTATGTTCAGGCGCAATTTTCAAATAACCGCCCACATGATGCGTCACCAGTTCTTTTACATATTCAGGGTTCAAAACAGCTAAGTCATAGCGCAGCCCAGAACCGATCAGAATCTTTTTAATGCCTTTAATCGCACGCGCTTTACGGTAAAGCTGTGTCAAAGGCGCATGGTCTGTATGCAAGTTTTGGCATACGCCTGGGAATACGCAAGAAGGTTTACGGCAGTTTTTCTCAATCTCTGGATCTTTACATGCCAGACGGTACATATTCGCCGTTGGACCGCCTAGATCAGAAATAATGCCTGTAAAGCCCGGCGCTGTATCACGAATTTTTTCTACTTCACGTAAAATAGACTCTTCCGAACGGTTTTGAATAATACGGCCTTCATGTTCAGTAATTGAACAGAATGTACAGCCGCCAAAACAGCCGCGCATAATGTTTACAGAGAACTTAATCATGTCAAATGCAGGGAAACGCGCTTCACCATATGCTGGATGCGGCAAACGCGCATAAGGCAAATCAAACACATAGTCCATTTCTTCCGTAGTAAGCGGAATTGGCGGCGGATTCAGCCAGACATCCCGTTCACCGTGTTTTTGCACCATTGCGCGCGCATTGCCCGGATTGGTTTCCAAATGCAAAATACGGTTGGCATGTGCATACAGCACAGGATCATTCACAACGTCTTCGTAGGCAGGTAAACGAATCACCGCTAGTTCACGCGGCGGCAATTTATGCTTAATGGCTTTTGATGCAGGCTGCAGCTGCACAATCTGTGTATCGTTGTCTAAATTATCGCCTTCACGGACAATCGGATTTGCAACGTGCTCTTTTTGAAAACCTTGATACTGGCTGGTGTCCTTGCCTTGTTCAATCTCACAACCTTCAATATCTTCAGTCATGACATAAGGGTTAATGATCGGATCAACACGGCCAATTGCATCGACATCATTCGAAGCAATCTCAACGAATTTTGCCTTTGATGGGCGGTTATGTTTATTCACAATAAACGCTGTACCGCGGACATCAGTAATATCTTGAATTTTCTCACCGCGGGCCAAGCGATGCATAATTTCAGTGATTGAGCGCTCGCCGTTACCATACATCAATAAATCCGCTTTTGAATCCATCAATACCGAACGGCGGACTTTATCTGACCAATAGTCATAATGCGCAATACGACGCAGTGATGCTTCAATCCCGCCTAACAATACGGGCACATCTGGATAAGCCTCACGAACACGCTGACAGTATACAGTCGCAGCACGGTCTGGACGCTTATTCGGCTGGTTATCTGGAGAATAAGCATCATCTGAACGGATTTTACGGTCAGCAGTATAACGGTTGATCATCGAATCCATATTGCCGGCTGTTACACCCCATGCAATATTTGGCTTGCCCAATGCACGGAATGCTTCAACATTTGTCCAATCTGGCTGGGCGATAATACCGACACGGAAACCTTGCGCTTCAAGCGTACGGCCAATAATGCCTGAACAGAAAGAAGGATGATCGATATATGCATCGCCGCAAACTAAAATAAAGTCACAGCTGTCCCAGCCGAGCTGATCCATTTCTGCACGTGACATCGGCAAAAATGGCGCAGGCTCAAAGCATGACGCCCAATATTTGTCGTAATCAAACAACGCTGTAGGCGCTGTTTGCATAGTATAAGCAGTAGACATGGCTAGCAATTCTCGGCTGGCAAGTGGAAGATCAGAAAATAGATCAAATACGAAAGCCGAGCATTTTACCATGAATTAACCAGCTCATGCTTGATTATAATTTATACAAAACCTCACAACTGATAAATAAGTTATCCATCGTCAAATAAAAAAAGGATACCTTTCAAAGCATCCTAAACTGGTGAATTTGATGTAATAAAAACAATCAGTTTTTCACAATATTTTGTGTCGTATAAAGGTCTGCTGTTACTTTATTTGCTAAAGCCTGCTCATATTTCTGCTGCATCATTGGCAAATGCTTTTCAATATTTGCCATACGTTTGGCAAATACATCGTCACTCATAAGAGGCTTAACATCAAATGCTTTACGGCGGTTGCTTTCAGCTTGAAATTTATTCCAGAAAACAATCGCGGCTTCGGGGTTATAGCCTGCTCGAGCCATAATATCCAAACCAATCAAATCCGCTTCAACTTCAATATTCCAGCCTTGAGGCAGCATGGCAGTTTGACTGGCAGCACTTGCAGCTGCAGATGCTAAACCGCCAACACCAGCTGTAGCAGTCAGCAATGCAACATTACTGGCCAGCAAAATAGAAGCCTTTTCGCGATTATGATCACGCAAAGAGTGTGCCATTTCATGTGCTATCACAAATGCCAGCTCATCGGGATTAAGCTTTAACCCCCAATATAAACCTGTATTGACAATAATTTTTCCGCCAGGCAAAGCATGGGCATTCAGCTCACCATTCAAATTTCCCTTGATTTCCCAATTCCAGTTTTTAGAGCCAGTACGAAAAACATCTGCTTCAGAACGCAAATTTTCTAAAACATTATTCAATTTGTTATCAATCACTAAAACCTGTTTATCCTTCGCCTGATTTACAAAACGCTTATAAGAACGTTCAGATTGAGCATTCCACATTTTTTCAGGAATCATCATAAACTGTTTACGCTCAGCTGCAGCTGTCCCCATATTCGTTGTGCTCATACAGCCAGTAAATAATAGGCAGCCTAATGTCATCGCAAAAAAATTAACATTTTTCATAAATCACCTTTGGCTATTAATAACAATCGAATTAAATACATTAAAGATAATTCAAAGTTAAAAATCAAAGTCATTCATCGGAATAAAAACCACCTGCCAAAAAATATTTTTTATATTTACTTTCAATATCTTATATGAACACCGAAACCATTAATTTATTCATATATATGCCTATTTCTGGATCCCTATTCATATTAAGCATTAATTATTTGACACAGTTCATACTATTTTAAATAATCGTAAATTTATATTAATAAGATTTAATTATAGGGTATATTTCACATTTTTAATCATTTTCGCATCTTATTTACAGTTTCAAAGTGACCCTGATCACACTTTGTAAACATGACTGTATAGATGATTCTTCCAGTATTTATATCTTTTATCGTATTAAAATGCACCCAACAAAACTCAAAAATTGAGCTGAATACTGAATAGCCCCCGATTTTGTAGACACCTTTTAGTTAGATC
>NZ_RAXV01000040.1 GCF_003611465.1 Acinetobacter tianfuensis
TATAGCTTTATCATCTGCATTGAAAAATACAGATATTAAGAAAGTCGAAGAATTTATACGAACAAGAGATGAATCTATATCTAAAATAGATACATGGAATAATGAGTTTCAAAAGAAAAATTCAGCTGTAGAAATTCTTAAAGATAAGTTAGATACTTATCAGACAGCTTTTAATTTTGTAGGTCTATATCAAGGTTTTTCAAGCCTTCTCAAGAAGAAAAGCGATGAACTTGATAGTTTAAAAATTCAGTATTTTTTTATAGGGCTTATCATTATATCTATACCTCTTTTAGAACTGGCATGGGTATTTGATAATTTAAATAGTATAGATTCAACTAAAGTATTATTTATTGTTTTTCCAACACTAACGCTTTTATTTGTTCTTTTTTGGTTTTTTAGAATTGTTTTACACAATATTAAATCAGTCAAATCTCAAATTATGCAACTCGAATTACGTATGACATTGTGTCAATTTATTCAGAGCTATGCAGAAAAATCGAAAGAGCTCAAAGAGGCCAATAAAGAAGGCTTTGAAAAATTTGAGAATATTATATTTTCCTCCATTGTTTCGTCAGATGAAAATATACCCTCAACTTTTGATGGGATGGAGCATGTCTCAAATTTATTAAAAAACTTTAAATCAAACCCTTAAAAAACCCCGCAATAAGCGGGGTTCTTTTTATCTCAGTATTTAATTAAAAATTAAACACGTTCGATAATGGTCGCAATACCTTGACCTAGACCGATACACATCGTCGCAAGACCGATTTGTGTATCTTGTTGTTCCATCACGTTCAACAACGTCGTGGTAATACGTGAACCAGAACAACCCAATGGGTGACCCAGTGCAATCGCGCCACCATTTAAGTTAATGATGTCTTGCTTCTCATACACGCCTAAGCCTTTAAGAACAGACAAACCTTGTGCAGCGAACGCTTCGTTCAACTCAAACGTTTGAATATCTTTGATGTCTAAGCCAGCACGTTTAAGCGCTTTTTGTGTTGCAGGAACTGGACCAAAGCCCATGATCGCAGCGTCACAGCCTGCAACCGCCATAGAGCGGATTACAGCACGCGGCTTAAGACCTAAAGCTTGAGCACGTTCAGCAGACATCAGCAGCATAGCAGAAGCACCGTCAGACAAAGCTGAAGATGTTGCAGCAGTTACTGTACCGCCTTTAGGATCGAATACAGGACGTAACGCTTGGAACGCTTCAATGTTTGCATCTGGACGAATCACTTCGTCGATGTCGCACAGGATTTTGAAGCCATTTGCATCGTGACCTTCAACGCCCACGATTTCATTTTTGAAACGGCCTTCTTGCGTTGCAGCCCAAGCACGGCGGTGAGATTCAACACCAAATGCATCTTGTTCTTCACGTGAAATACCATTCATACGGCCTAGCATTTCAGCGGTTAAACCCATCATGTTAGATGCTTTCGCATAGTGCTTAGACGCTTCAGGGTTCAGGTCGATGCCGTGCATCATACCCACGTGGCCCATGTGCTCAACACCGCCAATGATGAATACATCACCTTGGCCAGTCATGATTTGAGCAGCAGCCGTGTGGATCGCTTGCATAGAAGAACCGCAAAGACGGTTGACCGTTTGACCTGCAACAGTCTTAGGAAGATCAGCCAATAATGCGATGTTACGGCCAATGTTCATGCCTTGTTCAAGCGTCTGGTTTACACAGCCCCAGATCACGTCTTCAACTTCGTTAACATCAAACTGGTTACGAGCAACTAAAGCGCGAACCAATTCAGCCGATAAGCTGTCTGCACGTACATTGCGGAACATACCGTTTTTGGTTTTACCCATTGCTGAACGTACGCCATCAACGATGACAACGTCACGCGGATTTAAAGTAGCCATTCACGTTGCTCCTTAACCGTAGAATTTTTTGTTGTTAGCAGCCATGTCACGCAGCATTTGCGGCGCTTCATAAGCTTTACCTAAGTGCGCGTATTTGTCGCAAAGCGCTACGTATTCAGCTACACCTGTTTGGTCGATGTAACGGCATGGACCGCCGCGGAATGGAGGGAAACCTACACCCATAATCATCGCCATATCTGCTTCAGACGCAGTTGCTACGATGTTGTCTTCTAGGCAGCGAACAGTTTCGTTGCAGAAAGTCAGCATCATGCGGTCAATAATTTCTTGAGCGTCAAATTCGCGTTTCTCAGCAGTTGCCACAGAAGCAACAAGCTCATAAGCCGTTGGATCAACCACTTTGGCTTTTTTGCCTTTACGGTCAAGTTCGTACTTGTAGAAACCAACATCGTTCTTTTGACCCAAACGTTTTGCTTCGTACATCGTTTGGATTGAACCTTTGAAGCTTGGCTTCATGCGGTCAGGGAAACCTTCAGCCATCACTTCTGCACCGTGAACGCCAGTGTCGATACCGACAACGTCCATCAAGTAAGCAGGACCCATAGGCCAGCCGAATTTTTCCATCACTTTGTCGATTTGCTGGAAGTCCGCACCGTCTTTAAGAAGAAGGTCGAATGCACCAAAGTAAGGGAACAATACACGGTTTACCAGGAAGCCCGGGCAGTCATTCACAACGATTGGTGTTTTACCCATTTTCTGAGCAAGAACGACAGTTGTTGCGATTGCTTCAGCAGAAGTCTTTTCACCGCGGATCACTTCGACCAATGGCATCATGTGCACTGGGTTAAAGAAGTGCATACCTACGAAGTTTTCAGGACGCTGTAAGTTTTCAGCCAAACGCGTGATAGAAATCGTCGATGTGTTAGACGCAATGATCGTGTTTTCACGAACATTTTTCTCAGTTTCAGCCAGTACGATACCCTTCACTTTCGGGTTTTCCGTTACCGCTTCAATCACGATGTCCACTTCTTTGAATTCGTCATAACTTAAAGTAGGACGGATGCGAGCAAGCGTTTCACCCATTTGCGCAGGTTTCATTTTCTTGCGTTCAACTTGTTTAGTTAACAAGCCATTCGCTTCTTTCATACCTAAAGCAAGCTGCGGGTTACCAATGTCCTTCATGATGATTGGTGTGCCTTTGCTTGCCGCTTGGTAAGCAATACCGCCGCCCATGATACCAGCGCCAAGTACAGCAGCTTGGTTTACAGGGTGTGCACCTTTTTCATATTTCTTCGAAGTCTTTTTCACCACTTGATCGTTGATGAATAGACCAATTAAAGCACCAGCTTGTGGAGTTACTGCAGCTTTAGCAAAGCCTTCAGCTTCTACTTTTAGCGCTTCGTTACGCGGCAAGCTTGCGCCTGCTTGTAAAGAGTCTAGAAGCAGTTTTGGCGCTGGGTATTGCGCAGGGTTTGCTTTAGCAAGCACTGCACCTTTAGCCGTATTAAACGCCATCATTTGCTCAAGCATATTGAGTTTGATTGGGTCTAATTTTTCTTGGCGTTTTGCTTTCCAGTCTACACGGCCAGCAAGCGCTTGTTTAACTAAGTCAATTGCAGCGTCTTGCAGTTTGTCTGCAGCTACAACCGCATCTACAGCGCCGTCTATAAGCGCAGCAGCCGGTTTTTTCGGCGCAGCCATCGCCATCCATTCAACCGCATTGTCGATACCGATGACACGGCTTAAACGAACTGTACCGCCAAAACCAGGGTAGATGCCCAGTTTGATTTCTGGCAGGCCAACTTGAGCCGCTTCAGACATGACACGGTAGTCACACACGAGGCACATTTCAAAACCGCCGCCCAAAGCCATGCCGTTGATTGCAGCAACTTTAGGAATCTCTAAATCTTCAAACGCATTGAAGATGTCGTGAACAGGCATTGCCCAATCCACAATCGCCTTTTCGCCTTGTGCGAAGTTTTCACCGAATTCAGTGATGTCAGCACCAACGATAAATGTTGATTTAGCCGAAGTAACGATTAAACCTTTTACTTCGCTATTTGCTTTAACCGCTTCAATTGCAGCTTTAAAATCTTCAATTGTTGCACGGTTAAATTTGTTGACCGACTCACCTTGTAAGTCAAAGCGGAATTCTGCAATTCCGTCCGAAAGCATTTGGACGGTAATGGCATTGCCAGCGTGGATCATGCCTGATCTCCTTTATTTTGGAGGACTTCTAAGTTGATGTTGTGAAGCGTGTGCGCGATTCCTGCGCACATTTCTGCTTCGCCAATCTTACGATAACTATATCCAAAAAGAACATAACAAGTTGTATCAAGCCGTGACGCTAGGGTCATCAATTTTTTCGTTATTGACGGCGGCCCATCCTGTGCTGTCCTCACATAGTATCTTATATATATGTATAGAAGTTTTTGTTTCAAATCATCTTTTTATTTTAAATTGGTTTTTGGCTGATGCGGAAAAAAGTATAAAGCGCTTTTGCGGCGGCAGAAAATTCAGTCAAAAAAGTCAATTGCATCTCATTTTTACTGCTTTTGAAGGCCTTAGCGCAGTGCATTTTTTTTAATTTGAACAAATTTGCGCTTCGTATGGTTTTTGTTGTGTTGCATGTGTTTGCATCGCATGTGCTGTCAATGAGCTGTGCAAATACGGAGTGACTGGATTGAATTATGTTTCAAAGAGGGGCGGAGGCATGCCGCAGCAGATGTTGAATCTGTAAATTATTTTTGTCAGGCTGAGATGGCGTACTTCGTCATTTTTGATGCAACGCCATTTGTTTTTATTATTTTCCTTTTTATTTGAAAATGCTTGTTTTTTTATATTTCATCCGCCTTTTATTTATATATGATGGGGAAGCATAAAAAGAAAGGCATGGCAGTATTGGGGAGCATATATGCAGGTATTTCATTCAAAAATAGATTGGTGGGTCTGGGGCTTTGTGATTTCAATGACAGGCTTGCTGGCGCAGCTGCTGCTGAATATGCTGGCCAAAGGCAGCTTAGTGCAAAACTGGCTATTTGCTGCTGTGTATGCGCTGACGATCGTGGTGCTGTGGTGGCCTTTATGGAGTACGCGCTATCAGCTGCAGGCTAAACAGCTGGTGGTGAAATGCATGTTTTTAAAATGGCGCATTCCTTTAGCGGATATACAGAATGTGAAAGACACAGACTTTTCTTCTGCTGCGCCTGCTCTTTCGTTTAAGCGTATCCGCATTGATTATTGGCAAAACGGCAAGCACAAATTTATTTTAGTATCACCGCGCAAGGCTGAAATTTTTAAAGCCAGCCTAAGCGCGGCAAGAGTCTAAGCTCTGCGGAAAAAAAGCGTGGTTCAAAAGAGCGTTTGCTTTTCCTTTGTTTGCTGCGCATCAATGCAAAGATCACCATTTTTTGCATCAATCTTTAGGCTCAACCGTTCTGGCTGGCTTAAAAAGTACATCGCTAAAATAGGCTCTAATTCGGTGCGTATTTTTCGGCCCAAATGGCGTGCGCCATAGCGGATGTCATGGCCCTGATAAAAGTGCGCTTTGGCCGCGTCGGTTAGAGTTACGGTTCTCTTTTGATGCTGCAGACGCAGGTTTAATTTTTCCAGTTCAATATCAACAAGTTTTGGCAGAGCATCATCTTGTACGGGTAAATAATGCAATGTGCGGTCAATACGGTTTAAAAACTCTGGATCGAATTGACGCTGCATGACTTTTTCAATAATACTTTTTGTCGGGATGCGCTGTAAGCAGGCATCCTGCAATCTTTTAGGCAATACATTCAATTTATCTAAATATTGCTGCGCTGCCTGTGCGCCGGCATTGCTGGTCATGAAAATCATGCAGTTGCGGAAGTCGATAGTTTTTGTCCCTGCCGTCAGGGTTAAACGGCCTGTATCAAGGACGTTCATTAAGCCCCGAATGACTTCGGGTGAAGCTTTTTCCAATTCATCAAACAGCATAATGCCGGGGCGGGTATGGCTGCCGGCAATTGCAGTTTCATCAAACAGGCTGTTGCCTTCTTTAGAGCCTACATAACCCGGAGGCGCGCCTGTGAGCGCGGCGGCATAGTGTTCTTGCGCCAAAGTATTCATATCAATGCGGCAAAATGCATCAGGACGGCCATAAATGGCTTCGGCAATAAGGCGAACGGTTTCGGTTTTACCGACACCTGTTGGGCCGAGCATTAAGGTGACAGAAAGCGGCCGGTCAGGGCTGGAGAAGTCTGCCTTCACCACATGGAGCATTTTTTCAATTTCTTTGAGGGCAGCATCTTGCCCAATAATGCGCTCACGCAGTCTTTGCATCACTGCTTGGGGTTCAAAATGAAATCGCGGTTTGCCAATCAAGCGGTTTTTTTCTGAAGCGCTGTGCGTGGACAGTGCGGGCTGCACAGCATGGAAAGCATGATTGGCATTGCTCATTCTGAAGAATCCTTCGGTCAGTCATGTCAGAGAGCATAGCAAACTTCAGTTTTTGCACTGATAGTTTTTAGCAATCAGATGATTGTTAAAATGATGCTTTCAGCTGGACAGTACACTTCGCTGGGTAGACATTGTATTGTGCTGCTGCAGGCATGTACTTGAAAAACCGCTCATCTGACTACATCATCATTGTATATTTCAAATTTTAAAGCAGCCTGTGAACGAAAACGCGCGTGAAAATATCGAAACGATTTTAGCCAATATGACCACTTTGCCGGGCGTGTACCGCATGCTGGGCAAAGAGGGCGAGCTGCTGTATGTAGGAAAGGCTAAAAATCTGAAAAACCGCGTATCGAGCTATTTTGTCAAAACCATTGATCACCCGAAAACACAGGCTTTGGTTGCGCGGATTTATGATATTGAAACACTGGTGGTGCGCTCAGAAACAGAAGCTTTATTATTAGAACAGAACTTGATTAAGCTGCATCGCCCGCCGTACAACATCATGCTGCGCGATGATAAATCGTATGTGTATATTTTTATTTCCAGTGATAAACCTTACCCGCGCATTGCTTCAGGCCGCGGCAAAGGCAAGCATCAGGCCGGCAAATTTTTTGGCCCATATCCAAGCGCTTATAATGCTAGAGATACATTGGTGGTGCTGCAAAAACTGTTTAATGTGCGCCAGTGTGAAAATAGCTATTTTTCGCAGCGTAAGCGTCCTTGTCTGCAATATCAAATCAAGCGCTGTTCCGCGCCGTGCGTGGGGCTGATTAGCCCTGAAGCTTACAATGAAGATGTCAATAACTCGATCCGCTTTTTGCAGGGCGACACCAAAGAGCTGAATCAGGAATTGATAGGTAAAATGGAAGCGGCGGCTGAAGCGCTGGAATTTGAAAAGGCGGTGTTTTACCGCGACCGTATGGCATTGCTGCGCGATGTGCAGTCACAGCAGGCCATTTATAAAGTCAAAGGAGAGGCAGATATTATTGCGATTGCCTATCATGCTGGCGTGACTTGCGTACAGATTATGCATGTACGCAATGGTAAGATGCTGGGCGGCAAGAGCTATTTTCCCGATATGCTGGGCGATGATCTGGAACAGATGCTGGCAGATTTTATCGCTAATTTTTATTTCCAAGTGGCGGATGAAGTTCCTGCTGAGCTGATTGTGAATGTTGAACCTGTCAACCGCAAAGAGCTGGAAGATGCGCTGCAGCAGCAGTTTGAGAAGAAAATTTACATTAAGCATAGTGTGCGTGAAACCCGCGCCGAATGGCTGGAACTGGCGCAGATGAATGTGCAGCACGCTATTAAAGGCAAATTGGCCAATCATTTTGAGCTGAATGAGCGCTTTCACCAGCTTGAACAGGTGGCGGGCCGTCCAATAGACAGTATTGAGTGCTTCGATATTTCCCATACCATGGGTGAGGCAACCGTAGCGTCATGCGTGGTCTTTGATTCAGGCGGTGCGCGTAAGCGTGATTACCGCCAGTTTTCCATCAATGACATTACTGAAGGCGATGATTACGCCGCCATGCGTCAGGCGCTGACTCGGCGCTATAAAAAAGCCATGCTGCCTGACTTGCTGCTCATTGATGGCGGCAAAGGCCAGCTGCATATGGCCATGGAAGTGATGCAGGAACTTGAATTGGATGCTTTCATGATTGGTGTTTCTAAGGGGGAAGGGCGTAAACCAGGGCTGGAAACACTGCACTTTACTGACGGCACAAAAATTCAATTGCCTGAAGATCATAAGGCGCTGCATTTGATCCAGCAGGTGCGCGATGAAGCGCACCGCTTTGCCATTACCAAGCATCGCGCCAAACGTGATAAAAAACGCGGTTCATCTGTGCTGGAAGTGATTCCTGGCTTGGGCCCCAAGCGGCGCCGTGATTTGCTGACGCATTTTGGCGGCATACAGGGGGTATTGAAAGCTTCTGAAAATGATTTGAAACTTGTACCGGGTTTAGGTGAGGTCATGGCTCGGACGATTTATAAGATTTTACATGAATAAGTACAGCAGTTGATGGCTGTGCGTTGACCAAACTGCTCAATGACGCATGAGTCAGTGATCATTCACATCAGCGGTGTTTTAGCCAAATATATGGACAGCTCATTAAAAAAAGGATTTCAGATGTCATTAAGCGGACTGTATGCGCAGATTCAGCAATCGGAATGGGTGGATATTCCAGAAGGCTGGCTGCAGGGGCGCACGATTTATGGCGGCTTGGTGGCCGCGATGCTGATGCAAAAAGCGATAGCCGTTGTGGCGGATAACAATAAAGGCTTGCTCAGCGCCAGTGTGACTTTTGTGGGGCCTGTGCAGTTAGGCCGCGCCAGATTAAGCGCAGAAGTGCTGCGTGCGGGCAAGTCTGTGACCACGCTGGAAGTGCGGCTGTGGCAAGATGACGCTGTACAAACCATTTTATTGGCCAGTTTTGGCACACAGCGGGATTCAGCTATACAGGTGAATCAGGAGCGGGCTGCACCGGATTATCCTGCTGCGGGGGAATTGCAGATAGCGCAGCATCATCCGCTGGCGCCTGAATGTTTTAAGCAAATGCAAATGGTTTGGGCAGAAGGAAAATATCCATGCAGCGCCAGTGCTCAGCCTGATTTTGGCGGCTGGTTTAGATTTGAGCCTAAATTGCATGATAACCGTGATATGACCGCAGCAGATTTAATGGCCGCTTTTGATATGTGGCCGCCGGGTGTTTTGCCAATGTATAAAACCATTGCGCCTGCCAGCTCCTTGACTTGGAATGTCACGATGGTGCATCCGCTGCGTTCCAAGCTGCAAGATTGGTTTAAATATAAAGTATTTACAGACTATGCAGGGCATGGCTATTCCACGGAGTATGCACACCTTTGGGATGCCGAAGGGCGCTTAATTGCAATCTCACGCCAAGTGGTTACGGTCTTTGCCTAGTGACACCTGAGGGCATTTCGTATAAAGTGAATGCCATTAATGATGGATAAATTCTCAGAAAATTGTGCACTTAGCATGGTGCAGAATAGGGGAAACACTGGCGGTGTCTATGGCAGCAGGTCGAATCCTGAATATTCCGAATATTTTAACTTTAGCGCGAATTGCTTTAATTCCAGTCTTTCTTGCAGTGGCATATTGGCCGGCAATCAATGGGGCTGACAGCCAAGATGGAAGCATGGCGCGTCATATTTTATTAACCTCCATTTTTGTTGTTGCTGCGGTAACAGATTGGTTTGACGGTTATTTGGCGCGTACTTTGAATCAAACTTCTGCTTTTGGGCGTTTTTTAGATCCAGTTGCAGACAAGCTGATGGTAGCGGCCGCGCTGATTGTGCTTGTACAGTGGCAGCCAAGCATGTCTATGGCATTTGCAGCGATTGTTATTATCTCGCGTGAAATTACCGTGTCTGCACTGCGTGAATGGATGGCTGAACTCGGCGCGCGTACCAGCGTTGCAGTATCTACGGTAGGCAAATACAAAACGGCCTTCCAAATGATTGCGATTTCAGTATTCTTGCTGAACTGGCAGCCGCTGGAAATGCTGGGCTATGGACTGCTGTATACCGCAGTTATTTTAACGTTATGGTCGATGTTTATTTATTTAAAAGCAGCATGGCCATATTTGAAACAGCCTTAAGCATTTCCAGAATGCAATTAAAAAAAGCTCTCGTTATGGGGGCTTTTTTCATGGCTGTGTTTTAGCGCGGATATCGTGTTTAGGCAAAATTTGCATAAAAAAATTCCCATACTTTGGGGGAAGCATGGGAATAAAATAGGGGTTACTTATCAGTATTTTTAGCAGATGTTTCCATCTCCTTGGGAATCATTATAGGCAGCTGGCAGAAGGATGTCTTGTAGGTTCTTGTAGTGTAATGTTGAGTTTTATTGAAAAGTGTTATGTATTTTTACATTTAATTTTTGGGCATTTACGTAGGCTGCTGCCATCATTTCAAAACGCTTGCGCTGTGCATGTTTGGATGAGAAGCGGTGTGCGGAGATGTTCAGTTCAAGCATATTTTTAGTTTTTATGGTGTGGCAGGGCATTGCGCCTTAAATGAAAGAGGGAACCTTTCAAGGATTCCTTTTTTGACATGTGAAACGATGCGTTTTACTTGTCTTGCAGAAAAATAAGGCAGCGTAAAAAAAAGAACCTCCAATTATGGAGATTCTTTTTTGATTAAAGCCTACGCGCAACATAGCTGCTTGTCTTGCGGCGTGGCGGAGCAGTGCTCCTAAGCTAAAAAGGGAATCTTTTCAGATTCCCTTTTGACAATCAAAACTACGCGCTTCGCTTGTCTTACGTAAAAAAGAAAAGCAGTGCTTTCTTTTTTACTCAGGCTTTAGGCCTTCAGCAATTTCTAAAGATTCATCATTGCTGAAAAATTTTTCACGCTGTTCTTCTAAAAACTTTTTCGCATCAGGTTCAAACACATTTAAACGCTTTTCATTGATCAGCGTAGTTTGATGTTTTAACCATTCGCTCCAAGCTTGCTTGGATACAGAATCAAACAGTTCTTGGCCTTTTGCGCCTGGAAAGGGCGCAAAGTCCAAACCTTCCATTTCAGCCTGATATTTACGGCAAAATACTTGTCGAGACATATCAATACTCCAAATTTTAAAAAAGATTAAGCGTAAAGCGCATCTAAACGTGCATGAGCGCGGGCAATGGCTGCTTCTACTTGCGCAGGCGCAGTGCCGCCAATGTGATTACGCGCATTCACAGAAGCTTCAAGCGTTAATGCTTTTTCAAATACGTCTGCTTGGATCAAGTCAGAGAACTGCTGCAGCTGTTCTAAAGTCAGTTCAGACAAATCTTTGCCTTCTTGTACGCCAAGCGCAACTGCTTTACCGACAATTTCATGCGCATCACGGAAAGCTACGCCATTTTTAACCAGGTAGTCCGCAAGGTCAGTTGCTGTAGAGAAACCGCGCAGCGCTGCTTCACGCATGATTTCAATGTTTGGCACAAGTGCAGGAATCATATCTGCAAATGCCATTACTGAACCGCGAACAGTATCAATCGCATCAAACAAAGGCTCTTTGTCTTCTTGGTTGTCTTTGTTATACGCTAAAGGCTGGCCTTTCATAAGGGTTAATAGGCTCATAAGATCGCCATAAACACGGCCAGTTTTACCGCGGATCAGCTCTGGAACATCCGGGTTTTTCTTTTGCGGCATGATTGAAGAGCCAGTGCAGAAACGGTCAGGAATGTTGACGAATTTGAACTGCGCTGAAGTCCAAAGAATCATTTCTTCTGACATGCGCGATAAATGCATCATAATGAGCGATGCA
This sequence comes from Acinetobacter tianfuensis, assembly GCF_003611465.1. Classification (GTDB taxonomy): domain Bacteria; phylum Pseudomonadota; class Gammaproteobacteria; order Pseudomonadales; family Moraxellaceae; genus Acinetobacter; species Acinetobacter tianfuensis. The sequence goes on from NZ_RAXV01000040.1 coordinate 11,546, forward strand.
GCGGCGTTGAATTCGATGCCGAAGTCACGGTCAGAAACTGCGTCTAGCGAGTTTTCGCATACCGCTTCAAAGCCAAGCAATTGCGCTGTGTATTCACGCTCGATCGGGTAGGTTGTGCCAGCAAGCGCTGCTGAGCCTAGCGGTAAACGGTTAACACGTTTACGGCAGTCAATGAGACGCTCTGAGTCACGCACCAGCATTTCAAACCAAGCCATTAAGTGGTGGCCAAAGGTAACTGGCTGCGCAGTTTGCAGGTGAGTGAAACCCGGCATAATGGTATTGGTATTTTTAGCAGCAAGGCCCAAAATGCCTTTTTGCAGTTTTTGCAATAACGTTAAGATTGCATCAATTTCATCACGTACATATAAACGGATGTCAGTTGCAACTTGGTCGTTGCGGCTGCGGCCAGTGTGCAGCTTTTTACCTGTAATGCCGATACGCTGCGTCAAGCGAGACTCAATATTCATGTGCACATCTTCAAGATCAATGCGCCATTCAAAGCTGCCCGCTTCAATTTCAGCTTTAATCGTGTTTAAGCCATTAATGATGTCGTCACGTTCCTGCTCAGTTAAAACGCCAACTTTCGCAAGCATAGTGGCATGCGCAATTGAGCCTGCAATATCTTGTTTATAAAAGCGTTGGTCAAATTGAACAGATGCTGTAAATTCAGCAACAAAGGCATCAGTTGCTTCAGAGAAACGGCCGCCCCACATGCCTGAAGTTTGGGCTTGTGACGGATTTGAGGAATTAGAAGATGTGGTCATGTCGGCTCAATAAGATAAAAAGCAGTAGAACTAAAAAGAGTATAGCAAATTCAGCGCCTCTTGCCGAAGCAGACCTGCAAACTTTTCGTGAACGGGCTGAGCGCAGCGTGAAGCCTAATTTTTTAACGCAGCTCGGGCGCGGGCAATATCTGCTGGAACTGTGTTTGGCGGGCAATGTTTTGGCGCTGGTGCTGGCTTTGGCCAGGGCAGAGTCCTGGGAGGCGCTGAGCTGGCTGGGATTGATGCAGCATGTGCTGTTCATTAATTGGACTTTATTGTCATTTGCGGCTTTAACGGAATATTTTGAGCAGCGGCTAAGCCCCTTAAAGCTGCAGATCAAGCTGTTTTTAGGCTTTTTGCTGCTGCAGTTTATTGTGGTTTTTACAACCGTCAGCCTCAATGTTTTGTTCTATTTTGGTGAGAATTTAAGCCTTTCGGGTTTGGCATTCAGCAGGGCATTTTCAGGCAGTTTGATGCATTTGAGTTTGGGTGTGCTGCTGGGTGCAGTGTGTTTCCGCTATATCTATTTGCGTGAGCTGTGGGGGCGCAAGCAGAACAGTGAGCTGAATGCGCGTATTCAGGCTATGCAGGCGCGCATTCATCCGCATTTTTTATTTAACAGCCTGAACAGCGTGATCAGCCTCATCAGCATTGATCCAGACAAAGCAGAACATATGCTGCTGAATTTGTCACGCCTGTTTCGCGCCAGTTTTCAAGAATTGAAGCTGGTGCCTTTGAGTGATGAAATTGATTTATGCCAGCGTTATTTAGCAATAGAGCAAATTCGTTTAGGTGAGCGTTTGCATGTGGAATGGAAACTGGTTCATTCAGAAATGTATGCAAATGTACAAATTCCTCTGCTAACTTTACAACCTTTAGTGGAAAATAGTATTTTCCATGGAGTTGAAAAAATTCTAACAAAGAGTACGATAAGCATATTGATCGAAATATCGCAAAATCAAGTCAATATCGTCATTACTAACCCAATTGTTCAGGATAAAATAACGTTACGCCAAGGACATGGTATTGCAGTTGAAAATGTACATCAGCGGCTCAAAGCGCATTATGGGCCAGCGGTCATGTTCCGGACTTTTGCTGGAAATGAAATGTTTACGACTGTCGTGCAGTATCAATATAAGTAAAATCAGCACAGCGCGCTTATAAAAATAAATAAAGTGATCTGTGTAAGGAGGAGAAATGGACATCCTGATTTGTGACGATGAATCTCTTGCAGTAGAGCGTTTGTCACGTTTAGTCACGCAGCTGGGGCATCAGGTGGTTGCAACTGCATCACATGGACAGCAAGCGCTTGACTTAGCTCAGAGTTTAGAACCAGACGTTATATTATTAGATATTCAAATGCCGGGCATGGATGGCTTAGCCTGCGCGCAGCATTTGCGTCAGCTGGAACCAATGCCGGCTATTATTTTTTGTACAGCCTATGACCATCATGCGCTTGATGCATTTAAATCTAATGCCGAGGGATATTTGCTAAAACCAGTGATGCAGCAGGAATTGCAGCAGGTTTTAGATCATTTAGTAAAATTAACCCAAGCTCAAATGAGCGGTATAAAACAAAAAGAAAATATGGAAGAACTTAAAATCAGCCGCCATCAGATCGCGGCCAAAACTTACCGTGGTGTAGAGCTGGTGCCGGTAGAAAATATTTACTATTTTTTAGCAGATCAGAAATACGTGACTGTGCGTCATAAAAATGGCAGTGTTTTGATCGATGAAACGCTGAAAGACCTGGAACTTGAGTTTGGCGATCAATTTATTCGTATTCACCGCAATGCGCTGGTTTCGGTCAGCTTTTTAGATGGTCTTGAAGTGGTGAGCTCAGGCCAGTATCAAGTGCGCTGCCGCGAACTGGAAGAGCGTTTGGCCGTCAGCCGCAGGCATTTGCCAAGCCTTCGGGAGCGCATTCAGAAGCTGTGAGGATATTTTGCAGAAAATTCCCTTACAGATATTGCATTTAAATATCAGACAGTAGAGTTTAGAATAAGCTCATATTTACGGTTATTTGAATGTTATGAAGTCCCTGAAAATTGCAACTCGACAAAGCCCGCTTGCTTTATGGCAGGCAGAACACATTAAAGCGCGCCTTGAAGCTATGCATGCAGGTTTAAGCGTGGAGCTGGTTACATTTGTGACTCAGGGGGATAAAATTTTAGACACGCCGCTGGCAAAAATTGGCGGTAAAGGCTTATTTGTCAAAGAGCTTGAAGCTGCGCTTTTAGACGGCCGCGCAGATTTGGCTGTGCACTCCATGAAAGATGTGCCTATGGCATTGCCGGAGGGTTTAACGCTTGCGGTCATTTGCGAGCGTGAAGATCCGCTGGATGCTTTTGTTTCTAATCAATATGCTCATTTTGATGAGCTTCCGCAAGGCGCTAAAGTTGGAACATCTAGCCTGCGCCGTAAATGTCAGATATTAAAACAGCGCCCAGATTTAGACATTATCGATCTTCGCGGCAATGTAGGCACACGTTTGTCTAAGCTGGATGCAGGCAATTATGATGCCATTATTTTAGCCAGTGCAGGTTTGAAGCGTTTAGGTTTATCTGCGCGCATCCGCCATACCTTGCAGCCAGATGTCAGCTTGCCTGCCGTGGGACAGGGCGCTTTAGGCTTGGAGTGCCGTGAAGCGGATCATGCTGTTCTGGAACTGATTTTGCCTTTAATGCATGATGAAACGAATGCGTGTGTCAGAGCAGAGCGCGCCTTTAATGCTTATCTGGAGGGCGGCTGCCAAGTGCCTATCGCGGGCTATGCAACTTTGTCGCAAGGGAAAATTCAAATGGAAGGCCGTGTAGGCAGTGTGGACGGTTTAACCTTGCTCAAAGCAGAACAGTCTGGCTCTGCAGCAGATGCAGAGCAGCTGGGCGTGGCATTGGCTCAAGATTTGCTGGCTCAAGGGGCAGGTGACTTGCTGAAAGCGCTGTATTAATTTTTATGCTTTTTATCAATACAAGGCCTGCGGACCGGGCTGCAGCATTAAGTGAAAGCTTAAAAGCGGCGCACATAGATGTGCTGGATTTGCCCTTGCTGGAGCTTTCTGCAGAACCTTGGTCTGAAATGCTGGCTGCTCAATATGCGCAGCTGGCTTCAGTGCAGATGATTGTTGTTGTGAGCCCATCGGCAGTGCAGTTCGGTATGAAGGGGCTACAAAAGGCCGGATTGAGTTTGGCCTCACTGCAGCATGTCAAATGGATTGCAGTGGGTGAAGCTACGGCACAGGCATTGCTGCAATATGATTTGCATAGTGAAGTGCCTGAGGTTGAAACATCAGAAGGCATGCTGCGTTTGCCTGTGCTGCAGCAGCTGCCGTCAAGCGCATCAGTGGCCTTTTGGCGCGGCGAAGGCGGGCGGCAGTTTATGATGGATTGTCTTTTAGAGCAGGGCAACACTGTACTGAATTTTGTCCTTTATCGCCGGCACTGCCCATCTTTGACAAAACAAATACTGCAGCGGCATTTGCCTCAGCTTAATGGTCTTGCTGTCTTTACGGTGCTTATCAGCAGTGAAGCCAGCTGGAATTATTGGCTCGATTTACTGGCCGATCATGAGCCGCTGCTGAACCGGGCAGTGATTTTGGTGCTTGGTGAGCGTGTAGATGCTTTAGTAGAGCAGTATCGTGTGCAGCATCATCTTAGCTTTACAGCAGTCATGCTGCACGATATGAAAATAAATACAATTTTGAAACAGCTGGAAGCGGTGTAAGGGAATACATGAAAAAACTGTTTGTGCTTGCAGCAATTGCCTGTGTAGTTTGGCTGCTGAAACTAAGTTTTGATGTTTATATGCTGAAGACTGAGCAGACGGCAGTACTGCAGGAGCAAAGCGAGCTTGAGCGGCGCAATGCTTTGCTGAATGATCAGCTGGCAGCCATTAAGCGTCAGGCAGGCGGTGAGCTGAAGGCTGACATTCAAGTACAGCCTGCAGCTGTGCAGAACGAAGGCATTCAGCCTGCAGCCGTGATTGCGCAGCAGCTGGATTTCATTGAGTTTGCTTTGCGGCAGCAGCAGTATGGCTTGGCTTTAGAGAAGCTGAATGCTTTGGAATTGAACCTTGAGCATTATGCATTGTCACCTGCTTTAAAAGAGACTTTGAAGCAGGGTATTCAAACTGACCGTCAAAATATCAGCCAATTTGTGAAAGTGCGCAGCGCGCAGCAGCAGAAAATCCTTGCATCCTTGCGTCAGCTGGATCTTGCCTTAAATAAAGAAATTAAACAGCAGCATTTAAATTTACCTGTGCAAAATGAGCAGGCTTTTTGGAAGCGCTGGCTGCAAATTGAATCTGTAGAGCAGCCTAGAGCCGTATTAATGCAGCGTCCATTAATATTAAAAGAAGCACAGCTGCGGTTATTAAACTGCCAGCAGTTATTGCAAAAAGGTCAATATGTGATATTTCAGCAGGAATTGACCCAAATTGAAGCAATTTTAAAACAGCTTCCAGATAGCAATACACAGCACTTTATTCAGCAAATACAAGCTTTAAAAAACATGCCGGTATTGACGGCGCCTGTTTTAAATAGCCGCGCACTCATAGGTTAAGTCATCATGAAACAGATCATATTGGCCTATTTATTTGTAGGGTTGTTATGCGCCGCAATTTTTAGTGTGCTGAGTTATGGCTATGGCGCGGGTTATGTGTATTTATATTGGCGTGACTGGCAAATTCAAACCAATATTTGGGTGCTGATTATATGTTTAGCGCTGCTGAGTTTTACAATTCAGTTAATTTGGCTTGCGCTAAAGCGTTATTTAAACCGTGAGCAGCGAAAAATAGAAACGGTATTTAATTTCAATCAGCTCCATCCTTATGAGCAGCTTGCGGTTATTTGGCTTTTGAACGCGGGGCAAGACCAGCAGCAGTTTATTCAGCAGGTTTTCAGCCAGTCAGGCTTAATGAAGGGAATTATCAGCTCGCAGTTATATTGGATGCGTCAGCAGTATGCAGAAGCGCTACAGGCTTTAAATGAAGTAAGCCCAATGGCATTTGAGCTGGCAGAGCTGCAGCGGATTGAAATTTATTTATCTATGCAGGAGGGTGAAAAAGCCCTGACGCATTTAGAGTTTTTAAATCAGCATGAGCTGTCGCCATGGCTGGAAAACGTCAAATCATCTTATGAACAGCGGCTGACTGCGCTGTGGGGAAAGTTTGCCCAGCAGTTTCCATGGATGTATTTGCGTTCGACGAAATATGGACATTTGGGTGAGCAGGCCAAGCAAAATTGGCTGGAACAGCTGCTGCTGGTATTTGATGATGCTAATGAGGACGGTTTGCAGGCGCTGCAGCAGCGTTATAGTGATTTAAGCGGTCAAATTGAACTAAGACCCTATGACATTAAAGTGCTATGGTTAAAAGTGCTGTCTCGGCTGCCCGAAATGGGGGCGGCGCATCAGCAGCTTGCAGAACACTTGTTGGAGCAGCAGTTTAATCAGGATGTGTTTTATTTATGGTTTGAGCAGCAGGTATTGCGTCAAAGCCCGGATTATGCGCATGCTGAAGATCAAATTAACCGCTGGGAAAGTAAATATCCTGCGTTGCCGGTTTTAGCATTTGCAAAATGGCATGTCTTTGATGCTACAGGCCGTCAAAATGAGGCAGAGGCATTGTTGCTGCAATATCCCGATGATGTATTGATGAGTTATTTACGAATTAAATCTATTTTGAATGGGCAAGAAGATTTAGTGCAGCAGTTGAATTTGATCTTTGAAAATAATGCAAACTTTGTAAAAATTAAAATTTAGGCAGGATATAAAATGGCGGATTTGAATCAATACCCAATTATTCATGAACAATTTGTGGCATGGGGGGTATGGATGCTTTTGGTCATGTCAATAATACAGTCTATTACCGTTATATAGAAAGTTCCCGCCTGAAGTATTTTGACGCTTTAGATATTTTTAATGAAGATATTTATACCGTTGTTGCTTCAAATCAGTGTCAATATTTAAAACCGGTGGTTTATCCAGATACATTAAAAGTCGGCGCTAGAGTTGAGGAACTTCGAAATAGCGCGATGAGAATGAGTTATGTGCTTTGGAGTGAAACGCAGGAAACGGTTGTGGCATTGGGTGAGGCTGTTATTGTATGCGTTGATAAAATAAATATGCAAAAAAAATCTATACCGGAAAATATACGTTTAAAGATTAAAGAGGTTGAATTAAACGCTGGGCATAATATTTAAAAATGACTGATGGTTTTGTGTAAATGAGTTAAAACTTGTTTTTATTTTTATTTTTATTTTAATATTGTATATCTCAATTATTATAGAATATTATAAACACGTTTTAAGAAGCAAAATAATACTAAACCTATTGGAGTTTTAATAAATGCCAGATATCAGTAATTTGTCAGTTGAAGAGTTAAAGCGTTTGCAAGTTGAAGCGGAGGCTTTAATTGCATCTAAAAAAGATCAAGCTATTGAAGATGCTTATCATCAAATTTTAGATATCGCTGAAAATGTGGGCTTAAGCATTGAGCAGATTCTTGAGTTTGGCGCGAACAAGCGTAAAAAATCAGTACGCAAAGCTGTAGAGCCGCGTTACCGCAGTAAAGCAAATCCTGAAGATACATGGACTGGCCGCGGTAAACAGCCTCGCTGGCTGGTTGCTGAACTTGAAAAAGGCGCGAAATTAGAAGATTTTATTATCTAAACTGTGCCTGACGGTCATGGCATTGTCATAAGCCGCCGCTACGATAAAAAAACCAAGCGATGTTGCTTGGTTTTTTTTATGCCTATGAATTGGAGATGTAGAAAAAGTGTGCATAATGTGTCTATAAAGAAAAATGTTCAGGGAATAAAAATTGAGAATTCGGTTGGGGCGGAATGAGCAATAAGCCAAAACAATTTAGATGGCTGATTTTTGCTATCGTCAGTTTTTTTGTTTTTGTCCTGCTGCAAGTGCCTGCCGCATGGATTATTTCAAAATTTTATAAAAATAATCAGATCTTACACAATGTCAGCGGGAACATCTGGCGCGGTCAGGCTGATTGGAAGCAAGGCAATTTATCAGGCTCTGTCAGCTGGAGTACCCGTCCATGGGAAGTGCTCCTGCTGCGTGCTGGCGCCAGTATAGAAATACACAGCGGTAATACACAGCTGGAAGGGGTTGTGGGCTATGGTTTGGGTAAAACGGTTTATGTCAAATCTCTGAGCGGTCAAATTGCGCCAGAAACATTGAAAAAGCTGGCAGACTGGCAATGGCCCGCCAATCCAATACAATTGAAAGACATCGAATTTAATTATAAAAAACAAGCAGGCTTTGCTCAGGCCGAAGGGCAGATGCAATGGGCTGGCGGAGAGCTGCTATATACTTTTGCTCAGCGTCAGGACCGTATGAATATGCCTTCTTTGGCAGGGCGGATTTCAGATGACAGCGGTAAACTGTTGATCGATGTGCGGGATACGCGTGAACAGAAAATGATGAATTTGCAGCTGGATGCTGACCTGATGCTGGATGTTCAGCTGACGCAGCGCTTGCTGTTAAATGTCGCTTCCTATGAGGGGAAGGCTGGACTAGATACCTATGTAATCAGCTCACGGCAACCTTTGATTCGAGGCGGGATGTGATGAGCGCTTGGTTAGATAAATTTAAACAGCTTGATTTGAAGCAAATGGACAGGGCTGCGCCTGTTTTGCTGGCCGTTTTGGTTTTGGTTTTATGCTGGAAATTGGCATCGCTGTTCTGGCTGCTGCTGGCGCCGCCGCAGGCGATACAGCTGGAACGCGCTGAATTGGGTTCACAGCAGGCGCAAGTGCCGAATATCAGCTCCTTCTCGCTTTTTCAGGAGGCAGTAAATGCATCGGGCGCAGATCAGCAGCTGAATATGACTTTGCAGGGGGTTGTTGTTTCTTATCCGAATCAGTTTTCCTCAGCTGTGATTAAAGTGAATGAAACAGCGGAACGTTATCGTGTGGGTGAGCCTGTTGCTGGCTCCTCTTATATTTTAGCGGAAGTGTATTGGGATCGGGCAATATTAAAAACTGGCAGCGGCTCAGTCAAAGAGCTGCAGTTTAACCGTATTGAAAATGGCTTAGATCAGCCGATCGTGCCGGCAGGCACAGCTGCGCCGCAGCCAGCAGTGCCAAACCCTGCGGTAAACAGCTCATCCAGTATGGCAATCGGTCAGGCTGTGCAGCGCATGCAGGAAAACCGTGAACAGTATATGCAGGAAATGGGTGTGAATGCTTCCAGCAATGGCAGCGGATATGAAGTGACATCGCGTACGCCAGTTGGTTTAAGAAATAAATTAGGTTTGCAGCCTGGTGACCGCATTGTGTCTTTAAATGGACAGACTCTAGGGCAAAATCAAACGGAAGCGCAATTATTAGAACAGGCTCGGCGTGAGGGGCAGGTCAGGCTGGAAGTAAAACGTGGTGATCAAGTGGTAACCATACAACAGGATTTTAAGTGATATCTCATCACTAAGCAGGTTAGGAAACACGAGCAGTTATGGCTTTATTTAATAATAACCGTCCAGCTTTGGCAGCTTTTGCTTTGGCGCCGCTGGTGGCGATAGTCAGCACAGCCAGCTATGCGCAGACTTGGAAAATTAATTTACGTGATGCGGATTTGACTGCATTCATTAATGAAGTTGCTGATATTACCGGTAAAAACTTTGCTGTTGATCCGCGTGTGCGCGGCAATGTCACGGTTATTTCCAATAAGCCCTTAAATAAAAGTGAAGTCTATGACTTATTTTTAGGGGTATTAAATGTTAATGGTGTGGTGGCAATACCATCTGGCAATACTGTTAAGCTGGTGCCTGACAGCAATGTAAAAAGCTCTGGTGTGCCTTATGATTCACGCCGCCGAGCGACTGGCGATCAAATTGTCACGCGGGTAATCTGGCTGGAAAATACCAATGCCAATGACCTGATTCCAGCGCTTCGCCCGTTAATGCCGCAGTTTGCGCATCTGTCTGCTGTTGCGGGAACGAATGCGCTGATTGTATCTGACAGAGCCAGCAATATTTATCAGCTGGAAACCATTATCCGTAATTTAGATGGCACGGGCCAAAATGATATAGAAGCAGTCACCCTGCAATCCAGTCAGGCTGAGGAAATGATTGGCCTGCTGGAATCAATGAGTTCAACGGGGGCATCGAAAGATTTAAAAGGCTCACGTGTACGCATTATTGCGGATAACCGCACCAACCGTATTATTATTAAAGGCGATACCGCATCACGCAAGCGTATCCGTCAAATGGTTGAAATGCTGGATGTGCCGTCTGCTGACCGTTTAGGCGGCTTAAAAGTTTTCCGTTTAAAATACGCCAGCGCTAAAAACTTAGCAGAAATTTTGCAAGGTTTGGTCACAGGTCAAGCTGTGTCATCTAGCGGGGATTCAAACAGCAGTTCGTCGAACAGCCCAATCAGCAGTCTCATGAATAATAATTCGAGTACGGCTGGCGGATCAAATGATACTGGTTCAAGTATTAATTTAAATTCAAGCAATAACAGCAGCAATAAAAACAGCATCAGCAGTTTCAGCGGCAACGGCATCAGTATTATTGCTGATACCACTCAAAATGCGCTGGTGGTTAAGGCGGATCCGCAGCTGATGCGCGAGATTGAAGCCGCTATTCAGCAGCTCGATATCCGCCGTCAGCAGGTGCTGATTGAAGCGGCAATTATTGAGGTTGAAGGCAATGATGCAGACCAGCTGGGTGTGCAATGGGCGCTTGGTGATCTGAGCAGCGGTGTAGGCTTGATCAGTTTTGATAACGTTGGCGCCAGTCTTGCAGGGCTGGCTGGCGGTTATTTGGCGGGTGGAGCTGCAGGGCTGGGGCAGGCGGCGGCAGGAATGAACGGCTCATCCATTTTGCTGGGTGAATATAAAGAGGGCAAGGATGGGTCACGCAAGGTGTATGGCGCGCTGATTCAGGCCCTGAAGAAAAATACCAAATCTAATCTGCTGTCCACGCCGTCTATTGTGACCATGGATAATGAAGAAGCCTACATTGTGGTGGGGCAGAACGTACCTTTTGTGACAGGTTCAGTCTCTACAGGCTCATCAGGCACAGTCAATCCCTATACTACGGTAGAACGTAAAGATGTGGGCATTACGTTGAAAGTAGTGCCGCATATTGGGGAGGGAGGCTCAGTCCGTCTTGAAGTGGAGCAGGAAGTATCTGCTGTTCAGGATAAAGGGCAGGCATCTGATTTGGTGACCAGTAAACGTGCCATTAAAACGGCTATTCTTGCTGAACATGGACAAACTGTGGTGCTGGGGGGGTTGATCTCAGATAATTCTGCTTACAGCCGTCAAGCAGTTCCCGGGCTTGGTGCGATTCCTGGTATTGGGCGTTTGTTCCGTTCAGATGCGAAATCCAATGAAAAAAGAAACTTGCTGGTCTTTATTCACCCAACTATCGTAGGTGAAGGTGATGAAGTCAGCCGTTTATCGCAGCAGCGTTACAGCCAGCTGTATAGCTTGCAGCTTGCGCTGAATCAGGATGGCACTTTTGCCAAACTTCCTGAAAATGTAGATGATGTTTATCAGCAGCGTTTACCAGTATCTAAGGTGCCAGCCAGCGCGGGAACATCCTATCAGACAGTACCTTCAGGCGGGGGTATCCAGCCGAATACGCCAGTTGCTGTACGTCCGGCTGTGAGTACGCCTGTGGCAGAGCTTCCGCCTGTGAGCCGTCAAACTGTCACTGTGCCGAATGATATTCCTGCCGCGAAAACAGCGAAGCCATAAATACTTGGAATTTGTTCCTGAATGAAATTTTTAGACGCAGATGAAGCATTCAGGATGCTATGATAATTAAAATTCGTTGAGAGAAGTACATTTCATGACTTGGAAAATACAAGCCATTACCGGTGAATTAACGGGACAAGAAATCAGTATCGACCGCGATATGCTGGTTGGACGTCATCAAGCTGCAGATATCGTCTTGCAGCTGGCAGAAATTTCACGAAAACATGCCGCATTCTTATTGGTTGATCAGGCGCTTTGGGTACAGGATTTGCAGTCATCAAATGGCACTTTTGTAAATGATGTGCAAGTTGCAGATCAGGTGCTGCTGAAAGAAGGCGATATTGTACAGTTTGCCAGCCTGAGATTCTCAGTGCTTGCTCCAGCTCAAGCTGTAGAGCCTGCAGCGGAAGCTGAACAGGCAGAATCTGCAATGGCTCTAGAGCAGCCGTCAGAAGCGGTGGCTGTATCAGAGACAGCGCAGCAGCCTGAAGATGCGCCAAAAACAGCTGCGCAGCAAATGAATGATCAAGGCATGCCTGCGATGAGCGAGCGTGATGCCAATGTTAAATTAAGCCGTGACGGTATGCCGCAGGGTATTTCAGTGCCTAAGCCTGCGCCAATTCCGGAAGGTGTGGATGTAAGCGCGGTAAAACCAGAACCTGCGCCAGTACCTGTAGAGCAGCCATTGACACGTGTTGAAGAAGAAAAGCAAGCGCAGAAAAATGCGTCTTTAGGATTGATGAGTCTTATTGTGCTGATTATTTTAGCAATTGCAGCATGGCTATTCTTTAAATAAACGCAATGCGGATTGTAGAATGGGGCATGCAATCGCATGCCCTAGCTGTTTCTGGGTGTGATGCAGAAACGAAAATAATAGAAGAGGGTGCAATGTTTGATGTTCGATTGGCAGACCGCCAAGTTATTTTGTTTGATTTAGATGGAACATTGGTGGATTCAGCGGCGGACTTATACCGCGCAATGAATATGAGTCTAAATGCAATGCAGCTGCCACTGGTCACAGAAGAGCAGGTGCGGGTTTGGATTGGCAAGGGAACATCATTATTTTGCCGCAGCGTGCTGGAGTATCTGACTCCTGCTGTAGATGAGGCGCAGCACAGTCAGCTTTTGGCAACATTTTTAAAAATATATAATGCAGACCCCTGCTCGGGTACGCTGCCGTTTTCAGGCATACTGGCATTTTTAGATTGGGCGCAGGCGGAAGGAAAAACGCTGGTTTGCGTCACCAATAAGCCAGAAGCGCCAGCCCGCACAATTTTAGAAGTTTTGGGCATGACGCATTATTTTGCAGACATTATTGGCGGTGACCGCTTTGAAGAGCGTAAGCCGCATCCGCGCCAGCTGCTGCATTGTGTTGAATATTTTAAAGTGCAGCCTGAGCAGGTGCTGATGGTTGGAGACTCATCAAATGATGTAGAAGCTTCACGCCGTGCCGGTATTGATTGTATTGTGGTCAGCTATGGCTATAATCATGGTGAAAATATAGCGGATTGTCAGCCGCAGTTAATAGTTGATGATTTACGTGAACTGCTTGCTTAACAAAGCATACTAAGGAAAGAAAATGAATAGTTGTGTGGTTTTTCGATGGCGTCGCTCAGTTCAACTTTATGTACATACTGAGTAATTCTATTTTAAAAGAGAAAACCGCATGACCACTTCAGCACAATTTCAGCAGCTTGCAGCTCAAGGCTATAACCTTATTCCTGTTTACCGTCAGCGCTTAGCGGACACAGACACACCGCTGTCGATCTTTGCCCGTTTAAAAGAGCATAAGCAGGCCTACTTATTTGAGTCAGTTGAAGGCGGTGAAAACTGGGCGCGCTATTCCATTATCGGCCTAGGCGAATCTACGGTCTTTTCATGTAATGCGGGTGAGCTCAGTATTCAGCAGCCTGATGGCTCTGTCACGAAACAGCAGTGCAGTGATCCATTTCAATATATCCGCGATTTTCAAGCGCAGTTTAAAGTGCCGGCACAGCAGGATTTGCCGGCGCTGCCAAGTTTTACGGGCGGTCTGGTAGGGTATTTTGGCTATGATGCTGTACGCTATATCGAACCTAAGCTGAAGAATGTGCCAGATGCAGATCCAGTGGGTTTGCCGGATATCTGGATGATGCTGTCAAAAACAGTGATTGTATTTGATAACTTGAAAGATACGCTGTTCCTGATTGTGCATGCGGATGCTGCAGATAAAGATGCTTATGCAAAGGCGCAGGCGCAGTTGGATGAGCTGGAAAATATCTTAGCCACACCTGTCAGCTTAAAAGCAGTTAAGCATAGCGCGCCGCATTTTGAGTCGCTAACAGGGCATGACAACTTTTTAGCATCCATTGAAACGGTTAAAGAGTACATACGTGCAGGCGATGTGATGCAGGTTGTTCCTGGACACCGTATGGTTTCAGATTTTGATGGTGAGCCTTTACAGGTTTACCGTGCACTGCGCCATTTAAATCCGTCACCGTATTTATTCTTAGTTCAAGGTCAAACCTTAGAAAATGAGAAACCTTTCCATATTGTGGGTTCTTCGCCTGAAATTTTGTCGCGTTTGGAAAATGGTATTGCGACAGTTCGTCCGCTGGCTGGAACACGGCCGCGCGGCAAAACGAAAGAAGAAGACCTAGCGCTTGAACAGGATCTGCTTTCTGATGAAAAGGAAATTGCAGAACATCTTATGCTGATTGATTTGGGTCGAAATGATGTTGGCCGCATTGCAAAGATTGGCAAAGTTCAGGTGACTGATCAAATGGTGATCGAACGCTATTCGCATGTGATGCATATTGTGTCGAATGTGCAGGGTGAGGTGCGTGATGATGTGGATGCTTTGGATGTTTTTAAAGCAACATTCCCAGCAGGCACACTTTCTGGAGCGCCAAAAATTCGCGCCATGGAAATTATTGACGAAGTCGAGCCAGTAAAACGCGGAATTTTTGGCGGCGCTGTCGGTTATTTAGGCTGGCATGGTGAAATGGATATGTCGATTGCTATCCGGACCTGTGTTATTCGTGAAAATAAGGTCTATGTTCAGGCGGGAGCGGGGCTTGTTGCGGATTCAAATCCTGAATCTGAGTGGAATGAAACCCAAATAAAAGCTCGCGCAGTGATCAAAGCGGTTGAATTATCATCAAATGGATTGATTTTGTGAGTTTTTCACGTTTTTTTTGAAAAAAACACTTGCATGGATTTCAAGTTTTGCTAAACTGCACACCGTTCCGATACGAAACGTACGAAACACTAAGAAACGCCGGCATAGCTCAGTTGGTAGAGCAACTGACTTGTAATCAGTAGGTCCACAGTTCGAATCCGTGTGCCGGCACCATCTTAGGTGGTTTGAGTGGTTGATGTAAAGAACAGCACTGAAGTAAGTGTAAAGATGGTGAGGTTCCCGAGCGGTCAAAGGGGGCGGACTGTAACTCCGCTACGAAAGTTTCGAAGGTTCGAATCCTTCCCTCACCACCAACTTTAAGGCTTCAAATTTGGTTTGTACCAACATTGTGCGGGAGTAGCTCAGTTGGTAGAGCGGCAGCCTTCCAAGCTGCATGTCGCGAGTTCGACCCTCGTCTCCCGCTCCATTGAAGTTCTTATATTTGCTCTTATAGCTCAGTGGTAGAGCACTCCCTTGGTAAGGGAGAGGTCTCGAGTTCAAATCTCGATAAGAGCTCCAGATTACAGTTTAGCAACATTGTTGCACAAGATTTCAAAAGCAGGCTTATTAGTCTGCTTTTTAAGTATCAGGGTGCCTATTTTTTTAGGTGAGCAAGTCGATGCTGAGTTTTACTCAGAATTGTGTTCGATGTAAACGAGGAATATAAACATGGCTAAGGCTAAGTTTGAACGTAATAAGCCACACGTAAACGTTGGCACAATCGGTCACGTTGACCATGGTAAAACAACTTTAACAGCTGCGATTGCAACTGTATGTGCGAAGAAATTCGGTGGCGAAGCGCGTGAC
>NZ_RAXV01000041.1 GCF_003611465.1 Acinetobacter tianfuensis
AAATCAAAAAGCAGGTTCAAAAAACTGTTTCAAAATCGGTATGAGCCAGATTTGAGCATTTCTTGAAAGTCAAAATGATAATTTTTTAGAACCGCTGAACAATAGCTGCCTAGAAATGGTCGAACGCTGAACTTTGCCAATATGTTTAGAATTTAGGGTTACTGAGCGTTTGCCAGCACAATGATGTTTCATAAAATTGAAAACTTGCATAGGTAAAACATTTATTCGAAAAATACTATGCAGGTCTGACTTGCAAAAAATCTGTTTATGAATAATAGTCAATGTTAAGTGAATTTACGTCATTTACGCTTTTTTGCAATTTAAGGTTTACACGACTTGAAACTTTGCAAGAAGCGATTTAAAACATTAGACAGTTAATAATTTAATAACAAGGATCAAAGACAAAGATGAAGCTATATTACTCGCCAGGCGCATGTTCACTTGCATCACATATTATTTTAAATGAAATTAATGTTGACTTTGATTTGGTGCGTGTAAATTTAAAAACGCATAAGACAGAAAAAGGCGCAGATTATTATGAGGTTAATCCCAAGGGGTATGTTCCTGCTTTGGAAATTAACCCTGGTTTGATTTTAACCGAAAATGTAGCGATTTTACCTTTTCTGGCGCAGCATGATCCTAAGCAAGATTTAATTCCGCCATCGGGCTTAGGCCGCGCGAAAGTGCTGGAGTGGTTAGGTTATTTAAATTCTGAACTGCATGATGCCTATGCCGTATTTTTTGGCGCGCCATTGGATGACGCTGGCAAAGAAAAAGGCTATGCAGAAATTGACCGTTTGCTGACATTTATTGATAAAACGATTGGTGAATCGGACAACGAATATTTAGTGGATGATAACTTTGGCCCAGCAGATGCCTATTTATTTGTTTTAACAAATTGGTCCAATTTGATTCATCATGATCTGACACCTTATAAAAATATTATTGCAATCCGAAATAAAGTAGCTGAACGTCAGTCTGTGCAGATTGCTATGCGTGATGAAGGTTTAATTCCTTAATTTACAAGTATAAATATTGAAAAACCGCTTCAATGAAGCGGTTTTTTGTTTTACAGCAGGATTTTCTAATAATTAAACTGGGTATAAAAGTCATCAAAATTGATGTTTTGCAGCGTGAGGTTTGCAGTGCTTTTAAAATCAGTCCACTTAGTTTGAGTTTGAGTATTTTCAAACATATTGGCACCGAGTATTTCTTTGCGTTTTTTGGTCGAAAAATTATAGCTTTTATTGGTTTCTTCACCTGAGGCGCGGTGAAAACTGTAGTAGTCAAATCCGATTAATGCAAACTGCTGGTTCTGCCATCTGAATATATAAGTATGCCTAGGCCATTCCCAGCCGCCGCAGGCCATAAAATAGCTAAGTTCTAAAGACAGAATGCCTTTATGGATGGTGATGCCCTCAGATTCTGACAGCGGGTCCAGTAAGCAAGTATTGGGCTGTTCAGCAGGCGGGAGTGTACGGTTCTCTGCAGCCAGCTTATAGCCTTGAGCCGTTTTAAAAAATACCGCAAGTTTTCTCTGATTATTGTGAAGCGCTGTGCCGTCATCTTTTAGCACGGGATGATCTGTTTGATTTTTTTCTAAAATGAGCGCGATATCATTTTTACTGTCTTTGTTTAAATCGCCTTGTGCACCTGAAAGGACTGTCCACCCAACAGGAGTAATTTGCTTATAAATATCGGGGATTTGCGCAAAACAGAACACAGGCAGGCTGCCGAAAAGGAAAATGTTTATTTTATGAGTTATTTTCTGCATAAGGTTATTCTAAAGATAAAGAGGACTGTTTCAGTCCTCTTTATCATATTGTCTAAGTCACTGTGAAATGATTATTTAAAGAAATAGCCCGTTTCAGGTGAGCTGGCATTTGCCATGCGTTTACGCGGCATACGGCCTGCAAGAAAAGCTTCACGGCCAGCTTCTACTGCTTTTTTCATCGCAGAAGCCATTAAAATAGGGTTTTGCGCTGCAGCAATAGCGGTGTTCATCAGTACACCGTCACAGCCTAATTCCATTGCAATAGCTGCATCACTGGCTGTGCCTACACCTGCATCAACCAAGACAGGGACTTTGGCATTTTCTTTAATAATAGAGAGAGTGTGCGGATTTAAAATACCTAAACCAGAGCCGATTAAGCTGCCTAGAGGCATGATGGCTGCACAGCCCATGCTTTCAAGTTCTTGCGCGACAATCGGGTCATCGGATGTATAAACCATGATTTCAAAGCCGTCATCTATTAATGTGCGGGCTGCTTTCAAGGTTTCAGTGACATTCGGGTACAGTGTTTTTTCATCGCCCAGAACTTCAAGCTTCACTAAGTTATGACCATCTAGAAGTTCACGCGCTAACATACATGTACGTACTGCGCTATTTGCATCAAAGCAGCCTGCCGTATTTGGCAAAATTGTATACTTTTCTGGAGGGACAACAGAAAGCAAATTTGGCTGATCGGGATGCTGGCCAATATTCACTCGGCGAATTGCGACTGTCACAATTTCTGCACCGCTGGCTTGAATGGCCAAATCGGTTTCTTGCAGGTCTTTATATTTACCTGTTCCCACCAAAAGGCGTGAATTAAACGTACGTGAACCAATTTTAAATGTATCTTCCATGGGAGCTCCTGCTAGCCGCCGCCGACGGCATGAATAATTTCAATACGATCTGCATCGTAAATAGGGGTTTGCTCTAACTTGCTTTTAGAGATGATCATTTCATTTTTTTCAACGGCAAAACGTTTACCTTCTAAAGCAAGCTCTTGAATGAGCTCTAAAAGATTACTGCACGCGGTTTGCTGTGCTTCGCCATTTAAATAAATCTGCATAGTTGTCTCAGGATTACTTCTCGTATTTGAAGGCATTGCGGGCGAAAATGAGCCAGCCTAAAATCATCAGCGCGCCGCCAATTGGGGTAATTGCGCCTAGTCCGCGGGGCAGGCCTAAGGCCATAATATAAAGGGAACCGCAAAAAAATAGGATGCCGCTTTGAATGAGCCAAAAGCTGGCTTTAATTGGAAATTGGCGGGTAACTTTGTTTAAGATTGCGAGTGCAAGAAGGCCCAATGCATGGTAGAAAAAATAATCTGTTGCAGTTTGCCACCAGCCCAGCTGTTCGGGGGACGCAATTTTTTTCAGGCCATGTGCGCCAAATGCGCCAAGCATGACAGCTATAGCGAGGTTAATTGCAGAGATTCCAAGCCACATACGCAAGTTACCCTTGGTAAAATTTGCGCATAACCTTAGCACATTTACAGTTTTAGGTTAAAGCTAAAACTGCTAATCTTTGACGCTGTTTGAGCTGTGCTTGAAATGCAAATACGCTGTATTTCAAGCATAGGCAACAGTTTAATTAGCGGTTGGAAATATAGACCTCTACAGGCGCATTATTATAAAAGAGGCTGCCATTTATATTTTGTATGGCATCCAGCAAGTCTACAGATTTCCAGCCATTGCCAAGGTCTAAGCTGTTGACAGCACGGACTTTAGTGCCTCCTATAGAATAAGCGCTATGGAAAACACCTAGATGGCTGATATTGTTTTGAGGGTTGTGAAATCCAATAACCTTGCCCGAAGGAATGCTAGATGTGCCATCCCATAGACTGAATTGGGTGTAGAAATAGCTTATCCAATCTTTGTTTGAATGATTATGCAAGGCATATTCATCGACGCCTGTAATATGTGGTTTCTTCAGAAAATGCATAAATGCAGCTGCATCATGGCAATTTCCTTTGCCTAAGTCATCTTTAATACTGACTAGAGTGCTAATATTTTTTAAAAGTAAGTTATGCATATTTAGACGGACTGCATGGCTGTCGTTAAAAAGCGTAGTTAAAAGTTTTATATTATTTTGAGAAATGACTGTCATATTGAACCTATTTTTTGTTTTTATAAAAATTGAATGCTGAAGCGCTGAAACTATATTCAAAAGTGACTATCTAAACAATAAAAAAAGCGCCGAAGCGCTTTTTTAAGATAAGCTGTCAATTAGTTTGACGACATCGCCACTTTAATTTTTTCCATCGCATTTTTTTCTAACTGACGGATACGTTCCGCAGAAACATTATATTCAGCAGCCAATTCGTGCAGTGTCGATTTTTCATCGTCCAGCCAGCGGCGCTGCAAAATGTTGCGTGAGCGGTCATCCAGCTGTTCCATGGCATCATGCAGCGCAGCAGTGCTTTGCTCTTCATAGTCTTCATTTTCAATCAGACGGGCAGGGTCATAGCGGTTGTCTTCTAGATAAAGCGCTGGAGCAACATGTGTTGAGCCTTCGTCATCATCATCGCCAGTGGCTTCAAATGCCGCGTCATAAGCAGTTAAACGGCCTTCCATTTCCAAAACTTGTTCTGGCGTTACATTTAAATCATTTGCAATAGACTTTGCTTCGTCCAGTGTCAATTTTTTAGATGACTTTTTTAGGCTGCGCAAATTAAAGAACAGTTTACGCTGCGCTTTGGTGGTCGCAATTTTAACAATACGCCAATTGCGGATCACATATTCATGAATTTCTGCTTTAATCCAATGCACAGCAAAAGAAACTAAACGCACACCCATGTTGGGGTCAAAGCGTTTCACCGCTTTCATCAGGCCCAAGTTGCCTTCTTGAATTAAGTCGCCTTGCGGCAGGCCGTAACCGGCATAGCTGCGCGCAATGTGCACAACAAAACGTAAATGAGACATGACTAGCATTTTAGCTGCGTCTAAATCTTGGTCGTAATAATAGCGCTCAGCTAACGCTTTTTCTTGTTCGGCTGTCAAAATTGGAATCTGATTAACAGTACTGATATAAGCACCGAGATTCACCCCTGGTGCCGATAATGACAGGGGCATCAATTGATTGCTGCTGTCACTCATGTGTTCTCCTTTAAGGGTATAGATGGGATTACCCGCTAATTAGGTTTAATCTTAATCCAATATTTCCCTGAAATATGGAAAATTGGGTAGAGAAATGTAAAGTTTTATGCGTTTGTGAAGCAAAATATCTTAATTGAAATATTTTAAGATTCAATTAAGTAGTGATATTCAGTGTCTGAAATTTTAACTAATTTACATGCCAGCGCATTGAGTTCACAGTAACGGGTTACATCCAGCTGGCTATGCGGGTCTGATGACTTGAGCAGCAGCTGGCGGCCAGTTTTATTCTTCAGCGCTTTTTTCAGCATGAGCAGCGGCATAGGGCAAGGCTTGCCCATGGCATCTACCAAATAAAAATCAGCGGTTTGCACGGTATGCATAGATGTCATTTATATACGATGTTGCTAATGGTCTAAATAGTAGCAAATTGAGTGCCAAAACCAAATAAAAAATGCACCGAAATGTTTGTTTGATGTATCAATTTTTTTAAGGCAAGCTTGTGAAAAAATATGCGTTATTAAAATTGTATTCTGAAGAAAAAAATCTATTATTTAAGAATTAGCCGTGTTAAGCTCGAAGCGTACTGGGTGTTATAACAACTATAAATTGTTTCAACACCTTTTATACAAATGGATATAACCGGGATTTTGTTAATAGTTTTACAGAATGATTACAAGTTTTAAAAAAATAAGATTTTTTGAACCTTGTTTGTCTGCTGTTTGCAACACCGGGTGGTCCTTCTTATACATCTATGAGGATTAACTAATGACAGCTCGTGAACAAGGCGTTGTTAAATGGTTTAACGATACTAAAGGCTTTGGCTTTATTCAACGTAATGGCGGCGACGATGTATTCGTTCACTTCCGCGCTATCCAAGGTGACGGCCACCGTTCACTTCGTGATGGTCAACGCGTTGAATTCAGCGTAGTTAAAGGCCAAAAAGG
This sequence comes from Acinetobacter tianfuensis, assembly GCF_003611465.1. GTDB lineage: Bacteria > Pseudomonadota > Gammaproteobacteria > Pseudomonadales > Moraxellaceae > Acinetobacter > Acinetobacter tianfuensis. The sequence continues at coordinate 5,811 of NZ_RAXV01000041.1, forward strand.
CTTCCAAGCTGAAGAAGTTCAGCCTTTAGACTAATCGAAAGATTATTCTTAAAAACGCCCCAATGTTATTGGGGCGTTTTTTGTTTATAATGCATTATATTTTGCGATTACCAAGTTCGAGCACAGCTTTATGTCATCTGGTTTTGATACCTTAAATTTACACCCGAAATTGAAGCAGGCGATTGATGCTTTAGGCTTTACACAAATGACGCCTATTCAGCAAAAAGTTTTGACCTATACATTGGCTGGTCATGATGCCATTGGCCGTGCGCAGACAGGTACGGGAAAAACAGCTGCCTTTTTGGTGAGTGTAATTAATGATCTGTTAAACAATCCGATTAAAGAGCAGCGTTTCCGCGGCGAGCCTCGAGCTTTAATTCTTGCGCCTACACGTGAACTGGCGCTGCAAATTGAAAGTGATGCCAAAGAGCTGACAAAATTTGCGGATCTGCATTTGGTTACCATGCTTGGCGGTGTCGATTTTGACAAGCAGCGCGCTCAGCTGGATAAAAACTTTGTTGATATTATGGTTGCGACACCCGGCCGTTTAATTGATTTTGTCGAGCAAAAAGAAATTTGGCTGGATCAAATTGAATTTTTGGTGATTGATGAAGCAGACCGTTTGCTGGATATGGGCTTTATTCCATCTGTAAAACGCATTGTGCGCTATTCGCCGCGTAAAGAGCAGCGTCAGACTTTAATGTTCTCTGCAACATTCAGCTATGATGTTTTAAATCTGGCGCAGCAGTGGTTATTTGAACCGGTGACTGTAGAAATTGAGCCGGAAAAGAAAACCAATGCTGATGTAGAACAGCGTGTTTATATGGTTGCTAAGTCAGATAAATATAAGCTTCTAAAAGATATTTTGCGTGACGAGCCTATTGAAAAAGTCATGATTTTCGCTAACCGGCGTGATCAGGTACGCAAATTGTATGACAGTTTGAAACGGGATGATTATAAAGTTGTGATGCTGTCTGGTGAAATTGCACAAGATAAGCGTTTAAAAATGCTCGATCAATTTAAAAACGGCAAACATAATATTATGATTGCAACAGATGTTGCGGGCCGCGGTATTCATGTGGATGGTGTTTCGCATGTGGTGAATTTCACTTTGCCTGAGCAGTCCGATGACTATGTGCACCGTATTGGCCGTACAGGCCGTGCAGGTACACGCGGTGTGAGTATCAGTTTCCTGTCTGAAGATGATGCGTTCTATTTGCCTGAAATCGAAAAAGCGATTGGTCAAAAATTGCCTTTAACCCGTTTAGATGGTTATTGCTGATTTGATTGATGAAAAAACCGCTCATTGAGCGGTTTTTTATTGCTTTGCGCTTTAGTTCGCGCGGCAAGTAAATGTTAGGACAGTCTGATAGTCGTCGTCTTGATTAATACCTGTGTTCGTGCCTGAAATTGCGCCAAGAATACCAGCAGCAGCTTGTACCATTTGACCAGTTTTTTCATCCAGTACGCCTTTTAATGCGCCATTATATTCCGTCTTTTCATCTATAACGACAGGTACGGTTTTCTTGCCGCATGTACTGTTGGCTGCGCTGACGGCATTGTTTTTGGCTATGATCTGTGTTTTACCTACAGCAGTCACTTCGTATTGATTGTTGGGTTTTTGAATGGCAAGTGATTGGGTCGGGGTGGATGCACATGCGCTGAGTAAGATAGCGGAAATAAAAGATGTGCCGATGAGTAATTGTTTTTGAGAAATTTGCATATGTTTGGCCCGCAAATGGAATTTCAGTTATTTGAGCACAGCTTTTAGTATAAGCGTGAAGGATGCTGTATAACTTATGAAACAGTTGACAGTAAATCTGTGCGCAAGATGAATAACAAATATAGATCTTTTCATACAGTCAACATTCTAGAGTAAGTTGTTGAGAATATGCTAATCTTGAGGCTCAGTTTTTAAGTGATATAGATGTCAATGTCAGAATTAGCGGTTGAAATAGTTCATCAAAACATTCATCAGCGTCAATCGATTGGTCATTTGGTTGAGCCGGCGCCAAATGCAGCGCAATTGGAATTAGCCTTTCAGGCAGCGTTGACAGCTCCTGATCATCACCGTTTAAAACCAACCCGTTTTGTTGTTGTGCCGGTTGCTGAGCGTGAAGCTTTTGGTGAATTGCTGTCTCAGGCCTTAGCGGATACAGGTCAAAAAGAAGAGGCGCAGCTGGAGCGGGTGAAGAACCATCCATTTCGTGCGCCATTGCTTGTTTTAGCATTGACTAAATTGCAGGATCATCCCAAAGTCCCTCATTTTGAGCAAATTTTAAGTACAGGGGCAGCTGTACAAAACTTTTTGCTGTCATTGCAAAGCCAGGGTTTTTCAACCATGTGGCGAAGCGGTGCAGTTGTAGAATCAGCCTTGTTTAAACAAGCTCTAGGGCTTACGGCAGATGATTTGATTTCGGGCATTATTTATATTGGTACAGCTGTGAAATCGATTCCGCCTCGTGCAGAAATTCAGTCTGCGGAATTTGTCAGTGATTGGAATAAATAAACTGCATAAAACAGTTTTAGGAAATAATAAAAATGTCAGAACTTAAATTTTCGGATCTTGTAGAGCCAGTGGCAGTAAATGAAAAAACGGCACTGCGTGTAACAGTCTTGGGCGGCGGCAGTTTTGGTACGGCTATGGCAAATACAGCAGTGCGCAACGGCTGTGACACCATGATCTGGATTCGTGATGAAGATATTGCAGCTGATATCAATGCAACGCATATTAATAAACGTTATTTGCCTGATTTTCAGCTTGAAGCAGGTTTACGGGCTACAGCAAACATAGAAGAAGCGGTACGTGACCGTGATATTATTTTTGTGGCTATTCCAAGCCATTCTTTCCGCAGTGTGCTGCAGCAGATTCGTCCATTTATCAGCGCGCAAGCGGTCGTTTCTTTGACCAAGGGTATTGAGGCTAAAACATTCAGTTTTATGAGTGACATTATCCGTGCAGAATTGCCGGAAGTGCCTTATGGTGTGCTGTCTGGGCCGAATCTTGCCAAAGAGATTGTGGCGGGGCAGCCTGCAGGAACGGTGATTGCCAGTGACTCTGAGCTGGTCCGTTATGCAGTGCAGCAAGCGCTGCATAGTGCATTATTTCGTGTTTTTGCCAGTGATGATGTGCATGGTGTAGAGCTGGGCGGCGCTTTGAAAAATATCTATGCTGTTGCGATGGGTATGGCTGCTGCATATAAAGTGGGTGAAAATACCAAGAGTATGATTTTAACTCGGGCTTTGGCAGAAATGAGCCGTTTTGCTGTGGAGCTGGGAGCAAATCCGCTGACATTCTTAGGCTTGTCTGGTGTCGGCGACTTATTTGCGACATGCAATAGCCCATTAAGCCGTAATTATCAGGTTGGTTTTGCATTGGGGTCGGGCAAATCTCTAGAGCAGGCAACGCAGGAACTGGGTCAAACTGCGGAAGGCATTAATACCATTGTGCAGGTAAAAGCGCGTTCAGAGGAGCTGGATGTGTACATGCCGATTACCAGTGCACTGTATGATGTGATTTTTGAAGGTGCGCCTCCATTAAGCATTGCACTGTCTTTAATGAAAAATGGCCACCGCAGTGATGTTGAATTTGTCTTGCCGCATCAGCAGGTTTAAAAATAAAATGCTCATGGCAAAATATTTTTGTCATGAGCCACAGATATAATGGCTGCATTTAATTTAGGGAAAAACTATGCAACTGACATTAATTCGCCACGGTGAGGCAGCTGCTCCTGTTATGGGGAATGATACTGCGCGTCCATTAACGCAGCGCGGCCATGCGCAAGCTGAACAGACAGCAGCGCATTTAAAAAGTTTCATACAGCCCGAAGTTTTTGTGGTGAGTCCATTGCTGCGCGCGCAAGAAACGCTGGCGCATTTGCAAAAGCATTTTCCAGAAGTGCCTGTGGTGATTTGCAATACAATAAAGCCGGATGATGATGCAAAGGCTGCAGTAGAATGGCTGTCGCATTTGCCTTATGAATCGATTACAGTAGTGTGTCATATGAATGTTGTTGCGCATATTGCTGCGCTGCTCACAGCTGACTCGTTTTATCCTTACGCGCTTGCAGAAGCGCGGATATATGAGCAGGCTGTGATTGCGCCAGGGCTTTCAACAGAAATTAAAACATTTATTCCATCAGCATAATAATTTTAAAACGGCAGTAAAGAACCGATGTTGTATATATGGATGCCTGAGGCCAATGGGGTTTGGCGATGGTCAGAGGGTGAATTTTGGAAACAGGCATCAGGTCTGGAACAATTAATTCAGGATTTGCAGCTGTACCAAGGTAAAGATGCGGCCGTCTTTTTTCCAAGCCGTGAAATACAATTAATTCAGCAGACACTGGCAAAGCCGCAGTACAAGAAGTTAGGGCCGGACGGTGTTAAATACTTGCTGGAAGAATATGTCATTCTGCCTGTAGACCATATGAAAGTGCTGCACTATTTTGAGCAGCCAGATCAGCTGACCGTGATGGGGATAGCAAATACTGCTGCTGAAACAATGCAGCATGCTTTGGCTTTGCTGCCAGTAAAGGTTCAGTCTTTGCTTCCTGACTTTCTGCTGCTGTCTGCGCCGCAAGCGAAGCAAACAGTGATTGCTAATTTTGATGGCCGGCTGCTGGTTCGTGAAAATGAATTTGCGGGCCAATCAGTCGATGACTTGCCGCTATATTTGGATTTTAATCAGCATCGTACAGATCAAAAGTACTTGATTTCCAATTTAAGCGCTGAGCAAATGCATAGTTTGGAAGCTGCGGTTACGCAGGATCAGATAGATTCTTTTCATTATACTGTTCCTGAAATTAAAAAAATAAAACAGCATCCATTTAATATTTTGCCAAAAACTAAAAATAATGCAGGCGTTTCAGGCTATTGGAAAGCATGTGCGGCGATCTTGTTTGGCTTGCTGGTTGTGCAGTTCAGTTATGATGCAGTCCGCTGGCATCAAAATAAAAAAGTCGCCAATGTGACGGCAGTTCAGGCAGTAGATCAGTTTAAATACTGGTTTGGGCAGAGTTATCCTATTACGGAGCAAACCTTAAAAAGCCAATTTGAATTTCAGATGCGCCAGAGCCAAACAGGAAGTACTCAAGCGCTGCAGTTGCTCAGCCGTGTCGGCCCAGTGCTGATGCAGCATCAAATTGTGGCAAATCGAGTGTCTTATGAGGCTTCAGTTTTAACCATGGAGCTAAGGGCAAACTCTGCGCAAGTTTTGCAGCAGATGACGCAGCAGCTGAATCAGCAAGGCTTTAAAGTGGAATTGGGTAATATCCAGCCGCAGGATGCGGGCGCAGTAGGGTTGGTGAAAATACAATAATGAAAGCATTTGAAACACTTCAGCAAAGATTTGATCAGCAGCTTGAGCGGTTAACTGAATATTTAGATAGCTTGTCTGCGCGAGAGCGGATTATGGTTATCTTTACATCTATTTTTGTGATTGCCGCGGCTGTAGGCTCGGCTTTATTTTATATGCATAAAGCGGCGGAGTTTCAGCAAAAACGCTTAAATGGCTTGAAAGATACACTTGTCTGGATGCAGAGTAATGCAGTCAGCATGAAACCGGCAGAAAGCAGTGATTTAAGCGCCGCAGATAAAGTTCAGCGGGTGGCGCAGCAGCAGGGTTTGTCTGTTTCATCACAGCAGATGGGTGAAAGTATACAAATTTCTGCAGTGCATGAAAATTATGCTGTTTTAGCAAATTTGCTGACTCAGCTGACACAGATGGGCTTAAGTATTGAAAAATTAGAATTAAGTTCAGAAGCAGGGCAGATTAAATTAACAGCAGCTGTGCAATAATAGGTAAAAATAAAGAACTGCTAAGCATGGTGTTTTTGCTGGGCTATGCCTATAATACCGCGACTCAGAAAGCAGTAGACTTTTTCAGATATGTTGTATTCTCTTGCCCGCCCTTTGTTGTTTTCTTTAGCACCAGAGCGTGCACATGAGCTGACACTATCGCTGTTGAAATCATCTCATAAAATAGGTGTGATGCATCAAGCAGTAGCTTCTAAACCGGTAACTTGCATGGGTATTGAATTTCCAAACCCTGTGGGCTTAGCCGCTGGTCTGGATAAAAATGGCGCTTATATCGATGCATTGGCCAGCCAAGGTTTCGGCTTCATTGAAATTGGCACCATTACGCCTAAGCCTCAGGCAGGCAACCCAGAGCCGCGCTTATTCCGTTTGCCTAAAGCAAAAGCGATTATTAACCGTATGGGTTTTAATAATGACGGTGTCGATCAGCTGGTTGAAAATGTAAAAGCCTCAAAATTTAAAGGCGTGTTAGGTATTAATATTGGTAAAAATGCCGTAACACCTGTTGAAAAAGCAGTTGATGATTACTTAATTTGTCTTGAAAAAGTCTACAATTATGCATCATATATAACGGTTAATATTTCTTCTCCAAACACAAAAAACTTGCGCAGTTTGCAAAGCGGTGATGCATTGACTGAACTGCTTGAAACTTTGAAAAAGCGCCAGTTGGAATTGGCTGATGAATATCAGCATTATGTGCCTTTGGTGTTGAAAGTTGCACCTGATTTAACTCAAGAAGATATTGAATTCATTGCTCAGCAATTGCTTCAAGTAAAAATTGACGGCTTGATTGTGACCAATACAACATTGTCGCGTGAAGGTGTTGAAGGCTTAGAACATGCCGAGGAAGCTGGCGGTTTATCTGGCGCTCCTGTTTTTGAAAAGAGCACAGCATGTTTGGCAGCTTTTGCTGAAGTGCTGAAAGGTCAAATCCCGCTGATTGGTGTGGGCGGTATTTTGTCAGGCAATGATGCAGCGGCGAAAAAGAAAGCTGGTGCGGCCCTTGTACAAATTTATAGCGGCCTCATCTATACAGGACCTAAACTTGTCAAAGATTGTGTAGAAGCATTCTAAAAGCCTATGACCGCCATTGATATCTTTATACTGATCATCTTGCTCATTGGAGGGCTAAACGGTTTGCGTCAAGGATTAATTAAAGCCTTTGCGAACTTGGCGGGATGGATTTTTGCGCTGATTGTCGCTGCAAAATATGCTTCTGTCTTGGCACCTTCAATGACGGCGCTCAGTACAGATCCAGTGGTACAAAAAATTGCAGCTTTTGCATTTATTGTGCTCTTGATCGTGGTATTAACTTGGGTGGTTACTTATATCTTAAATACGTTGCTGAAAAGCCTAAAGCTTGGCCCGTTAAATCGAGTTGCAGGCGGTGTATTTGGGAGTCTAAAAGGTTTACTTGTCGTTCTGATTGCAATCCAGGGCATTGGGCCTTGGGTTGAAAGTTCACCGCATTGGAAACAATCTAAATTTATTCAGACCTTGCTGCCATATGCGCCTTGGGCTGCTCAAATGTCCAAAGACGCAGCGCAGCAGGCGATGCATCATATTAAGTCTGAAGATAGCGGAAAATCTTCAGACCACACTCCAGATCCAGTGCGCAAAAGTACTGTATCGGGTGAGTCAACGAATAATCCTTTTTATTAATCCTAGCTTGTTTGCGAGGTTGCTATGTGTGGAGTTGTTGGTATAGCTGGTAAAACACCTGTTAACCAAATGTTGTTTGATGCGTTAACGATGTTGCAGCATCGTGGACAGGATGCAGCTGGGATAGTAACTTGCCATGAAGGGCGTTTGTTCCTTCGTAAAGATACTGGTATGGTGCGTGATGTATTTCATACCCGCCATATGCGTGCACTGCGCGGCAATTACGGTATCGGTCATGTCCGTTACCCTACAGCGGGTTCATCAAGCAGTGCAGAAGCACAGCCGTTCTATGTGAACTCACCTTACGGCATTACTTTGGCGCATAATGGTAACTTAACCAACGCTGAAGAAATTCATGATGATTTGTTCACAACTGACTTGCGTCATATGAACACAGATTCAGATTCAGAAGTATTATTGAACGTATTTGCGCATGAGCTGCAAAAGCGCGCAAAACTGACTCCATCAGCAGAAGATATTTTTCATGTTGTTTCACGTGTACATGATCGCTGTAAAGGCGGTTATGCGGCAGTAGCGATGATTACTGGGCAGGGCCTTGTGGGTTTCCGTGATCCAAACGGCATCCGTCCTTTAATCTACGGTTCTCGTGAAACTGAGCAGGGTATGGAATATATCATCGCTTCTGAGTCTGTGGCGATTACAGCGCTAGGCTTTAAAGTTGAACGTGATATTGCGCCAGGCGAAGCAATTTTTATTACTGCTGACGGTGTCATGTCGATTAAACAATGCGCAGCAGAACCTGAATACCGTCCATGTATTTTTGAGTATGTTTATTTTGCGCGTCCAGATGCAACGATCGACGGTATTTCGGTATATAAAGCCCGCTTAAAAATGGGTGAAAAACTGGCGCATAAAATTATACGTGAATGGGGTGAGGAGCATGACATTGATGTTGTAATTCCAATTCCAGATACTTCACGTACTTCTGCGCTTGAGCTTGCAAATACCTTGGGAATTAAGTTCCGTGAAGGCTTTATGAAGAACCGCTATATTGGCCGTACCTTTATTATGCCTGGGCAGCAATTGCGTAAAAAATCTGTACGTCAAAAGCTGAACCCTGTAGAGCTTGAGTTTCAGGGTAAAAATGTACTGTTAGTAGATGATTCGATCGTACGCGGTACAACCTGTAATGAAATCATTCAGATGGCTCGTGATGCAGGTGCTAAAAAAGTATTCTTTGCTTCAGCTGCGCCAATGGTGAAATATCCAAACGTATACGGTATTGATATGCCTGCGAAATCTGAGCTGATTGCTTCAGAGCGCAGCGTAGAAGAAATTCGTGAAATTATTGAAGCAGACCGTTTGATTTTCCAAGATTTGGAAGATTTGAAAGCAGCTGTGCGCACAACTAAAGTGCCTCAATTACAGGAATTTGACTGTTCTGTGTTTGATGGTCAGTATGTTGCAGGCGGTATTAATGCGGAATACTTAGAAGCTTTAGAGAAAAAACGCAGCGATGCAGCTAAGGCTAATAAAAAAGATGCATATATTGATGTAAATATTGATGCTGCATCTGTAGATTTGACGGGTATCCGTGAAGGATAATCGTTAAAACGGTTTAAGAAAAAAGCGGGAATTCCCCGCTTTTTTCATTTATGATGAGTCCATAAGCAGCAGGGCGGCAGCAACAAGGATTTGCATTGAGAAAAGTGGGCTACGCGTTCATTAAAAATAAAAATATGTTTTGGCCGGCAAGCTTTTGTTTGCTTACGGTGTTAATCACGATCGCAATTATTAATCTGATTGTTGGTTTGGCAGTTTATTATTTTGATCCAACTCAAGAGATCTACTGGCATTATTTAAGCCCTTATTTAATTGCTTTAGTTGTCTCTATTATGCTGATTTCTGTGCTGCGGGATTTTTATGTTTTCCGCACAGGAGGCTATTCGCTAGCAAAGCAGCTGGGCGCCCGCAGATTGAGTTTAATTGAAAGTGTGCCGGAAGAAAGCACGGCTTTGAAAATAACAGAGCAGCTTGCAGATACATTTTTAATTGATACGCCAGCTTTGTATGTCATGCCGAATGAAATAGGGATAAATGCATTGACAGCAGGCTTTTATCCTAAGGATACGGCTATTATTTTGACATGGGGCGCTGTGCAAAATTTGGATGAAATGGAATTATATGGCTTGTTAAGTCATGAATTTAATAAAATTTTATCTGGTGAGGCTGCAGAGAATACGCGCTTGAAAATTCTTTACAGCAGCTTAACAACGTTTTGCCAGTGGGGCAGCAAGCTGGCAAAACGCGGTTTTTATAAAAATGGTCAGGTGCGTGAAATAAAGTTTGAAACGCTGTATGTGTCATTGGGTGCGCTGATTTGGCTGATTGGCTGTTTAGGGCTGCTCATTACCCGTTTAATTAAATTTTTAACTTTAAGCGGGCGTACATTTAAAAACGATCAGAAAACGAAACGCTTGATTCAAAATGATGCCAATATTCAAACACTGCTCCGTATTTATGTACACCATTCAGGTTCGCAGCTGCACAGTGAGTATGCGGAATCCATTTCGCATATGTGCTTTGCCAATGCTTTGAGCCCAAGAAACTGGCTGAATATTCATCCAGAAATTGAGCAGCGCATCTTTGAGCTGAATCCAGGAATGATCCATGAGCTGCAGCTGGAAAATTTAAAGAAAATAAAAAATCAGCCGCTGTTTAATTTGTTCCGTTCACTAGAAGAAGCATCGGTTGATGTTGTGACACATTGGAGTTCGCCGCAGCCCTTGCCGCTGCTGCGCTTGTCCCCGATCAGTTTTGCAATTAAAGATGCAATTAAGCCATTAAATCCCAGCATTCGTGATAATTGGAAGCGTCCAGAGCTGATTGATCGTGCGCTGCAGACGGCGACAGGGTCGCGTGAGGTGATGGTCGCAATTTTAATGATTCGCCAGTACCGTGAGTTTATCCCTGCGGAAGCAGAAGTCAGCCGCGCCATTGTGGATGCGCTGCTGAATTTAGACGGGCGCGTGCATATTGCGATTTTTCATGAAGCCTGTAAAAACATTGGCGGCATGCCGGCGACTGTTTCGCGTCAGTTTCTTATGAAGCTGGCAAAAATTATTCAGGAAGATGGTGAAATTGGCTTGCTGGATGCTTTATTGCTGGAGCGGGTGAAATGTGATTTACATTTGCTTCCTGTACATACGCCAACGGCTTTGGAAGATGTAAAGCCCAGTATTGTGCGTTTGATTGATGCACTGCTGCATGTGCAGCAGATTAATAGCGATAGTCAGCTGGAAGTGCGTGAGAAAATTTTAAAGCGCATCTTAAGTCAGGCTGAACTGGAATTTTATTCTGAAATTTCTGATGAGCCGATTGATTTAGCTGAAATTTTAAATGATATTGCAGGGCTTCAGCTGCGAGAGCGGATCAGTATTTTGGGTGTGGCTGAAGTTTGCTTGTGGAATGACCGTATTATTACTCAAGATGAGCTGGACGTGCTTGAGCTGCTGTATTGGCGTTTGGGGTTTGAGTCTGCAGAAATGATTGAATTGATGCAAAAGAAAAATAGTTTGATGATTATCTGATGCTTGGTTTGATTATTTATGCAGAGGTAAGTATTCATTGCCGATAGGCAGGGAAAGAGTTGTACAATGATTAGGCCAAATAGGTCAAAAAGTTATGCATAGCAAGTTGATTCTAGATAGAATGATCAGCCTGAAATTGGTGATGATAAACAAATGATAGGGCATCAGCGCGACGTACTGAATGCATTGGGAATTGATCTTTGGATTCCTAAGGCACAAGTGTGTCAGCTGCATCAGCCTGCAATTTGGCGGGACCAAGCGCCAGTAGAGCGCATTCCCGAAATAATTTTACCTTCTTTACAAAAGCCTGCAGAGAATCAGTCAGCAGCTGAGCTAAAGGCAGATGTTTCTGCCGCGGCTGTGCAGATAACAGAAGCGGCTGAGCCTATTTCTGCTGTTGAGGCGGAAGTTCGCCCAATATTGCAGATAGAGCCTTTTGTACTTGAGTCTGTAAGTATGGAGCATTGTGTGCTGCTGATTGATGCAGCAAACTTGGGCGCTGAGGAGCAGCTGCTGTGGTCGAATATTCAGCGCGCAGGCAAGTCTGAATTTTCTATGCTGCAGTGGCCTTTTGCATGGCTTAAATTTCAAGATGGCCGCGGTGCTTCATCTTATGTAAGTGGTTTTATTGATGCAATGCGTGAAGGTAATAAAAATGTTCTGTGTTTAGGAAGCATTCCGCACTTAGCGTCATCAGATTATATTCAGCTGGCATCCTTGCAAGAAATGCTGCAAGAACCTCGATTAAAGAAACGCTTATGGCAATTTATGCAAAATAAACCGAAGGATACGGTGCACTAATGAAGAAAAAAGTTGTTGTTTTCAGTCAATTAGATCAAGACATTCATAAGCGATTGGAACAGCAGTATCGGGTAGTGCAGATTCAGCCCAAGCTAGGTGATGTCAATGAACAGATTTTAGCTGAAACAGCGGATGCTGATGGGATGATTGGCTCAGGGCGGCTATTGAATGAAAGTAATCTGCAGTATGCTCAGCAGTTAAAAATTATCTCAAGTGTCAGTGTGGGCTATGATAATTATGACCTGCAATTTTTAAATCAGAAAAAAGTTTGGCTGGCGAATACTCCGCATGTGTTGACTGAAACTACAGCTGATTTGGCGTTTACTTTGCTGCTGAGCGCAGCAAAAAAAGTCCCTTCTTTAGATGCCTGGACCAAACAGGGCAATTGGAAACGTACAGCAGGATTAGACCAATTTGGCTTAGATGTCTATGGAAAAACCTTGGGTATTATTGGGTTAGGGCATATTGGCGCAGCTGTCGCGCGGCGCGGATTCTACGGTTTCAATATGAATGTGCTGTACCATAACCGTAAAGAAAAGCCTGAATTGGCGGATAGCTTTAAGGCGCAGTATTGCAGCTTAAATGAGCTGTTGGGGCGTGCAGATTTTGTTGTGATTGCAGTGGATTTAAATGCCGATTCGCAGGCTTTAATTGGTGCTGCTGATCAATGCATTGCGAGCAGGAACAATATTTGCAGCAGGGCTGGATGTGTATGCAAAAGAGCCGCTGCAAAGCTCTGCGCTTTTTGAGCTGGATAATGCGGTTACGCTGCCGCATGTGGGTTCTGCAACAGCAGCGACACGTAAGCGTATGGCTGAATTGGCTTATCAAAATTTGGTTAATGCCCTTGAGGGCGGTATGCCGCGCTATGTGGTGAATCCATCATTTAGCTAAAAAATTTATAACACTTCCTTAAAATTTTAATCTATTTTCAGTGTTATATTCGGGTCTCATTACTTTAGACGGGGCATGCTTTGAAACGAATTTTACTTGCTTGCAGCTTAAGCCTGCTGCCATTAGCGGCGCAGCCCCATAATGTAGGATTCGGTTCGGTTTCTCAGTTTAATGTGCCAGATATTGGCGGCGGGGTCGGTTTACTTGATCAGCAAAAAGAAAGAGACATTGGTGAAAAAGTCTTTCGTGAAGTCAACAAGCAAATGCCAGTCACGCAAAATCCGTGGCTGGAAGATCAATTATTTTATACCTTTTCACATATATTAAGTCAGACTCAGTTCAGCCAGCCAGTTGGACTGGTGGTGATTAATGATCCCCAAATTAATGCCTTTGCGGTTCCTGGCGGGCTATTTGCTTTGAATACAGGCCTGATTAATTCGGCGCGGAATATGGATGAGGTTGCTGGTGTCATGGCGCATGAAATTGCCCATGTGACACAGCGGCACTTCAGCCGTTCGCAGGAAGCTTTTAAAGGTCAGGGCTTGTTGTCATTGGCGGGTATTTTGGTCGGTGCTTTGGTTGCCTCGCAGGCTGATGGTGATGTGGGGACTGCTGTTATGCTGGGTTCACAGGCTGCGCTGATGGATAAACAGCTAACCTATAGCCGTAATCAAGAACGGGAGGCTGACCGTATTGGCATGCAGTATATGTATGCGGCAGGTTATAACCCGCAAAGCATGGCGGATTTTTTTGAAGTAATGCACCGCGCTACATCACAGGTTAGTTTTTTACCTGATTTTTGGCTGACTCACCCTTTAACATCTGAGCGTATGAGTGAGGCGCGGCTGCGTGCAAACCAGCTGCCGCGTGTAAAATCAAATCTGCTGGATGAAGAGTTTGAAATTTTAAAATGGTATACGCGGGTGCTTTCAAGGCAGGCTACAGAGCAGCAGCTGCAGGCAGCAGCCGGGCAAAATAAATTTGCTGGCTGGCTGGCCATGGCTTATTTTCAGCAGCGGCAGGGGGATTATGCTGCTGCGCAGCATGCATTGGATATGGCAAAGATGCAAAAAAGTCATGTGCTTTTGACTTTGCTGCAGACAGATGTGTATTTGGGATTAAATAAATTAGAAGAGGCGCAGCAAAATATTCAGAGTGCTGCGGTAATTATGCCTGAAAATAGATCGCTGAATTATAAGTATGCTGAGGTTTTAATTCGGCAAGCTAAATATTCAGATGCTCAAGATGTAGTGATGCGTTTCCTGAGAAATAATGATCATGATTTAAATGGTTGGCGTTTAATGCAAAATGCTGCAAATTTGAATCGGACAGATCCCTTGCGCGCGATTCAGGTTTTGCGCTACAGGGCTGAAGTGGAATTTTGGTCAGGCTTCGAAGAAAATGCGATTAAATCCTTATTGCAGGCGCAGCGTTTGTCTAAGGATAATCAGTCATTAAGTGGCACGGTTAAAGCGCGTTTAGCCGAAATGCAAAAAGCGCGTATGTTGAAAATATAATTTTCAACATACGCGTTGAAATTTTATAAAAATAATGAGAACTAGAGTGAGGTGTGGAGTGTTAAAGGGGAAATGCTTATGCGGTGCGGTTACATATCAGTACAATGCGGCTATTCAGCAGAGTATTTTGTGTTTTTGTACAGACTGCAAAAAAGCGCAAGGGGCGGTATTTGGCTGGAATAGTCCAATTCAGCAGTCTGAGTTTCAGCTATTGTCTGGTCAGTCTGTTTTAAAGGAGTATTTTCATACCGAAAATAAGGCGAGAGTATTTTGCATGCAGTGCGGCAGTCCTATTTATTCATATCGTACAGATTTGCCGAGTATATTGCGGCTGCGTTTGGGGACAGTAACCAGCGGCCGTATCCCTGCGCCATCAGAGCTGGCGTATCGGGAGAGCCAGCCTGACTTTATGTGCATTGATACTGAGATGCTGTAGCGCTAAAGGCTTGATGCTATACTGCCGGCGTTTTAGCTTAAATTTAATGATAAGACTGATTTCATGAAAAGATTGATTTGTGTATTTTTGACAGTGGCATTTGGGGTGCAGGCAGCAGTGGCGGCAAGTGCGCAGGATTATGTGCGGGCGGTTGAAAAAATTAATGATCAATATAAAAAAGATACCCGAGATTTTTTTAATACGCTTGACCCGATGCAGCGTGGATTTAATGCGCAGCAGCAGCAGCGGTTTTGTGCAATTGTGACGAAATATGCGGATGATTTATATGCAGCAGCTGATCAGAACCGCACGGTAATTGACCGTCAATATGCGGGCATTACGAAGGAAGATGTAAAAAAGCAGGTGCTGGATGCACGTGAGATGCAAATGCTGAAGCCATATAATGTGCAGTGCGATTGGAAATAAGATTTAAATATATGAAAAGCTGATCAATAAACTGCGGTTTGGGGTTGGCTTTTTTTATGTGCGGGATATAGTGTGAATTGGGCTATTTAACGGAAATTATTTTATTGCAAAATAATAAGTATGTGTTAAATAGACCAAATCAAACAGGAAATAAGATTTTAAGCTTGGGTTTATGCAAGTTTTGCTTTGATTTTAGCAGATACTTGTGCAGGATCGGCACGCCCGGCTATGAGCGGACGCAGAGAGTTCATCACCTTACCCATATCTTTCATGCTAGTAGCTTCTTGCGCTGCAATTGTTTGCGCAATGATGGAATCAAGCTCTTCCTCAGTCATAGCTTCTGGTAGAAATTGAGATAAAACCTCAACTTCGGCTTGTTCCTTACTAGCTAAATCTTCTCGACCAGCGCCTTCAAAAGCTTTGATCGATTCTTTGCGTTGTTTGATTTGCTTTTCAATGACCGCAAGAACCTGAGTATCATCAAGCTCTTTGCGCTCATCGACTTCAATTTGCTTGATTGCTGCCTGAAGACTACGAATTACCGTTAACTTGCTCATTTCTTTAGCACGCATTGTTGCTTTTAAAACGTCAGTTATTTGGTTTTTTAAAGTAGTCATGTTTATTCCAGGTTAGTCAATCAATCACAAATTAATCTTAGTAAAGGCGAGTCGTACGTACTGATTCACGCGCCAATTTCTTTTGGTAGCGTTTAACAGCAGCAGCTTTTTTGCGCTTACGTTCTTGAGTAGGTTTTTCGTAGAATTCGCGCTTACGTACGTCAGCTAGAACACCCGCTTTTTCGCATGAACGTTTGAAACGGCGGATAGCTACGTCTACTGGTTCGCCTTCTTTCAATTTAACTTGTGGCATGAAGAATCCTCATTAAGTTATGGATAAGATCTAGGCAGTATTGCCTTTGATCACAAGTGAAGGTCAGTATTTTACTCATTTACATCTCATACCACAAGTCTATAATAGGCTCCGCAATAGAATTGATACAGGTTATAGGCAGTTTAATGATCGTTTTAGGCTTAGAAACATCTTGTGATGAAACAGGACTCGCATTGTATGACAGCGAGTTGGGTTTACGCGGACAAGTACTTTATAGCCAAATTAAATTGCACGCAGAATATGGCGGTGTTGTGCCTGAATTGGCATCACGTGACCACGTACGCAAATTAATTCCGCTTCTGACGCAGCTTTTAGATGACAGCGGGATTAAAAAATCTGAAATTGATGCTGTTGCCTATACGCGAGGTCCCGGCTTAATGGGTGCATTAATGACGGGTGCACTGTTTGGCCGTACTTTGGCCTTTGCTTTAAATAAGCCGGCGATTGGCGTGCATCATATGGAAGGTCATATGCTTGCGCCGCTTTTATCTGAAACACCGCCAGAGTTTCCATTTGTCGCTTTGCTGGTGTCTGGCGGACATTCACAGCTGATGGCGGCTTATGGTATTGGTCAGTATGAGCTGCTAGGTGAGTCTATTGATGATGCCGCTGGCGAAGCTTTTGATAAGGTCGCAAAAATGATGGGCTTACCATATCCTGGCGGTCCAAATATTTCAAAACTGGCGGAGCAAGGTGATCCAAATGCATTTGCCTTCCCGCGCCCAATGCTGCATCAAGGTTTGGAGTTTTCATTTAGCGGTTTAAAAACTGCAGTTTCGGTACAAATGAAGAAACTGGGGGAAGAAAAGCGTGATGCAGATATTGCCGCAAGTTTCCAAGAAGCAATTGTTGATACTTTAGTTAAAAAATCCGTGAAAGCACTGAAACAAACAGGTTTGAAGCGTTTAGTCATTGCAGGCGGTGTAAGCGCTAATAAACGCTTGCGTGAGCGTTTAGAAGCTGATTTAGCGAAAATTCGCGCATCAGTTTATTATGCAGAACCTGCGCTGTGTACAGATAATGGCGCAATGATTGCCTTTGCGGGTTATCAGCGTTTGAAAGATGGTCAGCAAGATGGTTTGGCTGTGACAACTACACCGCGCTGGCCAATGACTGAATTAAAAAATCCAGCAGAAATTTAAGCAGTCATAAAAAGAGGCCAAGCGCCTCTTTTTATATCTCCTATAAAAAAGTTTTGCGATAGCGTTAAACCCATATTTAAAATATGTGAAATATTATGCCAATTCAAGTTAAGGGAAATTACATAAAAGCGTGATATTTACACAAAATGCATAATTAAATATAAAACAAGTGTTTAAATATATAATTAGGGGGGTATTTTATATTTATAACCCGAATCTCGGATAAGCAATTGACTTGAAAAAGAGAAGGACTAGAGC
>NZ_RAXV01000042.1 GCF_003611465.1 Acinetobacter tianfuensis
ATTTGTCTTTTATGCGAAGTTTGAGTGTTTTCATGTACTTATTTTAACAACAATACTCTAAGTAGAGAACAGTAGAGATATTTAATACGACACCCCATGTCGTATGGCTTACGCCAGTCGCTTATATCCTCATGCTGAATCACAAGGTTTTACGCTCCAGAGAATAAAATAGGAATGCCCAGCAGCACACCGAGTACTGTACCTAAAGTCCGCATTTTTAAACGGTTTTTGGTCGCAAAATAACGCATTTGGCAGACAAATAAACTGGTCAGCAAAATCCAGTAGCCATTTTTGGCAAAAGGCAGCAGTGATATGCCATAGCCGGCTGTAAAGACAAAAGCGATACGCACCGCATGGCGGAACAGCGCCGACTGCGGAGTCAGATGCTGTTTCAGTTTTAACCATAAATCATGTGCGCCGTGTATGTCGTCATCATACAAATTCAGGTTGTCGATATGCTGTTTATAGCGCTGCTCCTGACGGCTTTGCAGCTCGTTCAGGTGCAAGAAGCGTTCATGCACCCTTTGCAGATTATTCTCAATCAGCTGCAGATTTTTCACCTCTATATTGTGCGGGTTGGCCTGAATCTAATCTTGCAGCGAATTGTGTAAATGATCCAGCGCTTGCTGTGCTGCGGCATTTGGCGTATAGGGTTCATGCCGTAAAATGCACTGTGCTAAGGTTTCACAAGCCTGCGCCTGTAAACGGATATTTTTTTGAAAGCGAAAAATCAGGTCGGTGCGGCTGAAATTTTGCTGAATTTTTTCATAGTGCAAATAGTTGGCGCTGGCTTGCTCATGAATATCCTGCGCCAAAAAGTACAGATTAAGCCAGTAAATGGTCTTCTGATTGGTGCGTGAGGATTTTAAACGAGTGAGCAGCGATGTTTTCGTGCGGTTAAAGTTTTCAATGACGGCGCTATTGCTGAGTGATAGCTCGTACAGCAGGTGTTCAACATTGCCGTTATTGTCTGGGTCAAATAGCCGGGCTTTGGCTTGCAGCACGGCAGCAATGTGCAGAAAACAGCGTGATAAATGATCCTGCATAGGCAGCGTCGGTTTAATCAGAAAAAATACAATCGCTGTTATACCGTACCAGAGCGCGCCGCTGGCAAATGCGCTGGGCTGGATGTGCCAGCTGGCTATTCACCCATACCGAACATGGTGTAAATGGACAATAAAATGGTGCCGAAGGAAATCGCGGCATAGCGCTGGCCTAATGCGCCCATTAACATTAAACAGGCGCTGGACAGCGCCAAATATACAATAAAGAAAAATTTATAAGGGTGCAGAAATTCTAAAATGCTGCTGACGCTAAAAAATAAAATACAGACATATGCTAAGTTGCGCAGGCGGATACTGAGGCGGTCATCAAAATCCGTCAGCGCCGCGGCGATTGCGCCTAAAGTGCAGGGGACAATAAATTGTTCATAGCCCGCATAATACAGTCCCAGCGTTGTGCCGCTCAGCACAATGCAGATTTGCAGGCAGTAAATAAACAGCGCATTGGACTGAAAAGACTGAAACTGCTGGCGGATACTGTTGAGCATTTAAGGTCTAAATCCAGTATTTTTTGTTTTGTTTTTAGACTGAACTTTTTTCTAGCCGCTGTCAATTTTCAAATATGAAACTGCCGGCAGATCAATCACTGCTGGCAGTTTCTGGCTTGATGCACAGCAAATAAGCGGGCTGTGTATAAAACTTAAGTTATCCACAATGTGTGCAAAACCCAGGTTATTTACTTTTATTGAATAACGCCGCAAGCAATACGGTCACCGCCGCCGCCTAGGGCTTTCGGCGAATCTGAATAGTTGTCGCTGCCAGCATGAATCATGATCGCACGGTTCTGTACATCCGCTAGAGTTAAACGCGGCGCAATGGCGGTAACGCGGGCAGTCCCGTCGGCTTCCACATTCAGCAGCGGCAAATCACCTAAATGGCCAGTGAGCTGTGTGCCGTGGTTAGGCGCTTGATTTGGGTTGTAATGACCGCCTGCAGCAAGGGCTGCGCCCATTTTACCGTCTTTTTCTGCGGGTTTGCATGAAGCATTTTCATGAATGTGGAAGCCGTGCGGACCTGCTGGCAGCTGTGACAAGCTGGTGCTGATGATTAAGCCCGCCGCGCTGTCGCGTAAGCTGATCGTACCAATTTGTGCACCAACACCTTGTGCTGTTACCGCATGGACAGCAACGTGCTGTTCATCGCCCAGTGTCGGTAAGGGAACGGATGTTGCGCATCCGCTCAGTACGGCTGCGCCCAGTACGGCGCATGCACTGAGTTTGATGTGTTTTGTGCTGAAGCGTTCAGAAATAACAGAAGATATAAACGTCATGGCGGCATCCCTTTTGATTTTTTTGATAAATCATTGAAACAGAGTGAGTTGGGTAATGCCATGCGATTTAAGTGAGACTTTGTAAACTGCAGATCAAAAAATGCATTTGATCGGCAGCAAAAGTTTGAACAATTATTTTTTCTGTTCGGTTTCAGAGTCAGGAAGATCATGCGCCATAGTGGCTTTAGGCATCATCAGCGGCTCAATATTGGTTTCATGCAGCCATTCACGCCAAATTGCCAGCAGCACTGCTAAGATGACAGGGCCAATGAACAGGCCAATCATGCCAAAGCTTGCCAAGCCGCCCAAGACGCCAAACATAATCAGCAAAAACGGAATACGTGTTGCGCCTGAAATGACCAGCGGGCGGATGACATTGTCTGCTGTGCTGACGATACAGACACCCCATGCCATTATGCCAATGGCTTCAATGGTTTGACCTTGTGAGAACAGCCAAAGCGAAACAGAGGTATAGGCAATAGGAGGGCCGAATGGAATCAGCGCTAAGACAAAAGTGACAATGGTCAGCAGCATTGGATTTGGCACGCCTGCGACAAAATAACTGAGGCCTGCCAGCGATGCCTGCGCAACTGCAGTTAAGCCGACGCCGTAAACGACAGCACGGGTGGTATCAGAAATAGTTGACAGGTAATGGTGTACACGCGGGCCAATTACCATTTCTAATGCTTTGCTGGCTTGGCTCAGGACAATTTGGCCGTCACGGTAAAAGAAAAATAGGGTTAATACAGCAAAGCAAAGTTTAAAAATATTTTTACTGACTTCATTCAGCAGCACTTTGCCGTAATTTAAATGGCCCTGAATCCAGATTTGAACAGACTGAATAATGCTGTTCGGGTCATTGTTCAGCTCATTTAAAGTGCGGCTGATTTCTTTGCCGATAAAAGGCAGGTCACGGATGAACTGAGGGACATTCAGATGGCCTGAGAACATTTGTTTTTGCAGTTCATAGTAGAGATTGCGCCCTTCATGCTGCAGCAGGAAAATTGCAAAAATCAGCGGCAGGCCAACCACAAGAATAACCAGTAAAATCATCAGTGTGGCGCTGAGGGTTGCACGTCCCTTGCAGGCGTTGAAAATACGCTGATACAGCGGCCAAGTCATATATGAAATGATCGCGGCCCAAACGACAGGCACGATAAAATACTTCAGTACACTGAAGCTTAAAAAGATCAGGACAAAAAACAGTCCAAATAATAGGAATCTCTGTAGTATAGGCGCGTATTGCTGCACTGAATTCACTGTTTCATCATGATGGACACCGTCCATAGTAACTGAAAAAAAACTGCTCGAAAATGAGAGTTTACTTTTGGAAACGCATTCGCAAAATTGCTGATCTGAGCAAGGCGGTCGCGGCTTTAGAACCAGTCGCTTGGATCATCAATGATGGCATTCAGCAGCGGCTGCCATTGTGTTTGGATGCTCAGATAGTTTTTTTGCGTTTTATCAAAAATACTTAAACCGTGCATTGCCAGCTGGCTGTAGGCGCTGCGCTCTGAAATCCAAGCGATTGGCTCTTGCTCAATTTTAGCAAAAAAGTCCTGAATATCTTTTGAGCTGGCCGCATTCGGCTTTACGCGGTTGGCCAGCAGCAGGATTTGAATTTTTCCTTTACGGATACGCTTAATATCTTGAATATGTTTGAGAAAGCGGCGTGTAGAATCAATATCGAAGAATGAAGGCTGCAAAGGTGTAATCAGGGTATGCGCTTCACTGATCAGCTGCGCTGCATGCTCGCCTGACAATGCGCCTGGCGCATCAATAATTAAGTATTCTGTGTTTTTTGGCGCGTCGCCAATAGATTTTTCGTGACGCCAGTCGACGCTTTGAATCTCAGCGCTGTCTTTCGGACGCTGCTTCAGCCACTGCAAAGCAGACTTTTGGTTATCAGCATCTGCCAAAGCGACTTTATAGCCTTTTTTTGCCAGTGCTGATGCCAAGCTGATCGCAGTAATTGTTTTGCCGCAGCCGCCTTTCTGATTCGCAACTAAGATTGTTTTCATGACCCGATTAATGATTTTATTCTGTTCAGGC
This sequence comes from Acinetobacter tianfuensis, assembly GCF_003611465.1. Taxonomy (GTDB): domain Bacteria; phylum Pseudomonadota; class Gammaproteobacteria; order Pseudomonadales; family Moraxellaceae; genus Acinetobacter; species Acinetobacter tianfuensis. The sequence goes on from NZ_RAXV01000042.1 coordinate 4,384, forward strand.
CTAGCATATCATTCTTTTGCGGCCTGCATATGTCATGTGACTAAAATCGTATGCAGCGGGCGCTGTGTATAAAATTTTAAATTAGGAAGAAACCATGTCCATTTGGATGGCGATGCTGATCGGCGCAGGAATTGGTGTGGCGCTGACCGCATTAATATTAAGCAATACCCGCAATGGACGCATTCGAGCAGAATATGAAAAATATATCGCGGAATTGGAGCTGGAACATCAGCAGGCCTTAATGCATGCGCAGAAACGCAGTGTCAACACCAGCCGTGCCGTACTGAAGGGGAAAATGGCAGAGCAGATGGCGCCGATCATGCCTGAATTTCAGTATTTGCCGAGTGATGCGAAGTTTTTGGGTGATCCTGTCGATTATGTGGTTTTTGACGGCTATACAGACTACCGTGACGGTGATGGCTTAGCAGAAGATATAGAAGTTGTGCTGATTGATATTAAAAGCGGCGGCGCACGTCTGACCAAAGGGCAGCAAGCCATTGCGCAGGCAATTGCTGAAGGGCGGGTACGTTTTGAAACGGTCAGAATTAATTTTGAAGATTAAAAGCTGTCATTGATGGGCAGCGCTGTACTAAAAAAAGGATGGTTGAAATGAAACCATTGATGCTGACATTTGCGGCGCTGGCGCTGCTGGTATGGATGTGGTCTGAATATTTCCGTGCAATTCCAAACTTGCAGGAAGCAGGCGTGCTGAACAATTTTCAGGTGCAAAACCAAGCGCCTGTGAGTGCTGTGTTTACCGTAATCGATAAGCGTTACTATAGCGCAGGCCAAAACCTTATACGTCCTACAGCTCCTGTAGCGGGCGGGTTTCAGCATTTGGAGTATTTGAGCAATATGGATGTGCTGCTGAGCCCAATTGAACGCGCAGCGGCCATAAAAAATCAAACAGAGTGGGAGCAGCATGGGCGCTGTTTTACGCTTAAGGCTAAAACTGGCGCAGATGCAGCAGATCTGCTTTCTGAGCAGCTGCTGAATTTAAGTATGATTGCGCAGAATGAACAAGCAGCCAATCAGCTGCGGAAGCTTAAAGCCGGGCTGGCTGTACAGCTGTATGGACATTGGGCGAGTGTCCAATCGGCCAAAACATCTGCAATATTTTTACCCGCTTTAGGCCATGCCAATAGCGCCCGCTGTAAATTATTTGTACTAGAGCGCATAGATGTGCTGGGCCAATAGCAATGGCCTTATTTTAGGTTTTTTGAGCGCGGGCCAATAGCAATGGCCTTATTTTAGGTTTTTTGAGCGCGGGCCAGCAGCATGCGCTGACCAATTGCAGGAATGCCAGCAGCATCAAAATATTGCAATTCAGTCAGGTTTAAGTCTGCATTAATCAGCGCTTGTTCAATATTGCGGTTGAGGCGGCAGCCATCAGCCAGCTTTTTTTGAATAGGAGTAAGCAAGTTCTGCAGGCGCTGTATATTTTTATTTTCATTGTGCAGGACATGTTCAACCAGATGAAAGGTGCCGCCGACTTTCAGTACACGGTAAATTTCATCCAGCGCGGTTTCTAAGTGTGCAATGCTGCACAGCGTCCATGTGCAGACAATATGGTCTAGGCTTTGGTCCGCAAAAGGCAGTTTTTCTGCACGGGCTTGCAAATGCTGTACTTCAAAAGGTGTCTCATGCACACGAGAGGCCGCTAGCTGGTAAATATCTGCATTGGGTTCTAAAGCATAAACGGTGTCTACCTGCTGATAAAAGGGCAAATTCAGCCCAGTCCCAAAACCGATTTCTAATACTTCGCCAGACAGCGGCAGCAGCAGCTCACGGCGTTTATCCATGAGGCTGGGCGCTTGCATCACCTGATTTAAAATATGCGGAAAAATATGCTGCTGATAAAATTTATAAATCATTTGAACTCTATTTATTGCTTTCAATTTATAGCGTCAAGCTTAGCTGAATTGGCTGCTGAAAATAAGCTGCGGTTTGCGCAGTGTTGCTTATTGTTACCAAGTTGCTAAAGTTTTTATGCATTTCTTCCGTAATATAGTTTTACAACTAAGCGATTTAAGACTGTATTCAGTTTTAGCATGCATGTTCTGCTGTTAAAGCGGACGGCAAAACAGCAGTGTTCTGGCTGCAAACAGGATGGGAGACCAAAATGAAATATTTATACGCAGGCGCTGTATTGGCCGCGGCTTTACTGCAAAGCAGTGTACAGGCAGCAGCAGATTATAATATTGCCAAGGGCTTGCCGCCTGCTGCACAAGGTCAGTCTATTTCTGTGCTGCAGCCTTTTCATGGTGATTTCCGCATTTTAGGTTCAAAAACTTATAGCGATGATGAGCAGGCTAAGTTTTCTCCCATTGATTATGCTGTCAGCTGGGGCTTATTTGCAGAACCTGAAATTGCGCGTCATATTAGCGTGAATCAGTATGACCGCTATTTGAACTGGAAAATGGACAAAGTGCCTGTGCCGCAAGAGCAGGCCATGATGATGGTGTCAAATATGCACATCATTCCTTCAACCCCTGAAATTGCTAAAGCGATTCATAAGGTGAAACGCGGTGATTTGGTGCGTTTAAAAGGCAGCCTTGTGGAGGTAAAGGATAAAGATTTGGTGTGGACATCATCTCTAACGCCAACAGATACAGGTGATGGCGCATGTGAAGTGTTCCGTGTTGACTCAATTCAATGGATTGAGCGAGTGAAAGGCTAAGGCAGGGCAAGAACACAGGCCGTAATGTAGAATTGTGATGAAAATGAAAACCTTGGCGCTTTCAGCGCTATTTGCTTTAGGCTTAGCCGGATGCAGCAGTATGAGCTCAACAGTTGACGGTTCAACGCATGTATTTACTCAAGAGCAGTCATGTCCGGCTTTGCTGGAAATGGACCGCGGGCACACGCTGGAAGTTATTTTAGATGAAAACCCAAGTACAGGTTATGTCTGGTCTTTAGCCAAGACGCCAGCTTTATTTAAAGCAGAAGAAATTTATACGCCAAGTAAACAAGCAGAGCCTGCTGTGGGGGCTGGCGGACAGAAAACTTACCGTTTCACGGCATTGGAAGCAGGCAGTGAAGAGCTGCGTATTCAGCATAAGCGCGCATGGGAAAATACCGCCGTTGATGAATGGAAATGCCGGATCAGAATTTCATAAAGCGGGTTGATTTAACAGAGATGCATCCTTGCATCTGCTGTTTCAGCTGAATCGGCAGGTTAAAAAAAAGCAGTGCAACTTGAACTGCTTTTTTTATTTTGCAGTCAGTGCCTGACGGTCAAATTGTACGCCTTCCCAGCCATTCATCATGAACTGACGGATGTTTTGATGGTCTGTGCCTTCAGGTGCCGCCAGAACAGCAGTATAGTGCTCTGCAAATAAGCGCAGTGTCTGTTCTTGGCCGAGGCCATTTAATTCAGCAAAAGCAAAAACTTTGGCGCTGCCTTGATTTTCATTTGCGCCATTGCTTTGTTGGCCGTTTTGAAATGCCGTTGGTGTATGTGTATAACGCGCTTCAATGAATGCAATCACATCTGCAAATTTTGCTTCGCCAGCTTGAAGCTGCGCTAAAATTTCGTGAGCCATTGGATTGTCCTATAAAAATGAAAGGGCTTTAAATGATGGGGACGTAAAAAGCTTACCGTCAAACACTAAGATCATTACTCAATTAGAGTATTTTTCCACAATTAATCATAGCTGAAACTTTATCTGCTGCCATATCTTTTGTGGTTAAAAAGCAAGCAGATGCACCGAGTAAATAAAGCTATGCACAGCTCGTTGAGTGCGGTGTTTTTTATGCTGCCTCAGATCTGAAAATCGTTATGCATGACTGATATTTTGCCCTGCTTTTTTTGGGTTTATCTATTTAATGAGCCAAAGTTTTAAACCATAAGGCGTATTTTACAGTGTGGCTTTAACTTAAAAGATTTTATATAGAATAGCTATATCTTCTCTAAATAAAATCAGGCTATGCTGAGCCAATCGATAAAAAAGTAATGGATAAAGGATGAATTGGCTGTTGGTTGCAGCGGGCGGCGCAATTGGCGCGAGCCTGCGCTATGGAGCTGGGGTTTGGCTCATTAAGCCGAATGGCTTCTTTCCGTGGACAACATGGTGGGTCAATGTTGCAGGCTGCTTTTTAGCGGGGGTATTTTTTGCATGGAGTCAGAAATATCCTGTGTTGCAGCAAGAAGGCCGCCTATTTTTAATGGTTGGCATATTGGGCGGTTTCACGACTTTTTCCAGTTTTGGTTTAGAGACTTTTCAGCTGCTGAAACAGGGACATATTGGTCTAGCTTTGGCTTATGTGTGTACCAGCGTCATTGTTGGGGTTATGGCCTTAGCTATCGGTTTTTATGTGCTGCAGTATATGCTGAAAGCATAAAAAAAAGCCTAAGCTGGAGGAGGGCTTAGGCTTCTGAATGGTTTTATTTTAGAACTCAAAGCTTAACGGAATATGAATTTAGTGTGAGCGTTTGAAACGGGAAAAGCATTTATTGAAACTTGCTGTACCGCCTGCATTGCTGCTTTAACGCTGTTCACTGCTATAAAGCGGATATGAGGCGCTGGAAATAGTTAAGCTTTAAATAATTAGGCTGCCGGCGGAATCAGTTCTTCAAAGATGTCATTTAAGTTGTCATTGACTTTTAAATGAATCAAATTCCAGTAGTGGCCTGAAACCGTACGGTTCACCATGAGTGTTTCAGGCGAAGGTTTGAAAACATCCCAATATTTCAGTGAAGGCTTAATCAGTTCAACGCCGTCATGATGCGCTGAGTTTTCAGCAAAATCATAATGCGCTGTAAGCGGACGCATTAGCACTTCGAGCCATTCTTTATATAGCGCTTCAGGAAATTTGCCTTTTTCAGCCAAAGATTCTAAAGCACTGAGCTGATTTTCAATTTCTGCAATATTTTGTGCGCGGGCAGCTTGAATCAATAGTTTGAATTGATGAACCGTGTCATTGGAGAGGGTTTTTACACCGCCAAAGTCATAAATAATCACTGTGCCGTCTGTACGGAAAGCAAAGTTGCCTGGATGCGGGTCACAGTGGAAACGTTTGAGAAAGAAAATTTCTTGCCCCATCGCGCGCAGCAGGCGGCGTCCCAGCTCATTGCGGGTTTCTTGCGGCCAAGTGCTTGCGGTTTCAATGCTGTCGCCTTCTTCAAGGCTTAGGGTCAGAATATGCCGTGAAGAGTAATTTTCAAAAACTTGCGGAATAATGATTTTACTGTCCAGCGCCTGATGGAAGGTACGTGCAACAGCTAAGTTCTGCGCTTCAATTTCATAGTTCAGCTCATTGTCCAAGCTTTCTTGTATTTCATTGAATAAGCGGTCTTGCAGCTTGCGGTCAATTTTCAGCACACCCATTAAACGCAGCGCCAAACGGACTTGCTTTAAGTCACTTTCACAGGCTTCGTCTACACTGGGATACTGTACTTTTACCACGACTTGCTGACCATTCGGCAGGGTTGCTTTATGCACCTGACCAATTGAGGCTGCTGCAAAAGGGGTTTCATCAAAACTGCTGAAAATTTCTAAAATAGGCTTGCCCAGTTCTTTTTCAACTTGGGCTTTAATATCTGAAAAGGGCATAGGCGGCGCTTGGCGCTGCAGCTTGCCAATTGCTCTAGCGACTTCAGGCGGGAAAATATCTTTATATTGCGATGCGATCTGTCCGACCTTCATCACTGCGCCTTTCATTTCTCCTAAGGTGTCCGCAATTTGCACACCAATATCCTGAAACAGTTTGCTTCGGGATGCATTTTTCTGCTCTTCATCGGCAGTTAAGTTCTTGATTGAATTTGAAACCGTTTTGGTTGCAATGCTTGCAGTCATGCTGGCAAGTTTCATGAAGCGGCGACCCGGAGTGCTAGCCGTTTTTGCCATGTGATGTTCCTCAAGATCATCATTAAGTGATTGGTCTGATCATAGGCGCTAATGCTGCTGCTGCCTACTTTAAAATGTTAAGGCTTTGTTTCTATATTGGTTATTTCATTAAAAATATAAAAATACGCTATTAAATCGTGTGCTTTAAATCTGTTATGCCGTTTGAATGATGCGCTGTTAACTGGCGCGCAGCGGTGAGTTTGTGCCGCGGCAAATGCATTGTGTAAAATGGCATTTAAAATATGCTGAAGTTCATTGAGCTGTGGAGTCTTATGAAAGTCTATAAATATTTAACTGGCAAAGATGATGTCAATTTTTGTGCCCGAGTGACTCAAGCGCTGAATGACGGTTATGAGCTGTATGGTTCACCTACAATGACTTTTAATGGCACAGATGTAATTGTCGGGCAGGCCATTATGAAAGACATTGCTGATGCATCTGAAATGCCGGAAGGTTTAAAAAATGCCTTAGATGCGCTTTAAAGCAGATGATTCGGCGGCTTATTCAGCCGCTGCTTCAGAAGCTGAGCTTGTTTCCTCATGCTGTGCAGGCGCAGCTGTGTATTTAGCGCATTGGTTATCATGCTGTTTGGCATTCAAACTGAGCAAAAGGTCGCTGGCGCTAAAATCCTGATCCTTTGCAGACGCAAATTTTTTATTGGCATTTACAAAGTCTTGATAGCTGTATGCCATGCCGGATTGCTGGCAGCTGAGTTTCAGGCGAGCCGTAAATGAGTCCGCTTTCTGATCGGCATAAAAGCGGTAAGCCAGCCAAAGATGCTGATGTATATAGTCATAATCTTTTTGGCTGTTTACCGCTATTGGCGCACTGTATTCCGGGAAGCTGCCATGCTGAATGCTGTCATTGGCTTGCAGGTAAAATGGACTCAGCGCTAAGCTGAACATCAATATTTTAAATAACTGAATGGGCTGCATGCTGAACCTTTTAAAGTGGAGCAATTCATTCAGTTAAACCTGCTTATGCTTTAAAAGTCAAAGGCATTCGGGTAAGCGCAGGCAAGATGCTTATTTTTTAGCTTAGAGCTGTACGCTTATTGATCACAACTAGGCGTGTCAGCAGCAGGATGCATGCCGCAGTTAAGCCGACAATTAAACCAATCCATACACCGGCTGCGCCCATTTCGGTAAAGCGCGACAGGTAAATGCCGACTGGAAAGGCAATGACCCAGTAGGCCAGCATGGTAATCCACATAGGGCCTTTAGTGTCTTGCATGCCTCGTAAACAGCCGGCTGCACTGACTTGCCAAGCATCCATCAGCTGATAAGCAATAGCAAACATCACTAAGTAGATGGCGAGTTTGGCTACGTCATAGTCAAAGGTGTAAAGTGAAACAATTTGAGCGCGCAGCAGCCACAGCAGCAGCATGGTAATCAGTGCAAAGGCAGTGCCTGTTGCCAGTCCAACATATTGTACACGGCGCATAGCAGCCCAATTTTGGCTGCCATAATATGTGCCGACCCGAATGGTCAGCGCAATCGCCAAGGACATTGGAATCATAAACAGCTGCGAAGTAATGGAAATCGCGACTTGATGGGCCGCTACAGTGATTTCGCCCAGCGGACTGAGCACAATGGCCGCTGTACTGAAAATGCTGACTTCAAAGAAAATAGCCAAGCCAATTGGAAAGCCGAGCGCAAAAATCCGCTTCACCCAGTAGGGATCCATTTTTTCCCAAATTGCAAAAGGCTGGGTCTTTTTATAGGCAGAACTTTTCAGGATATAAAGCGCTAAAGCAAAGAACATCAGCCATTGTAAAATGGCTGTAGCAAAGCCGCAGCCGGCAGAGCCAAGTTCAGGCACAGGGCCTAAGCCATACATAAAAATAAAGTTCAGCGGTATAAGTACCGCCAGTGCGACTAAGCTGATGGCGGTCACAGGCTTAGGATGCCCCAGCGCTTCTGAATAGCCGCGCAGCGCTGCATACATGGTCACAGCAGGCATACCGAAGCCGATGGCATGTAAAAAGAGGCTGGCTTTGGGCAGCAAGGCTTCAGGCACGCCAAGGATCGGCAGCAGAAAAGGAGCCGCCTGTAAAATCAGACAGGCAATAATGCCGAGGATGAATGCAATCCATAACGATTGGCGTGCAATGGTGGCAATTTTTTCAGGCGTACGTGCGCCGTTTGCTTCAGCCACCAGAGGCGTTGTTGCAATCATGATGCCGCTGAACAGCAGCATAATTGGAATCCAGAGGCCGACACCGACTGCAATGGCAGCCAAATCATTTGCTGACATATGTCCTGCCATAATGGTGTCAATCAAACCAAAACCTGCCTGCGCAAATTGTGTTATTAAGATTGGAATCATCAGGCGGAACAGCTGCTTTAATTCAAAGCGGGTTGTTGTGACAGTAGACACAGAACATACTCTTTCTTTGAGGTGCTTAGGTATCAGGTCTTAGCGTTGTAAAGTGAGAAGCACACCAATAAAAATCACTACGCCACCCAGTAAGCGTTGCCAGTTAACGGGTGTTTTTTCAGTACCTAGCAGGCCAAACTGGTCTACAATCATCGACATAATGACTTGCCCAAATATAATCAGGCCTGACAGTGTCAGAAAACTCAATTTAGGCGCGGTATAAATACTGACGCTGATGGCATATACGCCCAAGCATCCGCCTACCCAGAGAAACCAAGGAATTTGGGAGAAGTCGGCAAGTTCAGGCTTAGCTGCCGGCTGAAAAAATACCAATATGGCGAGCGCTATTGTACCAATCAAAAAAGAAAAAAGGGCAGCTTGCAGAGGAGAATATAAATATTCGCGCAATTGGCTGTTGATTGCGGTTTGCAGTGTCATGGCAATGCCGATACCGATCGCCAGCGGCATCAGCATCAATAATTGAGAGCTGATTTTCATTTTATCTTCATCTAATTCTTATTGGGTTTTAAGCAGTATAGGTGAACGGTGCGGAGAATTCATTAAAGCCGTGTCTTAGTCATGCTAAAATAGCCAGCTGTATATTTCTCCTTTTGAGCAATCTCCTTGGCTGAATTCATTCCTGCAAATATTCCAATGTCTTTATATATTCACATGCCGTGGTGTGTGCGTAAATGCCCGTATTGTGACTTTAATTCGCACGCCGTACCCAATGGCGAGCTGTCTTTAGATTTGGAAAAAGAATATTTACAGGCGCTGGTTGAGGACTTTAAAACGCAAACCCATTTTGCTCAGGGCCGCGCTGTACATAGTGTATTTATCGGCGGCGGGACACCTTCGCTGATTTCTGCCAAAGGCTATCAATGGCTGTTTGGTCAGCTGAAAAGTATTATTCCATTTGAGGATGGCTGTGAAATTACCTTGGAAGCCAATCCGGGAACCGTTGAGCACGATCCTTTTGCAGGCTATTTAGATGCAGGAATTAACCGCTTGTCGATAGGCGTGCAAAGTTTTAATACAGATCAGCTGAAAAAGCTTGGGCGGATTCATTCGAATGATGATGCGGTTTCTGCGATTCAGCATGCAAAAGAGGCGGGCTTTGAGCGGGTCAATGTAGACCTGATGCATGGTTTGCCAGAGCAGACCATTGAGCAGGCGCTGCTGGATTTGAAGCTCGCGGTGGAAAATGGCGCAACGCATGTGTCGTGGTATCAGCTGACCATTGAACCGAATACGGTATTTTTCCGCACACAGCCGGTTTTGCCTGCGGATGAGCTGCTGGAAGATATTCAGGAACAAGGTGAAGCTTATTTAAAGGCGCAAGGCTTTGTGAATTATGAAGTGTCGGCATGGCGTAAGGAAAAACCGTCTGCGCATAATTTAAATTATTGGCAGTTTGGCGACTATTTGGCAATTGGCGCAGGCGCGCATGGCAAAGTCACGCAGCCGGACGGTGTGTACCGTTACCAAAAGACCCGTTTGCCGAAAGACTATTTAGCCAAAGTGCCGGCAGAGCATTTGCAATTTAAACGTATTGAAGATGAAGACATGCCGTTCGAATTTATGATGAATGCATTGCGTTTAAATGACGGTGTGGACGCCAAACTGTATGCAGAAAGAACGGGCTTAACGCTGACAAGTTTAGATACACTTTTAAGTTCATTGCGTAAGCGTAATTTAATGGCGGCAGATGAAACAGTATTGGCATGTACAGCGCAAGGACATGTGTTTCTAAATTCAGTACTGGAAGAGTTTCTTTAAACGATGGCATGAAACTAGCAGAATTAGCGGTTCATTATTTTTTTAAAACTACTCATTTTAGGTATTCCTAAAGTACAAGCATGATGAGAATCTTTTCTTTCAACACGTATTATTTGGGGAAATAAAATGCCTGGTTTTAAATTTGACGGTTTTGTCGGTGCGACATTGGTCACGAACTCACGTAAATTAGCAGGGCAGGATCATCGCTGCAGTGATAATTTTCATTTTCATTCCATTAAACAAGGAAAAAATATTCGCTGGGAAATTGAAGGCGGTGACAGTGCTAACATTACGTTTGATGTGAAAGAAGATATTTCAGGAAGAACTGATCCGACTATTTATAAGTCACTTAAAAATGGTGATATTAATGCACTTCCAAAAGGAGACAGCATTTATATTGCGAATGTGAAGCAGAATGGAAGTGAAATTGCTAAAAACTATTCGCTGAAAATTACGGTCAGCGTTGTTTAAAGCATGATTGTTTAAACTCGGAATAAAAATGAAATTCAGTTTTTAAACGTCATAAAAAAGACCGCCGAAGCGGTCTTTTTTACAGCTAAAACTTAGTAGTCAAAGCTGAAGTGCTCAGGCGCTAAAGATGTCATCGTCTTAGACGGATTCACCATCGCTTCTGCGTGGCCTTGTGTACGAGGCAATAAACGCTCGAAATAGAAGTCCGCAGTTTTGATTTTTGCTTTATAAAACTCAGGCACTTCTTGACCTTCGCCAGATGCCAGTTTTGCCGAAGCAACTGCAGCTTGCTGCGCCCAGAAGTAAGCCATCATCACGTAGCCAGAGAACATCAAGAAATCAACAGAGGCTGAAGATACGATGTCACGGTCTTTACGCGCTGCCAGCATGATACGTACAGTCAATGTATTCCACTGTGCGCAAAGCTTTGTTAAGTCCCAAGCAAAACGGCGCATGTATTTGTTGCGTGCATGCTGACCGCAGAATTTTAAAATTTCAGCTGTGTAGTCACGGATCACTTTGCCTTTAGACGTCAGCAATACTTTACGGCCAATCAAGTCAAGCGCTTGAACGCCAGTAGTGCCTTCGTAAAGCGTAGAGATGCGCGAGTCACGCACGATTTGTTCCATGCCCCATTCTTTAATGTAGCCATGGCCGCCGTATACTTGCATGCCGTGATTTGCAGCTTCATAACCTAACTCAGTCAAGAAACCTTTCAGAATTGGCGTGTAGAAACCTAAATGGTCATCATGCGCTTCAAATGCAGCTGAGTCACCGCGAGTCAACGCATCTGTCATTTTGTCAGCAATTTGCGCAGCATAGTAAATCATTGAACGGCCGCCTTCAGCGATCGCTTTTTGAGTTAACAGCATGCGGCGCACGTCAGCATGGTGAATGATGGCATCTGCGACTTTATCAGGATCTTTTTTACCAGACAGCGCACGCATAGACATACGGTCTTTGGCATATGGCAACGCGCCTTGGAATGCCAGCTCAGCATGAGCAATACCTTGGATTGCTGTGCCGATACGCGCAGTGTTCATGAACGTGAACATGGCATGCAGGCCTTTGTTCTTTTCACCAATGAGGTAACCGATTGCATTGTCAAAGTTCAAGACTGCCGTTGCAGAAGCGCGGATACCCATCTTGTGTTCGATTGAACCGCAAGTTACAGGATTGCGTTCGCCAACAGAACCGTCTGCATTGATAAGGAATTTCGGCACGATGAACAGCGAAATGCCTTTAGTGCCCGCAGGCGCATCTGGCAGACGTGCAAGAACAATATGTACGATGTTGTCTGTTAAATCATGTTCACCCGCAGAGATAAAGATTTTTGTACCTGAAATCGCATAACTGCCATCGGCTTGAGGTTCTGCTTTTGATTTTACTTGACCTAAGTCCGTACCGCATTGCGGCTCAGTTAAGCACATCGTGCCTGACCAAGTGCCAGCAACCAGATTCGGTAAATATTGGTTTTTCTGTTCTTCTGAACCGAACTGAAGAATTGTGTTGATACAGCCAACACTTAGGCCTGGGTACATTTGGAAAGACCAGTTCGCTGTACCCATCATTTCAGATTTGATTAGGTTCAGTGATTGCGGCAGGTTTTGACCGCCGAATTCTTCTGGGAAAGAAAGGCCTTGCCAGCCGCCTTGGACGAATTGGTCGTAAGCTTCTTTAAAGCCTTTAGGTGTTTTTACATCACCGTTTTCAAAATGGCAGCCTTCTTCATCGCCGCTTTGGTTCAGCGGTGAAAGAATGTTTTCACAAAAATCAGCAGCGCCTTCCAAAATCATGTCGACAGTGTCTGCATCAGCTGCTTCACCATTTGACAGAGTTTTGTAATGTTCTGGGTAATCAAGCACTTCATTCATTAAGAAACGGATGTCGTGCAAGGGAGCTTTATAAGCAGGCATAATCTTAATCCTAATTTTAAATTGTTCTGGATTATCTGTATCGATGATTTAATTATTCATAAATTGAATAATAATGCATTGATACACGCGCCTGAGAAAAATGTCAGAAAAGCGAATCAGATACGCTTTAACAGGAGCGGTGATACTCTTTTTTATATTGTTTTTGGAAAATTTGAAATGCTTAAAGTGAAATAATGTATATAAATATCAAAGCCCATTTTTAAAATTATGCATAGTATTTTCTATCATTTGAGAAATAAATGATTTCTGGCGGAATATGCATAAAAAGTCAGTCTAATTTACAAGGCCTTAAATAAAGAGAAGATGCGCTGGGCATCTTCTCGTGAAGTTTTAAAATAGATGTGCAGAATTTGATTTTAAATAACCCGAATCTTGCTTATGGAAGTGAGACTATTCATCTAAAAATTCATCATTGAATTACGTTTATCTTATGATTTTAAAGAAAATCCTTATCCGCGATTCGGGTTAAATAAAGTCTTTTAACTTAGGTTTTGCGCCATTCCAAATATAAAAGGCTTCAATGGCTTGTCCCACAAGCATGCCAAAACCTTCAGAAGTCGGCACACCGCGGTCTTTAGCTTGATCTAAGAAGCTGGAAGGCTTGCCATAGGCCATTTCATAGGCATGGCTGAATTGAAGCTGTTCTGGCAGCGCCAAAGCATCACCGCTTAAGCTGGCAGAAGTCGCATTAATGACAAGATCAAATTGTCCCTGCAGCTGATCTAAGCCGACAGCTTGCAGCTGCGCTTCAGGCACTGCATCTTTTAAATCGGCAACCAGCTGTTCTGCACGGGCTAATGTGCGGTTAGCAATGACAATTTTTTTCACGCCAGCTTTGACTAATGGATAGATGACGCCGCGTGTTGCGCCGCCTGCGCCAATAATCAGCAAGTCCGTATTTTTCAGTGGCCAGTCTAAAGCAAGAATGGCATCGACTAAACCTTGACCATCTGTATTGTCGCCATGCAGCTGACCATTCTGCATCCACAGCGTGTTGACTGCTTTGGCAATTTGAGCGCGTTCAGTTAATACTGCGCACTGAGCAAAAGCCTGTTCTTTAAATGGCACAGTGACATTCATGCCTGAGCCGCCTTGGCTGAAGAACGCTTCTACACTTTCTGCAAAGCCGTCTAAAGGCGCGAGACGTTTAGTATAGTTCAGCGCGATACCCGTTTTGGCCGCAAAGGCGTGGTGCAGTTCAGGAGAACGTGACTGTTCAATTGGATTGCCAATTACGGCAAATTGCTTGCTCATTGCACAGCTTCCATGTGAGAAATCTGCCTCAATATACGGTAAATTGAGCAAGCGCTAAAGTATTAAAGCGGGGTGAATGTATTGAAGGGAAAAGAAAGCTTTTATATTTTTAAGGATTGCAGACAGCTAGAACTGCTTCAAGCATTAAAAAAGCAATGCTGAAAATAAGCCCTAAACATGCCACAGCCATTAGGCTGAATGCAAAATTATCATGAAATGAGCTTTCCGAAAATGCTGCTGTGCTGATGGCACTGATTAATACGACTGTAAAGCCAATAAAGGCCAGCATAGTGGTGCTGATTTTAGACATACTCATGTGCAGGCGCCCGCAATCAGTTCATCTTTCAATTGAGCTGATTTATTAAGGATAAGTTAATTTACTTCTGATAATTATAGTACAGCAGTTCTGCCGCAATAGTATAAAGAGTTTGCAAAATAATAAGGCGCTCTTGTGAGATTGCCGCGTAAAAATGTTATCAGCCTGATATTTATGTAAATATGGGTATGTATTTAATATTGAAACAAAATAATGATAAATTTCAAGCAATAAAAAGCGCCCTAAAAGCAGGGCGCTGTCAGAGAGGCGTATCTGCTGAAGCTGAATATTTAAGCTTTCTGTTGCAGCCAGTTTTGCGGTTTCAGGTAATAGTCTGTCAGTTTTTTTTCAGCTGAATCCGCGTCCCATTCAGGACGGTAAGACCAGCCAGCCAATGGCGGCATACTGACTAAAATAGACTCAATTCGGCCGCCAGTCTGCAGACCGAATAACGTCCCGCGGTCATAAACCAAGTTGTATTCGACATAACGTCCGCGGCGGTAAAGCTGGAAATCACGCTGCGCTTCGCTATAAGGTTTATCTTGGTTGCGCTGGAAAATAGGCAAAATTGCTTCTAAATAGCCATTGCCTACAGCTTGTATGTATTTAAAGCAGGTTTCAAAGTCCCATTGATTCAGGTCATCAAAAAACAGGCCGCCAACGCCGCGCTGTTCATCACGGTGCTTTAAATAGAAATAATTATCACACCACTTTTTGTGCGTATCATAAATATTGTCACCAAATGGCGCACATAGGTCTGCAGCTGTTTGATGCCAAGATAAAATGTCTTCATCATTTGGATAAAATGGCGTTAAGTCAAAACCGCCTCCAAACCACCAAATTGGATCTTGTCCTTCTTTTTCAGCCACAAATAGGCGTACATTGGCATGTGAGGTCGGCACGTTCGGGTTTTTAGGGTGAATGACCAATGACACGCCCATCGCTTGCGCTTTCGCGCCTGCAATTTGCGGATGGCGTTCTGTTGCTGACGCAGGAAGTTTGGAAATATTGATGTGTGAGAACATCACGCCGCCTTTTTCAATTACGGTGCCGTTTTGCAGTACGCGTGAACGTCCGCCGCCGCCTTCTGGACGCTTCCAGTCATCAATTTCAAATTGGGCTGTGCCGCCGCCAGTGCATTCTTGTTGTTCTAAGGCTGCGCAAATGCGCGCTTGCAAGTCGGTTAAAAAATCACGAACACGCTGAATGTCTGCAGAAGTCGGATGTGACATGAAAGCCCTCATTGGGGAAAAGAAAAACTGTGTACATCAAAGCATAAATTATCATGAAGGTTAACGTTTTTTTAGCAATTGGCAGCATCGTTGAATTGAGCAGGCGAGAACTTCTCAATAAATTATCCCGACTAAAAGGCTAGGTTGAATTCAATATTTAAGCTCAGCACAATAGGATGAACTGATTTAATGGTTAAAGCAGTCCGCAGCAATATATGGGGCAGTTTGATGCAGCAACATTCCTTAATTCAAAAATACAATGTGCCAGGGCCTCGCTATACGAGTTATCCAACAGTGCCGTATTGGGAAGAAGATCAATTCAGCTTAGACCGCTGGAAAGCCAGCTTGAAGCGCGCTTTTGATGAATCAAATGGTACTGAAGGCATTAGCCTCTATATTCATTTGCCATTTTGCGAAAGTTTGTGCACCTTCTGCGGCTGCCATAAAAAAGTGACCAAAAAGCACGATGTCGAGCGGCCTTATATTCAGGCAGTGCTGCAAGAGTGGGATTTATACTGTCAGCTGCTGGAAGACAAACCCATAATTAAAGAGATCCATTTGGGCGGGGGAACGCCTACTTTCTTTGCACCTGAACATTTAACACAGCTGCTGCAAGGCATTTTAGCCAAAGCAGACATCGCGGCGGTGCATGAATTCAGTTTTGAAGGCCATCCTAATAATACCAGCCGTGAACATCTGCAAGCGCTGTATGACTTAGGCTTCCGCCGCGTCAGCTATGGGGTGCAGGATTATAATGAAACCGTGCAAAAGGCCATCCACCGCATTCAGCCTTATGAAAATGTTGAGCAGGTGACGCAATGGGCGAGGGAAATAGGCTATACCTCTATTTCCCATGATTTAGTTTTTGGCTTGCCGTTTCAACGTTTGGACGATGTGCTGCATACTATTCAGCAAACTAAACGCTTGATGCCTGACCGTCTGGCTTTTTACAGCTATGCGCATGTGCCTTGGATTAAGGGTAATGGCCAGCGCGGCTTTAAAGATGCGGATGTGCCCAAAGACAGCATGAAACGCCAGTGCTATGAAGAGGGCAAAAAACTGCTGCTGGCCGAAGGCTATAAAGAAATTGGCATGGATCATTTTGCGCTGCCCTCAGATGCCATGCATGAGGCTTTTCTGCAGGGCAGTCTGCACCGTAATTTTATGGGCTATACCGCTTCTAAAACTCAAGTGATGATTGGGCTTGGGTTATCTTCAATCAGTGACAGCTGGTACAGCTTTGCGCAAAATGAAAAGAAAATTGAGGACTATTATGCGCGTTTAGAACAAGGGGAAATCCCTGTATACCGCGGGCATATATTGTCAGATGAAGACTTGATTATCCGCAAACATATTTTAAATCTGATGTGCAGTTTTGAAACATCTTGGCAGGAAGAGTCTATGGCTGTGCCTGAGCTGTCTGAAATATTGGCGTCACTTGAAGAAATGCAAGCGGATGGCCTATTGAAACTGCATCCGCAGCGGATAGAGGTGCTGGATGCAGGGAAGCCATTTGTACGGAATATTTGTATGGCCTTTGATTTGCGGTTGAAAAGGAAGATGCCTGAAAACCGTATTTTTTCGATGACGATTTAGATGTTTACTCCCTCATCCCAGCCTTCTCCCAAAGGGAGAAGGAGTTTTGTGTAGTGGTCAACAAATATTGGACACATTTTTAAGTCTTTTTTCAGCCTCACAAGGGCTGAGTCCATCATTAAATTGATGTGGTCGTATCTGATTGTAATAC
>NZ_RAXV01000043.1 GCF_003611465.1 Acinetobacter tianfuensis
AGGATTGCCTGATAAGCCTTTGTTTTTTAGAAGTTTCTATGGAAATAACCCGAACAAGGCTACTGCTGAAATTTTTAATCTTAATGAATTTCTTTTCGACATCGTGATTGCTCAAATGATCGAAATAAACTCTGCAAGTCAGTCAAATACAAAAAAACTGCAAGCTATTTACTGTGGAAAGTGGATTGTAGAAAGCGAGTTTCAGACCAATAACTCAAGAGCTCTATTATTAGACTTAAATAAACTTGCGATTGCTAAATCTGAAAATAAGTTATTTATCATGAGTGATTGTAATAAAAATACAATGAAAGACTGGGTTATTAAGACGGCCAAAGAGCTTATGAACATGGAGGAAGAAAATTTTTATTTAGCAATCGTTCCGCATCCAAAAGATTGGACAAGTAAAGAGAATATAGAAGTTCAAAAAATTATCTAAGAATAAAGTTAAGCCTTAGCCAAAAGTATTTTGCAGAAAAGCCCTATCTACCCAATAGGGCTTTTGTTACTTTAAATATATTAACCTGACAAAACGGAATTGCTTATGGAAACAATATTAGGACTATGTATAGGTATTGGCTTAAGCGCAGCCTGCGGTTTTCGGGTATTTGTTCCGCTGCTGGTCATGAGCTCAGCTGCCATTATGGGCTGGTTTGAACCCATGAAAGGTTTTGAGTGGCTAGCTATGCCATCGGTGTGTATTGCGCTAGCTATTGCCACTGTTTTTGAAGTTGGCGCTTATTATATTCCATGGGTAGATAACCTGCTCGACACCATTGCAACACCTGCAGCTATGATTGCAGGCACGCTGACGACAATGGCTGTGAGTACAGGGGAAATGTCGCAGTTTGCCAGCTGGGCAGCAGCCATTATAGTCGGCGGCGGTACAGCAACAGCTGTGCAAATGGGGACGGTTGCAGCACGCGGTGTATCTACAGCGACTACAGGCGGCATAGCAAATCCTTTGCTTTCTACGGGAGAGTGGATTGGCGCGTTTGTACTGTCTATTTTGTCGCTGATTGTTCCTGTGTTGATGGTGATTGTTGTTTTGTTGGTGGCGGTGTGGGCAGTCCGTTGGCTGCGACGTAAAAAACAGGAAAATATGCATCGTTCAGCGATTTAAAGCGACAGGCTGATTTTGGGTTTTTCGAGATATAATATTTTAAACTCGCGCTAGAGGGGGCGTTTAATCAAAAGTGCTATGTTTAAACTTAAAGCTATATTCCAAACTCCAACACAGATGATGATTTTAATAAAAATGATAAAATTTAAAGCGCTTAACATAATCGTTGGTCTTTCAGTTGCATTGCTTAGTTCGCAAAGCAGTTTTGCCAAAACAAAGCAAGCTGCGCCTGAGGACATGCAGCAGCAAAAGGATCAGATCAAATACAAAGCTTATATTCCTGAAAAATATGTGTTGTTTGAAGCAATTCCAGGCGATCTAAACAAAGATGGCGTTCAGGATCTGGTCTTAATTGTCAAAGGAACCGACCCAAAGCAATGGGTCAATCATGAGTATAAAGGAAAGCTCGACCGCAACCGCCGAGGCATAATTGTGTTGCTCAATGAGCAAGGCATCTATAAAAAACTGATGCAAAACCTAAGCGCATTTTCTTCAGAAAATGAAGATGGAGGCGTGTATTTTGCCCCCGAATTATGGATAGAAATTAAAAAAGGTTTGCTGAACGTACACTATGGTCATGGGCGTTATGGCTATTGGAATTATAGCTTTAGACTGCACAATCAAGATTTGCGCTTAATCGGTTATGACAGCTCAAGCAATCATGGGCCATATATAAGCAGTGAAACCAGTATTAACTTTTTGACCGCGAAAAAAGTCGTTCGAAAGAATCAAAATGAAGATGTTGATGCCGATCCCAAATTTAAAGAAACATGGTCAAATATAAAAATAGCCCCCATTTATCTGTCAAAAATTCAAGATTTTGATACGCTGAGTTTTGAATAATATCCATTTGCTGATATGGATTTGACTCGGCAGGTTCTGTAAAAATATAAGAGCAATAAAACAATCGGGATGATTGATTTTTATTCAATATTGATTTAATTTTATAAACCCATACTTTTTGTATGGGTTTGTTTTGAGTAGAACTTTCTAAAAACAATATTGGGGGAAGTGCATGATTAAATTTATTGTGGATGAACAGCCTAACGGTAATAAGATTCACCTGATCCATAACGGCAATGCAGCTTGTGAGGCTTTACCTGCATTTGATAATCAAATCTTAATTGGCTATTTTGAAAATTATGAACTGGCCTATAAACGGGCGCGTATGAATTGGCCGACAGAAAAAGTTGAAGGCTGTCCGATGTGCTGTAAAGCATAATCTATCCGTTCAATGACAAACTCTGCTTTTGGGCAGAGTTTTTTATTTGCATGCACGCACTGCCGTATGGCTGGATCTTTTAAATGTGGCTTAAATTTTGCTAAAAAGATTGATAACACACAGCAATAGGGTGCTATAAAGCTCATCGCTTTTATGAGCGCTCTAAAATAATGCAGCAAGTCATAAAGTGCGAGGAAGCGGTGCATGCAAAGCTCAGAAATATTAGATCAAAGCCTTAAACTGTCTAAAAAAGCGCATGCTTATGCGGCATGGCCTTTAATTTTAATTCTATTTGGCGGCGCACTTGGTTTGGTCTATGGCGTGATTGCCTATCTGATGAATTTAAAGGTCTATACATCAGAATTAAGCAAGTTGAATAAAGTATTGGCTAATTTGCTATGCGGCATGTCTGCACTAAGCGGCTGGTGGTTTAGCTCTCAGTGGGTACAGTCTTTTTTCTAAAGCAAAATGAGGCAGTGCTTTGGAAATATTTCCTGAATAGATGTCTAAAAACGGTGTAAAAAAACGATTTTATTCTGCTTTTGGGAAAATATTTTATAAAAGTATAAAATATGAAAAATCTTTCTGAATTTAGTCAAAATTAAGTGAACTTCGGAAATTAATCCCTGAATGTTTTGGCTAATATAGCTTTCAAGGGTGTGATAGAGATCGAAAAGAGCAGCATGCTGTGCGGGCGCACGACGCGAGAGCAGTACTTACCCAAAAGGTCTCGATTCGGCTTAGGACGCTATAGATCAAAAGTTTATAGGCTATAAGATCATAACTTACAAAGTGATGATAGTTGAAGTAAACCAACCGTTTTCTCTGACACCGCCCTAAAAAATTTGCAGTACTTCAGAATAAAAAATATTTTATCTCACATCTCACATCTCACATCTCACATCTCACATCTCACATCTCACATCTCACATCTCACATCTCACATCTCACATCTCACATCTGCATTCAATATGGCTTAACTATTTTTCTTAAATATTTCTCATTGTGCTGTGTGCATTGACACGTTCTAAATCAATTGCTATTTTTCGCCCGAATTTCTCCCAAGCTGTCCGCCATGCCATTAGATGACAATTTTGTATATATGCCGCCGCAAGATCCGCTGAGCATTGTTTATGAAGACGATGATCTGGTCGTGATTGATAAACCTGCAGGATTGCTGTCTGTGCCGGGGCGGCTGCCAGAGCATCATGACAGCGCATATTTACGTGTAGTCGATCAATTTCCGAATGCCAAAATTACGCATCGTTTGGACATGGCGACTTCAGGTATTTTAATGTTTGCCAAGCACCGTGATGCAGAAGTTGCTGTCAGTAAAATGTTCCAAGCGCGGACTGTTAAAAAAAATTATATTGCGCTGGTGCAGGGCAAACTTGAAGGTGCAGGAAGCATCAATGAACCCTTAATTACCGACTGGGAAAACCGCCCGCGTCAAATGGTGCATTATGAATTAGGCAAACCTGCACAGACACTGTACGAAGCTTTAGCTTATGACGAGGTTCAGGATATCAGCCGTGTTCTGCTGACACCAATTACAGGCCGTTCCCATCAGCTGCGGGTGCATTTAATGCATATTGGCTACCCAATTACAGGCGATAAAATTTATCACCCAGATGCAAAGCGCAGTCCGCTCGGCCGTATGGCGCTGCATGCCAGCTATTTGGCTTTTCGGCAGCCTTTGAGTCAAAAAGAGGTTGAAATTAAAGGTGTTGTGCCATTTTAATTTATATTAGATAAAAAGTGAGAAATATCAAAAATATAGTTGAAAATTTAAAAGAGCTTAGTGTTCATTTGAGCTATGGTTTTTTATTTGTAGTAGCAACTTTATTTAATGCCTTTATGTTTTATTACAGTGACTTATCAAATAGGTCAGTGTTTGTTATTACTTTTATAGACTTGCTTTTTGTATTTTTTTATTCGACACGTTGGATTAATTCAAAAATATCAAATATTTCAAATGAAGCATTTCTTGATTTTCTGAATTTTAAAAAAGAGAAGCTGTATTTTACTGATATCAGCGGCTTTTTAGGCGAGCAAGCGTTTGTTTCGTTTTTGGCGACATTTATTATTATCACAGGAAAAAGGCTGCTTGAGATCGATGGATTATTAGGCGGAATTTACACTGGACTTTTATTTATTATATCGATGATCTTTACATCTTTATCGGCCTCAAGAATGATCTTAATTTTAGTCTATTTAAAATGGAACAAGTTGGTTTTGATGCTTTTATTTTTAATGCTTTCAGCAATTATGCATATTTTTTATATTATTGGATTGAGAATCGGAGCGAGTACCAGTATTACATGGTTATAACGATCTTTTTTTTATAAAAAACTTGATTGTAAAACAAACGAATTGTCATAAATCTCTGCTAATCTAGGTGAGCGACTAAAGCTGGATAATAAGGATTAAAAGATGTCACGCGATTACAAACAATTCCCAGACGATGACAATGGCAATGTGCTTTGGCAGATGCACGAAGACGGTGATGATCTGACCGAAGCGCATGAAATTGAATATTCGATTGCATTTTCCAGTGAAGAAAAGGCAGACCAATGCGCGATTTATTTGCTGAAAGAAGAACAGAAAATTACCCTGTTTGAAGATGAAGACAGCAATGAGTGGGTTGTTACCATTTATGTTTATATGGAACCTGAATATGAAGACATTGTTGACTTAGAAGAATGGTTTACGAAAATTGCAGGCCAGTTTGAAGGTGAGTATGACGGCTGGGGCTGTATGGCTTATGTCTATGATGATGAAGAAGATGACGACCTAGTCTTAGAAGAAGAGCAAAAAGCCAATTAATGGTGCAAAAAACTGATATTTATAAGCCTGGCATGATGAAAAATGCTGGGCTATTTTAATTATAAATGATTGAAAAATATGCAAACTGTGTTGTTAGAATAAGCCCCTAAAAATAAAGGGGGCAATGCAGCATTGGATATGGACGTAGAGAAACTATCATTTATTCTTCAAGATATTATGCAGGAACAGCATTTAGCGCAGCGTTTTGACTGGCCTGTGCCAAAGAGTTCTCCAGTGCCTGTACCGCATTTTGATGGTGACTGTTATCTGCAAAATATTTACCTGAAAGAACACTATGCCGCTCATATGCAGGCAGACAGCAGCCTGCGTTCGCATTATTGGCTGATTCAGGAATGGGGCGGTATTAAATCATTTAAAAAAACGCCGCAGAATAACCTTAAAATCCGCCAGTTTTTAGATGCCCTGCAGCTTGGACAGCCGTCTTCTAGGTTGTATGACACCTTGCCATCTTTATCGAAAGTCTCTTCATTTTTAGCTCCAGATGACTATGTCATTTATGATGCCCGTGTGGTGTATAGCTTGAACTGGCTGATTTTTTCACATGGGCTGGACATGTCTTTTTTCCCTCAGCCCATTTCGCGCAATGCGCAGCTGATGAAGTTTGAACAGCACACCATTTTCAACTTGTTTCAAAGAGATTTTACATATGTGCCGAAACAGCAGGCTTATTTGCGCCTTTGCAAGCTGTTAAAAGGAATTGCGGCCTTGCCTGACAGTCCTTGGCAGAAGCCTTATGAAGTTGAAATGCTGCTGTTCAGTATTGCGCCTGAATATATTGTGCACAATATTCAGCAGCGGATCTGTATCGAAATGTGCGCTTAAATTTGTGAAGAGCGCTGAGAAAAGGCTATGTTATGGTTAAAATGCGCCTATACTGAAGCATCGGCGCAGTTGAAGCTGTGCAGTATTAAAATAACAACAAAAGGAATAGACAATGGGAAATATAGTCCGTTTACAGCGAGTTTTTACAGCGCCGCCTGAACGCGTATTCCGTGCGCTGACAGATCCGCGCGCGATGGTGAAGTGGATGGCGCCGCATGGCTTTATCGCGCAAGTCGATCACTCTGATGTGCGTACCGGCGGCAGTTACCGCATGAGCTTTATCAATTTTTCCACAGGTTTCAAGCATTCCTTTCATGGCCGCTATCAAGAAGTCATTCTAAATAAACTGCTGCGCTATACAGATGAATTTGATGCAGAAGAGCTGGCAGGTGAAATACAAGTCACCATTGAGCTGAGAGATGTGTCTGTGGGCACGGAAATCAGCATTGTGCAGGATGGCTTGCCGGAGGTGATTCCTGTCGATGCCTGCTATTTGGGCTGGCAGGAGTCGCTGCAACTTTTGGGGCTGCTGGTCAATCCAAGTATTCCTGATGAGTAAAGCGCTGTATGGATATTCAAATTAAACGCATTTATGATGCTGTTGAGCCAGCGGACGGCAAACGGATACTTGTTGACCGGCTCTGGCCCCGCGGCATAAGCAAAGCGCATGCTCAGCTGGATGGCTGGGCCAAGAGCCTGACGCCGTCCAATGCGCTGCGCAAATGGTATCATGAGGATATTGAACAGCGCTGGGATGAATTTCAGCAGCGCTATACAGCAGAGCTTACGGATCAGCACGAAGATTTGCAGGCGCTGAAAAGCTTAGCGCATCAGGACAAAGTGACGTTGCTGACCGCTGCGAAAAATGCGGGAAAAAGTCATGCTGATGTGCTGAAACGTATTTTAGAGCTTGAGTGACCAATATCCATTTAGCTGACATGAAGCGAAGCGGCATATATACTGCGCAAACTGCTATTAAATAAAGCCATGAAAAGACTATGGGATTGAAGCAGCTGAAAAGTAAAAATGCTATAGTGCAGTCTTTGAGCTGAACAGCGGCTCGTTTTTCTATTTTTTTCTTTTTTATTTTGAAGGTTATTATGTCTTTACCCAATTGTCCAAAATGCCAGTCCGAATATAGCTATGAAGACGGTGACTTGCTGATTTGCCCTGAATGTTCACATGAGTGGAAAGCCAATGAAGAAGCACAAACAGAAGCGGAGGCGGTCATTAAAGATGCTAACGGCAATGTACTGGCCGATGGCGATACTGTCACTGTAATTAAAGATTTGAAAATTAAAGGTTCATCTTCAGTCGTGAAAGTCGGTACAAAAGTAAAAAATATCCGCCTGCTGCCAGAAGCTTCTGACGGTCACGATATTGACTGTAAAGTAGATGGCATTGGCGCGATCAAGCTGAAGTCTGAGTATGTGAAAAAAGCCTAAGCCAGTTGTATTGCTGATTGGGCAGTATGTTACATAAAGCGCATGCGGTGCATGCCTTTATTTTTTTACTGTATGCATAATAACAAAGAGTAATTGCTCATGCCGCATATTCATGTTGAATATTCAGACAACGTTCAATTGAACGTGCCTCAAGTTTTGGCTGCTTTAAATGCTGCGCTGTTTGCTTCTGGTCATGTCAGCTCTGCTTTGGATATTAAAAGCCGCGCTTTATGTCAAAAGGATTATCTTATTGGCTTTAGTCCTGATCCGCAGCAGGCTTATGTGCATGTCAAGCTGTCTATTTTGACTGGCAGAAGCCTAAATATACAGCAGCAGATGTCAGCTGCATTGCTTCAGGCGCTGCAGCAAAATGTTCCGCAGCCATCGGCAGTGACAGTGCAGCTGTGTGTAGAAGTTTTAGAAATGGAACAAGCTGTTTATAGCAAAGCGGTCCTTTCTATCTAAAGGAAAGCTGCACTTTAGGAGTGCGCCGCCAGTTTTGTAAATGAATCAAAAATATGCACTTCCAATTGTCTTATTTTTCTGTCATAACGGTGATAACACAGCACAAAAAATGTGCTGATGTATAAAAATTTCAGTTCATGCTGCAGAAGAATAAGAGGTAAAGTATGGCAGGTTGGTTCGAAATATCACAGTCTAAAGATGAGCAATTCCGCTTTGTGCTTAAAGCTGGAAATGGCGAAATTATTTTGACCAGTGAATTGTATAAAGCAAAAGCATCCGCGCTGAATGGCATTGAATCTGTACAAAAGAATTGTACAGATGATAAGCGCTATGAGCGTTTAGAGGCAAAAAACGGTAAACCCTATTTTAATTTAAAAGCAGCCAATCATCAGATTATCGGTTCAAGCCAGTTTTATGGCAGTGAGCAGTCGCGTGATAAAGGCATTGAGTCGGTAAAGGCTAACGGTATTTCAACCGTGATTAAAGAGCTGCTGGATTGAAGCCGAGAGCTGTTCCATTTTATGCCAGATCAAAACCTGCAGTGTGCCGCATGCTGCAGGTTTAATTTTGAGCTGATATAAAATGCAGCTCAAAATTTTAAGTTAAGCCGTGTATAACATTAGATGAAAGATGGGTCTCAGGCTAAATCAGGCGGCAGCATGAAAATATTGAAATGGAGTACGGCAGCAGTTTTATTTTTGGCTGTGCTGTGCTTTTGGGCATCGCCGTATTGGGTGCTTAAACAGATTCATCAGGCTTTTGAGCAAAACCAGCCAGAGAAAATTTCTGCGTACATTGATTATGAGTCTCTAAAAACCAGTTTAAAACCTCAGATTATGCAGCGGCTGCAGGACGGAGCGAGGCTGCATGCTTTGCCCGCAGGGCTGAAAAAATGGGCAGTTCCGCTGAGTGAGGGTTTGAGTAACCATGCTGCTGATGCTTTGGCTCGTCCACAAAGTTTAAGTCTGCTGATGCAGGGTAAAGCGCTGAAAGAGGTTTTGGCAGATCAATACACAGCGCAAGCCAGCGCATTAGAGCGTTTGGTTTTGGGCAATGAGCGCTTACAGCAAAATACGGTTAACGCTGCGGAAGGTGAGCAGTCCATTGCGCTTGATCATGTAAAAACAGTAAAACCAAAAGCTCGTGCACGTTATATACGCTGGGACCGTTTTGCCGTGGATGTGCCAGCAGATTCTGGTGAGGTACATACAGTGCTGCTGCAGCGGTCTGGCTGGAGCTGGAAAATAGTTGCGCTAGAGTTTGCGAATTAGCTTAACTTTTTTTAAAAAGTGTAATATATTTAATAACATAATAGAAAACTGTATAAAATAGATCTGCATGTGTTTAGCCAGAATCATTGCGATAAAATAGAGGATGTAGCGTGTGAAACTGATAGGGCACGAGCAGGCTGGACAGGAAATCAAAGAATTTTTATCTCTTTGGGACAGCGCAATATGTACTTTGGATATACATGAAATTGTGAAATTATGTTCTTCAGATGTTTGTTTATTTGATTTAAGTTCAGAAATGCATGGCTTGGCTGCTTACCAGCGCTTATGGGATAGATATCAGCAGTTTTTTATTGGCAACTTAAAAGTATTTCGCAAAGATGTCTGTATTTATGCCGATGAGCAGCAGGCCTTTGTTTATGGTTATTCTAAAGTGGATCAGATTGATGCTGCTGATCACAGCAGTATGCCGTGGTGCCGTACGACGATGTGTTTACGCAAACATGCATCCGTTTGGAAAATGTACCATCAGCACATTTCTTCTTCTGCCGTATTGGAGAGCCTTTTTATCAATAAATAGCCGCGATGCAGTGCCAAATGATGGCCGCTATTTTGATATCTAATTGAATCAAATCATTATAAGCATAAAAAAACAGCACAATGTATGGTGCTGTTTTTTATTTTTTAGAAGCGTTTAGGTATCTTCTGGCCATTTTCTACAGGTGAGTCTGCACGCTGTAAAACGCCAAATAACCATGTTTCCGCATGCTGTACAGCAGCTTTCAAGCTGTCGCCTTGCGCGAGGCGGCCAGCAATGAAGCTTGCCAATGAACAGCCTGAACCGTGGTATTCACCCTCTAGGCGCGGGCATTCAGTGGTTGAAACCAATTCACCATCTATATACAGCGAGTTGCGGATGAAATCAGGAGTATCTTCATGGCCGCCTTTGACTAAAACGGCATGTGCGCCCATAGCAAACAGCTTATCTGTTGCCTGCTGCAAGTCTTCTTCACCAGTTAAAGCGCGCAGTTCTACTGTATTTGGCGTGATAATGGTTGCCAATGGGATCAGTTCAGCAAACGCTTGCACCAATGTTGCCTGATCTCCTAGAGAACCGCCGCTGTTTGCAACCAGTACGGGATCTAGCACATAGCGATAGTCTGAGTGTTCACGCAAGAACGCTGCAAGCGCTGCAATGTTATCTGTTGTACCCAGCATGCCTGATTTAACGCAATTAATCGGCAGGTCAATGACAACGGCATTGGCTTGAGCCAGCAGCAGTTCTTTAGACGTAGCTTCAAAGCCAAAGACCTGCTGCGAATTCTGCACAGTCAGTGCTGTGCATGCAATGGCTGCATGAGCACCGCTTTGGCCAACGGCTTCAATATCTGCTTGAAGACCGGCACCGCCAGAGGGATCTAAACCTGAAAAGCACAGTACTGTAGGGCGCAAAACGATGTCCTTAATTCCTATAATTGCGTTAGTATAGGCAAAATTAACAGAACTCTCGATAGTAATTTTGCTGTATAGGGCTAAGCAGGATGGGGATTGTGATAAAAAACATTTTGATAGATTTAGATGGAACATTAACAGACCCCAAAGTCGGTATTACCGAGTCTGCGCGTTATGGTTTGCATAAGATTGGCTATCCTATTTCTTCCGATGTCAATATTGACTGGATTATTGGCCCGCCGCTGAAAGCTTCACTGGCAAAAATTTTAGATGTCGCGTTGGACAATGATCTGGCAGAGCAGGCGCTGCTGGCTTATCGTGAACGTTTTTCTGTGACAGGCTTATTTGAAAATGAAGTTTATGCAGGCGTTGCAGAAACTTTGGCACAGCTGAAACAGCGCGGCTTTCAACTTTATGTTGCGACAGCTAAACCGACTGTTTATGCACAGCAGATTTTAGAGCATTTTGAACTTGCGCCGTATTTTCAAAAAATTTATGGCAGTGAACTGACAGGTGAGCGTACCAATAAGGGTGATTTGATTGCTTATATCTTAGAGCAGGAGCAGTTAAATGCAGCCGAGTGCATGATGGTCGGCGACCGTGAATATGACATTTTAGGCGCGCGCCGTAATGGCATAGAGGCAATAGGTGTGTCCTATGGCTATGGTTCTTCACAAGAGCTGGAACATGCGCAGCCGAAATATACGATAGATGCATTTGCTCAACTGCCTGCTATTTTTTCTGCTTAAATCAAAAATGCAGTGCTGCATGTGTCGTGTTGCATAGGCTTAAAATCCCGCTTTATGCGGGTTTTTTTATTGAATAAATGCAAAATTAAGCCGCTGATCATCCTGTATTTTAACGGGCAGATGAAAACGCAAAGTGTGATGAAATTCGCAATTAAACTGTAATACCTCTTGTTTGTTAGTGGTGAATTTGGAAAAATTTAGCATTATGATTTAAAAATAATTTATGAAAATAAAATGCCAAATTCATCTTCCTTTCTTTCCGCGTGGCTAAAACCGCTTAGCCCGCGTGACCCGCATGAAAAGCACCGTGTTGCCACGTCTTTAGAACTGTTGTTCGACTTGATCTTTGTGGTGGCAATTGCAGCAGCAGGGCAACAGCTGCACCATGCCTTGGTCGAAAACCATATCTTGCATGGTCTAGAGCTGTACTTGATGGTGTTTTTTGCGCTGCGCTATGCTTTCGGCATTATGCTGGTTCAGTGCGGCTGGCTGCTGTTTCACTTCTCACCAGTGACATTTACCTTATATATTTGCAGCTTTAGCGATTGCTGAGCTTTGCGTGCCTATATTTGCCGAGTCTGCAAACCGCACACCGTGGCATCCGCATCATATTGCGGAGCGTTATGCGCTGCTGACCATTATTGTTTTGGGTGAGTCTATTGTTGGCTGTTCTATGGCGATCAGTGATGCCTTGAACAATCAGCGTTTTAGCACTGAACTGATTTTTCTTATGATTGGCGGCCTGATTATGATGTTTACCATGTGGTGGGCATATTTTGACAGTGAAGTTGCTGAGCGCCTAGACAGCCGAAAAATGGCTTTTGTTTGGGGTTATGGTCATTTCTTTGTCTTTA
Organism: Acinetobacter tianfuensis; assembly: GCF_003611465.1. Taxonomy (GTDB): domain Bacteria; phylum Pseudomonadota; class Gammaproteobacteria; order Pseudomonadales; family Moraxellaceae; genus Acinetobacter; species Acinetobacter tianfuensis. The sequence goes on from NZ_RAXV01000043.1 coordinate 12,206, forward strand.
TCAGTATTGCGGCCATTGGCGCAAGTTTGGCGGCTGCTGTCGATGTCGTGTCGCATGAAGCCCTAATCAGTTCGATGCGGGAAAGCTATTTTGTTGCAGGCTGCTTGATTCTTTATACCACGTCGCTGTATCTGCTGCATGAGGCGCATCATTTAAGCGGGTTTAGAAAATGGCTTTATCCGCTGACGGTGGTGATTGTGCTATGTATTCCACAGGTGATAGAGCCTGCGGGTTATGCCATTTTTGCTATGGCGCTAGTCTATGCCTTGCGTTTATTTTTATCTAAAAGTTATTTGAAAGGCTGATTTATAGGCAATAAAAAACCGCCATCCGCGGCGGTTTTTTAGCTCAAATATCGGAGGGCGACACATCTAGTGTCATTTTTAAAAATGTATATAAGTTAGTGAACAACAATATCTGTATGTATGTATCTATCTATCATAGGTACTAAAAGAATATTAGTTCCTAATCTTGGTCCGACAAATTTTGTTGTAGGACAGGTGCTTTCATCTATTCAACAGCCGACCAAGTGTTAATATTTCAGAACTAACTTTAAAAAACTTAAAAGAGGAAAATATGTCTAATAATGTATGGACGACAACGATAATGTTTGATGAAAACTATCGGGTATTTGATTTATCTTTTCCAGGAATATTTGACTATGCTGAACTTTATAAAATTAAAGGAGATTCAGAGGAAGAAAAAAATAAAAGAAATAAAATGCGTCAAGCTAAAATAGAAATAGTTGACAAATACCATTTAAGTGAAAAGGCAGCACCTGCGAATGCACCTACTATTTTATATGCGCATGATTTTGGAAAAACAGTTAAATTACCTAGCTTTTTTCGTACTCAAGATGGCTTTGTTATTCTCACTGAAGAGTGCGCCAATGTACTGAAAAAGTTTCGCTTAGGTGAAAGTACACTCTTTCCTTTATCTTTTTTTGATATTCAGCTCAATGAGCAGGTAAATGATCAAACCTATTATTTTTTCAATATTGCTGAGTTAAGAAGTTATTTACGTCCTGAATCTTCTATAAGAAAACTACGTAAAGCTTCTTATACAAAACATGAAGGTTATCAACTTTTCAATTTGTATGGAGCTTTTTATACAGATTATGCCATTGCCATTGCAAAAGATGCCGTAGCCTGTGATGTCGATTTATGGCAAGACCCTGAATTAGATGGTTCAATTTTTATGTCAGATGCACTGAAGAAAGCTTTAGATGAAGTTCAATTGAGTGATGCATGGCAATTATTCTTATGTGATCTTAAATAAAAATGGCTTTGTTGCTCGTGCCTGCCGATAAAGTCTTATTTCAAGCTCTAGATTATTTGACTTTTTATAGTCATAAAAAAAGCGGAATATTTAATTCCGCTTTTTAATAACGTCATGCGACACGTAAGTTGTCATTCGCTATTTTATAAATTCAAAAGCTTAGCAAATTTTTCGACACATAATGACATCATATCACGACACATAAGTTGTCATTTTTCATATTTTGTGACACATAAGGTGTCATTGTTCAATTTTAATATTTTTTAGTTCGAATTCATTAGTGCTAATAAGTAATTGAGACATTAAAAGTCCTGTTTCCTTTTTAATAAATTCATCACTTGTTTTTTCACATCATGGAAGATTTAGTTGATAATCTGTAGTCCATAAAGTTATGGATCACGATCATTGCAAATCTAGATATTAACGTCTGCATGAAGTACTTTGTTAACATGCTCAACAGTAATTTTTTCTTGTTCCAGACGCCAGTTATTGGATTTCACTAGTTGATATAAGTATTGCTCTTCATTGTTGAGATGGTTTTCTCCGTTTATTATTGAAAGGGTTCCTGAATCTTGTTCAAAGAATAGATCAAATGTAATTTTGTCCATGAGAATACTTTTAGCATGAGAAAAATAACTTCTGAATTGGGACAGAATCTCAAAGCCTTGAGCATCAATATCACCCCAGTAAAATAACTCGACATTATTGAGCCAATTAACTTGTTTCAGCTCTGCTATTTTATAGCCACTGCCGAATATGACTATTGTATTAGACATATCGGGTAAGGTAAGTGCTATGTAAAAACTAAGTTTATTTTCAATGATAATGACACGTTTTATAGGTAGTGTTAAAGATTGAAATTGGCTTAATGGAATTGCTAGATCAGAGATCCCAAGTAGATATTGGTTGCTGAGTTGCAGATCTAAAATCCGAAAGCGAACTTGTGATTCATGAGCTTTTAAATTAAAGCAATTTTCAAAATTGGTCTGTTTGATATCGCAATATTCCGGGATCAACTCAAGTAGTAAGGTGCGGAGAATCCCCTTGTTTTGCTCAATGAATTTTGTATGTACAAGAATTGGTAATTCACGGATATATAAGTTTGGCCGAGGGGTTTCTTGAAAATACTGGCAAACCTTTAGCAAGCTATCCCAATTAGCTGCATGCTCAATGATCTTTAATGGATTGAGCTCAACCCATGTTTTCAATTTAGGTATCAGCTGTATTATTTTTTTATAGTTTTGTTTGAAGACTTTAACCTCATCTAACTTTGCAATATATCGAACAAAGTCTTCTTCGCATTCGAAAAAGACTCTTACCGGTAAGTCTTGAGAACCCAAAGATTTCGTTTTAACCGTCTGATACTCAATGGAATAGCCGAAACCTTTCTTTTCTTTGCTGTCTTTCGATATATCGCGGATTTCACATCTAAACTCATCCATTGATGATTTGTTATAAGCCTTATTACCAGGAATATCTAATGGGAAGATAGTCTCGCCGATGATGAGAGACTTTAGGTAATCTGCGTATCTGCGCTGAGCTTTTAATTTGATTTCTTGTGCAATAATCATTTCATACTACTCTCGTTAAGACAGCTCAGTGGCAGGTGAATTATGGATACCGTTTGTCTGTCGAGTTTCGCTATTAATCCATTGTTCTTTTTCTTCTTTGAACTGTTCGATTGGCATGTCGTATAGCCAAGAGTGACGCTCATTCTTCCGTTCAACGTAATGTACGAATGAAATGTCATTTTCTACGATATGAATATTGTCGCTCGGGGTGACAACCAAAAGTTGTAAATGCAGTTGTTTACATAGGTTAATGAGATAACGCGCTTTGTCCTCATCTTGAGCCTTAAATGCCTCATCAATTGCGATGAAACGGAATGAGTCACTTTGTAAGCCTTCTTTGGTCAGGCCAAATTGATAGGCAATTGCAGATCCTAGGATGGTATATGTTAACTGTGCTTTTTCTCCGCCAGAAAGTTGCCCCATATTTTCATAGGTTTTGAACTTACGATGATCTTCTCGATAAAACTCTTCAGCTTTATAACTAAACCAAAAGCGAACCTGCATGACTTTTTTGCGCCAATCCTCAAGATCAAGTTTTTTGATAAATGGCTCAATGTGATTCACAAAGTGTAACCGTTGAGCTTCTGGATTTTTTTCAATTTCTCGAGCATTAGGAATAGCCTGTTCCAAGAGTCTTTTGAAATCTTTAATTTCATCGCTAATGCGTGTAGGACAAACGATTTGGATATATGTTTTGAAGTCTTTATCTCTGAAATCTATTTCCTGTAATGCATCATTAAGTGTTTGAATGTTTTCTTTAATTGAGTCAGACCAATTCATAAAGAACATGCGGAAATCACTAACCTTGTTGGTTATGGTCTCATGTAAATAGTCGTTAAATTTTTTTTCAAATCTAGGGAGGTTATCGTTCTGCAGCTTTTCTAGAAAAGTTTGATATTCACTAATTAAGTCCAAATGCTCTGAGTCAGGTAGGTGATGTACATCAGATCTCCAATCGATAAATTTTGTAGTGATCGCCTCGTCAGGATTTTTAAATTGAGAAATTCTCTTGGTAATTTGAAGTGTATGATTTCTGAGTTGTTGATCAAAGGTTTCTTTTTCACTATGAAAACTAGTCAGCATCTCGACTTTCTTTGAATCAATGTTCTCAAAATCGATCTGGCTATAAGTTGGATATGCTTCGACGAAAGGAGAGGTGTCCACAGCGATCGAAGAGGAGAGAGATTGCTGTTCCTTTTCAATCTGAGCGGAAATCTCTTTCATTTTATTATCAATAGTAAATATCTCTCGTTGAACGTCGATGATAGAGGTGTCTCTCAGTTTAGATAGTTTTGTTTCAACATCTGCTAATTGCTGCTCTAGTGCTGCTATACGATCATTTTCTTGTTTTAACACCTCAAGTTGTCGTTTGAGACCTTCAATTTGCTTGGCATCGCTCTGCCAATCAATGTCATCAAATTGCTCATACTTATCAATAAACTTGTTACAGTTGATTTGATGTTGTTTGAGCTTTTCGATTTTCTCATTAACTCGATCTATTTTTGTCTTATTGTCGGTTTGGTCTTTTTGAAGTGTATTAAGCCTCTTCTTCAACAAAGAAATCTTTTCTTGGTTATCCCATCCTAGAATAAAGTTATCGCGGTTTGTGATGTTTTGGCGATCATCTTTTTCATGTTTCCCTTTGGTGGATTTGATAAGTCCTTGTTGGGTTACTGCCTTTTCATTATAGCGGTTAAATTCTTCTAGACTATTTACACAAGAGTAGTCGAACTGGTGCCTGATAACATCCTCAATGCCAGTTATGTATGTGCTTTTTGAGTTAAATTCCAATTTGTTAAATAGTGCATTAGTTGGAGAAAGCTTAAGGGAGTTGAACGAACTCAGTTGAGAAATATCCTGATAGCGCTGGTATACAATGCGCCCCTTTAAGTTAGTTCGGTTCACGTATTCATTGACTTGTTTGTAGTATTTTTCTGGTACAACTAGGCGTAATGCGAAGTTGTGCAGAATTTTCTCAATGGCGGGTTCCCAAGCCATTTCCTCACTCTGTACTTTGATGAGCTCGGCAATGAAAGGGATTTCATATTTACTGGCGCCAGTATGATGCAAAATGTCATCACGAATACTGACTACACGACCAGTAATATTATTCTGGTTCTTTTGCAGGGTTTGAATATTCTCCATGAGCTCACGAATGTCGCGCTGTATGTCTGTTTTTTCATTCTCAAGCGCGCGTAGTTATTGTTGCTGATCTTGTTGCTGTTGCTCTAGATCCTTAGCAGATTTTTGTACTTGAGTTTTGTTGTGTAGAAATTGATTGATATCAGGATTTAAAATCAGCCCGAGTGAACGTGCGAGCTGGTTATATTCCACCAATTTTTTTGAGCGTTGTTCACAACTTTTTTCTATAGGGTTAATTCGCTGCTTTAAGCTCTCAATTTGACTGCCAACATGGTCAGATTTGATTTGTACCTTTAAATCTGTTTGCTGCTCAGTAAGTTGTGTTTCTTGCTCTCGCAATCTGGATAAATCAATGTTTTTGATGGTCAGTTGAGCATTTTGTTTTTCGAGTTCTTGCTCTGCAAGCTCGACATATTTTTGTGTAAACCAGTAATTACCTTGCTCTTTAAATTGTTCTAGCCGTTTTTGTTGTTGAGTGACTTGTTGAATATTCTGTGCAAGCTCATCGATTGGACGTAGTTGGCTAATTTGCTCTTTAGCTTTCTCAATATTGGTTTTGGCCTCCATGAGCGTCACAAAGCTTTCTTTTAATTGTAGGTACTCGGCTTCAGCATCACGATTTTCTAGCATGTTATTGCGAATAAACTCGTCCAAATCATCGAGTACTTTAACGCCTACAACCTGATTAAATAGACTAAGCGCTGTCGTTGAACGCATGCCAAATAGATAAGCAAAGCGTTCAGCGTAATTTGTTGGTCCGTCAAAAAATTCAATGACACGCTTACTTTGATCACTGTATTGCTTTTCTAATCTTTTTTTCCAGCTTCCTTTTGCGTCAAAGTTATTAAAATCCTCACTAATGGTTAAGTCAGTATGGGCTAAACCAAATGTGCGTTTGAGTTCGCCATTGTTGAACCAGCGAACCTGAAAAAGCGTGATGGTACGAAGGTCAGTATTACTAAAGTTGGCTAATATTACGGAGTAGCAGTTTTTATCTCGTAGTTTTTGAGTAGAGGTACCAGCTTCGCCATCGTTTTGAATATTGCCATAATGACCGAGGACATACGTTTCTTCTGTTCGATCTCCTTTTTTATCAATCCCAGAGGATTGGTTATAGAAGCGATCTTTTTTTACTGGAACAAGCAATGTCAGAAGAGCATCAATAAATGTGCTTTTACCTGATGCATTTGCACCCGTCAGCAGAGAGTTATTGCCTTGAGGCATAATTCTGAAGATACGATCATCAAAAGTTCCCCAGTTATACACTTCCATATAGTTTAGGCGAAAGCCAGCACGGTCAGAACTTGTATTAAATAGACTGTACGTACTCATTTATTTTTCCTTTGAATTCTTGTAATTCATTCAAACTGATCTTTTCTTTGATAATACGGTGAATTTGGTAGGTTCTTTCCAGCTCCTTTTCCGAAACCAACTTAAGATAACCTAGCTCCTCTATAGTATTAATATGCTTTTCTAGATCTTTCTGGAATTTTAGATGGTTATAGCCCTCTTGAAGAAATAGCTCTAACTCTTCACGAATTTGAATGTTGGAGATGAATTTTTCACTGGCTTGGTACTGAGTTGGATTGCTATCAAATTCTTCCAGACTATTGCGCAATACAACCAATACAATTGATGCTTCGAAACCTATAGTGCGTCTTTGTGTAAGCCCTAATGTATCACCCTCGCTATCTTCCATTTGCTTGACAAAGGCAAAGCCTTCATCCTTTTTAATGATTAATTCAAGCCCAATTGTTCCAATATAATCTTGAATTTCAGCCTGATAATGAATAATGTTTTCCCATAGTGGGGAGGCACGTTCGATTGGTGATTTCAGTAGTCGTATAATGGCTCTGGAGTAAGGTTTTTCGTACTTTTCTAAATTTGTCATTCTAATAATCCTTAAGAGCATATGACAATAATTTCAGGGATTTGAATGGACTTTTGTTGAGCTCGATTGAAGCAGATACGCTGTTGATGCTTGTCATTCACTGTATGTTTAAAATCTTTGATGACATCCATGTATCCAAATAGCTCTGGTAATCCTTGAGAAAGCCCACCTTGTTTATCAATGAGTTCCTGAATACTTGCTTGTGATTGTTGAAGTAAAATAGTTTGAATGTGCTGTCTGATTTTCTTTTTATCAACATGGATGTGTGCAAACAGTTTTGCCAATTGTTCCGAGTGAACTAAGTCCGCGCTGGCCAGAGTAGGGTTTATCTTATAGTTAACTGGTTCTGATTTTTCATAGGTTAACTTTCTCTCAAAAGGGATTTTTATTTCTGCTGAGGTTTCAATCTCAAAACTAATATCTGGTTTTTGGTTTTGCTTATTTAAGATTAGCAGAAATTTCTTGATGTCCTGAATAATACTTTTTGTGATTGCAGATTGAGAAGCTTCACTTTCTTTAATGATACAGCTTAACTTTTCAGCCATACGATCGTTGGCCTTATAAACTTTTTGACCTGATTGATGCAGGTACTTTTTCATTCCACGTAGAAAAAAGTCATCGATCTGAATATTCTTTTCTTGAAGCATTGTATATAGAGAGGTAACTAGACTGTCCCATTCTTGTTGCAGACTTGGATTGAGTAGGAAAGACCAAAAAGCATAGAAACTTTTACCTTGAGAGCTTTCTTTGAGAGTATCAAGCGAGTCAAAGGCAAATTGTAAGATGTCACTTTTGTATAGATTTCCTTCAGCATGACGTTGATAGATATCTTTGGTAATTGATTTAAAATTTTCTTCTACTTCTTTGAAGTCAGATAGAAGCTCTTTTGCGGATTGGGTAATTTCTTTAAAACGAGGTGTAATCTGATATTCTTCATAGACATTAATATCCTCGCCAATCTTGAGGCGTTGGATTTGCTGTTCAATTTCTAGCTTCTTTTGCTCTAATACTTGGATACGGTTTTCTACATTATCATTGGTATTTTCTACTAGCTCTTTAAGTTGATTAAAGATGTGTTTGAATTTGGATTCAGTACCGATAAACTCCTCTTTTCTGAGGCTTTGTAGCCAGTCCAATGTCTTATTTGTGTGAGAAGATAACTCATAAAATATGACACCCTGATCATTTTGATAGTTACTGAGAAAACCTTTGTTGGTCCAATATTGAATATAGCGTTTTGCTTTTGCCTCATAGGTTGTAAGTGATAAATCCTGATAGGCATTGAAGTCATCGGCTAAATCAAACTCGTCATTGTCATTAATTGAATCAATATTCATTTCAATATATTTGATTAAAGTCAATTGCAGCTTTTCTGATGAGTTAGAGGTTTGTTGGTTAGAAAAAGCCTCAAGCAGAAACTGAATAACCCATTCTCTGTTTTTTAGACACAAGAGAGCAATACTGGGAGATGTTCTAATAGAGATCGATATTTCTTGAACATTTGGCATTTTCTTACTCCGTGATCGGTTTTTAAACGATTTTATGACTGTTAATATCTAAATTAATCACTTACAAAAGTGACTAGAGTCACGTGATATATTTGCTGATCTGGGTTTATCAAGTGTAGAGAGATCTTGATGCCATATATAAAAGTAATCACCTCAATGTGGTTACCGAATACAGTCTGAGTAATTAATGTTCATTTTGGTTGGGTATTACCTTTAACTCATTGTTGCGTAACATGTTAAATTTTATTGTTATACAATAATACATTGGTTGTAAATTGCACAGCTTAGTTTGGATAAAGAGCGACGAATTATGTCGTATGATTTTAAATTGTTTATTACAAATGTAGCGCCTATTCAATTTAAGACAACTATCAAACCTTCATAAAACTCAATAGTGAATAGCCCCCGATTTTGTAGACACCTTTTAGTTAGATAT
>NZ_RAXV01000044.1 GCF_003611465.1 Acinetobacter tianfuensis
TAAAATTGATTTATATAAATATTCTCCAGAGATTATTAATTAATAGGTTATTAATTAATAATATTAATAACCTGCACACTAAAATTTAAAACCCACATAAAAGATACGTGAAATAAAATGCTGCTTCATTGTTTCTGACTATGCATGGGCCCAAAAAGCCTGACTCATTCTCCTATACAAAAAATATCAGATGTGAAAAAAGTTATGTGTCACTTTTCAACTCATTACCTTTCCTATTTTTTCAACACATAACTTCCCATATACAAATTTCCCAAAAACTCAATCAATCACTTCTCCTTCAATAGGGGCTTGGAGCCGTTTTAGCATTCATTAGAATGTATGAAAAGCATTTAAAAAAATAATGCAAAACAATGTGAAACAACACGAAAAAATTACTAGAAGCTATTGATTTATTTATCTAAAGTATGACGTAAGCTTTTCATAACAAGGTTACTTCATGAACAACAGCACTGCATTAAATGATTTAAAGTCCTACTTGGCCCAACTCCGTGATGAAGATTTCATATGGGTTCTATATGTGTTTAAACGACCAGATTCATATCGTACTTCCGATGATGAAAGTCATATCATTGAGACAGAGATTGAAATCCTGAATTGCATAGAAAAACTTAAAAGCATAAAAAAAATTGTGATCGATTTTTTTGAAAAGGAAGATGATAGAACTATCGACGACTTTCTATATGACTTAAAAAAGCATAGATCATCAATTAAAAGCTCCATAATTGAATACTCACAAATGGCAAGTAACCAGAGATTTCTAAACTTTGCTTGCGAAAGTATGTGCTCTCAAATAGCTGAACGGAAAATTAGTCAACTCAAAAACCCTTATTTTAAGTTCCTTTATATGGCTTATACATTTTCTTATTTTTTTGAAAATCCTAGAAAAATTGAAATATTACAAAGGGACTTTGATAAAGTTTATTCAAAATTCAATCACCATTTTAAATTTGCTAATAATGAATTTTTCATATGGGCAAAACAATATATAAATGATAATCCAGAGTTTCGTAAGTACAGAAAGAATGCTCTAGATATTTCTGAATATGAAGTACTCATTAACACAATGTTTGATCTTATTTATATAGAAGATGAGAATATTCATTATGCACTTCGTAAAAAACTCAACAACGCTTGGTATCAAAAAAAGCATAGAGAAGAGAAAAAGGTTAAGAAACCTAATTATTATGCTCTTACGAAAAAAGCAAAAGAGTCTCTTCAAACGCTCTCGTTTAAATACAATTTAAGTGAGGAACGTGTTCTTGAAAAACTTATTAATGAGTGCTTTGCGAAAGAGTGTATGTCACCAATAGGAAGGCCTCTATACGATTGATAACATATTTCTAATCCCTAGAACTCAACCAAGTTAAAAGGATTGAGTTCTACGAATTTGAATCATACAAATAAGAACTACTTTTTAAAACTAGCATGAAATTTATCAAAAGCATTCTTCGCGGCATCGCCAATCATTGGATCATAAAAAAAGTAATCTGTAAGTATGGGCTCTAAAATTCCATAATATTCTTTTTTATTAACTTCATCTACTAAGAGTCGAATTGACTCATAAGGCCTAAAAACAACATTATGCCAATCACGTAAATTCCTTTCAGAAGTTGAAAAACCGTAGGTGAGCATTTCCTTATTGGCTATTTCTGAACAAGCTATTTCAGCCTCGTGAATACTTACAGGTGTTTCCCTATACAATGATTTATCCAAATTTGTTTTTTTAACGCGCATTAAGTGCCAAGCACCTAGCAGACTGATCCACTTAGCTATGCCATTTGAAAAAATGGCATTATGCCCTAATCGTGATTCAATGTTGATTACATAATCTTTTAAGGCATTCGTCTTGCACAGATCTATTTTTGAAATTTTTGCAAAATCAATATCTTTAAGAGCTTTTGCTTTTGATCTACTTAACATTGACGATGCTATTCTTTCAGCATCATCTAAGTTATTAAAATCTATTTGTTTTTCATATTTTTGGCTTTCCCGAAGGAGCTCATTTTTAAATGCTTCAAATTCTAAATACAACATTGCTCTAAAAAAGAGTTTATCTAGAAAATGTTGAGTAATTTCACTCTTATTATTTTGGTATGCTTTTTTGTACTTGGTCAGTTCTAAAAAATTGAAGTCCAGAAATTTGATAAGGACCCCAATAGTTATATTGTCAAATTCATAGCAAAGAAACTGACTAATAATTTTATAATATAAAGCACTATCCATCAGAGCTATTGAGTATTCGTCCAGTAGACTATTTAAGTCTTCCTCAAACTCATCCAAGCTAAAACTTGCCATCACAACTTGTGAACATAACCTCTCATTCAAAGTACGAATAAAACGCTCATTGTCGTCCACTAATGATTCTAACGGATCATCCAAATACGAAGCGTCTAGATCAATACCGAACAGCAACAAATGTTTGTAGTGCTCTGCCCTCAATCCTTCATATTGTCTCTTTTGAACGATTAATTTTAATGATTGAGAAAGCTGCTCATAAAATTCTAATTTTTTATTCGAAAATGTTTCCATGGCAACAATGTCATAAAAATACAAATAATCTAAAATTTTAATGGCGCTACTTTGAATTTCTTCAGTTTTTGACATGATCACTCTATGAGTAAAAAAGTTACCTTTATTTCCTCATTATTCCTTATTTCTTCTCTTTTACAATTATTTCAATGAATTTATTAGTGTTATACGCCTCCCGTACGGATACCAATGATTCTGGAAATTTAGTAAATAACTTTAGGAAATACAGATATGAAAACTGGAAAAATGAATTTATCAGATTACTTATTCATGCAATTTAGAACAATGACTCCAACTTTAGATCAAGTTGGAACCATTTACTATCCACATTTAAGCAAAGCGAAATTACTTGAAAAAGCCCGCAAAAACGACTTCCCATTCGTTTGTTACAAGCTAGATAGAACCCAAAAAGCACCATATTTTGTCGATATCATTGATTTGGCATTTGTTCTAAATAAAAATTATGAAGACTATGCTAAAGATTACGAACTTATCACAAAGCACTCTCTATCACTTGCTGAAAATTAATTGTCTTTTTTCTTTTCTTAACTGAGACATAACGCTCTAAACTCCCCCATGAATCATGCAGACTCACTTGCTGTATCTGGGGGATAGTAAACCCCTGTTCAGCCAACCGCGTACACCCCTCGTGCCTTAAATCATGAAATTTTAAATCCTCAATACCAAGAATTTTACAGGCTTTCCTAAACTCCCCGCCTATTGTTTTAGGACTTAAAGGAATCAAATATTCGGCAGAATAGCCCCTCTTTAGCATCCTATTTCTTATATCAGAATTCATTAGTAGATCAATTATTTGTTTGCAAGGTGATAAAACATGAAACTCTTTATGATTACCTCTTGAACCAGCTGGGTTCTTTAAATCCCTAATTTTCCATAACTGATTATGCTGATCATAATCAGTAAGCTCCATTCTAGTGATCTCCGCTTCACGTCTACACGAATAAATAGCAAACCAAATGATTAAATGCATTGGGTAGCTATAGCTAGGATTTTTCCACTTCTGAGCAAAATACTTTGTCAGTGTTATTAATTCTTCATTTGTTGGAAGTCGATCCCTTTTTTTACTTGATGATATTTGACGTGTCTTTCTTAATTGTGAAGTTGCTTTATCAAACGAATTCAAATCGATATCAATATCCCACATAACAGTTGCATGAGATAAAACGCCTCTAATGTGTAATAGCTCATGTTGAAGTGTACTTGAAGCAATAGGTGTTAAACCTAAACTAGCAATACCAGCTTTACGTAAGGCCACATGCTCAGCAATATGAGTGGGTTTAATTTTTGTGATAATATGCCGCGCGATTGGAAACTTCTGAATAAGTTTCAGCGAATATGTTTTTGTTCTTCCATACTCACCACCAACCTCTGCTAAATATTTCAGAATGGCATTTGAAAGAGTTAAGTCAATTACATCTTCCTGACCAAAAAGAATTTCAGGGTTTTGCTCTATTTCAGCTTCACGTTGTACCAACCAAGCTGCTGCTACTTTTTTTGATCCAAAAGTTTTACTTTCTTTATAAGCAGGTAAGTCTTTGCGATTAATCCGGATTTCGGCACGAAAGCGTATTACTCCATTAACCAATTTGCGTTGTGTAATTGTTCCCATATTTACGCCCTAAATTCCTTATAGCTATTATGGCGCATTTAAGGCGTAAATCAAATTACAAAAAGTGTAAAATGGCGCGAAATAGAGTTAAATAACTTGCATGCAATTCTGATTTAATAGGTTGAATTTAAATGAATATTTCAGATAACCCAACTAACACAAAGCTTCCACGAATCAGTGTTGCACCGATGATGGATTGGACCACTAAGGATTATCGATTCTTTGCCCGTCTGTTTAATCCCAATGTCATTCTCTATACTGAGATGGTGACCACAGGTGCAATTATCCATGGTGATGCAAAACGCCATTTGGATTACAGCAAAGAAGAACACCCGATTGTTTTACAGCTGGGCGGCTCAAATCCTAAAGACTTAGCCGCTTGTACAAAAATGGCGCAGGACTGGGGTTATAACGAGGTCAATTTAAACGTCGGCTGTCCAAGTGACCGCGTACAAAACAATAAAATTGGCGCATGCCTGATGGCAGAGCCAGACTTGGTTGCAGAATGCATAGCAGAAATGCGCAATGCTGTGGATATTCCAGTCACAGTCAAACACCGTATCGGAATTGATGACATGCATTCTTATGAAGAAATGCTGCACTTTGTCGATACCGTAGCCAAAACAGGCTGTGACAATTTTATTGTGCATGCGCGTATTGCTTTACTGCAGGGCCTTTCACCTAAAGAAAACCGTGAAGTGCCGCCGCTTCGTTATGAAGATGTCTATCGTTTAAAACAGGAACGTCCGAATCTGCTGATTGAAATTAATGGCGGAATTAAGACTTTTGTTGAAACTCAAGCTCATTTACAACATGTCGATGGTGTCATGATTGGCCGTGAGGCTTATCACAATCCATATTTATTGGCTGAATTAGGTCAATTGTGGAACTTAGAAGCGCCAGACCGCTTCGATATTATCGAACAAATGCTGCCCTATATTTCTCAGCGTATGGCAGAAGGCGCACCGCTTTCGATTATTACCCGCCATATTTTAGGCCTGTTCCAAAACTTGCCGGGTGCACGTAAATGGCGTCAGGCTTTAAGCGGCGGCAATGCCAAAACTTTTGCTGACATTGAAAATGCCATTCAAAATATGAAAGATGCCATTCAGCGCACGGAAGACTATATCCGAGACAATCAAGCCGCTAAAGCTGAATAAATCATAAATGTAAAAAAGCCCTCAATTTTGAGGGCTTTTTTAGCGCTAAACCTGAGACTTAAGCAAATTCATCCTGCTGCGGTTCATGATGAAGCGCATCATGAATTGCCTCAACCAATTGCTGCGCAATGTCCTGCTTTGATGCTTTTTCCAAGTCACGTTTTTGCATGGCATATTGCTCTGCAAAAAATACGATCATGGCATTTTCATCCGAAGCAAAGCCAATATCTGGACGTGATACATCATTGCAGGCAATCATATCGAGTTTCTTCGCAACCAGTTTGCCCGCTGCATATTCTTCAACATTGCGGGTTTCAGCGGCAAAGCCCACCATAAATGGACGCTTCGGCTGCTGCGCAATGGTGGCCACGATATCTGGATTTTTAACTAAAGAAACGTTCAGCTCATCGCCCGCTTTTTTAATCTTATGTTCTGCAACTTCAGCCACACGGTAATCCGCCACAGCTGCCGTTGCAATAAAGATGTCACAGCCCTGCTCCAGCTGTTCCATACTGCGCTCCAGCATCTGCATAGCTGACTGCACATTTACGCGCCGTACACCATTTGGCGTATCCAGACTGACTGGTCCAGCCAGCAAGGTCACTTTTGCGCCAGCGGCATAACAGGCTGCGGCCAAGGCAAAACCCATTTTACCTGTACTATGGTTTGAAATATAACGTACAGGATCAATCGCTTCGCGCGTAGGGCCTGCTGTAATCACCACATGCCTGCCAGCCAGCAATCCAAACTTTTCTGCAATTACACGCTGTGCGCGGTGGAAATACTCAGTTACCTGACGCGCAAGGTCTTCTGGCTCAGGCATACGGCCTAAACCAACATCACCGCAAGCCTGTGAACCTGCATCTGGCATAATTACATGTACGCCATCTTCAATCAGCGTATTTAAATTGCGCTGTGTCGCTTTGGCTGCCCACATTTGCTGATTCATTGCAGGCGCAACCCACACAGGCGCTTTTGTCGCTAAATATAAAGTTGAAAGCAAATCATCTGCTAAGCCAGCAGCAAATTTTGCCAGCGTGTCACATGATGCCGGTGCGACCAGCAGCAGATCTGCCCAGCGCGCCAGCTCAATATGCCCCATGCCTGCTTCAGCTTCAGGATCTAATAGAGCCGTATGTACAGGATTTCCCGAAAGGGCCTGAAATGTCAGCGGCGTAATAAAAGCTTGCGCGCCTTCAGTCATCACCACACGCACGTCAAAGCCAGCATCTTTCAGACGGCGGACTAAAATTGCACTTTTATAGGCAGCAATACCGCCAGTAACAGCTAAAAGAATGTTTTTGTTTGGAATTACGCTTAGATCGAAACTCACGAACAGGCTACCTATCTGTTGCAGTGGCGCTCACAATAGCATTAAATATGCCCTAACCCAAGATTCGCCTTGGAAAAACCCAATACACTGATAATAAAAAAGTCTAACAAAAATGAATTTTTCGATTAAAAATTGGCCTGAACAAGAACGGCCGCGGGAACGTTTGCTGCATCAAGGCGCTCAAAGCTTGTCTGATGCCGAATTACTGGCTATTTTTCTTCGCTCTGGTTCACAGCAGCACTCTGCGGTGGAGCTCGCCCGCCTGCTGATTCAGCATTTCGGCAGTTTAAGCCCCATACTGGATGCTCAGCTCCATGATTTAAGCCAATTCCATGGCATTGGCGCCAGCAAATATGCACAGCTGATGGCCGTCAAAGAATTAGGTAAACGCTATATTGCGCAGCAGTTTCAGCAAAAGCCGCTGCAGCTGGATCACTCCGAAGCACTCATCAACTTTTTACGCTTTGAGTTTTTAAGTGAGGTGCAAGAGGTGTTTGCCGTACTTTGTTTAGATGCGCATTTAAGAAAAATAAACTTTAAAAAATTATTTTTTGGCGCATTAAACAGCTGTGAAATTTCGATCAATCAGCTGCTGCGCTATGCGATTTCACAGCATGCCAGCGCCATTGTCATTGCGCATAATCATCCTTGGGGCAAAGCACAGCCTTCCGAGACCGATTTAAGGCTGACCGAACAAATTCGGCATGCCTGCGCATTGGTTGAAATCCAGCTGATTGACCACTGCATTATTGCGGCCGAAGGCAATTTTTCCTTTGCTGAACATAAGCTCATTTGTTCAGCCCGTACGGCGCTTCAAAATAGTTGACAAAGGTTGCTGTGCATAAGAAGATCAGCTCAAATTTATACTGATACTTATAAAATGATAGTACGAGATCAGCCTAGTGTTTTTAAGCTGCTTTTTTCATGGCGCGGCACTATTTTGCCCAAAGTTTTACCGCCGCTTGGCGTGGTCATGCTGCTCTCTACTGTCATCGGCGGTCTATCTTATATTAATGTTTTTCATTTTCCTGAGCTGCCTTTGGTCGGCTTCACCTTAATTGGGGTGGTGCTGTCTATTTTCTTAGGCTTTAAAAACTCTGCCTGCTATGACCGCTGGTGGGAAGCGCGGCGCCTTTGGGGTGTGCTCATTGCGAACTCGCGCCACTTTGACCGTGACTGCCGTTTACTGAGCCAAGGCCGCCGTGAACGCGTCATTCAGCATGTTATTGTATTTGCCAATGTACTGCGTGACCGCCTGCGCCATCAGACGGCCAACCCGACAGAATTAGTACAAACCAGCGGCATGAGTCAGCAAGCGCTGACCCAGCTTTATCAGCAGGCCAATGCCCCGCAGTATACGCTGAGTCTCATTCAATGGGAGCTGATGCAAGCCATGAAGGATGGGGAAATTTCTGACATTATTTATGCACAAATGAATCAGCACGTTATGGAGCTGAGTATCGTACAGACAGGCTGTGACCGTATTGCCACCACGCCGCTGCCTTTTGCATATTCTGTATTGCTGAACCGCACCGTGTATTTCTTCTGTTTTATGCTGCCGCTGAGTTTGGGCTCAACTTTAGGTTTAGCCACGCCCCTATTGGTCGGTATTTTAGCTTATACATTCTTAGGATTAGATGCATTAAGTTCCGAAATTGAAGAACCTTTTGGCACACAAAGCAATGACTTGCCGCTGGATTCTATGGTGCGCACCATTGAAATTGAACTGCTGGGCACTTTGGGCAAACCCACCCCGCCGCCCATTCAAGCGCAGGATAATAATTTACTTTGATGGATTAGCTCTCCCTAACCCTCTCCTTCTAGGAGATGAGCAGCACTGCTGCGCAAAAGGGAGAGGTCAAACAAAACTTTCCCACACGCCTTGTTGCCCTTCATTCACTCGCGGAATATTGCCCAGTTTAATCCATGGCATGTTGTCACCATGATAATCACTGCCCACGGATACCTTTAAGCCAAATTCCGCAATCATACGGTCAACCATCTGGCGTGTGCCCAAAGGCTCAATGGCTGGCGGAAGCTCCACTGCATCACCGCCATATTTTGCAAATATTTCAATCAAATAACGGATATTAGTCGCAGACAGATCATAGCGGGTTGGATGCGCCAGCACCGCGAAGCCGCCGCTTTCATGAATGACGCGGATACAATCTTCTAAACCCAAGCCTTCAAACTTCACATAAGCTTTTTTGCCTTCTTTGATATATTTATCAAAAGCCTGCTGTGCGCGGCTGACATAAGCTTTTTCCACTAAAGTTTTGGCAATATGCGTCCGGGTCACACGGTCTGGCACATGATCGACTTTAGCGACGACATCGTGATAAATGTCTTCACCAATGAGAGGAATCAGCAAATCGCAAATTTGTTTGGCGCGTACCGCACGGATCTGTTTCTGCTGCTCAAGCACCGCCAGCAGCGGCGCTGGATGCTGCATATTCAGCGCCACAATATGCACACCATAAGTTTTTTTTGTGGCTGGGCGTGACCATTGACTGGATATTTCCACACCTGAAATTAGGCGTAAACCTAGTTCCTGCGCAATACTTGCAGCGAGATTTAAGCCATCCATCGTATCGTGATCTGTCAACGCCAAAGTCTGAATGCCTATTTTATGGGCTGCGCGCACGAGCTGTTCCGGAGACAAAGTTCCATCAGAAATATTACTGTGTGTATGTAAATCTACGCCTAGCATCACTTATACTATGTCATTTATTTGATCAGAGATTAGATACTCTAACATGAAAGCACTTTTAGACTTTGTGCCACTCATTATTTTCTTTTATTTATATAAAACTGTAGATCCAAAAGATACCTACCATCCTCTGCTTCAGTTTATCGGCTCGGCAGGCGGCATCGACAATAACAATATTTTAGTGGCAACCACTGGTCTAATGTTCTCAATGCTGCTGGTTTACGGCGCTCTATTCTGCATTCAAAAATTCCGCTTAGACAAACAGCAATGGATTGTGCTGTTCATGACCGTTATTTTTGGCGGCATTACCCTGATTTTAAGCGATGACTTTTATATCCGTTTAAAAGCCGTGCTGCTGAATTTAGTCTTTGCCGGCGCATTTTTGCTTTCGCCATGGTTCAGCAAAGACCGCAAGCCTCTCATTGAACGCTTATTTGGTCCGGTACTTGAATTAAGCGCTCAAGGCTGGAAAAAACTGAACTATGCATGGGCCCTGATGTTCATGGTGATGTCAGGCTTACACGTTTTCTTTGCTTATTTATTTATGGGCGGAAAATATTGGGGCGAATTCACTGCATTCGGCGACATGATCGTGATGTTTTCCTTTATCATTATTCAGTTTATTGTATTGCGTAAATACTTTAAGACATCTGAATAATTCTTCCAGTTTAAAAATCGAGAAAATCACATGCCATTTTTTGTCGTAAGCTGTACTGATAACGAAGGTACAGTTGAAAAACGCCTTGCTGTACGCCCGCAGCATTTAGCACGCTTAGAGCAGTTAGATGCCGAAGGCCGTTTAATTGCAGCAGGCGCAATGCCGAAAGACCCAAGCAATCCGCAAGCAGGCTTTTATGGCAGTACAATTATCGTCGATTTTGACAGCCGTGAAGCGCTGGATGCATGGCTGCAGGAAGAACCATTTTTAAAAGAAGGGGTTTACGGCCATATTGACGTAAAACTTTTTAATAAAGCCTTTCCTAAAGGATAAGTTCATGCGCGCTGCTGTAACCGCCTTTTTAGGCTTCTCTCTTGTCTTTAGCTCTGCATGGGCTGTTGAAGTTGCGCCAACGGCAGCGCCTGCTGCTGCAGCTGTGCCGCAGACTTTACCTGCAAATAAACCCAGCATTATGCAGGCTTCTGCACAGCCAGCAGTTTCCGCTCTTACAGCGGACAATAAAGCGCTGACTGTTGAGCAGCAAATAAAAAATAAAGCGCTGCAAGATGCAAAAATCAAAGCCATGGTCAAGGACCAGCTGACGCGTTTACAGCAGCTGGAAAAAGCCAATCTTGAAGCACTGGCGCAAAACCAAGAGCTGCAGCTGAAAAATGACAGCTTAGGTGTACAGGTACAAGTGCTTCAAAGTGAACGCAGCGCGCAGATGTTCCTCTACGGTGCAATGACCATTGCCGTAGGTGTATTGCTTGGTTTTTTACTTGCCAGCTACATCCATACTAAACGCCGCCGTCAGTGGTAAAATTATAGTTTGTTCTGGTAATTGTGTAAGGCGGCTCAGCGTTGTCGAATAGCATTCAAACAGCCAATCTGGATTGGCAACTGATAGACGGAATTGAAGTTCCTTTTTCTCAACAATTTGGAGATGTGTATTTCTCCAGAGATAACGGGCTGTTTGAAACCCGGCATGTATTTTTAAATGGCAATGATCTGGCTGAACGCCTGAGCAAATTACAGGATTTTGAATATTTCTGTGTCGGAGAAACAGGTTTTGGCACAGGTTTAAATATTTTAGCGCTGTGGCAGCTTTGGCAGCAGGCGCGGCCAGATAATCACAGTCATCTGCACGCTGTATCTGTTGAAAAATTTCCGCTCAAAAAAGCTGATTTAATCCGTGCTTTACAGGCATGGCCTGAGCTGCAGCCTTTAGCACAGCAGCTGATAGCGCAATATCCGCTGCCTATTGCAGGCTGCCACCGCCTTTCTTTTCCAGAAGAACGCTTTAGCCTGGACTTATGGCTGGGCGATGCACAAGACGCCTTTCCTGTCATGCCCAAAACCCAGCAGATTCGAGCCTGGTTCCTAGATGGCTTCTCGCCTTCCTGCAATCCAGACCTCTGGGAAGAAAATGTACTGGATCATATTGTCCGCCTATCAGGCCACGGCACGACTTTTTCTTCATTCAGTGTTGCTGGCGTCTTAAAACGCGGGCTAAAAAAACATGGGATTTCAATTAGCCGCCCACGCGGTTACCGTCATAAGCGTGAAATGTTGAAAGCCGTCTGGCTGCCCACAGAAGCGGATGAATCGAACCCTGCTCCAGCAGAAAAAAAAACATTGCAGCCAACGGCACATAGACAGCGTCATATTGCAATTGTAGGGGCTGGCATTGCCGGTTTAAGCTGTGCATGGGCCTTAGCGCAGCGCGGACATCAAGTGCGTTTATTTGACCAATCTGCGCCTTTAGCAGGCGGTTCTGGCAATCCCTTAGCCCTGCTGAACCCAAAACTCTGTCCCATTGAGCAAAGCGCTGAACATCTGATGACGCTTACTTGGCAGCATGCCATGCGCCACTATGCAAAATTTGAAGCATTCAGACCCATTCAGGTCCGTCAGCTGGCGCTGAAAAAAGCGGATGAATTGCTCAGTTTAGCTGCAGCCTATCCGCATGACCTGCTCGATGCCCATGCTGCCAGTTGCCAGCAGAAAAGTTCTCAGCACCCCGTCTCTGCATATCCAAGCCTCAGTTTAAATTATGCAGGCGCGGTATCTCCGCATCAGCTGCGTGATCAAATCCTGCAGCATGCGCTGATTGAATTTCAGCAAGCAGAAGTCAGCTGCATTCAGCCATATGGCGCAGCTGTTCAACTCACAGCAAATGATCGGCTGCTGGGTGAATATGACCATGCAGTTATCTGCGCAGCGCGTCACAGCATGCAGCTGACAGAACACTATCCTTTGCTGAAACCCATCCGCGGTCAAGTCAGCTGGCTAAATAACAGCAAAGCGCCGCTGCCTGCGGACCAAGCTTACAGCTATGGCGGCTATTGCATGCAGCTGAATGCTGAGCAAATGATTTTAGGCGCATCATTTTATCCAAACCGCGATGACAGTGAAGTGCTCTTAGAAGATCATGTGCATAACTATGAACTTATCCACAGTGTATTTCCACAGTACGCAGAACAGCTGCCGCCAGCAGAGACTTGGCACGGCCGCGCCTCAGTCCGCGCACAAACATTAGACTATTTTCCTATACTGGGAAAAACCGCAGAAAATGCAGAAATTTACAGTTTTGCAGGTTTAGGTTCTAAAGGTTTTCTATTTGCGCCTTTATGCAGTGAAATTCTGGCTGCGCAAATTTTGGGTGAAGTCTGCCCTGTGCCTATCTCATTACTGAATAAGCTCAGCAGTGAACGCTTTAAGAAGAAAGTGAAAGCGAAAAAGCCTTATTTTCAGGCTGAAGCCAAAACAAAATAGCGGCACTCAAACTGCAGACATTAAAAAAGCGCCTTACGGCGCTTTTTTTCAGGCAGATTAAACGCCTTCAATCAAGGGCAAACCTGCAGCGCGAGCTGCACGTGTACCGCCCATGAGTACAACATATTCGCGGCCGCTGTCAAAACCCTCTAAAAGTTCAGCTGCACGCGGAGCTTTACTTCCGCCACCACATAATATGTAAATTGGCTGATCCGTTGACACCTGAGTCAAGCTATCTGCTGACAAGTCTGCAATCGGCTGATTCACTGCACCTTGCAGGTGAGCCTCAGTATACGAGCTTGCGTCACGGACATCCCAGATAATGGCATCAGCTGGGAACTCAAATGTTGTAATTTCTTGTTTACGGATCATTGCGCACTCCTTTGATGTAAACAACACTTGGCAAATGAAGAAAACATCCCTAGCATCTCAGATATTCTTTCCCTTTGTAAAGGTCTAAACCATGCCTTCTTTCGATATTGTTTCAGAATTAGAAGTTTTTGAGGTAAATCATGCAGTTCAAAACACGCAAAAAGAAATTGCGACCCGTTTTGACTTCCGCGGACAGGACGTTTCTATCGAACTGAACGAAAAAAATAAAGAAATTAAAATCAGCACTGAAAGCGACTTCCAATGTGAACAAGTTTACAGCATGCTGGAAAACCATTTTTTTAAACGTAAAGTTGATATTCAAGCGCTCGATCCGCAAAAAATGACCGCGTCAGGCAAAAATATCGTGCAAGTGATTAAACTGAAAGACGGTCTTGACTCTGATACCGCAAAAAAAATTAATAAAGCCATTAAAGAAAGCGGCATTAAAGTGCAATCTTCTATTCAAGGCGACAAAATCCGTGTAACTGACAAGAAGCGCGATACACTGCAGCAAGTGATGGCGTTCTTAAAAGAACAGCAGTTCGGTGTGCCTTTACAGTTCAATAACTTTAAAGATTAAGGCAGGCTTCCTGCCAAGCAGAGGAATCATGGCGCAGAATAACCGTTTATCTAAGCTGGTCAGTTCAACTTCGAAATTTCCGCAAAGCATACGCACTGCGCTATGGTCGAAAGCTTTTGGTAAAATCGTCCCGATGGTCGGTTCTGCCAAAATCCGCTATTTGGAAGTCAGCCCTTCACAGGTAACGGTAAGCTTGGCTAATCATAAAGCCATGCAAAACCATATTGGCCAGCTGCATGCCTGCGCGATGGCGCTGATCGCAGAAACAGCCACAGGCTTCGTCACAGCAATGAATGTGCCTGACAGCGCGATTGTGCTGATTAAATCCTTTAAGATCGACTTCCAGCGCCCAAGCAAAGGCGCAATGCAGGCAACTGCAACGCTCACAGCCGAACAGCAGCATTTAATGCGCACGACTGACCGCGGTGAAACCTTAGTTCAAGTCACAGTGACAGATGAATCTGGCGAAGCGCCTATACAATGTGAAATGCTTTGGGCATGGGTAAAAAAGTCCTACCTGAAAAAGAAATAATTGTAAATCAAACTTACTATTAGGTAAGTATAATGCTTACCAAATTGGCACCAGCGGCACACAAAATAGAACTATGGTCAGGCTTTTCCTGCATTCAAGATAAAGCAATCTCAACCAAGAAAGCGAAATCAATGAAAATAATGATTCTTACAGCCGCTTTGCTGCTTAGCCCCGTTTTAGCACAAGTACATGCAGCCCCTGCTGTACAGCACAGTACTCAAAAAAATAGCCTTGCTGAGTAAAATAAACAAACCGTGATCAACTTTTATAATGGTGTTTTTATCCAGCATCAGGTTCAACAATTTGCAAACCGTTGTATCAGCAGTCGCTATATTCAGCACAGCCCGGATGCACCAGATGGCAAGGCTCCATTTGTCGATTATTTCACTCAATACTTTAAAGACCATCCAACAGCCAAAAACACCATTAAACGTGCAATTGCAGAAGATGATTTAGTCATGCTGCATGTTCATGCACAGCAAAATAAAGCAGGCCGCGGTACAGCTATCGTCGATATTTTCCGTGTTGAACAGGGCAAAATTATTGAACATTGGGATGTACAGCAGGAGATCCCTGAGCAAAGCGCCAATACCAATACAATGTTTTAAACCTTTATATTCACTCCATAAAAAATCCCAGCATCTGCTGGGATTTTTGATTTCCAATGTTAAGCATTCACTTGAGCATTGGCGGCAAACAGCTGCTTCGCTTCATCTGGAATTTGACGTTTTGCACCTTTGACATCAACAGCAACAAAGGTAAATACGCCAGCAGTCACACGCACAGGCGGACGTGAGCTGTCATGGCTGTCCCACACTTCAATTTGCATTTGAATGGAAGTGTTGCCGACTTTTAAAATTTTGGTATAGCAGCTGATCACATCACCCACTTTAACTGGGACCAAAAATGTCATTTCATTAATAGAAATCGTCGCACAGCGGCCTTTACTGAAACGTTCAGCATGGATTGCACCTGCCAAGTCCATCTGCGACACAATCCAGCCGCCGAATACATCACCGCTCCAGTTTGTATCTGCAGGCATAGCAATCGTTTGAAGGGATAGCGTACCTTCTGGTTTTAAATGAGTATCTGACACTTTAACTCCAAGCTTTCATTAATTCTGGGCTGTTAATTGCTGGTCTAGCCACTGCTTCAATTCAGTTGAACGCAGCGCTCCGCTTATTCTAGCAAGTTCAGTGGTTTTGTTCATCAATACCAATGTCGGAATACTGCGCACATTAAATGCGCTGCTCAGACGCGGATTTTCTTCGGTATTGATTTTAGCAAAAATGACATTTGGATACTGCTTTGCAACCTGCTCGAAATGAGGCGCCATCATCTTGCAGGGACCGCACCACTCTGCCCATAAATCAATAAAAATAGGCAAATCACTGCCTGTAATAAACTGGCTGAAATTCTGCTCATTCAGCTCAATCGGCGCTAGAGGCACCAAAGCACTATGGCACTGGCCGCAAGTCGGCTGCTCAGTCAATTTATCTTCAGGGACACGATTTTTTGCATTGCAGCTTGGGCATACAATAATCATCACTTTACTCCGACATGCTGATTTAAAAAGTCCAGCTGCAGCGCCATCGCCTGGTCAAACCACTGACCATGATAAATATCAAAATGCGCCATATCCCATTCATAATAATCAGCATAAGGTGCGATATTTGTAGCAGCTTCACGGCTGGATTCAATAGGAATCAGACTATCATTCTTCGAGGCAATATACAGTACAGGAACCGCAATCTTACGCAAATTCTGAATTGGGCGGTAACGGACCAGATTAAAAAACACCCTTGCCGGCACTTGCCCGCTCCAATAATAATCTGGATGCACAATTGACTGATAACCCGCATGCACATCTGGCGTCTGTACAAAACACAGACCCGATGCATCTGTCACAGCTAAAGTCCGCGGCGACATGCCGACTTTCGCTCCCATATAGTCTTGGCTAGAGATTTTTAAAGCTTTTGGCAGCAGCTGCAGCGGATATTGCTTTGCACTTTCTGCACCGTCGATATAAGGATTTAAAGCAATGACTGCCTGTATATTTTTATTTTCAGATGCAATGTCCAAGACATAACCTGCACTGAGTGAAATGCCCCACAGCACGATTTTCCGGTTATCTATCGATTTACGCTGCGCGACATGCATCAGCATGGTCCGCCAGTCATTCAGCTGTTCTTTTATACTAACCAGCTCACGCGGCCTGCCCGTACTCCCGCCCCAATACCGGTAATCAAACAGTACAACAGCATACCCAGCTTGAGCAAAACACTTTGCAAATTGAACCAATTTAAAATGTCGAAGGCAGGCAAATCCGTGCGCCATAATCACGACAGCAGAAGGCTGATTTGTTTTCGGGCGGTAAAAATCTGCAGCAATCACTTCCTGACCGCTTTTGACATACAGCGGTTCAACCGTATAAGCCTGCATACGCGCTCCATCATAATAATAGCTATTATTTATTAATCTTTTAATACATCACGCCGAATTAAGCGCTTAATGCTATCATAAAGCATAACCCTATTCTTTTAATTATGGAGTGGCACTATGAGCGAAAATGTCGGCTTTGCTGGTCAAATCAGTCCAGAACATGTAGAACAAATTGTTGAGAAAGGTTTCAAGTCAATTATTAATAACCGTCCAGATATGGAAGGCGGCCCAGATCAGCCAACAAGCGCTCAAATTGAAGATGCTGCCCGCAATGCAAATCTGGACTACGTATTCCAGCCAGTGGTTGCAGGCCAAATCACTGAATTAGATGTAAGAACTTTTGCCAATCATTTCAATGAATTGCCAAAACCCGTTTTAATGTTCTGCCGTACTGGCAACCGTTCAAACAACCTTTATCAGCTCGCAAAACAAATGGATTTGCTGGATGATTAAACAGCTTTTCAGCTCAGCGGTTTTATGCCTTGGGCTGACATTTTCTGCTGCAGTTTGGGCTGATGATAAGCTGAGTAAACTGCTTAACAGTCAAGTCAGTGTCGCTGGACAAATGACAGAGCCAAAGTTTTCAGCTTTGCTGAAACAAGGATTTAAATCGGTTATTGTCAACCGCCCAGATCAGGAAACCGGCAATGCAGCACCTGTGAATACCCTGCGCGAAATTGCAGAACGATCTCATGTGAGCGTCATTTACCAACCTGTTATAAGCGGTAAAATATCTCAAACAGACATTGAAGAGTTTGCCAAATACTATAATGAGCTTCCAAAACCCGTTTTGCTGATTTGCCGCAGCGGCTCCCGCTCAACAGCTTTATTTCAGCAGGCTCAACATCAAGGTTTACTGCATGAATAAATTCTTGCTCGCAGCAGCCGTCTGCACATTGTTTTTCCTCAGCGGCTGCAGTTCAATGAATGTCAAACCAACAGTTGGCGTCTCTGTCGGAACCGCCCTCTGAGTCGCAAAAAAACAGCGCCGCAGCGCTGTTTTTTTATTGCGCCGCCAGCTCTTTCAGTGTTGAAATAAAATACACCTTGATCACATCTGCCATATCTACCATTCTAAGTATCTGTACACTGCATTTTTAACGCTGCTCACAGCGCAATGTCATAAGGGCTCTATTGTATGTATGATTTAATTATTATCGGCGCTGGCACAGCTGGCATTTCGGCTTATAAAGAAGCCGTTAAACATACACAAAACCTCTTAATTATCAATGATGGCCCTTGGGACACGACCTGTGCCCGTGTCGGCTGTATGCCGAGCAAAGTCCTCATTTCAGCCGCTAACCGCATGCATGGCATCCAGCATGCAGAAGAAACTGCACTGAACTTTGAAGGCACTATTGATACATCAAAAGTGATGGCTCATGTCCGTCAGCTGCGGGACCGCTTTACTGCAGCAACATTAAGAGATGTCAATCAATGGCCCGATGAACACAAAATTTCAGGCAAAGCATCCTTCATTGATTCTTCAACAGTAGAAGTAAATGGCAGCCAGTATCAGGCTAAAGCTTTCATTTTAGCTGTGGGTTCCACTCCAGCGATCAATGCAGAATGGCAGCAAACACTTGGCCGCCGCCTGATTACTTCAGATCAAATTTTTGAATTAGAAACTTTACCCGAATCACTCGCTGTCATTGGCAGCGGTGTTATTGCTATTGAATTGGCACAAGCTATGCACCGCCTAGGCGTTAAAACTGCAGTTTTTGCACGCAGCAGAAGAGTCGGCACCTTAAGCAGTCCGCATTTGCAAAATTTAGCACAGCAAGTTTTAAGCGCAGAATTAGATATTAAGTTTGAAATCCTGCCAGAATCGATCAAAAATACCGCTGCTGGCGCAGAAATTTCTTTTATAGAAAATGGTCAGCAACAGAAAATTACAGCAGATTATGTTTTAGCAGCCACAGGCCGCCGCAGTAACTTAGAAAGCTTAAATCTGCAAAAAATCTGCAGTGATTTTCAAGACTTAAAAAAATTGCCTATCCATTCAGATACCAAACAGCTGGCTGACTTGCCAATCTTCATCACAGGCGATGCTTTTACTGCAGCTCCTGTACAGCACGAAGCAGCACATGAAGGAAAACAGGCAGCCATCAACTGTTTAAACTTTAAAAACCCTGCAAAAAATAAAAAATTAACCCCTTTAGGGATTGTGTTCTGCTCGCCAGAAATGGCGAGCGCGGGCCAAAGCTTTCAGCAGCTGACAAAAAATAAAATTGATTTTATCACAGGTTTTGCTTCGTTTGAAAAACAAGGCCGCGCGATTGTATTAGGTCAAAATCAAGGCGGCGCAGAAGTTTATATTGACCGTAAAACACATCAGCTGCTTGGCGCTGAAATGTTTTGCCCAGCTGCGGAGCATATGGCTCATTTACTTTGCTGGATGATTCAGCAAAATGCAACCTTAGAAGATATATTGAATCAGGCCTACTATCATCCAACCTTAGAAGAAGGCCTGAGAACCGCTTTCAAACATGCCCGCCGGCAGCTGCGTTAAGAAGCTCTGCCTCACTCAGCACATTCACCAAACGCTGGCTATGCGCGATTAACTGCTCTAGCCAGCGCTGAGACTCCAGCAGCTTTAAATTTTTAGATGCACTTAAATGATTCAGCGCAGCATATTCAATAATACTGTTCCTGGAAGCTTTACGTTCAAGCGCAGTTTGCTGTTTTAAGTTCAGCAATTCATGCTGAAAATCGATACTCTGTATTTTATCCTGCCGCAGAAATAATGAATCTATATATTTTTCAAGAATCTGAGCATAATCCAGTGCGGTTTGAAATAACTTAGGCTGTGTACGTATCTGTACTGCGCATTCTAAATTTTCTAAATCATTGCGAAGCACTTTGGCATATACCATAAGGCGCAGCAAAGTGACCAGCCCTTCCCGATCATCGCCTGAATCCGGCAATGTGATTTTTACGATATATTGATCCAGTTGGGTCAACAGCAGATCAAAATCACCCAATTTCTTATTGCCGGGCTGTTCACCATTTTGCAGGGCATTTTTTAACACATTCAGCTGATCATGAATATTTAAAAATAAAACCCGCTCTGCTGCAGCGATTGAAAGTGTCGGCACAGACAGACTGGCTTGATCGAGATATTGGCCATAGCCTGCTTCACGTTCTGGAATCAGTTTTCGAATCAGCATTTCGACCTGATGAATTAAAGGCATCATCAAACATGCGCCCAAAAGGCTAAATACCGTATGAAATGCAGCCACTATCAACACATGATCAAGCTGCGAAAAATAATCTTGCGTTTTATACAGCCACATAAAACATGGCACTAAAATAAAGAACGCCAAAACTGCGCTAACCATATTAAAAAGCACATGGATACTCGCCGTGCGCTGTGCATTTACACTTGCACCAATGGCCGCCAATACAGCCGTTGCAACAGTACCGACGTTTTGACCAATGACCAGAAGCAATGCCTGTTCTAACTGAATTGCCTGACTAGCTAAAGCAGCTAAAGTTGCAGTAATGGCAGCACTCGATGACTGCAGCAAGACCGTCATAATGATGCCAATGACAACCAGCAGTAACTGAGAGGCGATACTTTGCGTTGAAAAAACGGATAAATCAACACGTGCAGCAAATCCTGCCATTGCTGTCTGAAGCTGATCTATACCAAAGAAGATTAGACCAAAACCTGCAATACATAAACCAAATAAGGCAATGCGGCCATGTGTCAGAAGTTTCAATATTGCGCCAGCTGCAATCAGCGGCAAAGCAAAACTCGTAATTGAAAACTTCACACCCAATAAAGCGACCATCCAGCCAGTGCTGGTCGTACCGATATTTGCGCCAATAATGACACCGATAGCCTGACTAAAAGTTAAGACCCCCGCACTAACAAAACCAATTGTTGCTAAAGTCGTTGCTGTAGATGACTGAACAGCTAAAGTAAACCCCATACCCGAGCACAGCGCAGTAAAAGGTGAACCTGTAAATTTAGTCAGCCACAATCGCAGTGTTTCGCCCGCCATCTCTTTTAAACTATCAGTCATCAACGTCATGCCTAATAGAAATAGTCCTATTCCGCCACATAGCTGTACAATGACATCAAACACTTTGTTATACTTTTAAAAATTAATAATAATCAGAATATTACATAATTACAGTCTATTTTCTACACTTCCATATTCAATAAATACAAGTTGTCCATTTACACTTTATTTAGTTCACCGCCAATTAATATCTCGCCTAAAAGCCTAATTTTATTCTATTCATTTTCTTTTTTTTT
>NZ_RAXV01000045.1 GCF_003611465.1 Acinetobacter tianfuensis
CGTTAGAACAACTGTCATGCTAACGCAGAATACTAAGGTGTGAATATTTTGCTGATGTGATTGCTTGATTTTTCGGCTTGGCTGCTTAAAACCGGGAGCATACAATTTAGTGGTGTTTATTGTTTAGCACTTCGTATAAGAGATTTATGTTAAAAAAACAATCCCCTAAAAATAGGGGATCTTGTTAGTAATGGAATCGACATTGAATTATAGAGATTCGTTCATCTGTCACTTCATAAACTAATCTATGCTTTTCATCAATCCTACGACTCCAAAATCCTGAAAGATTAGCTTTTAAAGGTTCTGGTTTTCCTGTTCCTTCAAAAGGTGTTCGCTGACATTCTTTGATTAAGGTATTAATACGCTTAAGTATCTTTTTATCCTGTGTCTGCCAATAGATATATTCATCCCAGGCATTATCAGTCCATTCGACGTTACGATTCGTCATCCTCAATCAACTCTCTGTGTTTTGTTTTCCCTGAACGTAATTGAGCAATTGATTCATTTAAACGACTTGCATTATTTGGAGATGAAAGGAGATATAACGTTTCCATTAAGCTATCGTAATGATCTTGTCCCATTACTACAGCATGGCCACCTTCTTTTCTTGTAATAAAAGCAACGTCTACATCATCAATTACTTTATCTAAAACAGATTTTAAATTGTTACGTGCGTCCGTATATGTAAATACATGCATATATCTATCCCTCTTGAGCTGTGATTACATCAAAATTCTACCACCTAAGCCGCCTAATGACAGTGATAAATCTAGGTTTGAAATAACAATGTACAGAATCCTGTACATATTGTCAATTTCGTATAACAGCCATTATGTTAAATAGAGGAGAAAAAACTCTTTAATTTTTTTTATAAAGATATTTATTATCTTCAAATTTATGAAGCTCTTCGTGTATAAAGAAAACCACCGAGTATTCCTGATAATACTGCACTGGGAAAACTCCACCAGAAAGTGGCAAATATAAAGATAAAAATTAACCCGCCCATTAATATTGAATAGAAAGCAATATCTCCATCAAAAGTCATATTTTTCATTCTTTGATAATACCAAGAACTCATGAAGCTAAAGAATATTACTAAAATAGAAAAGAAAGTTTTTTGAATATAGCTACTTTCAAGCATATCGTTCCACAACATTTTGCGATCCCCATATCTTTAATTTTTCCTAAAATTAACATAATACACCTTATACGAAGTACTTTTCTTTATTCTTTTTAAATCATTGATTTACACCAATCCGTTCCAGTGTACAGCACACCAGAACGGCTTTTTTGTGATTATTCACCTTCCACGCATCATTGGCTATAAAACTGAGAAATAGTTCTAAAGCTAAACTTACAAATCTAATAAAGTTTTATACCTGCGCTAAAAACCTCTCAATCGCCTGCTGTGCAATTTCTGCATCCTGAAAAGACTTTACGCCAGACACGCCCATTGCACCCACCAACTGCCCCTCATACAAAATTGGCTCACCGCCTTCAAGCATACCAGAAAAGGTATCCATGGTCAGAAAACCCATCTGCCCACTTTTAATCAAATCTTCAAACAGTTTAGATGGACGCTTACTAATGGCTGAACATTTAGCTTTTTCTAAGCATAGGTTTGCTGTCATTGGCGATGCGCCATCCATCCGCTTCATAGCCAACAAATTGCCAGTTTCATCTGTTACAGCAATACTGACGTTAAAGCCGTTTTCTACTGCATAAGCATGCGCTGTGTTTAATAAAAATTCTGCATCAGCCAAAGTTAAATAATGCTTGGTTTTCATTTAAAAATCCTTTTTCAATGCACGTTCAATCATGCGTGCTACAAAAAAGCCCACAGCAGGCTGCGGGCTTTATTCTAAAGCAGAATTGACCAATTTAAATGAAAATTACTTCATTTCGGCAAAAACTTCTTTCGCCATTTCAATAGTAAATGCAATGTCTTCATCGCTATGCGCGCTTGAGAAGAAGCCTGCTTCAAAAGCTGAAGGCGCTAAGTTTACACCGCGCTGCAGCATGCCGTGGAAGAAAGTACGGAAAGCATCTACATCACATTTTAAAATTGCGTCGAAACTTGTAATTTCAGTTTGATCTGTGAAATAAAGACCGAACATGCCGCCCACTTGCTGCGTAAAGAACGGAATACCCGCTTCGTCTGCAGCAGCTTGTAAACCTGCAAGCAAACCTGCCAATTTTTCAGTCAAAGTTTCATAAAAACCTTCAGCGCGAAGATGCTTAAACATCTCAATACCCGCACGCATCGCAAGCGGGTTACCTGATAGTGTACCTGCTTGATACACTTTGCCCAGTGGCGCGATGCATTCCATCACTTCGCGTTTACCGCCAAATGCACCCACTGGCAAACCAGCTCCAATGATCTTGCCTAAAGTAGTCAAGTCAGGCGTTACGCCATAATGCGCTTGCGCACCGCCAAGACCGACACGGAAACCTGTCATCACTTCATCAATGATAAAGACCGAACCATGCTCATCACATACGTCACGAATCGCCTGTAAGAAACCGTCAATTGGTTTCACCAAGTTCATGTTGCCTGCAACTGGCTCGACAATCACACCTGCAATTTCTGAACCGAATTTTGCAAAGCATTCTTTCAGCATAGCAATATCGTTGTACGGCAGCGTTAAAGTGTGCTTCGCAAAATCAGCAGGCACACCTGCAGAAGTCGCCTCTCCTTCACCGCTCGTCAGCAAGCCAGAACCAGCTTTCACTAAAAGTGAGTCTGAGTGGCCGTGGTAGCAGCCTTCAAATTTTACAATTTTGTCACGGCCTGTATAACCGCGGGCAAGGCGGATAGCGGTCATCGTTGCCTCTGTACCCGAGTTGGTCATACGCACCAACTCAATAGACGGCATAATTTCACAAATAATATCCGCCAACGTCGTTTCATGAACTGTTGGCGCACCAAAACTTAAACCGTCTACTGCCGCTTCTTGAACTGCTTTAATAATGTCTGGCTGAGCATGACCTAAAATCATTGGCCCCCAAGAACCAACATAGTCTACGTAGCGTTTACCGTCTACGTCATACAAATATGCGCCTTGTGCTTTTTCGATAAATACCGGTGTACCGCCTACACCATTAAATGCGCGTACAGGAGAGTTTACGCCGCCAGGAATATGCTTGCTGGCTTGCTTAAATAATTGTTCTTGCTTAGCAGATAAAGTCATGGAAATACTCAACTCAAAAAATTTAGAATGCGAATCAATACTTAAGATTTTTCAGCAAAAAGCTCAGACCAGTCATATACACGCTGTCCAACAACTGACATTGAACGTCCTAACACATCACTAATCACAGCACAAAGGTCAGCACCAGCCTCAATTACCTCTGCCGAGTTTTCTACTGTTAAACCGCCAATTGCGCAAATCGGCACATTCAATTTTGCTTTGGCTTGTTTTAAAGTTTCTAGGCCAATATTGCCTGCTTCAGGCTTAGTTTCAGTCGCAAAAATAGCGCCAAATGCCACATAATTTGCACCGTCCGCAATCGCCTGCTCTGCAAGCTCCAGTGAATTATTACAGCTGCGCCCAATCAACACACCTTTTGGCAAACGTGCAGCAGCTTCTGCAACAGAACCATCGTTCTGACCCAAGTGCACGCCTACGCCATAATGTACAGCTGCCTCTAAGTCATCATTAATCACAAATGGCACTTTGTACTGTGCGCATAAATGTTTCATATAGCCAATTTCATAGTCCTGATTTTCTTTTGCAACGTTCTTACGGCGATATTGCAAAACAGCAACTTCATAAGTTGCCATTGCGCCCTCTAGCTTTGCTAGCAGCAGCTCAATCGGGTCATCATTGGTAATTAAATATAAACCGCGCATAATACAATCACTTATCAAAACTTAGCAGTATTATAGGCTGAACTGGGCTGAAATGTTCAGCCTTGTCTACAAGATGTATGAGTTTAACGATACAAAGAAACAACGCAAATCAACAAACATGCAATTTTATGTAAAAATACCCAATTCTAGGGATAGACCATTTTTCAATCGAATTGTTTAATGGCTTCACATAAGAGTAATAAAAAAATCGAACAAAAAGATCATTATCAATAAAAGAGAAACCAACAGCGCAAATTGGGCCTATAGATACTTTATCAAAAAACGTTATGGGGAACGTTAAAGTATCTATAGGCCCAACCTATTTTTTCCTGCCCAGCAGCTATCTATCCGCCACAAAAACACATCTGCATATTTTTTAAACACAAAAAAAGATAAGCTCATAAAAAAAGCCTAGAGAAGGTCACTCTAGGCTTGGAAAACTGCGTATATCAGTATTTCCATACATTATTAGAATAATAACTTTAAAATTGCAAGGCAGTGTTTTAGTTATTCCATATAAAAACCAAGGACAACTCTAGCACTTCACAGAAAATAGCAGCTGCGTCACAAAAAGATATTGGCAGCTTCAAAGAAAAATACGTTCTTTTAAATATTATGCTAACGTAAATGTTTCATCAGCACATTTAACATGGCAGCAAGCTAAATCTATAGCAGAATTTTACATAGCCTGTACTGCTCTTCACTTTTCCCTACGAAAAATTGCATGAAAAAGAAAAAATAATGTCATTATTTTTCAAACATCATTAAAAAAACCATTTGTAGAATGGCTTTTTAAATTACAGTTTTTATAAAAATTCAGCTTGGGATTTTATCTTTACTGCGGTCAGTTAGACTTAAATTACCTCGCACAATATCACTGAGCATACGCCAATCAGAAATAAAGCTATACAGCGGCTGCTTAAAGCTGGCTGGCTTATTTTGCTCAAACACAAAATGCCCAACCCAAGCACAGGCATACCCAGCAATAAGCCCATATGCAAAGTACCGAGGCTTACGCTGCGTTATAGCTTTAGAAAAAAAGTATAATCCGATAGAACTGCCTGCTGCATGCAAACGGCGGCTGGTAATATTACGGTGCTCTGTTAGATAGAAACGGTAAAACTCGGAGTAGTTTTTTATCGGCAGCTGATATTCTGGCTCTTGTTCATACTTGGGTTATACTTGCGCATTCATTAGGCATCTTCCTGATGTGTTTTTCTCAGATTAGCGCAATATTCGCCCAATGAGAAGCGGCCTGCTGTGTACTGCAGCAGTCATAATCAAAACATATGCCCTCAACCATATTTTGCCGCCTGCCCTCAGCTTTAAATTTTCCTTTTTTCCCAAAAGATCAAGTCTTACATCCTGTCAGTTTTTAGTTACAATTGGCTATTAAAAATTTTTAGCATACTGCGGCTTGCCCGATTTTACTATTCAGGCACGTCTTCAGGCAGCCAGCTTTGGGCTGCCCGTATTTAGGACATCATCATGGTTGAAGTTGAATTAAAATTTCAGATTCCAGAAGCGCGCCGCATGGCGCTGCTTAAAGCAATTGACCCCAAAAAGTCAGAACAAATTCAACTTAAAGCCAAATATTACGACACGCCAGATAAATTGATGGCGCAGCAGCATGCCGCTCTGCGTCAGCGTTTGGAAGGCAGCCGCTGGATTCAAACCCTTAAAGCAGCTGGAAAATCTCATATTGAACGTTTTGAGCATAATATTGACTTAGGTGAACTTGCCGATGCGCCTAGCCTAAACCTTGCAATATATGAGCAGCATCCTGAAGCTGCACAAATTCTACAAAATGCGCTGAACGGTCAACAGGATCAGCTTCAACTTCAATTTGAAACTGATATTTTACGTACTTGCCGTGTCATTACCTATCAAGATGCCGAAATTGAGGTCAGCCTAGATGTAGGCTGCATTCGCACACCAGATGCTGAACAGGAAGTGCATGAGGTTGAATTTGAACTGAAAAGCGGTTCAATTCAGGCTTTGCTGGCATTCAGTTTTGAATGGGTTAAAAAATATCAGCTCTGGCTGGACGTACGCAGCAAGGCTGAAATGGGCAACTTACTGGCTATACAGCAAAAAGTCAGCCCTGCGGTTAAAGCTAAGGACTTTGTACTCAGTAAGAAAGACCCTGCAAGTAAAAATTTGCGCCTCTTAGTCGCGCAGCAGCTGCAGCATTTACTGCCAAATATTGCCGCGATTTCTGCCTCTGTTGGCGAACAGCCGCATTTAGATGAAGCACAGCTGGCGCTGCAGCATTTACAGCTGACCATTTCACTATTTAAAGACTGGAACCCAGACGTTTCTGACAAATGGGGCTACCAGCTGGAAGCATTTAAGCACCAGTTTGACCAGCTAAAACACTTTGTACACATGCGTGATACCTTAGGCGCATTTTTACAAAACCCAACGACTTCAGAAAATTTAGCCAAAGACATTTTGTACGCACAGGAAAAACTGGGCAACTTGGTTAAGTCGACTCTGAATGTGCATCACTATTTAGAACTGATGATGTTCAGCTTAGAGCAAAATGAAGCTGTACAACATCATGATTTAAAATGGTTTGCACAAAATACCCTGCAAAACCAGTATAAACAGCTGCAGGACTGTTTAAATGCGGCCAGCATTGCAGATTTCGAAAGCTTAGATGCGCTGGCTGCCCGCATTCAGGAACTAAAATTCAGCTTCCCGATTTTAACCTCTGTCTTTGATGTAAAAAACCTGCAGAAATACGGCAAAGCTTTGAATGATGCGCAGCTTGCAGCCAATGAATATCAAATTTTGTCTTCTTCTGCACAGTACATTCAGCAAACGGAATTAGAGGCCAGTGACTGGTTTGTTCTAGGCTGGCTGACTGCCAAACAGGAAGTCTATGCACAGCGCTTACAGGAAGCGACAGAACAATTTATGGTGAGCCGTAAATTCATTAAATAAAAGAAAGAGTCATTTGATAGAAAGGCTGACCGCTGTCTGCCTTCCTATTTTTGTTTATTTTTTTAAGCGAAATATTTTATAGTCAATCTTCTATTCACTCAACTCACCCCTAAATTAGAAACATTTTTTCGTTGAAATTGTTCAAATATGGTGTGCATATGTCTAAGGTTGAACTGAAATTTCAAATTCCATCTTCAAAATTAAAAGCTCTCCGTCTGGCATTTTTACACTGCCAGCCAGAAAAAAATTATTTGTCTGCTCAATATTTTGATACTGCACATTTAGATTTGCAGCGGCAGCACCTTTCGCTCCGGCAGCATAAAGAAAATAAAATCTGGGTGCAAACACTTGAAGCTCCTAAAAGCAGTGTCGAATACATAGAAATTAAGACCAGCTTAGGAAAAGCTGAACCATCCACTGTTAATTTAAGGCCCTGCCAACCATATAAAAAATTCAAGCGCTTACTGCACCCTGTATTTCAGTCCAACCATCCCCTTAATTTTCAGTTTAAAACGGATATTTCAAGTCAGCGCTTTCTGCATACAGAAAAGAATAGCAAAATAGAATTGTCTCTCGACTTAGGCACAATCAGCAGCGCTCATCAAAGCCTTGAAATTCATGAAATAAAATTTGAGCTCAAAGATGGCAATATTCACGATCTAATTCAAACCATACAGCCTTGGCTGTCAAAGTATGAAATTTGGCTAGACAGCCAAAGTAAGACAGTCAAAGGACAAGCGCTGCAGCAGAGCTTTCCTGTTGCTGCAGCGCAATCGCAATCTGCTTTAACATTAAGTCCTCAGGCAGACTCCATTCAGGCCCTGCAGCAAATGGTGTCTAATTGCCTAGAACATTTATTGCCAAATGCCAGTGCCATAGCGCTTGAACAATACAAAGCAGAGCACATTCATCAGGTACGGGTCGCTATACGGCGCCTGCGCAGCGCCTTAAAAATTTTTTCCTCTCCGCAAATTGCACAAACGAAAATTTGGCAAAAACAGCTGGCGGTGCTTTTTCGGCAATTGGGCAATACCAGAGACCGCGATGCCTTAGCAGCAGACCTTCTTCCTCTGCTAAAACAGGCTGGCTCACCAATAGCAGAATTGCCTGCACAAGAAACGGCAAAAACGCAGATTGGCGCTATCTTCCGCGCAGCGCCAACCACAGGCCTGTGGCTGCAATTCATTGATTTCGCAAACGCAGAACAGCCTAAAGGTCAAAAGCTGAAAAAATGCATCCGCAAACAGTTCAATAAAATGCATCAGCGAATTTGCCAAGCAGAAAGCATCTTTACTGAAATGGCTGAAAGCGAAAAACATCAGGTGCGCAAGCGCGTGAAACAGCTGCGCTACAGTATCGAATTCATCTGTTCCCTATATGCGCCATCCGATATTAAACAATATCTAAAAGTGCTGAAACCGCTGCAGGAAAATTTAGGCCGTTTTAATGATCTTTGCGTTGCACATGTCTTATTTGAGCAAAACATAGTACAGCAGCCCAAAGCATGGTTTGTACTTGGCTGGATTGCTTCTGAACAAAAACATATCCAACAGGCTATCCAGCAGGACTTACAAAAATTCCAGCAAGTACAGCGTTTTTGGCAATCAAAATAATGGCTATTTTTTTGATTGCCAAAAACGCTGTACTTGCTGTAAAAGCGGCGGTGCTCAATCACAGTTCTATTTCAAAAAAGCATCAGCCTTTAACGGTATTTGCCAAAAATTTTCCACGTCTGATTATCTGCAAGCGGATCACTATAGCTGTCGTTACGCTGCTTACGCGGCTTATCACGCGCATCAACCAACTCAAAATGCTCCTCTACACAAAGCACGATACCGTTGACGTAAAACCGTGTGCGGGTATAGTCACTCTGCCCATGCTGAAATACATAAGTGCGCAAATCGATAAACTCACGATGCGCAACCAATGCTGCTGTGTCATCGCTGTCTAGCCACTGACGCATCACCCCCACCTGTGCGGGTTCAAACTCTCCGCATTTTTCGACTAAGCTGGCAATCCCGCGGAAAGTCTTCGACTCCTTAGCACGGGTTTTATTAATCCGAATACGGTCTACATGAAAATAAAATAACGGCAGATTAAGATGGCTTGGCAAATGTACAGCATCCAGCACCTCATCTTCCATAAAGGGCTGAAACAAATCCTGCGCACGCTCAATTAAACCTGTCCACTGGCGGTAATATTCATCTACTTCGGACTTAGCGCCATAATAAATAGGCAAACCTTCAACATTCGTTAAATTTGCAGGCGGCCAAATATTCTGACGCAGCAAAGCAATATCACTTTTTAAACTTTGTACCGCGATGGCATCTTGCATAAAATCATCCATTTACAATGCTTAGGCTATTTTTAGATTAAGTCAAAGGTTTAGTTTCTGCAAGGCTTTGCCTATAATTAGCTTTTAAGATTTTAGATGTCAGGACTTAATTCATGGTTCAAAAGATTGAAGCTGCCGATGTAACCGAAGAAGAAGCGTTAAATGCTGCATTCTTTGAACGTGCTGATGAGTTTATTAAGCTCGCAAATGAATTTAGCCGCACTGAACAAGGCAGCCAAGAAAAACCTGCTGAAAAACGCGGCCAGATCAGCGCTGCGATGTTATTTGGCACAGCCCGCTTCAATACTTGGGTTGCTGCCAACAACTTTAAAGACGGCAATGAAATGCGCGATGCCAAAGATCAAGTCATGTCTTATATTTTGCAGCAGTTCCAAATGATGCTGGAAGACAACTATGACGAATACTGTGAACAGTTTGAAAACTACCTGCGCTTCCGTCACAACGAAGAATTTCATGCCAATAAGCATGACCGCGACCATCAGCACTAAACTGTACTAAAGCCCTTCGGGGCTTTAACTTTTTCAGCTGGCTGCAAATTTCAAACTGCCATTAATCTGTTTCTTCACTCTTGCCAGTGCGTTATTGGCGCAGAGCTTTTATATTCATTATAAATTTATGCAGATTAAGGACAGTCATGCACCAGCTTAATTTTCCCATCATCGATCCGCACATTCACCAATGGGACCCTTATAACACTCCGCATGCGGCAGCTTTAGCAGTGAAGTTACTGGGCAAACATCCAAAACTTTTGGACAAAATGGTTCGCCTCCTCAAACCTCAAGATCTAATTGACACTATTGGCCTCACTTCACATATTACCCGTCCTTATTTGCCTGCCGACTATAAAGCAGATATTGCGCATTATTATGTAGAGCAGATTGTACATGTAGAAGCCAATTGGCATCACAGCAAAGGCAAAGGTGTAATTGAAGAAACACTATTTATTGAATCTCTGCCATTTAATGCAGAAACCGTAAAACTAGGCGGCATAGTCGCAGCGGCAGACCCAAGGAACAGCAATTTTAAAAAAATCCTAAAGTTACATCTGAAAGCATCACCGCGCCTTCGCGGCATTCGGAAAATGGCGGCCTTTCATGAAGACCCAGCTATTCACGCGTGGACAGATGAGCCTCATTTATACCGCAATAAAAAATTTCTCAAAGGCTTTGAAGCGCTGGCTCAGCTGAATT
The DNA here is from genome assembly GCF_003611465.1 of Acinetobacter tianfuensis. Taxonomy (GTDB): domain Bacteria; phylum Pseudomonadota; class Gammaproteobacteria; order Pseudomonadales; family Moraxellaceae; genus Acinetobacter; species Acinetobacter tianfuensis. Next base: position 10,349 of record NZ_RAXV01000045.1, read on the forward strand.
TAAGCTTTGATGCTTGGACCTATTCCAGTCAATTAAGAGATGTTATTGATCTTGCCAAACAATTTCCTGAAACCTCGATTGTACTTGACCACTTGGGTACACCCGCGGGCTTATTTGGCCCAGTCGGCGCTTATACAGGGCTGACGAAAACAGCCCGTGAAAATATTTTCTTCCGCTGGCAGGAAGATATTGAAGAGCTTGGTCACTTACCGAACGTATATAGCAAAATGTCGGGGTTATTTATGCCAGTCTTAGGCCATAAATTCCATCAAGAAAAACGCCTTGCGACAAAAACGGAAGTCTTTGATTTGGCTTATCCGCTGATTAGCCATGCATTGCAATGCTTCGGCCCTTACCGCATCATGTTTGCCTCAAACTTTCCAATGGACAGCGTCAGTACAAGTTTGGTCAATATTATTGACGCTTTCAGCGATGCCGCTGCAATATCTCATCCTGACCATCTGCAAGCTATTTTCAGAGACAACGCCAAACAGTTTTACCGCCTGTAAGCATTTGAACTGCACATAAAAAAGCGCCCTAACAGGCGCTTTTTTACTTATAAACTAATTTACTTGGGCATATTGGGCTGCTGCTTGCCATACTGATCAGCCATCACTTCAACCAGCTGATCCAAATGCACATATTTTTTAATGACAGCATCGATATCGGCTTTAGTTAAGCGTGCAATATCCTGATCACGTTTCTCACGCTCCAGTAAGGTACGGCCATGCTCAAGCTGCGGAATCAGCATGCTATGAATACGGCGTTCATCTTCCAGTGCTGTGACGCGTTTCTTCAGCATGCTGGCTTTGGCCGCTTCTACTTCCTGAGCAGTCACACCTTGCTGCAGCATTTCACTCAATACCTTATGCACTGCTTGTGACACTTGAGCTGACTTGCCTGCAGTGTAGTTTGCGCCAATGCCTAATGCGCCAGAGTCATTCCAGCTGCTGAAATTCGCACTGCTGCTGAAACCGTAAACTAAAGCATTTTTCTCACGCAGCTCTTGCGCCAAGCGGGAAGAAAGCTGCGAGTCACCTAAAATATGGCGGAACACTTGCAATGCCGGCATATCAGGATGATCTGTGCCCACAGGGAAAGTTAACAGCGCTTGATAACTGCCAAACTCACGCTGTTCAGACAATGCATGCACTTTCTGTGCTTTATACGCTGTAAATGGCGAATCCAAACGCTCATATGGCTCTTTCGCAGACCAGCCGCCAAACTCTTTGTTCAGCAGCTTCTGCATTTTTTTAGCGTTAAAATCTCCCGTTAAGGCTATATTGACGCGCTGTGTCTTAAAAAACTGCTGATACAGCTGTACGACTTGCTCACGTGTAGCCGCTGCATATTGCTTTTTAGCTAAGTCAGGTTCGAAATGATAGCGTAAATCGCCGGGCTGATACTTTTCCAGCAATCGTGCAATCGTAATGGCTGACACAGTATCTGGTTCTGTATATGGACGGTTTAAGCTCGACAAGCTTTGTGACTTAATTAAATCAAACTGCGTTTGTTCAAATGCAGGCTGATTAATCACCGCCATAAAGTATTTAAAGAACTCTTCAAATTTTTCTTTTTTGGCAGACACCTGCAAGCTCAAACCATTGCTGCTCGCGCTGACGGATGCGCCGCCGCCTGACTCAATAATTTTATCTGCAATATCTTGCAAGCTTTGCGTATTGGAAGCTCGAAATATTAAATAAGCCATCAAATCCAGCACTTCGCCTTTGTTCATCAGCGTCTGAGCTGTACCAAAATCTAATGAAATAGATGCATAGGTTTTATCATCACGGGTTTGCGTTGGAAACAGTGCATACTGCACACCATTTTTCAGCTTCCCGCGCTGAATCTGTTTTTCTTTGCTGTCTAAATAGCTTTTTGACTGACTGACATACTGCTTTACTTCAGCCTGATACGTACTGATATCCTTTAATGGTTCAGTCTCTGCTGGAGTTTGATCCAATGTTTTGGCTGGCGCAGCAGCTTGCTGAGTTTGCGCTTTTTTCTGACCTTCAGGTGTAGGTAAAATACTGCCTGCAATACGGTATTCAGGCACCATAAATGATTTATAAACTTTATTTACATCGGCGACATTTAATTTTTGCACATCAGCTAGGTCTTTAAAGTAGCGGGACCAATTGCCATCATTCGCCACAAAATAATCACTGATGCGTGAACCCAAAGCAGCGGCATTATTTTTAATACTGTCCGCCTGATTTTGCGTCATCACTTTAATGCGGTTCAGCTCTGCATCATTAAAATCTTTACTCTGCTCTACACTTTTATTCAGCGTATTTTGCACCTGAGCTGCATCATGGTTAGGTGCATAAACCGCCCCCATAAACACTAAATTAAAATCACGGTCCAGCCACGTTGTAGACTGCACCGCCGTTGCAATGCCTGTTTCCACAACATCTTGATATAAATGACCGCTCGGCTGCATGGTATATAAACCAGGCGACATTGCCAGTGCAGTGACCGCATCTTGGTTCTGACCATTTAAATAAATATTAAATTTAGCCAGATCACTGCCTTTTTGCACCGTAAATTCACGCTGCTGAATTTTTTTGCCGTCCAGTTTAGGCACAACAGCCTGCGCTGGCACTTTACGTGCTGCAATCGGGCTGAACTGCGCATCAATCTGCTTCAGCACAGCTGTTTTATCAAACTTCCCGGACAGCACCATTGCTGCATTATTAGGCATATACCAGCTGCGGTAGAAAGCATTCAGCTCCTTCATATTAATCGACTGCAGCTCGTTTAAATCACCAATCGGCAAACGGCCTAGATCTTTATTGCCATAAGCGCTTTTAAATATTTGATCCATCAGCACTGCAAATGGCTGATCTAAACGCACTTCTCGCTCACGCTTCACAATATCAATTTCAGAAGGCACATATTTTTCTTGCAGCACCAGCTTATCCATACGCTCAGCTTCAAGGCGAATGACTTCATTCAATACGCTTTGTTCAGGACGGACAATATTGGTGTACTTCGTTGCATAATAATCTGTACTGGCATTGGTGCTCAGCGTGTGCTGATCCAGCAAGCGCTGAAATTCATCACCTTTAATATTTTCTGTGCCTTTAAAAGCCAAATGCTCCAGCAGATGCGCCAAACCGCCTTTGCCCTGCGGATCATTCAGCGAGCCTGTCAGATATACCGTATTCATAAACACTTTATTTTCTTTATCATTTGGCGCAAGAATGATGCGAAAACCGTTATCTAGTTTATATTCTTCAATATTTTGTTCAGTCTTTACTAAAACTGGCTGTGCTAAAACAGCACTGCTGCAGCCTAAAAATAAAAGTGAAAGTGCAAGCTGTTTCAAACGCATTTTATATGTATGTCCAAAGGTATAAATTCAATTTTTGTCAGGCCAATAATGGAGAATAATTATCATTTATTTAAAGCTTTTTTAAATAAAAATCATGCAAGCCCTCAAAATGAGGACTTGCATGACTGGCTTAATCCAAAAAAATGTCTGCCTGCATATACAATTTCCCATAGCCCGATATTTCAATGCGGTCATTTGGCAAAATTTTGCAGTACAGCTCACCGCCTCGTGCAGAAGCCTGATAAGCCAGCAATTCAGTCTTGTTCAGCTTATCTGCCCAGATCGGCACAATACCTGTATGCACCGAACCCGTTACAGGGTCTTCATCAATTCCGCTCGCTGGAGCAAAGTAGCGCGAAACACAATCATAACCATCCTGCCCTTGCGCAGTAATTGCAACATCTGTGTCTGACGCATGGGCGGTAATTGCTGTACGTATCTTGCCTAATTGCTTCAGCAGGCTTAAATCAGGCTGCTCATCCAAAACATCCTGTACAGATTCATATTCCACAATATAAGCCTGCGCATTTAAATATACATTTTTAAATGGCTTGCTTAATGCCTGACGCAATATGTCTGGATACTCAGTCACCTGCTGCGCACGGCGGATTGGGAAATTCATTTGAATCTTGCCATCTTCAGCTTGCTGCACAATGAAGACACCTAAATTACGCACATGAAACTGGATGAGTTTTTCTTGTGTAAAGTCCTTAAACAGTACAAAACTGCTGGCCAATGTTGCATGACCGCAAAAATCCACCTCTGTCGTAGGCGTAAACCAGCGGATTTCATAGTTCACTGCATCTATGACTTTAACAAAGGCCGTTTCAGACAAGTTATTTTCAAGCGCAATTTGCTGCATCACTGCATCATCAAGCCATTCATCACGAACAATAACTGCCGCTGGATTCCCCTTAAAAAGCGCTTGGCTAAAGGCATCCACCTGATACATTTTCATCTAATTTTGTCCAAAATAACTAAAGGGTTATGCGATCATTTATGCACATTTTCTTTTCACATAAATGAAAGCCTATACCGTATAACGCATTCGCTTTTATACATGCATTTGCTGAGCTTGATTGTGGCCTTAAATATGAGTCAAATCCACATCATCACGGTCAAATATTGTTTTATTTGTTTGCCCCATTAACTGACTGGTTACGGTACCTGCAGTTATAGATCCGCTGACATTTAAAGCGGTCCGCCCCATATCAATTAAAGGTTCAATAGAGATCAGCAATGCAACCAGTGTGACAGGCAGTCCCATAATCGGCAATACAATTAAGGCCGCAAAGGTTGCCCCGCCGCCAACTCCTGCAACCCCAATTGAGCTTAAAGTGACTACACAGACTAAAGTCAGAATCCATATCGGGTCCAGCGGGTTAATTCCTACTGTAGGCGCAACCATGACAGCCAGCATTGCAGGATAGAGCCCAGCGCAGCCATTTTGCCCAATGGTTGTGCCAAAAGACGCTGAAAAGCTGGCAATAGACTCAGGCACGCCAATACGCTGTGTCTGCGCTTCAATATTTAAAGGAATACTTGCGGCGCTGGAACGGCTGGTAAAAGCAAATGTCAGTACAGGCATGACCTTTTTAAAAAATTTAAAAGGATTAATACCCGTAAATGCCAAAATAACGGCGTGCACTGTAAACATGATGGCTAAACCTAAATAAGAAGCCACCAAAAATCCGCCTAGATTGAGTATATCTGACAGCTGAGAACTTGCTACCACTTTGGTGATGAGTGCGAAGACCCCGTAAGGTGTAAGCAGCATCACAATGCGGACCAGCTTCATCACCCATCCTTGTAAGGTATCTATTGCGCTCAGCAGCCTCTGCCCTTTTTGCTCTTCGTCCTGAATCAGCCTAATGCCGGCCATACCTAAGAAGACTGCAAATATCACCACACTAATAATTGAAGTGGGATGAGCACCCGTCAGTTCTGCAAAAGGGTTAGATGGTATAAACGAAAGCACCAAATCAGGCACACTTAAATCTGTCAGCTTAGTCATATACTCAGTATTCAGCTGATTTAACCGCTCAGTTTCTTCTGTCCCTTGCATCAAACCTGCAGCGCTCAAACCAAATAAATTAGTCACCGCGGCCCCGACCAACGCCGCAATAAAAGTTGTAATGAGCAAAGTCCCTATACTGAATATACTGATTTTACCCAATGCACTGGCATCATGCAGTTTAATCACGGCACCCAATATAGAAATAAAGACCAGCGGCATCACCACCATCTGCAGCAGTTTCACGTAGCCGCTGCCCACTATGTTGAACCCTTGAATAGATTCTTTAAGCACAGCTGGCGAATTGCCATAAAGCGCATGCAAAACTAAGCCAAACACAACACCCAGACCTAGCGCCGCAAATACTTTTTTCGACAGGCTCCATGCGGTTTTACGCATTTGCGCAAGCACAATCAAAAGCACAATAAAGACGGTAATATTCAGTATTACAATCAGACTCATTTACTAATCTCTTTACTTTTTTCTATTATAAGCCCGCTGAACGCTTTCACTTCAAACAGATTTTGTAATGGTTTTTTGCGCAATCTTAGATATATTGCGTATCAAGAAAAGATTCTGGAAAATTCAAACATGATGCTTTCAACCATACAGCTTGTAGCACTGGAAAAATCCTACCGCCTGCTCAATCATGGACCAACCGTTTTGGTCTCAGCGCAAGATGATACACACACAGGTGTCATGACCGCAGCATGGGCATGCGCAGTAGAATTCAGTCCAGCCAAAGTGAGTGTCATCCTGGACAAAAGCACCATGACCCGCAGTATTATTGAAAACTCAGGCTATTTTGTACTGCAAGTACCTAATCTCAAACAGCTGAAAATGGTTCATGCGCTTGGCATGATGAGTCAGTACGATGCACCAGAAAAACTGCGCCAATGCGGTACAGAGCTTTTTAATTTCCCGCACTCTACATTACCTGCTGTTGCTGGATGTTCCGCTTGGCTGCTTTGTGAACTGATTTCTGAACCGCATAATCAGCAGACACATGACCTGTTTATTGGCAAAGTGCTGCGTGCCTATGCAGATGAACGTATTTTTGCCAACGGACACTGGAAGTTTGACGAAGCCCCTGATGAATGGCGCAGTCTGCACCATGTTGCAGGCGGGCATTTTTATACCATTGGACATGCGGTATCTGTGCAAGAAGAATAATTTCCAACAGTGACTTCCAGCCCCCATTTACGCCCGCAAATATTTCTGCGGGCATACTTGTTGCAGCGTATTAATTTACTTCACTTTCATCGTTGGCAAGCTCTGTAAGATTTCTTTTATCTCCAGCCAATATATGCTGCTTTTCATGTTATGTTAAACCCAATGAACCATATATGAATATCTAAAAATGGCTTTTAAAATTCACTGTATAGATGTGCAAAACGCACTGCAGAATTATATTTGGCTGCTGGAACACGAAGCATCTCAAGAAGTCATCGCAATCGATCCGACCGAAGCAGCTTTAGTTGAAAAATACTGCAAAGAGCAGCAGCTGTCACTCAGCCAAATTTGGCTGACACACTGGCATAAAGACCATATTGGCGGTGTTCCGGAGCTCATTCAATCACGCAATATCCCTGTGTACGGACCGCGTGAAGAACTCAGTAAAATTCCCTTTATCAGCCATCCACTAGAACATGAACAGCAGTTTAACTTTCACGGCCTGAAAATCGAGATTATTGCTGTGCCCGGCCACACACTCGGACATATCGTTTATTTTATAGATGCACTTGATGTACTGTTCTGCGGTGACACACTGTTTGCAATGGGCTGCGGACGTGTATTTGAAGGCACACATGAACAAATGTATCACTCATTGGCGCGTCTAGCGGCTTTGCCTCCGCGCACCCAAGTCTACTGCACACATGAATATACATTGGCCAATGCTAAATTTGCATTGCATGCAGAACCAGATAACCTTGCCATTCAAGCCCGTTACACTGAAGTTGAAAGACAGCGTCTGCTCAACATTTGCACACTGCCAAGCACTATTGAAATTGAACTTGAAACCAACCCATTTTTACGAGCGGATAGCATTGAAAGCTTTAAACGCTTACGTGATATGAAAGATAATTTTTAAACAAAGGCTTATACCAAATTCAAAAGCAATTTAATCACAACATCAAATAAAAAAGCAGGCTAATTGGACCTGCTTTTTTATTTATAAAATTTGATTGGTTTTAGGGTTTGTTGAGAATTAACAAAGGCAACTGATTAATTTATAATAGTACTATGGATAGATACATACTTACTGATGCCCAATGGGCAAAAATGGAACCTTTTTGCCTAGGTAAAGTGACCGATCGAGGTCGTAGTGGAAAAGATAATCGATTATTTTTAGAAGCAGTCCTCTGGATTGCCCGTACAGGCAGTCCATGGCGTGATCTACCTGCTCATTTTGGTAAATGGAATACCGTCTTTAAAAGATACCGTGATTGGGTGAAAGCTGGTGTATTTGAAGCTATTTTTGCATCTGTAAATGAAGATGTTGATTTGGAATACGCCATGATTGATGGAACGATTGTTAAAGTTCATCGACATGGCCAAGGTGCAAAAGGGGGACTTTCAAACAGTCTATAGGTAAATCTCGAGGTGGAATGACCTGTAAAATTCTTGCCTTAGTGGATAGTCTAGGCAACCTCATTAAGTTTCGATTAATGCCTGGTCAATATCACGATTTAGTAGAAACCAAACCTTTAATCGAAGATGTTGATTTTCAAGCATTACTAGCGGATAAAGCATTTGATGCAGATTGGCTCATCCAAGAACTCAATGAACGTAAAGTGAAAGTGGTGATCCCACCTAAATCTAATCGAAAAGTAATGAGAGCATTTGATACGATTATGTATAAATGGCGTCATCTCATTGAAAACTATTTCTGTAAGTTAAAAGAATTTAAACGTATAGCGATGCGTAGTTGTAAAACAGATACGAGTTTTGAAGCCATGATTCAATTGTGCGCGAGTTTAATTAACTCTCGGTAATTCTCAACAGACCCTAGCAAACTCATCTAATTCCTGCTGTGTCACTGCACGGACTGTATGCATTTCATCTACACGGACAAGCAGCAGCCCTCCCAAAGCTGGCTGATAACGGCGAGCGCTGCCAAATGGCGTATATGCAACTTTAGATTGCACCGTAAACTCAAGCCAGTCTTCATGGCCCAGCATCACTGCTGCAGGTTCCATGCCTGAAGTCTGCATCTCTGCAATTTGTGCTTTCACTTGCTGCTCTACAGTTTCTTTACTCATGCCTGCCCAACCAAAATTTTAAAATAAATGCTGTTTTCAATTATAGACCAGCTCAGAGCATTCTACTGCCGTATTGCTAAACAGTTCTATCTCATCGTAAAAAGCAGGAAGCCGCACCCAAAAAGTACCATTTGCACGTTAATACCGCTTCAAACCAATGCTCAAACTGGTTCTGCAATAAAAATAAATATTAATATTCTTAAGCCAAATTAAACACAGATCGTTACATATTAAATATTTATTATATTTTCAACTATTTGGTTAGTTTTATTAATATATATTCTCCAACATTTGCTGAATAAATATTCAAAATAAATTATTTTATATAAAAGTTTATTTTTGCCCTTTAAAAATTATTCATACGTCCCTATTAATTATTTAACGATGAATAAGGAGTTCGCCCGTGAAAAAAGTGGTTAAAGCAAAAAATCTAATTGCCTTCCGTTTATGGCTTGAAAAACTAGGCTATAACGTACGCAACTTGGCAGATGGTAAAGGCTTCACTTTCAGCTTCAAGAAAGAATATGGCTTAGTCACTTATGAACTTGCAGGTAATGCGCTGGCGATGCAGCTAGGCGAAGAGTTTGAAGATCATTTAAAAGCTTAAACCTGAGCGCCCTTTTTCTAAAATACATAACAGTAAAATCAAATAGGGAAAGTTTGATCTACTTAAAATATTTTCAAGCTTGGCTTTTGCTGGGCTTTTTTTATGCTGTTTTGCCGTACACCGCTTTATTTCAGGAAATAAAAAAGCAAGGCTTTTGCCTTGCTTTCATATATGGTGGGGACGGAGAGACTCGAACTCTCACGCCTCGCGGCGCTGGAACCTAAATCCAGTGCGTCTACCAATTTCGCCACGTCCCCATGGCTGGATATATTATAGAGATCAATGATGTATGACAAGCCATTTTATAATCAGTCAAAAGCATTTAAGCCATAAAAGCAGCAATCTGCGCTTAAATGCTTACTCTTTATACTCAAACTCGTTTTAAGCGCAGCTAAAACGATATTTACAGCTTAGGCAGAGCAGCAGCACATAACTGCTGCAATACGATTTCTATATTTAAGCAAATGATTTGAAATAGCATTGAGCTTTAAAATGCCAAGCTCAGATTCCCCTGCACCTGAATAAAGATAACAATCACACTGCTTCTGCGCGTATAAGAAAGCCGTATGAGTACCCTAAGACCATGTCATTTAATTTCGGATACGTCAGATTTAACTGCTCGGCCGCTATTGACGTGCTTAGAGAAAAAAGAAAAATTGCCAAATTT
>NZ_RAXV01000046.1 GCF_003611465.1 Acinetobacter tianfuensis
AACTTCAAATGCTAATCTAAGTATTTTGATTTTAACCATAACCAGCTGCATTAATATATTCACACACCTGCTTTATTTAATCGTATTTTTATAATTAAAATCATTGCAGCAACAAAACCATACAAACAAAAATCGAGTATTAAATAATTATTTTTATATATAAACAAACTTATATTTATTAATTATTCCCCCGCAAATTGGAAATAAAAGATGACTCAAAACAATATGATCAAACCTTTGGGACATTTGAAACCATTAAAAGAATTATTTTTACTGAACTGTAGGAACGTTTTACATATTATGGCATACAGTTCTTACACACCTTATATATGGCAAACTTGGCCCAGACCTTTCTGCTGAACAGTCTAATTGACTGCTTGCTGAAACAGCAGAGACTCCATCAGCCAGCCACCAAAATACGCTCACTGCTCAAGCGGATCCTTTATGAAAATGCAAACACCGCAAGAAAAATTATCATTGCTCAGAAAGCATATGCAGCAGTATCAAATTGATGCCTTTGTCGCGCTGAGCGCCGATCCGCACATGTCCGAATATTTGCCTGAATATTGGAAAGTCCGTCTATGGCTGACCGGTTTTACCGGTTCAGTCGGGACAGTCGCGGTAACGCAAGATTTTGCAGGCCTTTGGGTAGACGGCCGCTATTGGGTGCAAGCCGAACAGCAGCTGCAGCAGACAGGTTATGTGCTGCAAAAACAAACCCAAGATCCTGCCAGCAGCCATATCGCATGGCTGGCACAGTAGCTGAGTGCGGGTGCTAAAATCTCAGTTCTTGGTGAAAATACCTCTGTCCTGCAATATCAGGCTTTAGAGCAAATCGCTTTGCAGAAAAAACTGATTTTACAGACTCAGACCGATCTGATTACTGAAATCTGGACAGACCGCCCTGCACTGCCGCAGCAGCCAATTTGGCAAATGCAAGATGGTTTAAACACCCTCAGCCGCGCAGAAAAAATAACTGCCGTTCGAACAGCGCTGACAGCAAAGCAGGCTGAAGCGCACTTTATTTCAGCTGTCGATGATATTGCATGGCTGACCAACTGCCGCGGCAGTGACGTTGAATATAATCCTGTATTTTTGGCGCATCTATATATTGATCAAACACGTACGGTCTTATTCATCGATGCTGCAAAAATATCGGCTGCATTAATAAAAAAACTGCAATCAGATGATATTGAACTGCAGCCTTATGCCTGCAGCGAAGTTTTTCTCCATCAAGTGAAGCAGCAAAAAGTGCTGATTGATCCTGCAAAGGTTTCAGTTTTACATCTGCAGGCGCTGCAAAAGCACAATCAGATCATTTTTGATATTAACCCAAGCACCCTGCTTAAAGCTCAGAAATCTCCTGCTGAAATTGCGCATATACGCAATGCGATGACCAAAGACGGTGCTGCGCTCTGTCATTTTTTCCATTGGCTGGAAACCGTACTGGCAAATAATGATGCAATTGACGAATTAACCATTGATGAAAAAATCACTGCCTTCCGCGCTGAACAAGACGGTTTTATTGGACTAAGCTTTTCCACCATTGCAGGCTTTAATGCCAATGACGCCTTGCCGCACTACCGCGCAACGGCAGAAAGTTTCAGTACAATACAAGGTGACGGCCTGCTGCTGATTGATTCAGGCGCACAATACTGTGACGGCACAACCGACATCACCCGTGTAGTCCCTGTGGGCAGCCCAAGTACAAAACAAAAGCATGATTACACCTTGGTTTTAAAATGCCATATTGCACTTGCTGGCACAGTCTTCCCCGAAGGTATTGCTTCACCGCTGCTGGATGCGATTACCCGCCAAACTTTATGGAAGCATGGTTTAGATTACCGTCATGGCACTGGTCATGGCGTTGGCTTTGCACTAAATGTACATGAAGGGCCTCAAGTCATTTCCTATTACGCACCGCCAACTGCGCAAACACAAATGCGCGCAGGCATGATCACATCCAATGAACCTGGGCTATACCATGAAGGCCAATACGGCATCCGTATTGAAAACTTAGTTGTAAATCAGCCCTGCGAATTTGCAGACAGCACTTATGGCGCATTCTTAGCTTTTGAAACGCTAACCATGTGCCCAATTCATCCGCAATGCATTGTCCCTGAACTGCTGAACGAGCATGAAAAAGCTTGGCTGAATAGCTATCATCAAACTGTTCGGTCACGCCTTGCGCCGCATTTGCAGGGCGATGTGCTGAATTGGCTCATCCGCAATACACAGCCGATTTAAAGAAGCCTATTCACACCGCACGGCTGATTGCTTTAATAAAAAACACCCCATAAAATTGCAAAAAAAAGCCCCTGTTAAAAGGGCTTTTCCATACATCCATGCGCTAAGCTACAGTATCGTATTTATTCAAATCCAGCATTTTTAACTGATCACGCAGTGTCTGCAGCGACCAAGGCCATGCAGCAAAATTGCGTCCATTCTGATCAAGGTAATAGCTCGAACAGCCGCCTGCATTAAACACGGTTTTCTGTAAATTCGCTTGCACCCGCACATTATGGTAACGCAGTACATCTGGCTTAATTTCTATGCGTTTTAAGCCCTGCTGCTTCATTTTCAGCAAGCCGTCCACAATATAATTAATCTGCGCCTCAGCAATACCGATAAAAGAGTCATAAACCAAAATATTTGGCCCAAGCACCAAGAACGCATTTGGCACATTTTCAATACTCGTGCCCAAAAATGCTTCTGGGGAACTGTCTTTCCAAATATCCGCCAAGCGCTGCCCCTGACTGTTCCATACACGCTGTCCAATTGGAGGATGCGCCACTTCAAAGCCAGTACCTAAAATAATCACATCAACCTCAAAGCGCTCGCCATTGGCCGCAATCACTGTATTGCCGTCAATTTCCACTAAGCCATGCGGCACAAGATTGACATTTTCCTGCTGCAGCGCAGGATAGTAATTATTGGCAAACAATAAACGCTTACAGCCGATTGAAAAATTCGGTGTCACATTTTCACGCAGCACATCGTCTTTAATTTGCAATTTCAACAGCTGGCGGCCTAGGTAATTAACAGGCGCCAAAGCTTTTGGATGCCGCAGGCCAAAGTTAATACCGTTTAATATTTGCGACACACTGCCGCGCCAGCGCCGCTGCACGGAAGGAAAACGCTCGACCAATGCTTTGGCACGGTCATTCAGCGGCATATCCGCTTTTGGCAGCACCCAAGGCGCTGTACGCTGAAATACAATCAATTCTTTGGCCAAAGGCTGCACTTGCGGAATAAACTGAATCGCAGATGCGCCAGTACCAATCACCGCAATGCGTTTGCCTTTTAAATCATAATCATGATTCCAGCGAGCAGAATGGAACATTTCACCTTTAAAGCTTTCAATACCTTTAATTTTCGGCAAAGATGGCTCAGTAATCGGGCCTGTACTGAATATCACTGTTTTGGCCTGATATGGCCCTTGCGTGGTTTCAATCTTCCAGCGCTGCTGTGTCTCATCCCACTCAGCTTTTAACAGCTCATGCTGAAAGCGGATTTTTTCCTGCAAATTAAACTGCGCTACAACATTTTCCAAATAGCTTAAGATTTCTGGCTGCTTGGCAAATAAATGGCTCCACTTATGGCTTGGCGCAAATGAAAACGAATACAGCGCTGACGGTACATCGCAGCCGCAGCCCGGATAATTATTATCACGCCATGTCCCGCCTACACGCTCAGCCCTTTCCAGCACGATATAATCATCATAGCCTTCCTGCTGCATTTTATGCGCCGCTGCAATACCTGAGATACCCGCACCAATCACAATCGTGTCATAACAATGCACAGGCGCTTCGGCTTTGGCCGTTTTAACACTGCGCGCTTTCGCTTTAGGCTTTTGCGCTGCGGGCTGTTCAGTTGACTCATTCTTACTTTCGGCTTGATCCAATTCAGGTAAATCTTGTGCTGTATCCAGCTGAGTATCCATATTCATATTCGTCACTTTTTATTTTGTTAATTTACTAAAGATGGGATATCCCATACCTAAAAGATTGATATACATGCTTGGCGAAGCGCGTTTCAGCCACCAAAACAGCTTAGCGTCTGGCTGCGGAATAGTGTACAGCTTGCCCGCATCCAGCTGACTTAAGGTTTTCCGCACCACTTCTTCACTGGTGGTAAAAGCATGGTTCATTAAAAGCTTATCGGCTAAGCCTGAATAACGGCTTGGCAGGCGGCCATTTTTCATAATATTGGTCGGCACAAGTGTCGGACACAGTACGTTAACGCGAATATTTGCAGAGCGAAGCTCTGATGCCAAGGTTTCAGACAACGCTAAAACGCTAGATTTTGTGACGTTATACGCCGTCATTTCAGGCGCTGCGGTATAGCCTGCAGCCGAAGCGACATTAATAATTGCGCCGCCGCCATTTTGCTTCAGCTTCGGCACAAAGTAGTGGCAGCCATGAATGACACCCCACAAATTGACATGCATGCACCACTGCCAGTCTTCTAAGCTGACTTCTTCAAACTTGCCGCCTAAGCCTACACCTGCATTGTTAATGACCAATGTGACTGCATGACCGAGCAGCTGCTCAGCCTGATCCGCCAATGCCTGCACCGATGCTTTATCACCCACATCGCACTGCACTGCATATGCATGTGACGAGGTGACAGACTGAATTAAATCTGCAGTTTCCTGCGCAGCCTGCAAGTTAATGTCTGCACAAACAATGTCTCCGCCGCGCCGCGCCAATTCCAGCGCAAAACTGCGTCCTATGCCGCTGCCTGCGCCTGTCACCACTGCATAGGCATTTTTGCTTGGCTGCAGCTTTTTACGAAATAAACCCATGTTTTCTTCCTTATTTTTATACTTTTAGCGCTGGGGTAAATTCTTTTGTGAAATACGGCGTTAAAACCCCTGTTTCAGGATGCAGCAGGCGCTCTTTGTAATATTCCAAGAATACAGTTGTATCATGGTCATTCGGGTGGAAGCTTGGGCGCATATAATCAAAAATATGCGCAATGCTGCTGCCGTATACGCCATCTTTTAAACCGAAGATTAGCTGAAAGCTGCGCGGCACATCTTTCCAATAACTCCAGCTCACCAAGTTTGATGGCTTACGATAAAATGGCACCATAACCGAACCAACTGAAATCAGCCCTAAAATTGTAATTAATGCAGGGAAAAAACCTGCCATACGCAGCGCATAATTGTTTGATAAGGTCTGAAATACATCAAAGGCAATATCTTTATGTTCTGATTCTTCCAGCATGTGCCACATCCAAATTGCACGCTGTTTTTCATCTGTCGAACCAAAAAATATCTCTTCATGGTTCATCATGTACTCGGCCAATACCGCGGTAAAATGTTCAATTGCAGCCATTAAAGACAATTTCATTGGCTGCGGCATACGTTCAAATCCATATTCAAATACGTAATGCTCTAATTTTCTAAACAGTTTTACTGGCAGCCCGCGCACCAAATAGGCTTCATTCAGTTCTTCATGCATACGGGAGTGAATCGCCTCTTGGCCAATGAGCGAGGTGACACGCTGCTTCAGCAAAGGATCATCAATAAAGTCACGGTGATAACGCGCAGTATCAATCACCAGATCTTCACCGCGTGTCAAAAAGATAGACAAAGACGCAAAGTAAGCGCTGGCCAGCTCTGCATTCATATAGAATTTTTCGTCAATTTTTTCAGGTTCAAAATCGAACTTCATATGACGGATCGGAATGCTTGTAGACTGCTTAGCCGCATCAAACTGCGCAGGGGCAAAAATCTGGCTGAGTTTAGTTTTAATTGGGTCAAAAAATTGCATAGCTCTTACTCTTTTTTTAATGTGCATTCGACATGCAAATACAAACTGAGTTCTTCAAAAGCTCAGCGGGTTCATTAAAAAATAAGCGAAGTAAAATATGATGCCATTTGCCAAAATGGACATTGAATTGGCAATTTTTACCTAATCTAGACTTTGTCTGACAATATTTTAAACAATCAGGCTGATTGCGCCAGATTGTTATCAGTTGAGGTCAACTGCTGATTTTCACTAAAAATTTATAAGAGCAGCGCATGCTAAAATCCAGTCCAAAGTGAATGCATACGCTAAGCCTATGAAGACTGCAGCTCAATCACCTTGCCAGAACTAGACTGATAGACCCACTGGTGATCAAATAAGCCCTTATCTAAATGATCTAAACGAAAACTGCCAATAGCGACTGCATAAAAACCTGTACCGCGCTGCCTGAAACACTCAACCTGTTCCATCAGCTCTATACTGAGCTGCCCCATAATAAAGTCTGAAATGACAGCAATATCGGCATTTTGAAATTCGGGACTCTCCAGCATGCCAATAGCATGCTCCATGGCTGGAATAATATCAGTCCCGCCATGAAAAGACTGACTGAGAAAATGAATCAGATCATCTAAGCCCTGACGCGTCTGCAGCGACAAAGCGGTCAGATGAGTCGAAAAATTAATTAAATACATTGGGCGCTTTTCACGCATAGCCTGCACACCTAAGTACAGGCACATGGCTTTTGAGATCAGCTCTGGCTGGCCATGCATCGAACCGCTGGTATCTAAGCAGACAATCATCGGCCCCTTCTGGCCTAACTGTTTTTTTGGATGCTTGGGATCATCCAGCACCTTCCCCGCCTGCTGCCCCTGCAGATGAAAACTCATGATATTCGATTCAAGGTATTTCAAATCAAAGAGAATTTGCAGATCAGGATCTGCCAGCTGCGCCAGCTCATTTGGCAAAGCCCAGCCCAAATCCTGCCCCAGCTGTATACCTGCAATTTCCTCACTGGCCTGCTGCCTGATCAGCTGTTCAGGCGGCGTATGAATTTTAGCGGCCAATGCTTTACGCGGATAGCGCGAAGGCTGCGCCGAACCCAGCAGCCGGCATAATCTTTTCAGCTCTGCATCTCCATCAAGATACAGACTCCACTCTTCAAAGCTCTGTACATCCTGCGCTGTCAATTTTCCGCTGGAATAATCTATAAAAATGCCAGTATCTGCACCCAGAGTTTCATTGTGCCTCGACATTTTCTGCAATGATGCCAAGAAGTCTTTAATTTCCTCCAAAAAAGCATCACGCATTTGCGCCAGCTGCTCAAACTCCCAATGTGTAACAGCTTCCGTCAGCTTTCGCTGCCACTTCTCTTTTAACAGCTGAAACTGCAGCAGCGCAGAAGATGCGCTTCCCTGCTGCAGCTGATATTGCCAAAAGTCACTCAGTTCAGGCAGACCCATTTGCTGGGTAAAAGCCTGATACTGTTCCAGCATTTGCTGAAACTGCTCAGCACTCACCTGATCCAAAGCCAGCCATTTTTCCAACTGTTCCGCCGCCAGCTGATAAGGATGCTGCGTATCTAAATTATTTTTCGCCTGATAGGCCCATTCCTGTACACGTTCGTCCAGCCGCTGCGCAACCTTATGCTCACCCAGCCAATGTTTTAAACTCGATTGGCGCAAGTCGCTGTATAACTGTTCTGTCAGATGAGCGATGGATGCATAGGTCTGTTTTGATGCTGCAGACTTCAGCTTTGACATAACTGTTCCAAACGTAAACAATCTTGCTGCTGTAAAGCAAAACGCTCTAAGCGCTGTGTCATCTGCAGCTGCGTACGCTGTATATCAGCCTGCTCTACAAATGCAGACTCAAAAGCCGCCGCTTCATGCTGAAAGCGCAATTTTTGCTGTACATAATCAGCTTCTATGCGTGCTTTTAAATCCAATACAGACTGTTTTAATTCCTCTGTTTGCGCTGCACTCACCTGTGCGCGCCGGCTGCCTTTCGGATGTTTAATATACGGCGAAACCGCTTCTTCCAAACCGTAGTAGCCGCCTTTTAAAGTGCATAAACGCGTGCCATTATAATTACAGACAATCCCCCTAACTTCTTCACCAGCCGCATCTGCAGCAAAGAAATCCTGCTTTGTGCCCATTTTATTCAGCTCTAAATACATCGGCTTATCTTTATAGTACTGATCTAAATTAGTGACCGCGCGCAGGTATTCCTTTTCGCCAATCACATAACTTTCATATACGTCATCGGTATAGTAAAAAACATTTAAAATCTGCTGTTCGAGCTGTTCTTTTTCCTGAATCAGCGCCTCCAGCTGTGAATTAAACAGCAAGCCCGCCTCATCTACAGCATCATTCACCGCTTGTTCCAGCCAGCTAATTTCTTCTATTTGACTCCACAGGCAATGTTTTAAAATATGCAGATCTGCCAGCAGCACTTGCTCACGCTGATCTAAAAAGGCAGCAGCTTTGAGTAAATAAGCAGCCCGCTGCCAGCGGCGGTCAGATACATAAATCTGGTGATCTTCAAAACTATGCTTTAAACGCAGGCGGATATCATCAAATACAGCGAGCACACGCTCAGGCAATTGCACCTCATGCATTTGCATACGCCAGTCTTGCAGTTCCTGTTTTTTAATTTTCAAGCTGCTGTCTATATCTAGTTTGGCTTGTGCGGGTTTCGACTGCAGCAAGGCATGAAAATGATGCGCTTGCGCAATTGGCGCGACTACCAAACGCATAATAAAACGGTCATATAAGGCATCCAGTCCTTGATCGGGCTCTGGTATTTCATTTGATGCGCTCATTAAGACTTTCAGCGGCACTTGCTGAATCAAATCACCATTTTTAAAGGTTTTTTCATTCACCAAAGTCAGCAAGGTATTTAAAATCGCGGGACTGGCCTTCCAAATTTCATCTAAAAAAGCAAAATCCGCCCGCGGCAAATAATGTTCTGTTTTACGGATATACTGATCTTCTTTAAGCGCCTTAATAGAAACTGGGCCAAAGATTTCTTCAGGCGTACTAAAACGGTTCATCAGATATTCAAAATACTCAGACACTTCAAAGGCGCTGGCAATACGGCGTGAGATCAGGCTTTTGGCTGTGCCCGGCTGACCATACAAAAAAGTATTCATCCCCGCTGCACCTGCCAGCAGGCTTAATGCGATAATATGCTGACGCTCATACATCTGATCACTAATGGCTGAAATAAGTGTGTGAATGCGCGTTTTCATATACCGTAAACCTGAATTGAATAACGCTATTGTAACTTTCAAGCGCCATAGATGAAACCGCCGGCCCTTGCATGTTCCGCGTGCAGACTGCTATTAATAGCTAAAACTTTACTCTGGAATACATGCCTGCGCTATGCTGCCTCTTCTCCCCATATTGTTAAACTTGCTGAAGCTGGAAGAATTTAAATGCCGCCCGCTGACCGAAGGTGAAATTCACTTATGCAAATGTGTATTTGGCGAGCTGATTGATTACAGCACAGTGCGCATCATGAATCAGCCTTTTATTCCATGGCAAAGCCAGCATGCAGTCATGGCCCCCAGCGGCTATATTCATGCACTCAATCTGCATTATAAAAATGATTATGCTAAAGAAAGCACCGCCTATCAGGCGCTGCTGATCCATGAAATGGCGCATATTTATCAATACCAGCACGGTGTCAACGTGCTGGTACGCGGCGCAATATTGCAAAGCGCATTTTTTATAAGCCTGCGCACATACAATCCCTATCACTACACTTTAAAGCCCAATAAAAGCTTTGCCGACTACAACATTGAACAGCAGGGCGACATTGCGCGTGATATTTTCTTAAAAAAAATACCCAATATTATTTTGCACCCTGAACTTGCGCCATTTTGAATTAAAATTCAATGTAAAACTTTGAAAATAAAAAATATTTA
Source organism: Acinetobacter tianfuensis (assembly GCF_003611465.1). Taxonomy (GTDB): domain Bacteria; phylum Pseudomonadota; class Gammaproteobacteria; order Pseudomonadales; family Moraxellaceae; genus Acinetobacter; species Acinetobacter tianfuensis. Next base: position 9,685 of record NZ_RAXV01000046.1, read on the forward strand.
AACTACTGATAATACTATCAAAAAACAATCTGTATTTAATTTAAGCAAATTTAAAGCTTGATATGCCAGATTTAGCATCAATATTGATTTATAAGCAGCGCTGAATGATGAAATGTATTGTAATTGCGATAATTAAGCTCTCGCTTCTAATGCAATTTCAGCTAAAATAGCCGCGTCTTAAAATTTTGCGCTGCTGAAAGTTTTTCGCACAAACATAAATTATGTTTTTATTTGCGCCTTTAAGTCAGTATTTTTAGTATCCAAGTACACTTGGCTGAATAATTACAACTATATAAATCAGCAATTTATGTGTATTCACCTATTAGGATAGGATTTATTTGGAATGAATAGTTTTAAAATTGCGCTAGCCCAATTTTCTCCGCATATTGGAAACATCGAAGCCAACACAGCAAAAATGCTGGAGCAAGCCAGCGAAGCTAAAAAACAGAATGCCGATATCATTGTTTTTCCAGAACTGTCAACGCTAGGCTACCCTGCTGAAGACCTTTTGCTGCGTCCAAGTCTAAACAAGCGCACACAGCTTGCTTTCCAGCAGCTGGCTGAAATTAAAGATATTGTTTTGGTATTCGGTTTTGTAAATACCACTGAAGACGGCCACCGCTACAATGCTGCAGCGGTAATGAAAGACGGGCAGGTACTGGGTGTTTATAACAAACAGAATCTGCCGAACTACAGCATATTTGATGAAAAACGCTACTTTGCAGAAGGCCGCCAGCATTTAGTCTTCGAATATCTCGGCCATAAATTTGGTGTGCTGATTTGTGAAGATGTATGGTCTTTACCGACAGTACAGCAATTAGCGCAGCTGAATGTCGAAACTGCATTGGTTTTAAATGCATCTCCTTATGAAGTCGGCAAACCGCAGCACCGTATTGACACCATGAGCGCCTTGGTAAAACAGTTAAATATCAATCTGGTTTACTGTAACCAAGTCGGCGGTCAAGACGATCTTATCTTTGACGGCACAAGCTTTGTTATGGGCAAAGACGGCAAAGTAGCGGCTCAAGCGCCTAGTTTCAAAGAAGAATTATTCTTTGCTGAATTTGATAAAGATCAAAAAGCCTACAAAACTGGCAGCATTGCGCCTTGCTTAGAAACTATGGCTGAAATTTACCAAAGCCTTGTTTTAGCAACACGCGACTATGTGCAGCGCTCAGGCTTTAAAGGCGTAATCCTTGGCCTATCTGGCGGTATTGACTCTGCGTTGACACTTGCAATTGCTGCAGATGCCATTGGCCCAGAAAAAGTACAGGCTGTGATGATGCCTTATACTTATACAGCTCAAATCAGTGTAGAAGATGCTGCTGAACAAGCGAAAAATATGGGGATTACATTCGGCATTGCTGAAATTAATCCAATCGTGAACAGCTTTATGCAAACGCTTTATCCATTCTTTGGCAATGCGCCGGCAGATGCGACTGAAGAAAACCTGCAAGCGCGCTCACGCGGCACATTGCTTATGGCGCTTTCAAACAAGTTTGGCAATTTAGTCCTTTCTACAGGCAATAAATCTGAACTGTCTGTCGGTTACTGCACGCTTTACGGCGACATGGTCGGCGGTTTTGCTGTACTTAAAGATGTGTACAAAACCATTGTGTTTGAATTGGCGAAATACCGTAACAGCATTGCGGAATCACCAGTCATTCCAGAACGCGTGATTACCCGTCCGCCTTCTGCTGAGCTGCGTCCAGATCAAACTGACCAAGACTCACTGCCAGCTTATGATGTATTGGATGCTATTCTGTATTCATATATTGAAGAAGACATGAGCCAAGACGACATCATTGCAAAAGGCTTTGATCCTGAAGTCGTAGCAAAAGTGATCCGTCTTGTAGACTTCAATGAATATAAACGCCGCCAAGGCGCAATTGGCCCGCGCATCAGCTCACGCGCATTTAGCCGTGAACGCCGCTATCCAATTGTCAATGGCTGGAAACCAGGCATCTAATCAGTCTGTATTGCCCAAAAAACCCAAACTTAAAGTTTGGGTTTTTTATTCGGGATCTTTAATTAAAAGATCATTCCAGTAAATCTAGGCCGCTATTTACATACATAGCATCAAATTGATATTTTTTACGCACAAAAAAAGAGACCAAGCTGAGAGCTTGGTCTTTAAAAATGGTGGCTATGACGAGACTTGAACTTGTGACCCCCGCATTATGAGTGCGGTGCTCTAACCAACTGAGCTACATAGCCGTAAACTGTGTGCGCATTATCTAAATTTACTTAAGCACCGTCAAGCATTTTTACACACAAATGTTCAGTCTTTAGGCAAAATAGCGCTGTTAAATTATTTTTTGTACAAATAAAGCTTAAAATACTGTGTTTTTCACATTTTTATTTATAAATTGGATGTTTAGACCCGCTGGAATGAAAAGATGAAAACAATACTTACTGCAGGCTTACTGCTCTGCCTGAGCGGCTGCCAGCTTATCTCGCCGATTTTTGTAAATTATAACGGTGTACGCAGAGATGTCGCAACGTGGATTAACCAGCAGACTTTGCTTAGCATGCAGCAAAAACGCAGCTTGGCTCAACTCAGCCGCGCACAGCAGCAGCTGAGAAATTTTCCGGCCAAAGACCCGCAAACTCAGCTGGCCATTGCAAAGCAAAATCAAATTGCGCTGTATTGTGCCAATCAGCATGTCAGCGCTAAAAAAATTAAGCAGCTGAAGGACAGAGTTTTTGATGAAGAGCAAGCACAGATTTTACAGCAATATGAACAATTAGCGCCAAAAATCAAGCTCGACAGCACGGCGCTGCAGTGTGAATAAAGCGTATTTTTAGCTGTATATTTCCTCTGCAGCCCTCTTGCTGCATTCAGCCATTTTTCTTTGGCAGCAAATTGCTGCCAAAACGCCGTTTTTATAAGAAAAATCAAATATAAGCTTTTCAATTTTCTTATTTTATTCAAAAAATATCCCTATGAATTTACTGGGTTTTATTTATACAAAAAAAGCGTTATGCTCAAAAGACAATGTAGAAAATCACATTATTCTAAATCCATAATTTTTATCAGGAGTATTCGCCATGTCATTTCAGAATATTTTAGTTCCTGTAGACGGTTCATCAACTTCATATGCTGCGGTAGATAAAGCCGTGGAGTTTGCTAAAGCTTTTAACAGCAAAATCACTTTGGTGCAGGTACTTGCGCTTGATCCTTATATCGCAGCGGAATATATCAGCGCATCGCAAACCAATGACCTGATTGAACGTGCGCGTACATCTATCGAAAAAACGCTGCAAGAAGCGCTGCAGAAATTTGAAGGTACAGGACTGCAAGTCGAAACTAAACTGCTGGAAGGCCAAGTGGTCCATGCAGAAATTGCTAAAGCTGCCGCAGATCTGAATGCAGATCTGATTATTATTGGCTCACACGGCCGTACAGGCTTGAAGAAATTCTTCCTCGGCAGTGTAGCGCAAAGCGTATTAGGTTCTTCTGATGTGCCTGTATTGATTGTGCGCAAATAACCGTTTGCTAAACACTTTCAACTCCAAATATAAAAAACCTTCCTCCTCAGGAAGGTTTTTTATTCACCCAGCCATTGATAGCGTTTTAAATTAACTCTGCCCGCCACAACAGCAATCCCTTCTTCCAGCAATTTCTGCTGCTGACGGTTCAGCCCATACTCATCTAAATCATTCAAGCTTAACTGGCCTTGCGCGTTAATCACCCGATGCCACGGAATATCACTGCTGCTGTCCAAATGCTTCAGCACATAGCCCACCATGCGCGCATGTTTAGGCAAGCCTGCCATTTTTGCTATTTGCCCATAACAGGCCACTTTTCCATATGGAATCAGCTGAATAACCTGCAATATTTGTATCGCCAGTTCCTGATTAACTTTGGGCATATATACATCATTCCATAAAAAAGAGAGCCCTAGGGCTCTCTTTTATTGTAATGCTTGTGCTGCTTTAGGCAATTAGAAAATCAAATGATTGTTGTCCAAAAGTTCTTGCAGCGTTACATCTGTATTTTTCAGTGTAAGCAGCTCTGTCTTCGCATAAGACGTATGGTTTGAACCGTCACGGTCAATGCTGATAATTGTATTGCCATGACCGTCTTTTTCAACCGAGACAAAGTTTGCAATATTCGATTTATCAACAGTCTGACCTTGAAGAAGCGCACTGATGTCAATTTTATCGCCATCTGTTTTCTTGAAGTCAGTCCATGTGTCATGGCCATTTCCGCCCGTCGCTTCAGCAGTATTCAACAGTTTGAAGATGACTGTATCAGCGCCGCCATTGGTTGTGTATGTGTCATTACCTCCAGAGCTTGTAATCACGTCAGCACCGTTGCTGGTGTTGTACACAAGGCCAGAATTAATAGTCAAATGCGCAACCGATTCATCGCCATTTGGCGCAACCAGTTTATAGCTGAAGTCTTCAAATGCGCCAGCTGCCGCTTTCCCGTCTGCAGCAGTATATGTATAGCTGCCGTCAGACTTAACGGTAAGATTGCCATGCTTCCCAGCAACAGTAATACCTGTTGAAGTCACTGCTTTGTATGTCAAGCCGCCATCATTAGAGATATACAAGTCTGTGTATTTAGATGCAAGAACATCTGTACCATGACCATCGTTATCTGTAATTAGGTTACCTTTAGTTTGTGCAGAGCCTGACGTTACAGTGAAATCATTCAGATCAATCACACTGCGTGTAATCGTTGCATTTACGCTGCCAAACAAACTCACACCTTTGTTCGTCACTGACTCAATGACATAAGAACCAGCTTTCAAACCGCTCACACTCAACGAGTTGCCGTTTGGCAAGATGCCAATCACATCAACCAATGTGCTTGATGCTGTTGTGGCGATCAGTTTGCCAGTCACTTTGTCGCGGATATTGATGGTTGTAGAACCAAGCAATGAAATCAGCTGAGTAGAACCGAAACTGATATTGAGGTTCTCAATCGTATCTTTCGCAACAACGATATCAGTTGAGCCCGCTTTAGAACCGCCGAGGCCAAAACCCCAGTTATACGAAATTGATTTCGTTGCGCCAGCAGAGATTGCATTCGAAGCCTGCAAACCAATTGTATCCACATTATCCGTTGCAGCAACTGTTGTTGCATCAACTTTAGGATCGGCATCATTCCACTTAACCGCCAGATCACTTTGCGTACCGATATGAATAATCAGGTTCGCAGTATCTGTTTTACCTGTCGCTGGGTCGGTCACTGTGTAACTGAACACTTCAGACTTGCCGATATTCGCAACATTTGCATTTGGCTTGTAGGTATACGAACCGTCTTTAGCGATCGTTAATGTACCGTGATCACCAACAATGGTCGTTGTGCCAGCCGCATTTAGCGCTTGACCATTTACAGCAGTTACTGTTGTACCCGCTGGCACAGCATCTTTGCCATATACACCGTCTGCATCTGTTACAACGTTGCCAGATTTTTCTGTTACACCAGAAACCACTGGGTCTTTAGATGTATCTGTAACTTGCAATGATAAGTTTGCTGTTGTACTTGTGAATGCACCAAGAGCAGAACCGCCTGTGAACTCAAATACATATTTGCCTGATGACAGGTTATTCACTTTCACTTGCGTACCTTCACCGAAGATACCCAGCAAATCAAATAAACCCGCGTCTTTATTTGAACCTAACAGGGTTTTCGAACCATCCGCATTGACTTTATAAAGCTTCATTACAGCTTGGTCGAACAAGTTGATCAGTGAACCTGTATTCACAGTAATTGTTGCATTACCAACTTCACCTTCACCAACACTGAATGTACCTGAATAAGTTTTGCTGCCAATGTTAAGAATAGACGATTCACTGAATAGCTTACTTGTACGAACAGCTGTTACTGGATATTCAAAGTTAATGCCTGCATCAACCAAGTTGTCCACTGCATCAACTTTCACATCAGGAGCTTTCGCACCAGTTTTGCCAGATTCACCGCCGCCGTCACTTGCGCTTACAAGTAAAGTCTGCGCATCTGTATAAGCCGATGGCAATTTAATGCTGTATTTGCCATTTGCATCAGACGTGCCTTGTGCAATCAGTATTGTACCGTTCGGCGCATAAATTTTGATGACTGAATTCGCTTCAGCATCACCAGAAATCGTGTTGCCTGTACTGTCAAATGCTGCTGTAGGCGCATTTGGCGCATACAAGTCAGGCGCTTGAGCTGGAGTTGCAAGCGATTCGCCGCCAGCATCTTTCGCTGTCACTTTAACAGTTTCACCGTCTACAAGTGCAGGGTTAAGAGGCGCTGTATATTTGCCGTCAGCACCCGCAACAGCTGTGCCGATAACCGTTGTGCCTTTGCTGCCGCCATATATTTGAACGATTGCATTTGGCTCAGTTACACCAGACACTGATTTACCGTCCGCAGCCACTTGTGCTGTCGGCGCATCTGGCGCATATAGATCTGGCGCTGCAGCTGTAATCGGAGCAGATTCACCGCCTGGATCTTTCGCTGTCACTTTAACGTTCTCGCCGTCTACTTGAGCTGGCTGAAGCGTTACAGAGTATTTACCTGAAGCATCTGCTGTACCTGTACCCAGAACCGTTTTACCGTCTTCTTTATACACAGTCACTGCAGAGCCTGGCTGAGCGGTACCAGTCACGAAGCCGCCAGTTTGCGGGTCTACTTGCGCAGTTAGGATGCTTGGTACTGATGTATCTGCTAATTCATCTGTTGCTTTGCCTGTATTGCCTGCTTTGTCTGTTGCAGCAGCAGTATATGTGCCGTCAGCAGCTGTAGCTGGAACTGTTGCAGTATAAGAGCCGTCCGGATTAACCGTTACAGGAATGTCTTTACCGTTTGGATCTTTCAGCGTCACAGTCGCGCCAGGCTCTGTTTTACCCGTCACAGTTGCTGTACCGTCTGCATTTGAAACCAAATCCACTGTAATTGCAGGCGCAAGATTGTCATCAAGCACATCAGTTGCTGTACCTGAATTTCCTGCTGGATCAGTTGCTGTTGCTGTGTAAGCACCTTCAGGTGCTGGAGCAGGAACAGCTGCTGTAAATGTACCGTCTGGGTTCACTGTTACAGGAATATTCTGACCATTCGGATCTTTCAGCGTTACTGTAGAACCCGGCTCTGTTTTACCTGTTACGGTCGCTGTACCGTCTGGGTTTGGAACAACGTCCAGACCAACAATAACTGGAGCAACTTGGTCATCCAAATCAGCTGATGCAGATGCTTTATTTCCAACTGCATCTGTCGCGGCTGCGGTGTATGTGCCTTCTGCTGCAGGTGCTGGAGCAACTGCGCTGAATGTGCCGTCTGCATTTACAGTAACCGTCAAGTCATTGCCGTTCGGATCTTTCACTGTTACGGTCGCGCCTGGTTCTGCTTTACCTGTTACAGTTGCAGTACCGTCTGAATTTGCAGTCACAGTTAATGCATCAAGCTGTGCAACAGTATCTACAGTTACGCTTGTAGAATCTGGCGCGCTCAAGTTGCCTGCACGGTCTTTCGCTACCGCTTCTACGGTATATGTGCCGTCAGCAAGATTAGGCGCTGTATATGTCCAGCTGCCGTCTGCCGCAACAACTGCAGCGCCCGTTGCAAGCACTTTGCCTGAGGCATCTTTAACCGTCACTGTTACCGCTGCATTCGCTTCAGTTTTACCAGAGAAGCTTGGTGTTGCATCATTTACTGCACCTGCATCATCAATATCAACCGTAGGTTTAACGGTATCAATAATGAATTTGATATTCGCTGGCGCACTTGTTGCTCCATATGCATCTTTCGAAATGGCTTCTAAACGGAACTGGCCATCTGCAAGCGGTTTAGACGGTGTGTATGACCAGCGGCCTGTTGACAGATTCAATGTCGCCAAACCTGATTCAACTAGATTATTTGAAGAATCATAAATATTGATTTTCACTTCCACACTGTTCATCGATGAACCATTGAAAGTTTGTTTCGGGTTATTTGTCGCTGGCGGCAATGGCTCAGAAGCCAACGCTGTGCGCGCAAATTTCATCATTGGCTCAGCAGCTGGAGCTGCAGCAAAGAAGTCAAATGGATCAATTTCAACTGTAGGAAGTGTAATATCGCCTTTTGCACTTGCACCCATACCGGTATTACCCGCTGTATCGGTGTACTTGCCATCCAGAATTGAAACTTCAACATATTGCGTTGCAGCATTGCCATTCGCCTTGATCAGCGCTGTCCATTGCGTTGGAGATACCTGAACGAAATTCGTTAATGTACCGCCAAGCATATCAACATCAGAAATATCAAAGCCTTTGACTGGTTCGCTAAAGTTAATCACCAGCTCACCATTCACATTAAATGATAGAGAAACACTTGGGCTAATATTGTCATCCAATGCATCTGTACCTGTGCCGATATTGCCTGCTTTATCCGTTGCAGTTGCGGTATACACGCCTTCTGTTGCTGGCGCTGGAACTGTTGCTGTGTATGAACCGTCTGGGTTTACTGTTACTGGAACAGTGTTGCCTGATGGATCTTTCACCGTCACTGTCGCGCCCGGCTCTGTTTTACCCGTCACTGTTGCTGTGCCGTCTGCATTTGGCGTTACATCGACAGTCACCACTGGTGCAACCTTGTCATCCAGTACATCTGTACCTGTGCCGATATTGCCTGCTTTATCT
>NZ_RAXV01000047.1 GCF_003611465.1 Acinetobacter tianfuensis
TGTGAAAGATGATTTTCGGGTTCTTCAATCAAAATTAAATTTTTATCAGTTTCATGGGAATGATCTAGTGCTAAATTAGTTTTTACAATACACTGCTCACCCTTACCAATTTGATCAAAGGGGATATTATTAAAATTTGTTGTTAATTGATTTTCCCATGAATTATTCGAACTTAAATCCACTGTGATTGATAACTGTTTGTCAGAAACTCTTGCACTAGTTGTAATTTTTGTATTCAACGCCTCAACATTATTATCCTCATTAAAATTTTGTTTTAATTTTCTATATGATTGTGCAAGCCCGATCTGCTCTACCCTACTTAAATTATCTTTAATAATTTTTGACAAGTAAATATCTGAACCATTTTTAATTTTTGCAGTAGATGAATCAATGAGTACTGATTTAACTGGAATTACTCTGCTAATCACTGCATTTCTAGCAAAAGATCGCCATTCAATATTAAAGTATTCAATCGGTAGTGATGTTTGTACTTCACCAGAATTCAATAAACTTTGATATAAATCTGAATATGCATTATCTAATTTAATTTCAAAACGTATCCCTTGAGCTGTAGGATTACTCTCCGAATTCAATGTACCTTCAAATTCGGATAAGTTTTCATTATTTTTAAAATACACTTCTATCAATAATTCAGGCAATTGAGCACTTTTATCTGTTTCAACCAACGCCAAGCATTCTTCAACAACTTCATAATTAAATAAATATTGGTGAAAATCATGTTTCAAATACCGCCCATCCAATATTCCTGATAAACATAAATGTATAGCTTCAAGTATTGTAGATTTACCTGCTTCATTATCTCCAACAAGAATATTTAAACCTTCATTAAATTCTATTATTGTACGATCTTTAAAGCTTTTATAGTTTTGAAGTACCAATTTTTCAATTTTCATCACATCCCCATATAATTTTAAAAAACAAATTGCTATAAGTTAATTTTTGATTATTTTTTATCAGAAATTTTCCTTTTTTTCCATATATTCATCCAGCTATAGTCATCTTCGTCTCAAATCCCTATACTCAAATACAACAACACTCAACAAGAAAGAACCTTATGAAACTAAAAGCACTCATTTTGACTGGTCTTGCGGGTCTTGCACTTAGCGCTTGTACATCTGCCCCAAAAATCCCGCAAATCCAAGCTGGTGCATTACAAGAAGTCTCAAATATTGACGTCTACCCAAATACCACCAACAACAAAGCACAGCTTAACAAGCTGATAGACAAATGCGTGATTGAATTTACAGGCCAGCTGGAAAATGGCAAAGTTGTAGAACAATGGACATTTAAGGGCTTAACACTTATGTCTGCAGGCTCAGCTACTTTTGCCCAAGACGGCACAAGCACAGCAACTGGCTTTGACTTATATGCGCCAGAAGTACAAAAGAACTTCCTTGCGCTGCGCAACCACTTCGTAAAAGAAGCGATTGCGCAATGTGACTAATGCCAATATCTCTTCATCACTCATCTCACTATGAGTGATGAATACCTGCTCTCTTACGTTTCATTATTTAAAACTCTGCAGCAATTTTTAGCTTGCTGTATAAGTTTTGCGACAAAACAACACTTTCCGCAGCGCTTGCTTATAATGCAGTCAAAGATCATTTCAACCTAAGATGTTGAGGTTTACTGCCACATGAAACTATTAAAAACTGCAGTAGGTTTAGCTTTACTGCTGACATCTCCCGTACTGCTGGCTCAAGCAGCCGAAACTGAACAGCAGGCAGCACAGCAAAATCAAAAACTCATTCAGCCTTATGGCAAAAATCCAAACATCTTTCATGTTTGGGCTTATAAAGCCCAAGAAGGTGTCGTTGGCGCAGCAAAAAATGTCGGTGATCTGACAGAACGCGGTGTATCAAAAGTAAAACCCTCTGTAGACCAAGCTTGGGATAACACCAAGAATCTCGCCTCGACTACCGTCCATAAAGTCGATGAAGGCGCAACACAGGCAGCGCAAAATGCCAATACTAAAATTCAGGAAACTAAAGAAGCTCTCGGCGCTAAACCGCAGCAGCCTGTCCCTATTGAACAGCAGTCACTTAGCAGTCCAACGCTGAATAACTCTAACAGCACAAATAGCAGCCAAGCTCCAGCGGCATCATCAGGCAGCTCAACTACAACGGCCTATCCTGTAACAGATTTATAAGTTGCCCCATTAAAAAAAGCCTCTTTAGGCTTTTTTTAATGCAAGTAATTCAACTAAAATGCTGGACAGCGAAACATGCTTCATAATCAAAAATATACGCGCTGCTTCTAAAAAATAATTTTATAAAAACGCATCAACAACTGTGGATCATCATGAAAATACTGACTGGATTTATTTTGGGCCTGCTTTTCGCCTCTGCATTATGGTATTGCCTGCCCCACGTACACCGCTATTTCCCCGATTTACCTGTCCCTAATCTGCAAAAGCCGAGTACTTACTCACATCAGCCTGAAGGCAAAGTTTTACAATCGCTAGACAATATTACAGGTGATGAATTCCGTTCTACGGAAGGTAATGGCGCAGTGCTTTATCAGCTCAAGGGCAAATGCAAGCTGACTCTAAATATCTTTGGTGAATCCTACAAAGAGGAGATCAGTTTTTATCTTCATCAAGGCAAAATCCTGTCTGCATTTGAAACCTCCTACAGCTATCCCAATGGCGGCTTTTATGCAGAAGCTAAAACAGAGGAATCCTTTGAAACACAGCAGCATTATTTGAAAATTATGAATCCCGTGAATCGGCGCACGATGACTCTCTTTGAAGAAATTGCTTCTCAATTTAAGCCGAAGTTCATTAAAGCTTGCTGATAAATAGCCGCTTTAATGAACACGAAAAATCAATTCACTTTACGGATTGGCTGGCCTGCTTTAAAAGCTTCAGTATTTTCGACCATCTGCTGTACAATCCGCTGCCGTGCATCGACACTGCCCCATGCGCTATGCGGCGTAATGATTAAATTTGGAATACTGCTGTCCAGCAGCACATTGCCTGCTTTTGGCGGCTCAATAGTCAGTACATCCGTTGCAGCACCCGCAATTGTTCCTGCTGTTAAAGCTTCAGCCAAAGCGCTCTCATTCACCACGCCGCCGCGTGCGCAGTTAATAACAAAGGCGCTGGCTTTCATTGTTGCAAGCGCTGCAGCATCGATTAAATCACGGGTGTCATCGGTCAGCGGGCAGTGCAGGCTTAAAAAATCCGCTTGCGGCAGCAAATCCGCAAACGCTATACGCTCAGGGCCAGCTGGGCGGTTCGGCAAAGCTGCTATTTGTATATTCATACCAAAAGCACGCGCCAAATTCGCCACTGCTTGCCCCAGCTCGCCATAGCCGACAATACCCAGCGTCTTGCCTGAAAGCTCAATAATTGGATAATCCAGCAAACAGAACTGGCTGGCTTTATTCCATTCGCCCTGCTGCACCGCACGGTCATACTGACGGAACGAAGTCGCTAAGTTCAGCATCAGCATGAGGGTATGCTGTGCAACCGCGGCTGTACCATAGCCCTGACAATTGCATACAGTTACGCCCTGCTTGGCTGCCTGCACTAAATCAATATTATTTGTCCCTGTTGCAGAAATTAAAATCAGCTTCAAATTCGGGCACTGCTGCATGGTTTTCGCATCAATCACCACTTTATTGCTGATGATCACCTCGACATCCTGCACACGTGACAGCAATGTTTCTGAGGCTGTGCTCTCATAAAGCTGCAAATCATCAAAGACCGCTTCTAGCGCACTAAAATCTAAATCATTTTTATCTAAAGATGCGTAGTCTAAATATACGGCCTTCATGCACTTTCCTCGCGTGAACAGATTGAATTCATTAAATGGACTGTTTTGCATTTAATCTAAGTCAGCGTGAATATTCAAGAAAATTACACCGCTGAAAAATGAAAAAACCCGCTTATTTCGCGGGTTTATCTAAATGATTTCGAATCGTGTTTCTGATTTTCAGCGCCACATACAGTGAAAGCGCTGCCAATACGGCAAGCCCCGCAGCAAAGACCATCACAGATGGTTCAGACTGTGCAAGCTGTTCAGTTTCAGCCCGCAGCAGCGGTGAATACAATGCAGAAAGCATAAGAAAAAATACAGCAAGCCTGTGTTTAAACAGCATACTGGCACCCTCTCTAAAATGATCAAATCCTTTGATAAATAGATAATCTTTCAATTTGTCTATTCTTTGATCATAGCGCCCTAAATAAAAATTGCAACCGATGCTTTAGTCCAAACAAATATCTATTCAGCGCCTTCTGGCAAAGGCATAAACTTACTGCTGTCATCCAGCGATTCTATAAAACTGGCTGCGCCAAATTCATCTGTGCTTAAGTGCAGCGACTTGTAGCCTATTGCATAATAATCGGCATGCTTGCGCAGCATCAGCGGCTGCGTTCCCGCAGGCAGCGCATCCTCAGCATGAATCAGTTTCATCACCTGACGGTCATTCATCACCACAATAAAGGCCTGATTATTCCAAAGGATTTCGGCCAGACTATTGCCCTTGGCATATATCGGAATCAAAAATTTATGATTCAGCCCAATGGCACCCGGCGCATAGCTTTCAACCTTCTGGCTAATGACATTAAATACCAAGCCATGCCCAAAAGCATCATACAAAATACTGCGTTTTTCCTGCGGCAGCACCACTTCTATGCCCAGTTTCAGCAAGTCTTGCTGATCGACCTGTTTATTGCTGAACAACTCTCTTAAAATTGCCTGTTTCTGTTTGGCATCAAAAAATTGGCTATCCAGTTTCAGATCATTATTTTTTAAAATTCGCCCCAATGCCATACGGTGACGCGGCAACAAATTTTCAATGACTTTACGGTAGTAAAATTTGCTGTTCTTTTTGACACGGCGCATCTGCTGATAAAAATAGCTGGCATCGAATGGATGACGTAAAAAGTCATGCACCAGCGCAGAGCTGGCTAATACCGCAATCGCATCATGATTAGTATAAGGCAGATGCAGATGCTCCGCATGCGGTAGCAGCGGCTTCAAAAGTTCAATATGGACACGGTCTTCTGCATAGTAGGGATCATAAATCAAAATATATTCCCGCTCAGCAGCAACATCCGCAGCGCCGACCTTCATTGCTTGATTTAAATCAGGCTGATAGAACATGTTATAGCGTTTATCTTCAACATCCGCAGGGTCAATCGAATACTGCGGCACCATAGCAACAACACGCTGCACATTCAGCTGATTTGAGTACTTAATGGCCGCATAGCCGCCCATGGAGCCGCCATAGCCGATACGCTGCGAAAATGGCGCAATCCACGGCTGAATACTGTCCAGCATATTGCGCATAGACTGCTCTGGAAACCATGATTTTTGCTTCGGCATAATGCCGACCACATTAAAGTCATATTTGTGCAATGACTTTTCTGCATTAATGCTGGAACCCTTTGCACGGGTAATCAAATCACCAAAAGAAAAAACCAGCTCATCTGAAGTACCTTTCAGGAAAATGACCCGAATTTGATCATCCTCAAAAATAATCTCTTTTTCCATCATATCCCTGTTTGCAAATCCATTTATAGAAAGCCCTTTACATTCAAACATGCGCTCCCGCACAGCACAGCCTAGGAGTATGCTATTTTATAGCGGAGTTAAGGATTAAAAAGTGCAGAATATGACACAATCACTACATCCTGCCGCAGAAAAAGGATTCTCTGCAGGCGCAGCGCTATATCAAACGGTCCGGCCCAATTATCCTGAAAACATTACTGGCTGGCTGCACAGCGCTTTGAAACTGCCGCCTGATGCGCAGCTGCTCGACTTAGGTACAGGCACAGGTAAATTTCTACCCTATTTAAAAGCGCTCAGCAGCCGCATTATCGCAGCAGACCCTGTCCCAGAAATGCTGAAGCAATTACATCAAGCACATCCGGATATTCAAACAGTGCAAGCGCGCAGCGATCAGCTCCCTTTAGCAGACCAATCTATTCAGGCCGTATTTTGCGCTCAGTCATTTCACTGGTTTGCCAATCGCGAAACCTTAGCTGAACTGCACCGCATTGTACAAGATCATGGCTATTTAGTGCTGGTTTGGAATCAGCGTGATGTCAATGTCAGCTGGGTCAAAGCGCTTGCTGGCCATCTGCTGCCTTTAGAAGGCGATACACCGCGCTATCACAGCGGACTTTGGCGCAAAGCCTTTGAACAGCAAAATTATTTTCAGCTGAAAACGCAAACAGAACTCACCCAGCTGCATCATGGCACAGTCGAACAAGTTGTATCTAAACGCCTGCTTTCGACCAGTTTTATCGCAGCTCTGCCCGAGGCGCAGCAGCAGGCCTTAAAGCTGCAGTTTGAGCAAATCGTACTGCAGCATACCGGCAAACATGCGCAGGACAGCATTGATTTCCCTTATACAACCCATGTTTATGTCTTTCAAAAAATTTAAGCAGGTGGCTTATGCATTCTTCTTTTAAATATCTCTGCTTACCTGCACTGCTGTGCACAGCACTTTTCATACAAGGCTGTGAACGTAAAACAGAAACTGTTCAGCCAGAGCCAGAACAAAGCCAAGATGACAAAATCATGCAGGAGCTTTCATCTGAGCCAGTCAAAGACTTTGCCAAAACTGAATTTGATACAGCGGACATTCAGGCCTTGCTGGACTATGACCAGCGTTTTACCGCAGTCAGTGATGATATGGAAAATGAGCTGATGCAGATGAAAGAGCAAGGCACACTGAGCGATACGTTTGCCGCTGAACGCAAACGCGACAATATCAATTCTGCGCTGAGCATGCTGAAAGAGCTGGATCTAAAAACCGAACAAGGCCGTTATATTCAGGGTTTAATTTATCAATATTGGGACAGCCAAAAAAGCTTGCTTGCTCAAGCGGCATCGGAACCGGCAGAACAGCATGCAGCTGATAAAATTAAGGGCTTAGGCCAATTTTTGCATGCACAGGAACAGCTGGCGCATTGGCAGGCGCAGTATCCAGAACTCAATACTGCAGCCCAATAATACCGCTCAATTTTTCAGTTTTATAAAAAGGGTTCACGTGGAACCCTTTTTATCCCTTTCAGTATTCAGGCCGTTCTGCATACTTCGGCAGAGCATCACAAATCTCATCCCATTCAGCTTTTGATCCCGCAAAAATATGCATCACTGGTTTTTGCGCTAAAGGTGCATCTAAAGTGCCTATCCGCAAACGGTAGAAATCGGGCGTTTCTGTTTTAATGCTGATGATGGGTGAACCGCAGCTGCTGCAAAAACAGCGCTGAGTCGTTTTTGCAGACTGAAACTCTTTCAGCAGCGCCTCACCTTGCACAATTTTAAAATCTGCTTTGCGGATAGGCGCATTCACAGCATATGCTGCGCCATTGGCCTTACGGCAGCGCTGACAGTGGCACTGCAGAATTTCACCAATTTCTCCCTGAATTTCATATTGAATACCGCCGCATAAACAGCTGCCGCGGTACGTTTTTTGTTCTGCCATATACTGCATTCCGTGCATTCTTTGCCCATCAACTTAACACAGCAAGTTCAGCGCAGGAAATAAGCTGCGCTCAAGATCTTTGTAAAAACTGATGCACCCCTTCACCTGCAGCCCGCCCTGTTGCAAAACAAGCCGTCAGCAAATAGCCGCCAGTCGGCGCATCCCAATCCAGCATTTCACCTGCACAAAAAACCGAGGGATGACTATTTAGCTGCAGCTGCTGACTTAAAGCTTCACGTTTCACACCGCCTGCACAGCTGATGGCTTCTTCTATTGGACGGAAACCGCTTAATGTAATGCTCAGCGCCTTAATCTTCGCCGCCAGCGGCTCTGGCTGTGTCCAAAGTGCTTTGGGCACCAACTCACGAATCAGACTGGCTTTGGCAGCATCTAAGCCTGCTTTACGCCAAACATTGCTTAAAGACTGTTTCTTGCTCGGCTGCAGCTTTTGCGCCAGCTGCTGCTGTGTCAGCTCTGGCATCAAATCTAAACACAGCTGCATGGGCTGATCCGCTTTTGCCTGCGCCCGCAGCGCACGTCCCTGCTTATAAACCAGTCCGCTTTCCAAACCATAATGACTAATCACAATATCGCCAACTGTACGCTCTGTATCTCCGGCCCACGCTTCTACACGTTTTAATGGCTGGCCAAATACAGGCTGCATAAACAACGACCATGGAATTTCTACACCGGCATTGCTGGCCTGAAAAGGCTCTACAGCATCTGCTTCCAGCCACTGCTGCCAAGCGCCGTCACTGCCAAGCTGTGACCAAGACACGGCGCCGCAAGCCAATACAATTGCATCAAAAAACTGCTCGCTTTGCGCCATGTTCAGCAAATTTTGCACTTGCAGTTTTTGCGCTTTCAAACTTAAAACCTGATGACGGTAATGAAAATTTACCCCGTCCTGCTGCAAACGCTTCAGCCATGCTCGAAGCAAAGGCGCAGCTTTCATCTCAATAGGAAATACCCGTCCAGACGACCCAATATAAGATTCAATACCTAGACCGGCCATCCACTGCTGAATCCAATTCGCATCCCATTGACGCACCCAAGGTGCAAGCCATTCAGCCTGATCATAACGCGCAATAAAACGTTCAATATTTTCTGCATGCGAAATATTTAAACCCGTCTTACCTGCCATAAGGAACTTGCGGGCAGCTGAAGGTTTTTGTTCATAAACATGCACATCATAATCAAACTGGCTCAGAACTTCCGCAGCCATCAAGCCTGCTGGGCCTGCGCCAATCACAGCTACACGCTTGTTCATTGCGCTTCCGCAGCGCTGTCTTCCGCCTTTAAAGACTTTCCTTGCAAAGGCTGAAAATCATCGAAACGTGTACTGTAACCTGCAGGCTTAGTAATCTTCAGCTGCTGGCACAATTCACCGCGCTCTAAATATTTAATTTCAAAATGAGTCCGTGCAGAATCTGCTGCAATCACTTCTTTAATGAATGGCAATTTCCATACATCAATCAGCTGCTGCTGCGCCTCTGCAATATACTCTGGAATATTGCTGGCCAAAGTAATGCTCCCGCCCTCTTGTAAACGTGACAGCAAAAACTCAAAAAATGGCATATTCAGCCAGCGCTGCGCTGGATTATGCGGCTCAGGATTCGGATACAAAATAAAGAACTGCTGCACTTGCGCAGGAAACAGCGCATGCACCACCCAAGGCAGCGCATCGGCATGGACCGTTTGCAAATTGCTTTGACCTTCAATTAGATGCTGCTTTTGCATCGCCAAAAATTTTTCACGAGTCCGCTCTACAGCAATCAGTTTTGACTGTGGATTTTGCCCGCTGAACAGCAAAGCATGCTTGCCTTTTCCTGCGCCAATTTCGACACATACAGGCAGGTTAGCAATGGCTTGAAAATCTCGGGGCGCATGCATGCGCTGTGCTTGAAATTGACGAATCGGCATAATCAGATCAAACTAATAAAAACCGCACAAGTCTAACAAGTGCAGACGTTTTTGCCTAATCGAATCATCTGTTTTGCATGGAGCATCCCGCATGCCAACTACTCTAAACTGTCCGCGCTGCGGTGAATTGACCCAATGGGAAGATAACCAGTACCGTCCATTTTGCTCTGACCGCTGCAAATTGATTGATCTTGGCGCATGGGCAAATGAAGACTATAAACTGCCCACTCAGGATGCGCCGCAAGCAGAAGGTTCTGAAGAATAGTCTTACACATACACGGGTACAGCAAGGATGCTGTAAGTTCCCGATCACAACAGGACCTTGTGTATAGGGAGTAAGGCTTTGGTTACTGTTGGCCTGCCAAAAGTAAGAACTTGCCTACGCCAATCATTGTCAATTGTATTGAAAAAATAAGATGATAAAACATTCTGAGCCTGAGTTTATAAACACTGAAAATAGATAAATTATTAGAAAAACAATCAGAACTCATGAGCGTAGGCATAAAAAAATCAAATAAATCAACACCAAAGACTTACAGATAACTGATTTAAAAATATTGATCATGAAAAACAATGATTTCTTCTATCATCAATTTATGGGACTGTACTGATCTCTGCGTTCCCCTGATTTAATCGTTTTCTTTTCAGATTATGAAGCAAAATTTCACAGTTGCAGCATATAATTGTTCTGCGGCTTACAAAAATAAAAAAAAATAAACCATGAGTTCTTTTAGGGGGAGTGCTCAACAATGAAAACAAAACTGCTGTTTACAATATTAAGCCTATTGGGCTTATTCAGTTTCGGCTGCCTGCTGCTGGGCATATACCGGACAGATCTTGTGATTATTGCTGCTGGAATAGTGTTTGGGACTGCATCGGCACTGCTGTATTTAGAAGTCAAAAAAATGATGATCAACCCATTTAAAAAAGGCTGAAGCACATGCTTCAGCCTTTTTTATTAACCCGCTTTACTGGCAACAAAAGGATTATGCTGTTTTTCAAAACCAATCGTGCTGATCGGCCCATGCCCTGAAATAAACTGAGTTTCATCCGGCAGGCTGAAGCATTCGCGCTGAATCGAATCCAGCAGCTGCTGATGATTGCCGCGAGGGAAATCTGTACGGCCAATAGAGCCTTTAAACAGCACATCCCCCGTCCAAAGCAGGCCATAGTTTGCATTATAGAACATCACATGACCTGGAGTATGACCCGGCGCAAAGCGCACTTCAAATTCTTCCTCACCCAATTTCAGCACTTCACCGCCTTCCAGCCATGTCGTTACTTCTACTTTTTCAGGGATAGGGAAACCATAACGCGCAGATACGTCCTGAATCATATCCAGCCAAAAAGCATCTTCTTTATGCGGGCCAATGACTGGCACATCCCAAACTTTTTTCAATGCGCCAACTGCACCGGCATGATCCAAATGCCCATGAGTCAGCCACAGCGCTTTTACGTTTAAGCCCAGCGCCTCGACTTCTGCCTGCAGCTTTTCAGGCTCACCGCCAGCATCAATCAAAATTGCATCTTTGCTTTCAGAGTCCCAAAGAATAGAACAGTTTTGCTGGAATGCCGTAACCGGCACAATTTTGACTTGCAGCATTTGGCGGAACCTCAAATATCAGTGGGCTAATGTATGCTTTAAGCCATCAAGATTAGCCTGTAACAAAGCGTTGAGCAATTGCAAATGATCTGCACGGGTATTTAAAGCAGGAATATAGCTATAGCTGCCCCCGCCAGCTTCTGCAAATAATGCAGCATTTTCTACAGCCAGCTCCTCCAATGTTTCCAAGCAATCTGCAGAAAATGCGGGACTCATCACCTGCACTGACTTCACTCCCTGCTCAGCCCATTCTGTTAATAACGCATCCGTATAAGGCTTCACCCATTCCTGCTTGCCAAAACGCGATTGGAAACTGATGGCCCATTGCTCAGCCTTCAGCCCTAACTCCTCTGCCAGCAGCTTTGCTGTTACACGGCAGCGCTCTGCATAAGGGTCGCCTTTATCGGCATACGGCTGCGGAATACCATGAAATGACATCAGCAATTTTTCAGGCTGGCCATGCACCGCTTGATAGTCACGCACACTTTGCGCCAAAGACTGAATAAACAGCGGGTGCTGATAGTAATCACGGATAATAGAAATACCGGGCAGGCTGCGCTGCTGCGGGATCCACTGAGCAAAAGCATCGTATAAAGGCGCTGTTGAAGTTGCTGAATATTGAGGGAACAGCGGAAATAGAATCACATGGTCTGGCTGCTGTTCACTCAGCTGCGCTAAAACCTGCTGCATACCTGGATTGCCATAGGTCATGGCTGGCGCAACCTGTAAATCAAACTCAGGATATTGTGCCGTTAAATGTTTCTGTACAGATGCTGCCTGCTGCAGCAGGATTTCCCGCATAGGTGAATCTTGCCGCCATACAGATGCATAAGCATGCGCGACACGCTTAGGACGGAAAGGCAGAATAAATAAACGCAGGATCAGCTGCCAAATTGGCTTAGGAATTTCAATCACACGCTGATCAGACAGAAATTGCTTCAAAAATGCACGGACTGCAGGCACAGTCGGTGCATCTGGTGTTCCTAAATTCGCTAAGATAACCGTCACTTTTGCTTTAGATGCAGAAGTCATCGCGCAATTCCTATCAGTTGGGACGGTCATACTTTAACAGCTTTAAAATCACTTATTAAATGGATTAATAATTTGATTTAAGTTGAAAAGAACGATCTGCATCTAATAAATTGCTGTCCAGCAGCTTTTGCGCTTTTGGCGTCAGCTGCCAAAGCATCCGCTGACGGTCATCACGGCCAGACTGTACAATCCATTCATTTTGACGCATTTGCATTTTAATACTGTGCAAGGCACGAATATTAATCTGTGCACGTGCCACAGCATGCGCACGCGGCATTTCTACACGCGCATCGCTTAAACCATGTTCATTTAAATATTCATTCATACGCTTCGAAAAATACTCTTCTGGCGTAGGGTTCATAAATGTTGTGCCTAATACAGCAAGCATCTGTGCCCAAGTCAGCTTTTTCTGCACTTTCAGTTCTTTAAAATTGCCGTCCTGATAAGCATGCATACGGTATTCAAATGACAGCACCTCATGCATCGACACTTTAGGCAAAGTCAAAAACGGATCAACTTCACGCTTGCCTGCTTCCGTTTCCAGCTGTGCAACTTTGGCCTTCAAACTGTCAATTTCATCTTGCAGCAGCTGCGTATTCTGCGGACGCACCCAGCCTGCCGCAGGATAGCGCTCCAGCATTTGTGACATATTTAAACGTACCGCCATTTCTAAATCACGCAAACTGCGGTATGTAAAAATCTGATCTACTTCATTTTGCAGCAGCTGACTGAATTCTTTAAATTTTTCGCGCATCTCAGGTTTTGCATCCCGCAGCGCTTCATCACGTGATGCCGGATCTTCGTGCTTAAAGACAATAATCGGTTTTTGCTTGGTTACTGCATAGATATATTCTAAATGCATATACCCAACACCAGAGACCGACTGCTCGCCATACGAACTGCCCAGCAGCATGATCACATAATCACAGTCATCTATCTGGCGGCGGGCAAATGCTGTACTAAGCGGTGTTCTCTGCTCCAATCCCCACGAAAAGAAACCCATGCCTACGAGTGTTTGAGCCAAAATCATTCGCTCAGGCTGCATTTCACTGCCTGAAGTTGAAATAAATACTTGATAACGCTTATCCAGCATTGGTTATCCTCATCCATTTGCACATTACAGCGGCTGCCAATATCATTCAGCCAAAACTGCCCTATGACTACCCCAATCTAAAACAATTATAATTAAATAATTCAAAGACTAAACTTAGTTTATTTAACCGTCAAATAGCAATATTTTTAATATCCCACTTCAGCTCCGGAAAAATCAGGCGGCTGAGAATAGGTTTCAGAGACTGCGCATTCTGGCCACTGACAAAACAGTCAATGCGCAAATCATCCTTTCGCTCTTGTTCAAATAATAACTCATTTTTTATCAAAATTCGGGCTGTTTGTCGCGCAACGGCAGTTCCTGAGTCAATTAATGTCAGTTTTTGCCCAAAAATATACTGAATTGCAGGCTTAAGAAAAGGATAGTGTGTGCATCCCAGCACCAAATAGTCTACACCGCTGTCCACTGCCGGCTGTAAAAGCTGCTGCAATGTCTCTAAACAAGCCTCACTCATCTGCGCGCCAGCTTCCACAAAAGGCACTAAATCCAAACAAGTTACTGCTTGCACTTGCACCTGTGCCGGTTCTGCAAAACGCTGTATGACATCTTTAATCAGCTGGCCGCGGAATGTTGCCGGTGTCGCCAGTACCGCAACCTTTTTGCTTTTACTCTGCAGCACAGCCGGCTTTAATGCCGGCACAAGGCCAATGATTGGAAAACTTTCACCGTAGTGCTCACGTAAATAGTCTAAACTGAAAGCCGAAGCGGTATTGCAGGCCACTACCGCAACTTTACAGCCTTTACGGTATAGCCATTCAATTGCACTCGCAGTCAGTTCACGAATATTTTGATCATCCCGCGGGCCATAAGGCACATGCGCAGTATCGGCATAATAGACTATGCGTTCTTTAGGTAAATATTGCGCAATTTCCTGAGCAATGGATAAACCGCCAATGCCCGAATCAAAGATCCCGATCGGCGCATCCGCACTGGCTTTCGGCATCGGATCATTTAAGGGATAAATGGGGTGTATGGCAGTCATAGCTTCAGGGTCAGAAGTATTTATTCAGATATAGAAATCTTAAACCTCAGGTACCTAATTGCA
The DNA here is from genome assembly GCF_003611465.1 of Acinetobacter tianfuensis. Classification (GTDB taxonomy): domain Bacteria; phylum Pseudomonadota; class Gammaproteobacteria; order Pseudomonadales; family Moraxellaceae; genus Acinetobacter; species Acinetobacter tianfuensis. The sequence goes on from NZ_RAXV01000047.1 coordinate 14,179, forward strand.
ATAGCAAATTGCCGCTTTTCAGCGTTAATTGCGTGCCGCCCTGATCATTTTCATACAGCTCACCCATGCTGACCAAATGCAAAAATGCGGCCCGCTGAATCAGCGCATTCATGCCAAAACGCATATGTACATAAGGACGCATTTCATCTGCATATTCACGCATAAAAATTTGGTGCGCATCGTCCACAATAATTACATCATCTGTGGTTGATGTCAGCTGTAAATATGTCTGACCATCAATCTCTACTTGATCTACCTGTTGGATAAACAGCGGTTCGTCTTCAACCTCAATTTCAATTTGCTCGACAGGTGTTTTTAAATAAAACTTTCCATCCTCTTTCCAAAGCACGGTAGAAAACAGATTGATCAGTGCCTGACGCTTGATCAATTGACCTTCGTGCCACCACTCACCATTTGCTTTAACCTTTAAATCCATGGCGCCGCAATGCTTTGGATGCCATTGCTCCAAAGGCGGAATTGACTTTTTGTGACCGAACTGTCCATCTTTTAAGTATTGTGCAATTGCCATTAAATTTTTATTATCAGCCTGAGCTGGTTTTTTCGCCGGATAAGAGGAGTTTTCATGATTATTCATATAAGAAGACCTTACTGACGGAAAAATAATATGATTCAGCCAATTGGCTAGAACAAGGTTTAAAACTATACTAGCTCACATTATTAAAGGCACGATAATAAATTTGTGCCTAAGAATTCAGAACACTCATGGCAGCACCGTCATTTAGAGTCAATGACGGTTGCCACCTTCAAACCATATGAGGAGTCCGACATGGAACACATCGAACGTGAATCGATGGAGTTTGACGTAGTCATCGTTGGTGCAGGCCCTGCGGGTCTTTCTGCCGCGATTAAAATCCGTCAACTTGCAATTGAAAATAACCTGAACGATTTGTCCGTTTGTGTCGTGGAAAAAGGCTCCGAAGTCGGTGCACACATTCTATCTGGCGCTGTGCTTGAACCGCGCGCGATGAATGAACTGTTCCCGAACTGGAAAGAAGAAGGCGCGCCTTTAAATGTCCCTGTGACTGAAGACAAAACTTACTTCTTGCTTTCTGATGAAAAATCTCAAGAAATGCCGCATTGGATGGTGCCAAAAACCATGCACAATGATGGCAACTATGTCATTTCATTGGGTAATGTCGTGCGCTGGTTAGGCGCAAAAGCTGAAGAATTAGAAGTATCTATTTTCCCAGGCTTTGCTGCTTCAGAAATTCTTTACCATGAAGACGGTACGGTTAAAGGCATCCAAACTGGCGACATGGGCATTGGTAAGGATGGCGAACCGACGCACAACTTTACCCCTGGCTATGAACTTCATGCGAAATATACATTATTTGCTGAAGGCTGCCGCGGCCACCTAGGCAAACGCCTCATTTCTAAATTTGATTTAGACAAAGACGCTGATCCGCAGCATTACGGTATCGGTATTAAAGAGCTTTGGGAAATTGATCCTGCAAAACATAAAGCAGGCACTGTTATGCACGGTGCTGGCTGGCCTTTAACTGAAACAGGTTCTTCAGGCGGCTGGTGGTTATACCATGCAGAAAACAACCAAGTGACTTTGGGTATGATCGTTGACTTGTCATACACTAATCCGCACATGTACCCATTCATGGAAATGCAGCGCTGGAAAACTCACCCGCTGATTAAACAATTCCTTGAAGGCGGTAAGCGTATTTCTTATGGCGCGCGTGCTGTTGTCAAAGGCGGTTTCAACTCGCTTCCTAAATTCACCTTCCCTGGCGGTTCTTTAATTGGTGATGATGCAGGCTTCCTGAACTTCGCGAAAATTAAAGGCTCTCACACAGCAATGAAATCAGGCATGCTGTGCGGTGAAGCTGTATTTGAAGCGATTGCTGCCGGTGTAGAAAAAGGCGGTGACCTTGCCATTGCACGTGTGACTGAAGGTGAAGATTTCTTCGCGAAAGAATTAACGTCTTATACTGACAAATTCAACAGCAGCTGGTTAAAAGAAGAGCTTTATAACGCGCGTAACTTTGGCCCAGCTATGCATAAGTTCGGTACATTCGGCGGCGGCGCATTCAACTTTATCGATCAAAATATCTTTAAAGTGCCATTTACACTGCATGACTTGCAGCCTGACTACAGCGCACTGAAATCTGTAGAAGCAAACAATGTAAAACCTAACTATCCAAAACCGGATGGCAAGTTAACATTTGACCGCTTATCTTCTGTATTCGTATCGAATACTGTACATGAAGAAAACCAGCCAGCGCATTTAAAACTGACAGATGCTTCTATTCCAGTCAACGTGAACTTGCCTAAATGGGATGAGCCTGCTCAGCGCTACTGCCCTGCTGGTGTTTATGAGATTATGGAAGAAAATGACGGTTCGAAGCGCTTCCAAATTAACGCAGCCAACTGTGTTCACTGTAAGACTTGTGACATCAAAGATCCGTCTCAAAACATTACTTGGGTAACACCTGAGGGTGGCGGTGGTCCTAATTACCCTAACATGTAATGTTAGGGTAATCTTGCGAAGCATTGCTTCTCATATCCGAATATGTAATCTCTTTTGAGATAAAAATAAACCCGCTTAGGCGGGTTTGTTTTTCTTAAATTTCAACACACAACTAGGTAAAAATTTTGAAATAGAAAAAACATAAAATAAATAGAATAAATAAACCTGCAAAAAGATACACAATAAAATTATTTGAAGCACTCTCTTCTTCTAATTCACTAGATTTAATATAAGTAAAAACCACTAGGGCTAATAAAATTAATATTATAAAAAAACTAAAAAAACCACCCATTTATTAAATCCCATACTTTTTATAATAATTTTTTATATCTTTAAATTTAATTAGACACTCCTGTAATCCATGAAAAATTCATTTTCCCACATAGAAGTCAACCATGCCCCCCATTGACAGAAAAAGAGAAGGACTAGAGT
>NZ_RAXV01000048.1 GCF_003611465.1 Acinetobacter tianfuensis
AGTCGCAATTGTGGAAAAAAATGCGGAGAAAAAAGGCAGCCTTTATTTAGCCAAAGGCTACTTAAACTTCCTGTATTCACCGCGCGGCCAGCAAATTGCTGCACAAAACTTTTACCGCCCGCGCAATGCTGCAACCCTAGCTCAATACAGCAAAACCTTCAAACCATTAAAACTGGTAACAATTGATCAAGAATTCGGCGGCTGGGGCAAAGTGCAAAAAACGCACTTTGAAAATGACGGCATCTTTGACCAAATTGTAAAGGCGAACAGCGCAAAATAATGCGCTGAACTGGCTCAGGAGTAATGACATGACTCATACCGTAATCGTTCCAGGTGTAGGCGGCAGCGAACATAATCACTGGCAGTCTTGGCTGCAGCGCCAGCTCATGTCATGTTCCCGTGTACAGCAAAAAGATTGGAACCATCCTGTTTTAAAAGAATGGATTGCGCAATTTGTTCAAACCGTCAGCCCGATACAAGATGATCTCCAAATTGTCGCACACAGCTTTGGCTGCCTCACCACAGTTGCGGCGCTGGCAGAGCATCCTGAATTAAATGTAAAAATTAAAAATTTAGTGCTGGTCGCTCCAGCCAACCCAGCCCGCTTTGGCGATACAGGCTTTGCCCGTGACAGCCAAAATGATTATGCAGCCTATTTTCACCAGCTGAACATTCGCGTACCTGCCCAAATGATCATCAGTGAAAATGATCCTTGGCTGGCATTTGATGACGCGCAGCAGCTTGCGAAAGCATGGAACATCAAACCAATCAATGCCGGTCAAGCAGGCCATATTAATGTTGCATCTGGTCATGGACCTTTTCCTGAAATTTTTGACTATCTCATTTCAGAAAAGGCCATTTTACATATCAATAATGCTGATGAAAGCAAGTACTTATTTAAATTTGCAATTTAAATCACGATAACTATGCTTGAGCGGATTTGTAACTTTTACCTTTTTCTGACTGATTTCAGTCAGCATTCTCTCTTTGAGGAGTAATCATGTCGCAGCGATCCCGAGTGCTGCCAGGATTTGGTCTGTCTCTAGGCTTTACCCTAGCGTATCTGTCTCTTATCGTACTGATTCCTTTATCTGCGGTTTTCATTAAATCGCTAGGTATCGGCTGGGACGGTTTATGGGAAATTTTAAGTTCAGAGCGTATCTTAAAATCCCTGCAATTAAGCTTCACTGCCGCTATTATTGCAGCATTAATTAACGTTGTGTTCGGCTTATTGCTGGCATGGTGCCTTGTGCGTTATACCTTCCCCGGCAAACGTATTATTGATGCTTTGGTCGATTTGCCATTTGCGCTGCCGACCGCTGTTGCCGGTATTGCATTGACCTCGCTATACGCGCCTACAGGCTGGATTGGCCAATATTTAGAACCAATCGGCATTCAAGTCGCATACACTCCTATTGGTATTACATTAGCGCTGATCTTTATTGGTATTCCCTTTGTTGTCCGTACTGTACAGCCTGTCCTCAGCGATTTGGAAACTGAACTGGAAGAAGCCGCTTCTGCACTGGGCGCAACGCGTTTTCAAATTGTCACTAAAGTCATTTTACCTATTTTATTCCCAGCGCTCATCACTGGTTTTGCACTCGCATTTGCCCGCGGTGTCGGTGAATACGGTTCGGTTATTTTCATTGCCGGCAACCAGCCATTTAAAACTGAAATTGCCCCGCTAATGATCATTTCACGCTTAGAAGAATATGATTATGCTGGCGCCACAACCATTGCTGTTGTCATGCTGGTGATTTCTTTTGCAATTTTGTTCCTGATTAACTTAGTGCAAGCTTGGGCGAGCCGCCGCACAGGGAGAACAGCACGATGAACGTGAACAGCAATGCTTTGGCTGAAAAACTGCAATCCCGTGATGCAACACGTGAACCGACTTGGGTTCGCCGCCTGCTCATTACCATTGCGATGATTTTCTTTATCAGCTGCCTAATGCTGCCATTGATCTTGGTCTTCGTTGAAGCTTTTAAACAAGGTGTCGGTGTTTATTTTCAAGCTTTGGTGCATCCAGATACATTATCTGCAGTAAAACTGACTTTGCTGACCGCAGCAATTGCCGTACCGATGAACGTGGTCTTTGGTGTCGCGGCTGCTTGGTGTGTTGCTAAATTCAATTTCCGCGGCAAATCTATTTTAACCACCATTATTGATATGCCGTTTTCGGTATCCCCCGTGATTGCCGGTTTAATGCTGGTGCTGCTGTTTGGTACGCAAGGCTGGTTCGGCGGCTGGCTGATGGACAACGACATTAAAATTTTATATGCCGTTCCTGCCATTGTTTTAGCCACTGTATTTATTACCGTTCCATTCGTTGCCCGTGAGCTGATTCCGCTTATGGAAGCTCAAGGCACTGAAGAAGAAGAGGCTGCTATTGTTCTTGGCGCTTCTGGCTGGCAGACTTTTTGGAAAGTGACCCTGCCAAATATCAAATGGGGTTTAATTTACGGCGTGATTCTATGTAATGCGCGCGCTATGGGTGAATTTGGTGCAGTGTCTGTAGTTTCCGGCCATATCCGCGGTGAAACCAATACCTTGCCGCTGCACGTCGAAATCCTTTATAACGAATATACCTTCAGTGCTGCTTTTGCTGTTTCATCCCTTTTGGCATTGCTTGCGATTGTGACCCTCATTTTAAAAACATGGGTCGAAATCCGCCAAGAGAAACAAGACAAACGCAATGATGATTCAACAGCTTCTTAAGGAATGACCTCATGAGTATTCAAGTCAAAAATATTGAAAAACACTTTGGTGCATTCCACGCGCTGAAAAATATCTCCCTAGATTTTCCAGACGGTCAATTGGTTGCGCTGCTTGGCCCATCTGGCTGCGGTAAAACAACTTTGCTGCGTATTATTGCCGGTTTAGAATCTGCAGACGGCGGTAATGTCATTTTGGAAGGCGAAGATGCAACCAATGTTCACGTCCGTGAACGTGAAGTTGGCTTTGTATTTCAGCACTACGCTTTGTTCCGCCACATGACCGTATTTGACAATATTGCATTTGGTTTACGTGTACGGCCGCGCGCAACGCGGCCGTCTGAAGCAGACATCAAAAAACGGGTAACACGCCTGCTGGATTTGGTTCAGCTTGGCTTCCTTGCTGACCGTTACCCTGCACAGCTTTCTGGGGGGCAGCGTCAGCGTATTGCCTTAGCCCGCGCCTTAGCCGTTGAACCGCGCGTATTGCTTCTGGACGAACCTTTTGGCGCACTGGATGCAAAAGTGCGTAAAGAATTGCGCCGCTGGCTGCGGACACTGCATGATGAACTGCACATCACGTCTATCTTTGTGACCCACGACCAAGAAGAAGCGCTAGAAGTTGCAGACCAAATTGTGGTAATGAACAAAGGCAATGTTGAACAAATCGGTTCGCCGCGTGAAGTTTATGAAAAACCGGCTACGCCTTTTGTCTTTGACTTTCTTGGTCAAGCCAACCGTTTCGAAGGTCAAAATCACAACGGCATTATTCAAATCGGTGAAGACCGCATTCAGCTGCCGCAAGCTCAAAATTCTCCGCAAGGCCCAATCATTGCCTTTGCTCGGCCTGATGAACTGCGTATCCATGCACAGCCGCAGGATAATGCAATTCAAGCAACATTCCTGCGTGAAATTTGGATTGCTGGAAAAGTGCTTGCTGAACTGCAAGACCGCCAAGGCAATTTAATTGAAATTACGTTAACGCCAGATGAAGCAAAGCTGCACCAATTCAGACCCAATCAAACAGTTTGGTTAAGTGCATCTGCTTTACATCTATTTGAAAATCAAGTCGCTTAAGACGAAAAAGGTGGGGCTCTAAAAGCCCCATCCTCTTTGAGGTAATTAGAATTATGAACTTCCAGCAGTTGAGAATTATTAGGGAAACAGTTAGACAAAACTTTAATTTAACTGAAGCTTCCGCAGCGCTCTACACCTCTCAATCAGGCGTCAGCAAACACATTAAAGATTTGGAAGATGAGTTAGGCGTACAGCTTTTTATTCGTAAAGGCAAACGCCTATTGGGCTTAACTGAGCCTGGCCAAGCTTTGCTTAGCATTGTAGAACGCATGCTGGTTGATGCCGACAATATTAAACGCCTCGCAGATGACTTCAATCGAGTTGATGAAGGCACATTAACCATTGCAACCACACATACACAAGCGCGTTATGTCTTGCCGCCGATTGTGAATCAATTCAAAAAAGAATTTCCAAAAGTGCATTTGATTCTGCAGCAAGCCAGCCCTGTTGAAATTACTGAAATGCTGCTTCAGGGCGAAGCGGACATCGGTATTGCAACTGAGTCATTAACCACAGAAGACAACCTTGCCAGTGTTCCATATTACAATTGGCAGCACAGCATTATTACACCGCAAAATCACCCATTGGCGCATCAAGATAACATCAGCATTGAAGATTTAGCGCAATATCCAATTATTACCTATCACGGCGGCTTTACGGGGCGTTCAAAAATCGACCAAGCCTTTGATGATGCAGGCTTAGATGTCGATATTGTGATGTCAGCTCTTGATGCCGACGTAATTAAAACTTATGTTGAACTGAATATGGGCGTAGGTATTGTCAACAATGTTGCATATGACAATGAACGCGACTATCGTTTAAAACAAATTGAAACAAATATTTTTGGTGTAAACACCACTTGGCTTGCAGTGCGTAAGGGTCATCTGCTGCGCGGCTACGGTTATGAATTTATCTCATTGTGCTCGCCTGATGCCGATATTAAAGCGCTTAAACGTGTCGCGTATCCTGAAGATTAATTGATAGCACCTGTAAAAATCAGATAAAAAAAGAGGCTTAAGCCTCTTTTTTTATCTTAAAACTGTTTATTTTTAATATTTTGACCTTAAACTACTCCAAAAAATAATCAAGGCCAGTTTATGAGATTCGCTTATCTGTTTGCTTTAGTTCCACTGAGCATCTCTGTACAAAACTGGGCGGCGGCATTAGAGCATTCAAACCAAAATATCCGCGCTTTTTTAGAATCAGCGAATTATGCTGAAATCAGCTATGCCCAAATTCACTCAGACATTGAAGGCAAAGTACAAAATCAGCAGGAAATTGCTCAGCTAGGCATCCATGATTTCTCTACTGGCAATTTGGTCGGGCGTGATGATTTATATAGCGGCGCAATTAAATTTCAAATCCAGCCGCAAATTTCTGCAGGACTATTATTTGAACAGCCCTACAAGGCTCATTTGCATTATGACTACAGTCCGCAGCTGCCAGATGGCTCAATCCTTCCTATAGAACGCGCGAGAATTAAATTTAAAAGCAACAGCATCACAGGTTTAATTGGCTACCAGCCCAATTCCGCTTGGAATATTTATACGGGTTTAAACCTGCAAAGCTTTGAAGGCGATTTACTTTTAGAAGGTCAATATTATGACGGCCTGAATGGGTACCGCAGTATTTTTAATAAAGACTACCGCCCCGGCTGGCTGGCTGGCATCAGCTATCAAATTCCTGAAATCGCAATGCGCGTAAGCCTCACTTACCGCTCAAAAATTAAATACAAGCTGGCTACAGCAGAATCTACTGCCTATTCAAACGGACAGCTGCATTTAACGGACAGCACCGATACTGTCTTTGAAACACCTCAATCCGCCAATCTAGAATTTCAAACAGGCATTAGTCCTCAAAATTTAATTTACGGAGGACTGCGCTGGGTGAATTGGAGTGATTTCGTCCTTCAGCCGCCGCAATTCAATGCTGTTATATATTATGCATCTTTAGATCCGCGTTTCAGCGGCATAGAAAATACCAAACTCATCAGTTATGAAGACGATCAATGGTCCGCAAGATTGGGGTTCGCACACAAATGGAATCCCTCTTGGGGAAACTTCATTGAGGCTTCATGGGATTCGGGCACCAACAATCCTGCATCTACATTTAACCCTGCAGATGGTTACTATGGCATAGGCACTGGTGTGCAATATAACTTCAATCCGAATACCAACATTATATTGGTCTACTATGCATTAAAATTTAATAAACCGCCGACTGCTCCGCCAGCTCAGGGCACACAAATTGCTTCTCTAACATCTTTGACAAGTGAAAATAATAGCCAGCTCTTTGGACTGCGTTTAGCACATCACTTCTAATAAATGCCATACTTTGCATTTCCCTTTAGACGCAGCCGCTGCTGTTCTTTAAACAAAAAAACAGGCCGGAGCCTGTTTTTTTTACAATACTCGAACTTACCAGTGGTAGCTCACACCCACTTTACCTACTGGCATCCACTCATATTTGTCATCTTGTTCAACACGGCGTTCATGTTCAGCTAAAATAGCTTCATCGCTTAAGCTGCCGCCAGTACCTCGAAGATTTGCGGTTGGGTTACCAGTGTAGTAAGCGCCTACTTCACCAAATACGCCCCAATTTTTATTCAGTTTTGGAGCAAAACCAACACCTAAATAGGGAGCAATATCATTATCGTAATTAACCGTACCGTTTACAGACGTAAATCCTGTAGGTTGGCCATCAATTTCAATTGTGCCGCTGCCTGTTTTAGAAACGAGCGTATATTCAGTATCAACATAGCCAACACCCGCCGCTACATACAGCCCTTGAGCCCAAGGATTTGAGCTTGCTCCCCAAGGGCGCACTTCAGCATTCAAGTAAGCCAATTTATTATCCATATCCATGTCGTATTTCACGCCATCTACAGATAAATCATCAGACCAAGAAATATCACCGCCGTTATAGCCCAAAGCTAAACCTACATATGGGTTTGCGGTCCAAAGCAACGCGCCGCCATACCCTGTCGTACCGACTTCAACACGTGCGCCAGTTGGGATTAATTGATTTTTATCGAAAGCATAGCCATCATGCACGACAGAATTGTCTGCCATTGCTGTACCAGCAGCTGCCAATAATGAAACTGCTAAAACTGTTGTACGTAGAGCTGTCATTTTGTTTCTCCTCAAATACGAACGTTGTTAAATTTTTCAAATTACGCTGTTTCCATGCCCTGCACTATAAACTGCTAACAGGTCACGTTTTATTCAAAATTTGCTTATTTTTTGTTGCTTTTTGATACAAATTTATATTTATTTTTGATATTTCTACATAAATTATTCTTTTTTTCTATATAGGCCAGCCATTTTAATGAATAAAAGAATTTAACAATTAATTCCAATCTATTATTGAATTTCCATCTATTTTTGACTCAATTTAGTGTAAAATCTTGAGAAATTTTTTTTCTGGAAAAAAGAAGATCATGTCTCAGCTTTCAACAATTATTGAACAAGCGTTTGAAGACCGTGCTAATTTCACTGCAGCAGACTGCCCTGCTGAAGTACGTACAGCAGTAGAGGAAGTTATTGCTGCTTTAGACAACGGTACATTACGCGTAGCTGAAAAAATCGATGGTGCATGGGTTGTTCATCAATGGGTTAAAAAGGCTGTGTTATTGTCGTTCAAAATTAATGACAACGAACCTATCGAATCATGTGATCTTCAATTTTACGACAAAGTAGATACTAAATTTACAGGCTGGACTGAAGAACAGTTCAAAGCTGCGGGTGTACGTGTTGTACCTCCTGCTGTTGCGCGTAAAGGTTCTTTCCAGGCAAAAGGCGTGATCTTAATGCCTTCTTATGTCAACATTGGCGCTTATGTAGATGAAGGCACAATGGTCGATACATGGGCAACTGTCGGTTCATGCGCTCAAATTGGTAAAAATGTTCACCTGTCTGGCGGTGTAGGCATCGGCGGCGTACTTGAACCGCTTCAAGCCAACCCGACGATTATTGAAGACAACTGCTTCATCGGCGCGCGTTCTGAAATTGTTGAAGGCGTGATTGTAGAAGAAGGTTCTGTCATTTCTATGGGCGTATTCATTGGTCAATCGACTAAGATTTATGACCGCGCTACTGGCGAAATCCACTACGGCCGCGTACCTGCCGGCTCTGTAGTTGTCGCAGGCAGCCTGCCTTCTAAGTGCGGTACTTACAGCCTTTACGCTGCAATTATTGTGAAAAAAGTAGATGCTCAAACTCGCTCTAAAACAAGCTTGAACGATTTATTACGCGACGAATAATTTAATTATTGGTTGTTTAGGTCTCTACGCTTAGCAATGAGCGTGGAGATTTTTATTTTTGCACTCCTCCTTTCTTTAAATTGGTTAATGTTGTTATGAGTACGCTCCGATCTTCCGCTATTCCTGTTTCTGATCCGTCTGCGGGGCTGCGCATCACGGAGATATTTTATTCATTGCAAGGCGAAGCCAATACCTCTGGACTGCCTACAGTCTTTATCCGTTTAACGGGCTGCCCTTTACGCTGCACCTACTGTGATACCACTTATTCATTTGAGGGCGGTGAGCGCCAATCTCTCGAAAGCATTATTCAAACAACACTCGACTTTAAAACCCCTTATATTTGCGTAACAGGCGGTGAACCGCTTGCTCAGCCAAATGCACTTCCGTTAATGACCCGCCTTGCAGATCTAGGCTGTGAAGTATCATTAGAAACCAGCGGCGCTTTAGATGTATCTAAAGTCGATTCGCGTGTTTCAAAAGTTTTAGATTTAAAAACACCAACATCCGGTGAAGCTGCACGAAATTTGCTTTCTAACCTCGACCATTTAACACAGCACGATCAAATCAAATTTGTGATTTGCAACCGTGAAGATTATGAATGGTCAAAACAGCAAGTTGAACAATATAAGCTGAATGAATTAGTCAGCACCATTTGGTTCTCTCCTGCTTTTGCTGTAGAAAAAGGTGCTGCCCGCTTGCCTCAGCTTGCCCGCGATCTGGCGCAGTGGATTTTAGAAGACCGTCTCCCTGTTCGCTTCCAATTGCAGCTGCACAAGCTGCTATGGAATGACGAAACTGGTCGCTGATCCCGCGTCTTTCAATTTTTAAATTTTTTGGAGTGAAATCTATGCGCACTCGTGCCATTGTTTTATTATCAGGCGGTTTAGACTCAACAACATGTTTAGCTTGGGCACAGGCACGTTATGAGTGCATAGCTCTAAGCTTTATGTATGGCCAGCGTTCTACAACTGAGCTCGATGCAGCGCGTGAACTGACAAAGAAGGCTGGTATAGAGCATCGTGTCATTAATATTGATTTAGGTAACTTAGGCGGCTCTGCTTTAACAGACCACAGCATTGATGTTCCAGATCATGAACAATCCGGCATTCCTGTAACTTATGTTCCAGCGCGTAATACTATTTTCCTTTCTTATGCGCTAGCCGCTGCCGAAGTTTTCGATGCCCAAGCGATTGTCATCGGTATTAATGCCGTTGATTATTCAGGTTATCCTGACTGCCGTCCAGAATTTATTGATGCATTTGCCAACATGGCGCGCTTGGCAACCAAAGTCGGTGTTGAAGGAAAACCTCTTAAATTTGAAACACCTCTGTTACATTTATCCAAAGCAAATATCATTCGCTTAGGCCTAGAACATGGCGTAGACTATAGTCAGACAGTGTCATGCTATCAGGCAGATGACCAAGGGCGTGCTTGCGGCAAATGTGACAGCTGCCGACTGCGTAAGCAAGGTTTTGCAGATGCAGACGTTGCTGACCCGACACGTTATATACCGGTATAACAAGGTAATATTTATGAAAAACTTAACATCAAACATTATTCTTTCTGCGGCAATCTCAGCTGCTGCATTGTTTGCTTCTGCTGCTCATGCCGACAATGAGAAACTTCAGCAGGCATATAAAAGCGCTAACGTTAAATCGGCTTTAATTAATGTTTGTAAAGAAGAAACTGGTAAGGGCAAAAAATTGTCTGCAGCTGAAGTCAGCAAATACTGTACATGTGCAGTAGAAGCTGATGGCCGCTTAACAAATGCGCAAAAATGGGAAATCCAAAGCGCAGTGAACCAAAAGAAAAGCCCTGCGACTCTAGCTTTTGTTCAAAAACAAAATAAAGACTTGCAAACATGTTTCGGCCCTCAGTTAACTGGCAAACTTAAGTCTCTAACTGAAGAAGCAATGAAATCTGCTCAAGCTGGTAAATAATTTACTGCTGCTGTAGAAAAGCCTGCTTTGAGCAGGCTTTTTTATGGATTAAATTTAAGGAATGTTATGTCAAAATCGTGGCGAACGCCCCTGAAAGGCCAAAAGTTCATTGCTTCATACAGCGGCGGCAAGGACAGCACATTAGCGCTGTATGCCGCACTGCAAACTGGCGAAGCGCTTGGGCTGATCATTATGCTTGAAGAGCAAGGCTTACGCTCCCGCTCACATGCAATGCCCTTAGATATTATCTATGCGCAGGCGCAATCGATCGGTCTGCCAATTTTCACTGCAAGCGCCAACTGGCAAGATTATGAAGCTGAATTTTTAAAACTGCTTGGCAAAGCGCAAGAAATGGGCGCCCAGGCCTTAGTGACTGGCGATTTAGATCTGCCGGAACATGAGTGCTGGCATGAAAAAGTCGCTATGCATGCTGGGCTGGAACTGTACATGCCGCTTTGGCAGCGGCCGCATTTAGAGGTTGTTCAGGAGTTTATCCGGCATGGATTCCGCACCATCGTGACGACAGTCAATTTAACCCTTGGAATGACAGCAGATGATCTCGGACAAGTGCTCAGCTTAGACTATATTCAGGCTTTGCAGCGCAGGGGCATTGATCCTTGCGGTGAAGGCGGTGAATTTCATACCACCGTACTGGATGGCCCTCTATTTAAAAAACCGATCGCTGTACGCCAAGGGGAAATTCTGTATCATGATGATTATGCATTCTTAACGCTTGAATTAGAACCTTAGTCAATATTTTGAAGGAATCTGTATGTCGGACATTACTTTACCAAATCAGGCATTCCCTGCTACAGCAGGTGAAATCAACCTTGCTGAGCTTCCAGCTGAATGGCTGATTGTATATTTTTACCCCAAGGACTCGACTCCCAGCTGTACAACACAAGCCGTCGGCTTTTCTTGCCTGAAAGATCAGTTTGATGCCATAAATACAACGGTGATCGGCGTTTCCCGCGACTCTGTAAAAGCGCATCAGAACTTTACAGAAAAGCAGAACCTGACCATTAATTTGATCAGTGATAAAGAAGAAGTCCTGTGCAATCATTTTGATGTAATTAAAGAAAAAAATATGTACGGTAAAAAAGTCATGGGCATTGAGCGCTCAACTTTTATTTTTCATAATGGCAAGCTGGTTAAAGAATACCGTAAAGTTAAAGCAGCAGGCCATGCAGAACAAGTTTTAGAAGATGTCAAAGCCCTTCAAGCCTAAGCCCTCTCTTTATACTCTGCTAAAAAATCAGCCCTAATAGGGGCTGATTTTTTATATCACCGCTCTTTACACTGTATACAGCAGTGAAATGGCAACGCCCCACATAATGAGCGCAATGATTGCATCTAATATCCGCCATGCGCGGGCACTTTGAAATAACGGCAGCAGCGCGCGAGCGCCATAACCCAAACTAAAAAAGAATAATAGTGATGCACTGATTGCTCCAAAGGCAAAATACTCTGGCTGGCTAAATTTTGTTGAGATGGAACCCAATAAAATAACCGTATCTAAATATACATGCGGGTTTAGCCACGTGAGTGCTAAAGCAATCAGCACCACCTTGAGCAAACTGCTTTCATTAACTGTATCGAGCGTCATAACCGACTGATTTTTCCATGCCTGAACAGCATGCTGTACGCCATAGAAGAATAAGAACAATGCTCCGCCCCATTTTGCAAACTGAATAATTTGCGGATAATGCAGCAGTACCGCTGAGAAGCCCATTACCCCAAATAAAATCAGCACAGCATCTGAAAGTGCGCAAACCAAGCAAACCCAAAATACATGTCTGCGTTTCAGCCCCTGTTTCAGCACAAATGCATTTTGAGCGCCTATTGCAACAATTAAGCTCAGCCCCACCAGCAGGCCTTGTAAATATGTATTCAGCATTATTCACATCATTTCAAATTTATCTGAAATGATTATCTGACTTTTTGAAGAAAATTAAGTATTATTTAGAAAATATTAATTTAACTAAATTTTTATTAGTTACATACGAATGGAATGGAAAGTATGCTGAATCATAAACAATGTGAAGCATTTCTTGCTGTTGCAGAGACTGGAAGCTTTGATGCCGCGGCTGAACATCTGCACATTACAGCGTCTGCAGTGACTTTGCGTATTCAAAGTCTTGAAAAGAACTTAGGACAAATGCTGCTTGTAAGGGAAAGGCCATGCCGAACCACACCTGCAGGTTTGGCGCTGATGCAGCATTTACAGCATAGCCGTTTGCTGGAACAGCAATTTATACAAAACCTGCAAGGCCAGACAGATCATGCCGGATTTTATCAGCTAAACATTGCAACAAATGATGACTCACTTGCAACATGGCTGGTTCCGCTGTTGCAGCAAACAGTATTAGAAGAATCTATTTGCCTGCATTTACAAATTGATGATCAAACTCAAACTCACCATTTACTGGAGGCAGGCTTAGTCAGCGCATGTATTTCAACTGAAGAAAAAGCCATGAAAGGCTGTATCGCAGCCCCTCTAGGCTCAATGCATTACCGCATGGTATGCACGCCTCAATTTGCTCAGCAATGGTTTCCGCAAGGCGTGTATCGAGAAGCCTTACGCAAAGCGCCTGCTGTGATTTACAACCGAAAAGATCAGTTTCATGGCGATATTCTGCTCAAACATTTTGGCCTGCAGCAAAGCAGTTATCCGCATCATTTTATTCCGTCATCACATATATTTGCGCAAGCAATTTGCAGCAGTTTGGGCTATGGCATGCTGCCAGATTATCAAAGCATGCCCTATTTAAAAGATGGAACATTAATTGAAATTTTACCTGAGCTTCGCACAGATATGCATTTGTATTGGCATCACTGGAAACAGCAATCAGTACAGCTGCAAAAACTTACACAAGTACTAACCCAGCAAGCCGCCATCCAGATGAATCAATACTGATTTTAAAAACCGCGAACATAAAAAAGGGGCAGTATTAACGCGCTGGCTATTGCTTATTCCACTGCCCTTTCAGTTCAATATGAACCTTCTCACCAACACCGCCTAATGATTTTTTCATGCCAAAGGCAGTACGGTTTATCACTGCTTTGGAATGAACATCCATTAATTTGGGGTTTTCTGCATTCGGTATCAGTTTCGTATCAAATACGACAGGCTGAGTGACGCCCCGTATGGTCAAGTTCCCTTTTACACTGTAATGCTGATAGGCTTGGGCCTGAATAGACGTACTGATAAATTTAACTTTTTTATATTTTTCTACAAAAAAATAGTCACTGCCTAAAATCAAGTTTTTAAGTTCAGGACTGCTGAATGTCACACTGCTGGCCTCAAGCTGCAATTCAACGCGGCCTTTATTGGGAGCCTCTGGATCAAAGCGCAGCTTAGACTGAAAATGATGAAAGTCCCCTTTAACCTGTGACAGTCCGAGCGACTTAATCTTAAAACTGATTTGGCTTTGCGGGGTTAGCGTCCAAACTGCTGCTGAAGCAGCACCGCAAAAACTTACTGTACTCAAACCCAGCATCACTGCTGCGCTGTACATAGATTTTTTATTCATGAAAACCATCATTCACTCATATCATCATGAGCATATAGAGCACTTAAGACCTTCCATATTTAATCAGAAGACTTAAGGCTGGTTTAGATAGTTTCTTTATATATTTGTTTTGTCTTCCGTCAAATATTTGTCCTGCAATTGTTGATAAACCGCCTTATTTTGAAAGTTTTGTAAAAAATTGACTGTTCCAGCAGGAAAGGCCTGCTCATCAATTTCACCGCGGTAATAGGCTTCACGTATAGGGGTTGCAGACATCGCGCCCTTGAGGCTGTCCAGCTCTACCAATGGCCATTCTGGAAAAAACTTTAAATAATAGGATGAATCATCTTTAAAATGGCCAATTAAACCAATACGGTCTTCAGACTGGGTAATTTCAGCAACTAGAGATTTGACCAGTTTCTGCCATTTTTCATCATTATAAACATCAATCACATGCACGAATTTAATCCGAGCTTGATCTTCTTTCGAAAAATTCGACAGAATCATTTGTTCGCGCTCAGCTGCTAAAAACGGATTTTTGATATTGCGTTCATTTTGCGCCGAGCCCAATGCCAAAAGCACATGCTGACTCTGTTCTAGCGCAATTTTTATCGTTTGCATATGAGCCAAATGAAAAGGCTGAAAACGCCCGATAAAAACCAAATAATCAAATGTATATTTCATATCAAATCAAACTTTTTATGAACTGAGCAGTTGTGCCGCTGGCAGAAATATGCGACATAATGTCGGGCATAAAATCAAAACCTATTTTAACGCAAGGATAGTACGATGACACTAAGCTGTATTCAACAACCTCATGAACATTTGAATGCGAATTTGGACAATGGCGTACTGACCTTAGCCATTAATCGCCCTCAGGCAAAAAATGCACTGTATAGCGAGCTCTATCTTTGGATTGCAAAAGCGCTGGATGAAGCAGATCAGGACAAAACAGTACGTACCGTAATTCTGCGCGGTGAAGATGCGGACTTCAGTGCCGGCAATGATATGCAAGACTTTATGAAGTCTGCTGCGCAAAAAGGTCAAGCTCCAGCATCTGAAGGTGCTCCGTTCGTTCTGCTGAAATCTGCTGCTAAATTTTCCAAACCGTTAATCGCCGCTGTCCGCGGTGTCGCTATCGGTATTGGTGTAACCATTCTTCTGCACTGCGATTTAGTGTATAGCGATAACACAGCACTATTCCAAATTCCATTTGTCAGTCTTGGCCTATCACCTGAAGGTGCATCGAGCAAACTCTTAGTTGAACAGGCAGGCTATCACAAGGCTGCTGAATTACTGTTAACTGCTCAAAAATTTAATAGTGAAACTGCTGTTTCAGCAAACTTAGTCAACAGCATTGAAGATGACGTTTATGCTGCAGCTGCCAAAAAAGCTGCTCAGCTGGCTGCACTGCCATTAGCATCTTTGGTTCAATCAAAAGCATTAATGAAACATAATGTAGATGAAATCGTGGCATGGATTGACCATGAAGCTGAAATCTTTATGAGCCGTGTCGGTTCTCCTGAAATGATGGAAGCTGTGGCTGCCTTTATGCAAAAGCGTAAACCAGATTTTTCTCAATTCAATTAATCATTGAACAGCATATTTATTTACAGAAACCATCCAGGACTTTGGGTGGTTTTTTATTGCTGCCCCCATTTATATTTTTATAAAGCAATTATGGACTACCCTGTATGACTGCATCTCAGCGCATTGAAAAGAAACGCTACTTTGAACCTGCACCAGAAGGCATAGATATCGACAACTTTAAAAAAGTTGTTCAAAGCCGCCGCTCTGTGCGCAAATTTACTGACAAGGCTATTCCAAGCGACGTTTTAGATGATTGCCTAGATCTTGCTCTGCTTGCGCCAAACTCATCAAATTTACAGCCTTGGACTTTTTATGTCGTACAAAACCCTACAAAAAAGAAACAGCTGGTAAAAGCGTGTTTAGGCCAGTTGGCAGCAAAAACTGCAGCAGAGCTGATTGTATGTGTTGCGCGTACTGACCGTGTAGATGAAATGGCGAAACGTAATATTTCTGAGTTTCCTTTTCCTGAAGCGCCTGCTGCTGTGCAGAAGTATTACAAGTTCATTCCCTATAACTATAAGACTGGTTACTTTAATTCACTAGGTAACTTTAAGAAAGTCGCTTTCAAAGTTGCACGTACTCTTGATAAGCAACTGCCTGTGACTGCATTTAACCCAGCGGATGCAAAACTTTGGGCAAGCAAAACGACTGCTTTAGCATGTGAGAATTTAGTATTGGCTTTGCGTGCCTACGGTTTTGACAGCTGTATGATGGAAGGTTTTGATGAGCCTTTGGTCAATAAAATTTTAGGTTTAAATAGTCAGCAATATCCAGTGATGGTGATTGGTGCAGGTGAACGTGCTGTAGATGGTGTGTTCTTTCCGCAGTATCGTTTTGACCGTGATTTATTTATTCAGAAGGTTTAACAATATTCTTTATGGAATCTTTCCAAGTCAGTTCTTATTCCAGAACTAACCTTCGGTTCGACCTACTTTTCTTTCGGGAAAAGTAGGCAAAACCATTTTCATCCGCAAAACTCGACAAACTCCAGCTAGTATTAAATACCTCGCAGAAACATTTTTATCACATCAAGTCCTGACTCAAACAATTGCGGATGACTTTTCGCGTATCCAATCTTGTTATTAAAAATTCACATCTAAGATTTGAATAAACTCAAAAGCTGGCTCTTCATAAGGATGACTCGCCTTTAGCGCCCTCGCGACTGCACTCGCCTTCTCCTCAGGCACTATCGTTTCCACGCGCCATTCTGGAATTTGCTCTAAAGCGTCCAGCTCACCAATAAACGGATTTGCACCTTTTACGGGTTTAAACTGCCCTGTACCTAAAACTTGCCATGCACAGTGTTCATAGTTGCCTATACCACCTGCACCTGCTTCAAATACGGCAAGTTTGGTAGATTCAAGATGTGATTCTGGGACGTAATAGATGAGTTTGAGCATTTTTTATAGCCTATCGAATTCCAAATTTTATAGTAGAATAACTTTACATTGCCTATTGAGCTAAAAAACACCCATAAAAATATGAATATTATTGACCTCCAACGTATTCTATATCCCATGTCAAAATGCTTACAAACTGTAAGAAAAGACTATTTCTATTTTGGGTATTCAGCTGATCTAGCAATTTCTATTAAAAATATATCAGATGAAAAATGGGAGCTAAATACGTATGAAAGAGGTCAAATTATTAGCCAGGAATTCTATTTAAGTGAATACATTACTTGTTTAAAACTTTTGCATCATATTGATAAAATTTCCACTGATGATCCAAACACTATGAAACTGATAGATTATTCAGAAGATTGGGCACTTTTAGAAAAAAACAAAGAATTTTATTTTTGTATCCAAAGTTCCAGACCATATCTTTATAGAGACTTTTCAATAAATTTAACCTCTACAGAAATTCAAAACTATAGATCCCTAGGTCGCAATTTTCTTTTTTCATTACAAGCTGAGATTGATGCAAGCATCCCAATCAGAACATCATCAAATTATCACAAAAGGAAAATTAATAATAATTTAGAGAATGAATTATC
>NZ_RAXV01000049.1 GCF_003611465.1 Acinetobacter tianfuensis
AAACTAAAAAACAAACAAAAACTCCCCCTAATAAAATATCCATTACTCCCCCTAGGGCTATATTAAAAATAGAACGATTATCCGCTAACGCTTTTTATTTATACTTTACAAAACATGAGTTCAACTCAAAAATAATATTCTATAAATTAACAGCATATGTTACTGCCTTCGCCATATCTTGCGCTTGTAAACCGCGTATGCCATTCCTCGCCAAATAGTCGCCAGCCAAAGCATGCAAAGTGACAATTTCATGTAAATGAATATCTTCATAAAACTGCGCTTTCAAACTCGCAATCATGCCAGCTAGCACATCTCCCATACCGCCAGTCCCCATCCCTGCATTGCCGGCGGTACAAATCCAGAGCTGATCTTCTAAAATTAAGCTGCCAGCCCCTTTAAGCACCCATTGGCCTGCATATTTTTCTTGCAGCAGACTTATTGCGCCGATACGGTCTGCTTCAACGTCAGAAGTCAATATACCCAGCAGTTTAGCCGCTTCGCCCGGATGCGGTGTGGCATAAACCGTATTACTCAACCGCTCTGGGAATAATGCTAAAAACCATAAAGCATCCGCATCTAAAATAATTTCTTTATAAGATGACTGTAAAGCGGGAAACCACTGTTTAAATTGAGCTTCTGCCCATCTATCACGCCCTAAACCCATCCCAAAACTTACGGCATCCACATGCTGTATCAGCTGCTGAATATCTGCCTCATTTAAAGCATTGATGTCTTGCAGCATAATATTTGGCGCACGGGCTAAAATCGCGGTGTGGTGTTTAGCATCACAGACAACTGAAACTTTACCAGCGCCTGCATGAAAAGCCGCCTCAGCAGCCATTATTACTGCGCCGCCCATCGTGGCATGTCCGCCAACGATCAGCACATGACCATAGCTGCCCTTATGCCCAAAGGCTTTACGCTGCGGCAGCTGAATGTTCACAGGAGATAAAAAGGCCAATGTTTTTAGCGCATCATCTGGAGGAATCAGCTTCAGTACTTCTACTTGACCGCTGTACTCTTTGCCTTGCCCTGTAAATAGCCCAGCCTTTAGGCCCAAAGCGGTAAAACTGTAATCTGCTTTGAAGGCGCAAGGCAAAGGCTGACCGCTATTTGCCTGTAATCCGCTAGGAATATCAACGGCTATTTTCAGCCCTTTTTGTGCATTTAGCGATTGAATAATATTTTGCCAGCTGCTGTTTAATTCACGGTTTAAACCAATGCCAAATAAAGCATCTACATAAGCGCCATAATTCAGCTGAAGCTCAAAGCCTGAAATGACATTCACACCTGCCTGCTGCGCTTCTGCGGCAGCAGTTTGTAAATCGGCTGACTGACCCAGCTCTGCGGCATAGACATCAATTTGAAAACCAGTCTGATGCAGATACTTTGCAATTAAATAACCGTCACCTGCATTATTGCCCTGACCGCAGCATACGGCGGCTGTGGTTATTTGATATTTTTGCAATAAAGGAATTATATGCTGAGCAGTTTGCCACGCAACTTGCTGCATCAAGCCATATGAGCTGTTTTGCTGCGCAAACCAGCGCTGCTCCCATGCTTGAATATCACGGCTATGATAAACTTGCTGCTGCATTATTTTTTCCTTCAAAATATTTTTATGGCAACTGACGCTTTAACAAAAATCCCAGTGAATCAAGATGATCCAAAAGCGCTCAAAACTTGGATTAAAGCGCAGGCTTTGGCCTTGGGTTTTTCTGATTGTGTCATTGCCAAACCGGATGCTCAAGCAGAAATCCCGCGTTTTAAAGAATATTTAGACCGCGGCTATCATGGCGACATGAAATATTTGGAAGAAAATTTAGAAAAGCGCGCCAATCCGAGCCTGCTTGTACCTGGTACAAAAAGCATTATTTGTGTACGCATGGATTACTTAGTTGAAACACCTAAACCGCGCTATGTACCGCATGAACCGAATGCAGCCATTATTGCCCGTTATGCCCGCGGCCGTGATTATCATAAAACCATGCGCGGGCGTTTAAAGACCTTAGCATCCATCATCCGTGAAAAAATCGGTGATTTTGAGTCACGCCCATTCGCAGACTCCGCGCCTATTTTTGAAAAATCCCTCGCAGAAAATGCAGGCATGGGCTGGACAGGCAAACATACCCTGCTGATTCATAAAAAATCAGGATCATTTTTTGTCTTGGGTGAGCTATTTACGTCCTTAACGCTTCCTTTTGACACCCCCGCTGAAAAACACTGCGGCTCATGTACGGCCTGCATCGACATCTGCCCAACTCAAGCAATTGTAGAACCTTATATGCTGGATGCACGTAAATGCATTGCCTATCTAACGATTGAGTATAAAGGCATTATTGCGGAAGAACTGCGCCGCGGCATAGGCAACCGTGTATTTGGCTGTGACGATTGCCAGCTGATTTGCCCTTGGAACAGTTTTGCGAAAAAGACAGCGATTGAGGATTTTCATCCTAGGCATGGTTTAGATCAGGTGAGTTTATTAGATTTATGGCACTGGGATGAGGCAACATTTTTAAGTTCCACCGAAGGCAGCCCAATACGGCGCACAGGCTACCAGAGTTTTATGCGCAATATTGCAATTGGTTTAGGCAATGCTGATTATTCTGCTGAAATTATTGATGCTTTACAAAAAAAACGCAGCCTGCATGATGAGATTGTGCAAGTCCATATTGATTGGGCGCTTAACGAACAAAAGCTTAAAAATTTAGCATAAATAATCTGCTAAAACAGTGTGCTGTATATTCCAGTTCACTGCTAAGTTTACAAAATTTAAAACTTGGGGCTTTTATTTCACTGCAAAGTTTAAATTGCTAAAAAAAACTTTGCAGTGAATTTCACATAAATACAAGCTACTTTGCAGCTAATTATACAATCTTATATTTCCATTCATTTACAATTTTAATCGTTAGATACTATCAAAATTGTCGTTTATTGCCTTTGGAATTGGCATGATTTCTGTATGATCAATAGTAGCTAAAATAATGATGATGGATATCTTTAATGAACTTACGCAACGACTGGACTCGTGAAGAAATTCAAGCCTTATATGAACAGCCATTTTTAGATTTGGTTTTTGAGGCACAGCGCGTGCATCGTGAGAATTTCACCGCCAACACTATTCAGGTCAGCACATTGCTGTCAATTAAAACCGGTAAATGTCCTGAGGACTGTAAATATTGCTCTCAATCTGCACATTACGATTCCAATCTTGAAGCTGAAAAGCGCATTGCTGTAGACAAAGTCATTACAGAAGCAAAAGAAGCGCTGGCCTCTGGTTCATCGCGTTTCTGCATGGGGGCAGCTTGGCGCAATCCGCACGAGCGCGATATGCCTTATGTGCTGGAAATGGTGCGAGAAGTGAAAGCATTAGGACTTGAAACCTGCATGACACTTGGCATGCTGAATCAGTCACAGGCAGAACGCTTGAAAGATGCAGGTTTAGATTATTACAACCACAATTTAGACACTTCACGTGAGTATTATTCCAATATTATCAGCACACGCACATTTGATGACCGCTTAAATACTTTGGAATATGTACGCGGAGCAGGCATGAAAGTCTGCAGCGGCGGTATTGTCGGCTTAGGTGAAAACAGCAATGACCGTATTGGCCTGCTGCAAGAGCTTGCAACCTTGCCTATACACCCCGAATCTGTGCCAATCAATATGCTGGTGCCAATTGAAGGCACACCTTTAGCTGAGGTTGAAAAACTGGATGTTACTGAATGGATCCGCACGATTGCAGTAGCCCGCATTATCATGCCGAAAAGCTATATCCGTCTTTCTGCTGGCCGTGAGTCACTTTCAGATTCAGATCAAGCCTTAGCATTTATGGCAGGCGCCAATTCACTCTTTTCAGGTGAAAAGCTACTGACTACGCCAAATGCAGGTGAAGGCAGAGACAAACAGCTATTTAACAAACTGGGCTTAGTTGCTGAAAAAGCCAAACTGAATGCGGCTGAACTCTCTATAGATGCGATGGCCAGCTAAATTCAGACAGCAGAAAAAAATCCTCCAAAATGGGGGATTTTTTTATTCAAGATTCAAAATAGACCGTAATGAAATACACTATGATTTTGCGAAATTATGCGCTGTAATCAAAATACCATATTTCGCATTTAGAAAATCCCCCTGCTTGATAACATCCTGCCCATTGGCATGAAAAACAGTAAGCACGTGCTCAATAGCGTCATAAGTAAAGGAGTCAAAACTGTCCTGATGCTGACACAGCCATGCCAATGTGTCCTGCAGCTGATCATCTACAATATAAGTTTCGGCTTGAAAATCTTTAGTCATTTGAAAACAAAATACTTTTAAAGTTAAGCCTAGTTTAACGCATTTTTCTTGTACTGAAATTCTCTATAAAAAAAGTGAGCTTACGCTCACTTTTTGCTACTTAGTATCACCGCACTTTCTACATTCCTTGTGCGTCCCAATTTCTTCCATTTGCTCATATTCATAAATATGCATGCAGAAAATTTTTCTAAATAAATGAAGCATATTGTTAAAACTCCCGTTTAATTTTTAAAATCGCTTCGGCATCTGTCATCCTGAAAGATGCTGGTTTTATGTTCAAAAACCATACATATTTATTATCATATTTTTCCACTCAGTCAAATCCTTTTCATCTGATTTTTATAAAAAGTATAAATTGCATTACATACAGCAAACTTAAGATTAAATTGTGAACAAGCTAACAAATCTGTTGAAAAAATTGATTAAAATATTTATGATTCGAAAACAAAGCTATTTCAGCTTAGATTTTAAAATTTTAGTGTTTTAAAACAAAAATTTATTTAAAAATCCTGCATCAAAAACAAGAACTTCACTCAGAGCTATGAGAAACGCATATGACGACTTATTTAATTAGTCTGGAAGCGCGGTCTAAACGTGATTATGATGATTTAGCCGGAAAAATTGGACAAATCAGCACAGATAAGCCTATTGCACCGCTCAAAAACCTTTGGGTGATGCATTCTGACTTAAGCTCTGAAGAAATACGCGATCAGCTGCTTTCTCATATTTATGCAAAAGATGCACTCATGGTCATTCGTGTAGATGCTCAGAACTGGGCTTCATGGAATATCCATGAAAAGTCTGCACACTGGCTGAACCAATCTATAAGCTGACATGGTTTAGTATAAATTTCTGCGCTTAATATCAGCCCAAACGCCAAGTGTGCTTTATTCACATCAAAGACATAAATCAAGTATGTGCAAAAGGTAAATTAAAAAACCAGCGAGTATTCAACGCTGGTTTTTTTAATGTACATAAATGTACAGCGGCATTGTTTCAGCGCTTATTTCGCTTCCGATGCTGCTGGCGCATTTTCTAAAGGCGCGGCATCCATCATCTCTTCGCTGACAGGCGTATCTGTTACTGGCCAGTCTTTACCTGCTGTTTCGCTGGATACAGGCGCTTCAGCTTGCTGTTCTTGTGATTCTTTTTTACCGCATGCAGTTAAAGCAGTTAGAGAAGCTGCAGAGATCAGTACCAATAATGCAGTTTTTAACTTCATTCTCATCATCCTTCGTTATTCAGTCATAGCGTGAAGCTGGTTAAATTCCGCTTGAGCTATAGCGTTATAAATATAGTCAGCGCAAATCATAGCAAAAAACCTTAAGGGATAATGTGCAATTTATCAAATTTAAACGATTTAATTATCCCGCCGATCTGGCGAGCAAAACAATCTTAGACTGCGGCTTAATATTAGCGCCTTGTTTACTGTTGTACTGTATAAATAATATCGCTCAAGTCATAACCCTGCTGCACTGCTGCATCTAAATAACGCTGTACTAAAACAGGTTCTGGCTTAGGATCCCGCGACAGTACCCATAAATACTTTTGAGATGGAGCGCCCACCAAAGCCATTTGATATTGCGGATCTATTTTCAACACCCAATAATCACCGCGGCCCACTGGCAGCCAGCGAAGCGCTTTAGGTAAAAAGCTGACTTTCAGTTTTGAGTTTGCTGGCGCATTTTGTACAAATGCCTCACCTTCAGATTGCATCAGCTTGCCATCCTTTTGATAGTAGCGGTTATCAACCTTCACATTGCCATTTTCATTTAAACTGTATTGCGCTGTGACGTTATAAGCGCACTTATTTTGAAAATACATTGGTTTACGCGCGACTTCATACCATGTGCCCAAGTATTTTTTTAGGTCCAGCTGCGGTACTGCCTGCACTTCACTGCCCGCATATGCAGAACATGCAAACATAGCTGTCAGCAAAAATGCGCCTTGCCGGATAGATGACGCGAAAGTCTTCATCATAAATCACCTATTTCAAACCTAAATGAGCTTTCAGTATGCAAATTTGCCTAAAAAAACCTATAGGAAATAGCTTACATTTGCTTTTTTTATATACAAAAAAATCATTAAATATTTGATATGCATCATTTAATAATTTGAACCGAATATACATAAAAACAACAAAGTGCTGTCAAATCAGCGACTTATTCTCCTATGATAAATCATCAATGAATTAACCCTTTTTATAGTGATTCGCTATGCGCCAGCTTATTTGGTTTCGTCAAGATTTAAGAATACAAGACCATACCGCTTTGTATTATGCACAGCAGCAAGGCCCTTGTATTGCACTGGTTATTCTTAGCCCTGAACAATGGCGCATACATCATGATGCGCCGATTAAAATTGATTTTTATTTGCGCCAGCTGGAAATGCTTAGGCAAGAATTGTATGCGCTGAATATCCCGCTTGTGATTAAAACAGTGAATCTTTGGAATGACATTCCGCCCCAATTAGCTGAACTTTGCCAGCTGCTGCACATACAATGCGTCCATGTACATATTGAAAATGGCTGGAACGAACAGCTGCGTGATTTGCATGTAGAGCAGCTGCTGCTAAAAAAGAACATAAATTGGCAGGCTTATACTGACCGCACCATTTTCCCGCTGCACAGCATCCGCAATAAAACTGAACAGGCTTACCAAATATTTACACCTTTTAAAAAAAATTGCTATGAGCTGCTCAGTATAAGCCTGCCGCAGCCGCTGCCAAATGCACAGATGCAATCAAAAATAGATATAGAAAACACGCTAAATACAAATGTGCCTAGCCTTGCAGACATTTATGATGAGGAGATCTGTGCTGAGCTTCGGGAACTGTGGCCTGTAGGTGAGCAATATGCACATATGCTGCTAGAACATTTTGCAGAAGAACGCCTATCTGTTTATGATCAAGAACGTGACTATCCATCCTTAGACAGTACAAGCAAACTTTCTGCCTATCTTAATATCGGCATTCTTTCAATTCGGCAGTGTCTGGCAATATTGTTTCGTGACCAGCACGGCTATTTTAAGGTCGAACAGAAAGCACAGCAAATCTGGCTGGATGAGCTGCTGTGGAGAGAGTTTTATCAGCATGTCATGGCTGACTTCCCTCGCGTTTCAAAGCACTTGCCCTTTAAAATGCAAACGCAAGCTATCACATGGCAAACAAACGCCTCTGCGCTTGAAGCTTGGAAATATGGCAAAACAGGTGTACCAATTGTAGATGCAGGCATGCGCCAGCTGCTGCAAACGGGCTGGATGCATAACCGCGTACGTATGATTTGCGCTATGTTTTTAAGTAAAAATTTATTGATTGACTGGCGTATAGGCGAAACGTGGTTTATGCAGCATCTGATTGATGGTGATTTAGCGGCCAATAATGGCGGCTGGCAATGGTCAGCATCAACTGGAACAGATGCTGTTCCCTATTTTCGTATATTCAACCCAGTGAGCCAGTCACAAAAATTTGATGCCAATGGTGACTATATACGGCGCTGGGTTCCAGAACTGTCGCACTGCAGCCATAAGCAAATTCATGAGCCCTATGTATATCTGGAAGAACAATCCTTGGCTTATCCGCGGCCAATTGTCGATTTAAAAGCCTCACGGCAGCGGGCAATTGAAGCCTTTAAATTAGCTTCGGCCTAAGTGTTTCTAAAAAATGCTAAGATTCCAATAAAACACCGTACTGCCTAAACAGTGCGGTGCCTACTCACCCCTTCTAAGCTCAACAATTTTATAGCTGTGCCAACATTTCCAAAGTAATTTTTTTCACCTCTTCTTTACTTTGCTGAATATGGCTGCGCATTTTCTCCAATGCCGCTATCACATTATGTCCAAGGATCAATTGTAAAATCTGTTGATGCTCTGCATAAGTGGCTTCAATTCGATAATCTTTAGAAAAGTCTAAACGGCGAATAATACGGATTTTCTCACTGACATCTCGATGCACCTTCGCCATTTCACTATTGCCAATTGCTTCAACCAATTGACAGTGAAATGCTTCATCTTGCATCGATAAAGTCTTTAAATCATGCAGATACTGCTCAAGCGGAATACACCATAAATTTACCAAGCCTTGTAAAGCCTGTTTGAGCTGGTCTGAATCCATTTTGCAAAGCTGCTCAATGGCATAGCATTCCAGCAAAATCCGTAAATCGTACAGTTCTTCGTAGGCTTTAAAATTGAGTGGCTTCACTTCCCAACCGCTACGAAAATGCACCCTCACATAACCATCTTGCTGTAAACGATATAAAGCTTGCCGTACGGGTGTGCGGCTTACTTCATACAATTCTGCAATTTCAGATTCGGTAAAACGTGCACCTGGTTTGAGCTGAAAATCAAAAATATCGTTTTTTATTTTTTGGAAAACCAGCTCAGACAAGTTGTCTGAGCTTTTCCCAACAATGGTGGTTGTGGTCATGTTTATTCCATATAAACCAGCGGTTCACCGCTATGTACCGTTTGTCCTGCACGGCAGATAATCGCTTTCACTATACCGTCATCATCGGCATAGACTGGAAGCTCCATTTTCATCGCTTCAATAATGGCTACAGTATCGCCTTTCTTCACAGACTGTCCAGCTTCGACAAAAATTTTCCAAATGTTGCCAGTCATCGACGCATTCAAGGCTGCAAATTGGCTATAGTCGGTATCATCTTGCAGGATTTCCATTTCTGCAGGTGCATCGAACTCATCTTTCCAGCGTTCAACTTCAGTAGTAAATGCCTGTTGCTGCTGCGCTTTAAATTCGGCAATACTGTCCTTCTCTGTTTCCAAAAAGGTTTGATAAGCAGCAAAATCAAATTCTGTTTCTTCAATTTTAATTTCAGCTACGCCATTGGCAAAGTCAGCACGGAATTGATCAAGCTCAGCTTCAGTGACTTCATAATATTTAATTTGATCAAAGAAGCGTAAGAACCATTGTTGATCGCCAAACTGCTTGTTCTTTTTAAACTTATTCCAAATAGGCAATGTACGGCCAATCAACTGATACCCGCCCGGTGAGTCCATGCCATAAATACACATGTACATACCACCAATACCCACTGTGCCTTCTGCGGTAAAAGTACGTGCAGGATTATATTTCGAGCTGAGCAAACGATGACGCGGATCAATTGGCACGGCACAAGGTGCAGTTAAATACACATCGCCCAAACCTAAAATCAGGTAATTGGCATCAAAAATAATGTCTTTGACTTGCTCACGGCTATCTAAACCATTAATACGCTGAATGAAATCGACGTTATTTGGCAACCACGGCGCTTTGGCACAAACACTTTCTTGATAGCGTTCTACAGCACCTAAAGTTGCCGAATCCTCAAATGCCATCGGCAAGTGAATAATACGGGATGGAATTTTAATTTGGCTCAAATCGCCCATCTCATTTTCGAGACCCAATAAGAACTGAATCAAATTCGCTTGACTGAAACGCAATCCATCATATTTAATTTGCAGTGAACGTACACCTGGTGAAAGCTCTAAGATGCCATCAATGGTCGCTTCACGAATGAGCTGCATCAGTCGATAAACACGTAAGCGTAATGCAAGATCGAGGACATTTTCGCCATATTCAAGCAAGATGTAACTGTCACCTGCCTGACGATACACCGCTTTCGGCGCATGTGCATCTGCTTCACGAACCGCCAATATGCCTTCAGACTTGCATTCAAAATTGACCAACTCTGACTTTTCAGGTGCTTGAGCAAAGTTTTGGATATCGGCAATTTGCTGAACTTCCAAGGCATTGGCTTGTTCAACACTCATCGGATAGAAACTGATGCTGTCATCTGCTTTAAGCTGACCAATCTTCCAAAGTTCTGCTTTAGCAATCGTCACAGGGCAAACAAAGCCACCGAGACTTGGGCCATCTTTCGCCAAAATCACGGGGAAATCACCAGTGAAGTTAATCGCCCCAATGGCATATTCACAATCATGCACATTGGATGGATGCAAACCTGCTTCACCGCCATTTTCACGTGCCCAGCTTGGTGTCGGGCCTGTTAGGCGAATACCTAAACGGTTTGAGTTAAAGTGCACATTCCATGTTGAAGCAAAGAATTCTTCAATATATTCAGGTTTAAAGAAATCTGGAGCACCATGCGGGCCATAGAGCACGCCAATTTTCCATTCTTTGCCATAGCTTGGAATACGCTCTGCTGCCAAAGCTTGCGGTGCTGCTGTTGCAACCGACAATCCATCTAAAGGCAGGCTTGGATTGACCATTTTAATCATGTCACCTGCACGCAGTACTCGCCCTGCATGGCCGCCAAAATTACCCAATGCAAAGGTTGAACGGCTGCCTAGATATTCAGGTACATTTAATCCGTTGCGGATCGCAAGATAAGTACGGCAACCCGATTCAACTTGTCCGAGTGCCAGTATTTGCCCTGCTTTAATGCTGATCGGCTGCCAAAAATCGACATTCACACCATCTAGAGCCGCGCTGCACGGCGCACCTGCAAGGGCTACAATGCTATCGGCATGAAACTTCAAGCTCGGCCCTTGTAAGGTAAACTCAAAGCCTGCTGCCGATTTGGGATTACCCACAATTTGATTAGCCAACTGAAATGCATAATCATCCATCGGGCCTGATGGCGGTACACCAATATCCCAATAACCAACACGCCCCGGATAGTCTTGAATCGAACTTTGCGTTCCCGGTTGCAGCACTTCAATCACATTTGGCACGTATTTAAAATCATCCAGCAGACGTGTCCAGATTTGCATATTTTCAAAGCGTGCATCGGAAACCACCGTATGCGCATAATCTAGGTTGGTGCTGATGCCATTCAAGCGGGTTTCAGCCAAGGCTGTTTTTAGCTTGGCAATCGCACTGTCTCGGTCTGCAGCATGCACAATAATTTTGGCAATCATCGGGTCAAAATATTGTGAAATTTCTGTGCCTGTCGACACCCAAGTATCTACACGAATGTCTTCAGGGAAGTACACATCCGTCAGTACACCCGGACTTGGCTGGAAGTTTTTCACTGGATCTTCCGCATAGATTCGCACTTCAATGGCAGCGCCATTGGGCTGAATATTGCTGAGTTTGTCCCAGTCCAAAGCATCACCTGCCGCCACTTTCAGCATGCATTCAATCAGATCTAAGCCAGTGACCATTTCTGTCACAGGGTGTTCAACTTGCAGACGAGTATTGACCTCAAGGAAGTAAAATTCGTCACGGGCAGCATCATAGATAAACTCAACTGTGCCTGCGCTGCGGTATTTCACCAATTGTCCGAGCTCTACAGCAGCACGGTGCAATTTTTGACGGGTTGCTTCTGGTAAATGCGGTGCAGGTGTTTCCTCCACTACTTTTTGGTTACGGCGCTGTAAGGAACAGTCGCGCTCCCCAAAGGCAACGACTTGACCTAAACCATCACCAAATATTTGCACTTCTACATGACGGGCTTTATCGACAAAGCGCTCTAGGAACACGCCCGCATCTTTAAAGAACTGCTCCCCGAGTCGTTTTACACTTTCATACGCATCTTTTAATGATTGTTCATCATCACAGCGGGTTAAACCAATCCCACCACCGCCAGCGGTGCTTTTCAACATGATTGGATAACCAATCTCTGCAGCAGATGCGAGTGCTTCATCCAAACTGCCTAATAATCCTGTGCCCGGTGTCATGGGTACATTGGCTGCCGCAGCCAATTCACGTGCACGATGCTTCAAGCCAAATTCTAAAATTTGCTCTGCCGTTGGGCCCATAAAGGCAATACCATTTTCCTCACATGCACGGGCAAAGTCGGCGCTCTCAGACAAAAAACCATAACCTGGGAAAATCGCTTCAGCGCCCGTTTTTTTGGCTGCTTGAATCAATTTTTCAATACTTAAATAAGTTTCTGCCGGTTTAACACCTTCAAGTGAAACCGCCACATCTGCATCTAAGACATGCTGTGCATAACGGTCTGTCTCTGAATACACGGCAACTGATTGAACACCGAGTTTCTTTAAAGTACGAATCGCACGAACAGCAATTTCACCGCGGTTTGCAATTAGAACTGTTTTAAACATGATTATTTCCCCCCGAATTTTTTAATTTGATTTTGCTGTTGTTGCTTGCAGTGATTGGATATAAGCGCGCCAGCCGCCAAATTCACTGATATTTTTGGCACTGTTTAGGCCATAAGGTTCACAAATAAAACCTTTCACCCAACGTCCATCAGCTAGCTCGACATTGCCCATGCCAAGCGGTGTTGGAATTTCAGCGACAAATTCACCAAAGCGTGCTTTTGGAATATCCCAAAGCTCGACAATAATTTTTTGCCCCGCTTCCTGACGGGCTAAACCTGGTTTCGGCGGTACAGTGCCTGGCAGTGCATAGAGGGCATAATCAGCAGAAGTGGTTGTGGTTTCGACATGCACGGCTTGACGTGTTGTCAGTTGGAAATTGAGCGGCATTCCTGTGAGATGTGCGCCCACGACTGCAACACGAAAATGCTGCGCGGATGGTGCAGAAATGACTGAAGCTGTTTCAGGCAATGTTTTAGCTACTGCACCCAGCGGTAATTGCAGATGGTTTTGCCATTTTTCTGCAAAGTCTGCTAAAGCCGTATCGTGCCAAGCCGGTGCAATGAATGTGATACCAAATGGCAAGCCGTCGATGCGGAAGCCTGCAGGTACAGCAATGGCACTGAGGTCAGCTAAGTTGGTAAAGTTGGTATAGGCGCCAAAGTGGCTGTTATATTCAATCGGCGCTGCGGCCATTTCAGCAAGTGTATGAATAGTTGGTGAGCTTGGCACCACTAAGGCATCAAATTGGGCCAAGGTTTGCTGAATGTCTCGAGCCAATTCTTGCTTTAAATATTCAGCGTTATAAGCATCAACCGCAGTGTACTGCTGACCTTTTTGAATAATGTCTAAAACTGTTGGATCAAAGTCTTGTACCGATGTTTCTAATAAGTCTGCAACTGCAGCGGTTCGCTCTGCGACCCATGACCCTTGGTAAAGTTGGCTCGCCAATTGGCTAAAAGCGCTGAAATCAATTTCAGTCAGTTCTGCGCCTAAGTTTTTTAATTCAGTCAGTGCTTGCTGAAATGCATCAGCAGATTGAGCATCGCCAAAAAATTCTAATTGTTTTGGAATGGCTAATTTTAATTCTGCGCTGAACGTTGCAGGCGCTGTTGCAGGGTTTACACGTGAATAGCTGTCTGCTGCATCAAAGCCTTCTATTAAGGATGCAACGTCATTTGCATTGGCAGCTGTTAAGGCAAAAATTGAAATACAATCAATACTTTTGCAGGCAGGCAATAAGCCTGTATTTGAAAAACGGCCTTTGGTCGGCTTTAAACCGACAATATTATTGAAAGCTGCTGGAATACGTCCTGACCCTGCTGTATCTGTACCGAGTGCAATCGGTACTAAACCGCGCGCCACCACACTGCCTGAACCTGAGCTTGAGCCTCCGCTTACATAGTCAGGATTAAAAGTATTCGGCACGGCACCAAATGGTGAACGTGTACCAACCAAGCCTGTTGCAAATTGATCTAAATTGGTTTTACCAACAATGATGGCACCCGCTTGTTTTAAGCGCTGCACCACATAGGCATCTTCAGTTTTAATTTCGGTGAATAATTTAAAGGCCGCTGTAGAAGCAAATCCTGCCACATCAATATTATCTTTGACTGCAACAGGTACACCGTATAAAGGTAAGTTGTCCGAATTGTCTAGGTTTTTTAAATTTTCAATTTGAGCGTTTAAAAGTTCTGCAGATGCAATTGAAATCCACGCTGGATCACTCAGCTCAAACTGTGCAACAAGTTCACATAAATCTTCAAGTTGAAATGTCTTGTTTGCATAGCCCGCTTTCCATTCAGCAAGGGTCCAGCCTAAAGTCTTTATTTGATTCATTGATGTGCTCATTCTTGTATCCAAGTTTGAATACGTTGTTGCACACATCATGCCAATATAATATTTTTATTATTTTTCAATATGTTATGTTTTATTTCATCTAACTACATGCCAAAAGTTAAAAACAAGCTGTTCCAAAAACACTCGTTTTAAGCCATTTTGGTGCATACGCTGACTTCAATCATTCCGTATTAAAAAAACATCAATAGCTTAATACATGATCTCAATCCAATATTTACTCAGATCAAGCATGATTCAAGTTTTGCCTAAATCATTGGGTACTCAAAAAACGTAAAAAAGACAATATTTGGTCTTTTTTACTTAAAGGCTGATCAATAGCTTATCCGATGTCATAGACCCAATTTCGCGCTTCTGCATCACTGGTAGTTTCACATACATAGTAGTCATGATCCCATGCATCCTGATGGAATATTTCTTTCTTAAAATAGGTCACTTGTTTGCCATTTTCGACGCAAATAAAGCTATCGCCCTGGTCTTTGACTTGTGTTCCGTTGAGGAAGCCACCTATACAGAGGAAACGGGATTGTTTAGACATTCAATTTACTCATCATACGATTCATAAAATTATCATAATTACCTAGTTGATGCGTCCAAAATTTATTATTCTCAATATCATCAATAAACTTAAGAGGATCGATATTATTTACAACTTCCTCCTCATCGAATACCCCCTCTACAATCGAATCCATAAAATCAACCTTTCCATTTAAGGATATAATTATTTCATCCATAGATATTTTTAGATGATTATCAAAATAGTGATGATCAAATTCTAAGGTTGTATCTATAATCCAAGAGTGAATTTTTATATCATCTAAATTTTCAAAATATTGATTTAAAAAATCTTTTTTTACGAATGCAACCTTTTTTGAAAGTTGATAAGCCGCCTTATTTAAAGTGAAGTTTCGATATTCATAAATTTCTTGAATACTACTTCTGATATACGTCGATTTCACTTCAGCGACGAGTACATGATTTCCATAAATAGCGATAAGATCAATTTCACCAACATCTCTGTCTATTGGTTGATATTGACCAATCACCTGAAATCCTACTTGTTTAAATTTTTCAGCCAAATTTAATTCAATATTATCTGTTTCACTTCTAAGTTCTAAACGATTTTTATGCAATTTACGAACATAATTAATCATTGAGGTATTCAAATTTTGATATGCTGTAAGCCATGGAAATTGAAAAATAAAATCATCTATTTTATAAAAAGGTTTTTGTTGAAATGAAGAAACATCATTTTCATTATATAAATCACAGCTCCAAAAAGTTAAGATTTGATGCATTTTCTTTTTTTTGACAGTATTTGAGCTTCCTTTTACCCATGCAGACATTCTTTTAATCTTATCTTCATGCTTAGAAAATGTGAAAGGCATTCTATTTTCACTAATTACAAAACCATGCATAGTAAGCTGTGTTAATGCATGTAAATTACTTTCTGAATTAGGTAAAAAACTCATAAATTTTTCAATATGATCTTTTAAATAATGTGCTTGTGACAAAGTCATTGTAATCATTGTTTCATAAGCATCGAGCTTTTGATGATTAATACTGAAATCTGAAATTCCATAAACTTGTGTTAACTGTTCCTGTATACCAAGCGCTTTTGATAATGCAATTGCATTAGCTTCTAAATTATCACCTGTATTTATAATGCTATACTTAGCGTCAGATTTTAGTAGTTTTTCAGTACCAACTCCAAGCCAATAGCTTATTAATAAAGAGTTTTTCTCTGCCCAATTATCCTTTTTCTCTTTTGTATTGGTATAAATCAATTCTGCCTTGCTCAACTTGTAATTTACATGCTTATCAAAACAAAATGACTCTAGTACATTTCTTTTATAGTTAATAATCTCAATTTTGACAGCCACAATTTTTTTATATAACTCATACTGCTCTTGCAGGAGCAGAGTCATTCCCTCACCGATCAAGAATGGCATCATTTTATTTCTTAATGCCAAACCTATCGATTGATCAGTTAATTTTTTAGTATTTTTTCTAGAAGTTTTAACAATTTCGTCAAAAGCTTTCCAAACTGTTTCTGCTGAGTTTCTTTCAGTTTTATCAAATTGATATGGCAAATAATCAAAATAATCTTGATTAGGAATTAGATATTCATAAGC
>NZ_RAXV01000005.1 GCF_003611465.1 Acinetobacter tianfuensis
ACATAAAAAAACCACCCAATTTCTCAATCAGGTGGTTTGGAAAATTCAGATTTAAGGCTTATTGAGCAGTTTGCTGTTCAGACTGAATAGCTGTCAAGGCAATCGTAAATACAATATCATCCACCAATGCCCCGCGTGACAAGTCATTCACAGGTTTATTCAATCCTTGCAGCATTGGACCTACGCTGACTACATCTGCAGAACGCTGTACTGCTTTATAGGTTGTGTTACCTGTATTCAAATCTGGGAAAATGAATACATTGGCACGGCCAGCCACTTTAGAATCTGGCGCTTTCGAACGGCCAACACTTTCAACAGATGCGGCATCATATTGCAATGGGCCATCGATGAGTAAATCTGGACGGCGTTCTTGAGCAATGCGGGTCGCCTCAGCTACTTTTTCTACATCTGCGCCAGCGCCAGAAGTCCCTGTTGAATAGGAAATCATGGCAATGCGCGGGTCAATACCAAAAGCTTTTGCTGAATCCGCAGATTGAATTGCAATTTCTGCCAGCTGTTCTGCATTTGGATCTGGATTAATTGCGCAGTCGCCATAGACATAGACTTCATCTGGCAGCAGCATAAAGAATACAGAAGACACCAGTGAATAATCTGGAGCCGTTTTAATCAGCTGGAATGCAGGGCGCACTGTATTTGCGGTGGTATGCACAGCACCAGAAACTAAGCCGTCAACTTGATCAAGCGCCAGCATCATAGTGCCTAAAACCACAGTATCTTGCAGCTGTTCACGCGCTTGTAAATCATTGAGCTTTCCTTTACGCAGCTCAACCATTTTAGGCACGTAGTTTTCACGAATCATATCAGGATCGATGATTTCTAAATCATGCGGAAGCTCGATATTGCGCGCTTTTGCAACGTCAATGACTATTTCAGGTTTGGCCAATAAAATACAGTGTGCAATACCGCGTGATTGACAGATTGCTGCAGCTTGAATCGTACGCGGTTCATCGCCTTCAGGCAGAACAATCCGTTTTTTTGCAGCAATGGATTTTTGAACGAGTTCATGACGGAAAGCAGAAGGGGATAAGCGAGGCTGATACGAACCATTCAATACTTCAGTAATCCAATCGGTATTGATATGGCTGGAAACAAAGCGGGTCACTTGTTCTGCGCGTTCTACGTCATCCACAGGAATTTCGTTGCCTAAGTTTGAGAGCTGCTGTGCAGTTTCAAAAGTGCTTAAAGGCGTATGTAAAATTGGCAAGCCTTGCTTAATCGCTGCTTGGCAGAAATCTAAAACTTGAGGGTTTGGTTGGTGATGTTCCGTCAATACCAATCCTGCAAGTGGAATGCCATTGCTGCTTGCAAGGCTAGACGCCAGCAATACATCAATACGGTCAGAGGCGCTGATAATCAGTTCGCCTGCCACAAATTTGTGAAGTTCATGTTCAATATTAGATGCAACTAAGCTGCTATGCAGTACACGGCGATGAGCAGCATCGCCTTGGTTGATCCATTCCGCTTGAATATGCACAGCTAAGTCAGACATACGCGGCACGCTGAGCGTATTGCTAAATGGAACGAGGCCAATGACTGGCAGTTGTGCAGAACCGACTTGAGGATTGCTTTTTTGTAATTCGGCAACAAATTTATTGGTATCGCTGATTAAGCGCAGATTTGGATCAAGTGTGACAGGAATTTGCGCAGACTCTTCTGGCAAGCCGCGTGTGCGCATAAACAAGACGCCCGCAGTGCGTTCAGATGCTGCACCACCGAATTGGCGTAGAGAGCTGTCAATTTTTTCTGCAGTTTTCGTTGGATTTTGAATATCCGCTGTACTGACAATGATGACTTTGGCATCGAGCGCTTTTGCTAAAGTTGAGTTGAGTTCTGAGGCAAAGTTATCACGACTGTTCGGAACCAAACCTTCAACAATAATCAGATCATGTTTTTTTGCAATTTCGCGGTGTAAACGAACGGCTTCTTCAAGCAGCTCATCGCTCTCATCATGGCTGAGCTGCTTCGCGATGGTGGTATGGTGAACCGGTTCTACCGTTTCATTATTAAATAAATGGCGATAAAGTGCCGTTGTACGGTCAACGGTATCAACGACATTTTCTTGTGAAAATGGTTTTAGAAAGCCAGCTTTGACCCCTTGGCATTCTAAAGCATAAATTAAACCTAAGCATGCAGATGTTAAACCTACACCTTCCCCAGTTGGTACGAGTAAAATTGTTTTCATACGGTGTCTAAATTAAAGCTAAAAATTAATATTGAATGCGAAGGGGCTAATGCGATTGCTTATGCAATCGCAGCTTCTGCCTCAGGCTTTTTTACAGCAGACGCCGTTACCTCGTCTACAACATGCTCAGTTTCTTTAGCAATACGGCCTTCTTCATCGGTTGGAACAACCCAAATTTGCGGGCCAGTACCATGGTCAATACGGCCTTCAGTACCGCGTTTTAAGTTGTCATTTAATTCTTTACTGAGGTTGAAACCAAAGTGCGGTAAGTAAGCAACTGTTTTTTCACGAATGTAGGCAGAGTTTTCACCAATACCGCCTGTGAAGAATAGGCCGTCAATACGCGGTAGACCGCAGCTGAGGCCAGCCAAAGATTTTGCTAAACGGTAGCAGAATACTTCAATAGCAAGTGCGGCATCTTCGTTGCCTTGTTCAGATGCTTCAATCAAAGTACGCATGTCATTGGAAAGATCAGACAAACCAAGCAGGCCTGATTGGCTGTTCAGCATTTTGTCGATTTTGTAAATATCCCAGCCTAAGTTGCTTGCAAGGAAGCTGTGAATACTTGGGTCTACATCACCGCTGCGGGTTCCCATTACCACACCTTCAAGCGGTGTAAGGCCCATTGACGTATCTACAGATTGGCCATTCCAAATTGCGCAAGTCGAGCTGCCATTGCCTAAGTGAGCAGTTAACCAGCCGCCTTGTTTAAAGCTGCCTGCAAGCATTGAGCCGCGCTCAGATACATACGCATGGCTTGTACCGTGGAAGCCATAACGGCGCACGTTATGCTGTGTGTACAAAAATTTTGGCAATGCATAACGATATGCGTGAGACGGCATAGTTTGATGGAATGCTGTGTCAAATACAGCAACTTGCGGCAGCTCTGGGAACAAACGCATAGTTGCTTCGATACCCACTAAGTGAGCAGGGTTATGCAATGGAGCAAGCGGCGTTGCCTCACGAATACGTTCAATAATTTCTGGTGTTAATAGCTCAGCTTTGGTTAATGTGCCGCCGTGAACGACACGGTGGCCAATCGCTTGAGGATTATGGTGAGCCAAACGCTCTAAAATAGTTTCTAGGGCTTTTTCATGGCCAGCATGCGGGATGGATAGCTCAAGAGCAGCACCGCCTGTAGTGACCCCTTTAATACGCGCATCAGCAGAACCAAGGTTCTCGGCCAGACCAAAAATACGATCTTCACGGCGCTCAGAAACTAACGCATATTTGATAGAAGAAGATCCGCAGTTAATTACTAATACTGATGTAGACACGTTTAAATACCCGAATTCTAATTGAAATACTTATCCATAATATTGATCTAATAGCAGTTGTATTGATTGATGCAATTTAGATCTGTGATGATGTTTTATCATGGGTTTTTTTATCGTCCTAGATAGACTTTAGGAGATTAGACTTAAGCACTATCGACCCTAATCATAATAATAATTAAAATTTATCAGTTCATAGTTTTCATTTATTAATAAAATAATCATCAAAATTTATACGATTTAAGGCATATCCCCAGAACATAACATGCGATTACAGCGCTGTAATCCTCTATATTGCTGCAAAATAATGCGTTAATTGTACTATTCTAATTTTTCTCAAATATTTGCATGCCAAAATCCAATTTTTAGAAACTTTTGCACGATGCGGCATAAGGTTTTTATTTCATTATGTGAACGATGAGTCTAGTTTTTCAAATTGCAATAAAAAAAGCTGCGCCTTTTCTTTAAAAAGCGCAGCTTTTATTTCGATTTGGATTTATTGGCGGATTTGACCGTCACCGAATACAACCCATTTTTGAGACGTTAAACCTTCAAGTCCTACAGGGCCGCGGGCATGAATTTTGTCGGTTGAAATGCCGATTTCAGCTCCAAGGCCATATTCAAAGCCGTCGGCAAAACGGGTAGAGGCATTAATCATCACTGAACTTGAATCTACACGCGCTAAGAATTGACGCGCTAGGCTGAAGTTTTCAGTGATAATTGCATCTGTATGATGTGAGCCGTATTTATTGATGTGATCAATCGCTTCATCCATGCCAGAGACAACTTTCACCGCCAAGATTGGGCCAAGATATTCTTCATACCAGTCTTCTTCAGATGCCGTTTTTACATCACTGCCTAAAATGCGCTGAACATCTTTACAGCCGCGAAGTTCAACTTGCTTTTGTGCATATAATTCAGCAATGCGCGGTAAAAATTCATCTGCAACTTTTTCATCAACAAGCAATGTTTCCATCGCATTGCATACGCCGTAACGGTGAGTTTTCGCATTTAATGCAATTGGCAGGGCTTTTTGCAAATCTGCTTGCGCTTCGACATACACATGGCAGTTGCCGTCTAAATGCTTAATGACAGGCACACGCGCATCATTGCTGATCCGTTCAATCAAGCCTTTGCCGCCGCGAGGCACAATCACGTCTACATATTCAGACATGGTAATCAGCTGGCCGACGGCAGCGCGGTCAGGTGTATTAATCACTTGCACACACGTTTCAGGCAAACCTGAAGTTTTCAAGCCATGCTGTACGGCAGCCGCAATTGCTTGGTTCGATTCAAGCGCTTCTGAGCCGCCGCGTAAAATAATGGCATTGCCTGATTTCAGCGCTAAAGAGGCTGCTTCAAGCGTCACGTTTGGACGGGACTCATAAATCATGCCGACGACGCCTAACGGCACACGCATTTTACCCAGCTGGATGCCTGAAGGGCGGTAGGCCATATCTGTAATTTCGCCGATGGGGTCTTTCAGTCCAATCACATCTTTTAAGCCGTCAAGCATGCCTTTAAAACGTGCGGGAGTCAGTTCTAAGCGATCAAGCAGGGCACTGTCCAAATTGCTGCTGTGAGCTTTATCCATATCTTTTTTATTGGCAGCTAAAATTGCCGCTTCACTATTGTTTAAAGCCGTATAAATAGCAGATAAAGCATGATTTTTTGTTTCAGTAGAGGCACTTGAAAGCACGCGGGATGCTTGGCGGGCCTGCTGTCCTACTGTTTGCATATATTGTTCAATAGACTCTTGCATAGCGCTGTGATCACTTAGAAATTTCAATTCGATATTAACAGCCTATAACCGCACAATGAAGTATTAGAGCGGTATTTAATCGTGAATTGGCTGAGGTTTTCACATTTTGAAATTATTTTGGATGCTAAAACAGATGAGTGGCGCAAGAAGCAGTTGCTTGTAAAATCATCTCCTGTATAGAATGAACCCTAAACGACAGTGAAGTCATACAATTATCAATATGAGCAGGACGCTTGCAGCAAGAGCGCTCTTACAGATTTCTTGCAGAATATAAAAATAAGGCAAGGATGGAGGACAGGAATATGAATTCCATTATCCCGATGGACCCTGAGGTACAGGCAAGTACCCATTACGGCTTTTTCGATTTATACGACCGCAATAGTTTCAAGCAGCCCGCACGCACGACGTGGATTGATGGCTGGAAAATTGAATATATGGCAATTGCGCGTCCCGATACGCTGCATATGACGCCAATGGTGATTATTGGCGGTGCATTTCAAAATTTTAACTCTTATAAATATTGTGTTGAACAGCTGTTTGACGCAGGCCCGATTGTGCTGATTGATTTGCCGTCTATGGGCGCAAATCAGCAAATTACCAATGTAGATACAGGTTTATCGGCTGGAACGCTGGAACTGGAAGATTTAGCCGGCATGCTGGGGACGTGGCTGGATATTGTTGATTTACCTAAAGTTGCTGTGCTCGGCATGTCATTGGGTTCAGTTGTGGCCTCTTGTCTGGCGCATCAGCGTCCAGAACTGATCGACCGCATGATTTTAATGGGTGTCATGCAGAAAACCCGCAAAAGCTGGCGCATGCTGTTAGAAGAGTCTTTGCACTTGATGAAAGAACAGCGTATGGATGAATTTGGCCAAGCGGTGATTTTATATTTAGTGAACCATGCGAAGATGGATCTGACCCGCATGTCGCCAACGGCCAAGCGGCTGTTCTTCCGCCAGATGGCAGAGTTTACGGCAACCGAGCAGGAGCGTTATGAAATTAACTGCAGCCGCCTGCTCCGTTTGACCGATGTGCCTATTCCTGAATGTGATGTGCTGGTTGCCTGTGGACAATACGACAGCTTTACGTTGCCGTATGAAAATGCCAGCTTTGCTTTGCAGTGCCCTAACATGCAGTTTGCCATGATCGCCAATGCTGACCATGTGCCGCAGCTGCAGCGCCGTAAAGAAACCATGAATTTATTTGCGACTTATTTACGCGGTGAATCCATTCAAAATGCCGAAGGCATTATTCCAATGACACGTGAGCAAATGCTGAAGATCGACCGCCGCGCTGAAGCGCGCGTTACAGTACAGCAGCCATTTA
The DNA here is from genome assembly GCF_003611465.1 of Acinetobacter tianfuensis. GTDB lineage: Bacteria > Pseudomonadota > Gammaproteobacteria > Pseudomonadales > Moraxellaceae > Acinetobacter > Acinetobacter tianfuensis. Next base: position 6,566 of record NZ_RAXV01000005.1, read on the forward strand.
CTCAGCTGACACACCGCCATTCAGCAGTCAAATTCAGTACAGAAATCATTGATGTCAATTATTTTGGCATATTGCTGCAAATGGAAGATGCGGCTCAGGCAGGCCAGGCTTCGGATATGCCGCGTGATTTGGCGCTGCATTTAGAAGATGAAAACGGCGCGTTTGTCATAGAATGTCTAATTTTTGAAACAGCAGACTCTCAGATCCGCGCGTTGTTTAAACACGGCAGTTTTGATGTTGCTGAACGTTTATTGCAGTTTGTACAGCATCAGCATGAATTAATGCATATTCAGGAAGCGGTTTAAAAGTGCTTCAGATAAAGAAAAACAGCGCTATGAGCGCTGTTTTTTTGTCGATGCATGAATGACCCAGACCAGATCGCCGCCATGCTCATCAGGATTTTGAAAGGGAATGACATTACTGTGCTTATTGCCTTGCTCGGCTTGCGGCAAATGATTCAGCGGCTGCAGCACGTCGATTTGGTTAAAACCGGCATTGCTAAAAAAAGTCTGTATTTCCAGCGGGCTGATAAAGTGAAAGCTAAAGGCGCTGCGCGACATAAATTTCAGTAATTTGCTGCTGGTCCAAATAAAATTAGCCAGACGGTTTTTGACTGGTTCAGGATAAATATCGGTCAGGTAATGCAGCTGTTCAAAGTCTTGCCCATATTCGGTGATGCCTTGCAGTAAGCGGTTCAGCAGGGTTTTGTCAAAATAATTGATTAAGCCTTCACTGATAATAACGAGAGGACGTTTTGGATCAAAGACTTGAAAGATCTGTTCAAAGTCTTGACTGAAAATGTCGGCTGTGAGGACCTCAGGCGCTGTTTGATCGAGCTTTTGCAGCGCTTCGGTTTTAATTTTTGCCATATCTGGCAAATCGAGTTCACGATAATCAATTTGGCTGTATTTCTGACGGAAGTTCCAGCTGCGCGGCGACAGGCCGCAGGCTATTTCTAAAATTTGCAGATTGGGATGCAGTTGAATTAATTGGCTGAGCTGGCGGTCAATTAGGGTGTGGCGCTGTTTAAGTGTTGTGCGCATGCTGCCGCCGACATGTTTTTCGGCCCATGACTCCAGCGGGTGTACTAACTTGGCTAAAAACTTGCCTTTTGATGTGGCAAATACAGGGTTAGATATTCCCATGCTGTACCAAATGTAGCCTGTGTAGTGCGCGGTAAAGGAAATGTGGCGGTGTTCGGATAAGTCTTGAGTCATGTATGTTAAGCCTTAGATATTATTTTAGTTTTAATCTTTATACAGTACAGCGGTTGCAGGAAATTATCATAATAAAAAAGGAACAGTTTGTCCTGTTCCTTTTTTATTCAGTCAATTCATTTTTAGCCCGCGTGCTTAAGCAAGGCCTGTATTGCGAAATGCCGTGATGCGGTCACGTATGGCTGCCCACTCTGAACCTAAATCTAGATATTCACCAATGATGATATTTGGGATTTTACCGCGCATGCGTTCTAAACGTTCTTGATTAGGCAAAGGCAGATTTTCAATACCGGCTAAAGCAATGCAGGCCGATTCGCGGCTATTGCAGACCAGCCCCATATCACAGCCCGCGCTTAGCGCTGCTTGAATACGTGCATCTGCACCGCCAGCGACACAGGCAGCCTGCATGCTGAGGTCATCTGAAAACAGTACGCCGTCAAACTTCAGTTCTTGGCGCAAGATGTTTTGAATCCAGTATTTTGAGAAACCTGCAGGGTTCGGGTCCACATTTTCATAAATGACATGAGCAGGCATCAGCGCATCCAGCTGGTCTTGCAGCTGAATGAAACTTTGCATGTCTTTTTGGTAAATTTCTTGATAACTGCGTGAGTCAATGGCAGCAGCTACGTGCGAGTCTGCTTTGACTGAACCGTGGCCTGGGAAGTGTTTGCCTGTTGAGGCCATGCCGGCACGTTTCATGCCTTTTAAAAATGCGCTTGCCAGCGGCACGATGTCTTGCATATTTTTTGCAAAGCTGCGGTCGCCAATCACATCGCTGATGTCATTTAAATCCAGCACTGGCGCAAAGCTGAAATCAATGCCGACAGCCAAAACTTCAGCTGCCATCAGCCAGCCGCACTGTTCAGCTAATTCCAGCGCTTTTTCAGGTTCAGTTAAGTATAAGTCGCCAAACTTGCCCATAGCCGGGAGTAAAGTAAAGCCATTTTTCAGACGCTGTACACGGCCGCCTTCTTGGTCTACAGCAATTAAAATGTCGGGACGGATACGGCGCATATGGTCAGTCAGGGCGCGAACTTGCTTTGCTGATTCAATATTGCGGCCAAATAAAATCATGCCGCCGACTTGCGGAGACTTTAATAGTTCAATATCTTCTTGAGTAAGTTCTGTGCCTGCAATATCGAGCATCAATGCGCCAATCATATTTGGGGATCCGTGTTTGAGTTTTTAGGGAAAAACAATACCTGAATTCTGCAATGTTTTGCTACACTTTGTCAGCACAGATTATGATAAAACTACACGACATAAACAGATTAAGTCATTTAAGATTTTGAAAATATTTAATTCTCATCGAAAAATGACACCGCAATTTGGTTTGGATACCAAGGAAGTACGACATATTTATGAAACTTCAGACAATAGCTTGCGCCGTTGCCGTTGCAACAGGCGGTTTCTTCTTTACGCATGTTGTGAGTGATGCAATTGCGGCGGAAAATACACCAGCTCCAGCAGGCGCTATACAGCCTACGCAAGAGCAAGCCTTAGTTTCGCGTCAGCTGGCAACGTTGGTTGACCGTCAGCATTATTTGAATATGCGTTTGGATGCCAATACATCAAACCGTATTCTTGATTTTTACTTGGATAGTTTAGATCCAGAGCATACTCTATTTTTAGCTTCAGAAATTGAAGATTATAAAAAACGTTTTGGCGCAAATTTTGGCGCAAATTTGAAAGCAGGCAATTTAAGCGGGCCATATGAAATTCATGCACAGTACCGCGCTAGACTGAAACAGTTTTACAGCTACATCTTGGCTGAACTGAAAAAGCCGCAAAATTTAAATCAGCCAAATAATTATATTGAAACGGATCGTGAAAAAGCGCCGTTCTTTAAAACTGAAGCTGAACAGCGTGAACATTGGAATAAAATGCTGGTTTCTCAGCTGATCAACTTAACGATCAGCAAGGAAGAAGAGCAGGCGAAGCAAAAAGCGTTAAAAGACAATCCTGAGCTGGCGAATGGTCAGGATTTGACAGGCCCTGAAGATCTCACCCCAGTCCAAACGCTGACCAAACGCTTTACCCGCCAGCTTGAACGCGTTAGCCGCTTAAAAAGCGATGATGTGCTGGATAAAACGCTGAATGCCATGATGCTGACCTACGATCCGCACAGCAATTATTTCCCGCCTGTAGATGCGATGGAATTGAACCGCCAGACGACGCTGCAGCTGGAAGGCATTGGGGTTTCTATCCGTCCTGAACGCGGCAACGAAGACTATACCAAGATTGAAACGATTGTAGAGGGAGGGCCTGCCAGCAAGTCGGGTCAAGTGAAATCTGGCGACCGCATTATTGGTGTTGCGCAAGACGGCGAGAAAATGGTGGATGTTATTGGCTGGCCGAGCAATGAAATCGTCGGTTTAATCCGCGGCAAACGCGGCACTAAAGTCACGATCCGCTTGTTAGGCGCAGGCGCCTCAATGAGTCAGGCGCGTAATGTCAGTATTACCCGTGATGTGATTCAAGAAGAAGATGCTGGTGTACGTTCACGTACAGTTGAAATTGAGCGTGACGGCAAAAAGCATAAATTTGGCGTCATTGAAATTCCGTCATTTTATTTAAATTACCGTGCCCGCCGCGCAGGTACGGAATACCGCTCTGTATCTGAAGATACCAATAAAGCACTGAAAGCGCTGAGTGATCAGAATGTAGCGGGCGTAATTATTGATTTGCGCAATAATCCGGGAGGTTCGCTGGAAGAGGTAGCGCGTATGCTGGGGCAGGTCATTAAGTCTGGTCCAGTCGTGCAGATTCGAGACGGCAATGGCAATGTCAGCGTTTTTGAAGATGATGACGGCGGTGCGCAGACCTATGCTGGGCCATTAGCAGTATTAATTAATTTGGCATCAGCATCAGCCAGTGAAATTTACTCTGCGGCAATTCAGGATTATGAGCGCGGTGTCGTGATTGGCAGTACAACCACGGGTAAGGGGACAGCGCAAGTGCAGCTGGATTCTTTGGCCTATGGTCAAGCGACATTGACTCAGCGTAAGTTCTACCGTGTCACTGGCGGCAGTACGCAAAATAAAGGCGTGATTCCAGATGTTCAGCTGGTTGATATTTATAATGATGAGTTTGGTGAGCGTAAATCTAAAAATGCGCTGCAGTGGGATACCATTCCAACTGCGCCATTTAAACGAGAAGGTTCAATTAAAAACTATGTGCCTGATTTAGTTAAATCTTCACAGACCCGTGTCAGTTTAGACCCGCAGTTTAAGTATCTTGAACAGCGCACTGCATTGGCGAAAAAAACCGATGATCAAAAGCGTTTAGTGCTGGATTTGCAAAAACGCAAGGCTGAATTGCTGGAGCTTGAGCAAAAAACACTAGAGGCAGATAACTATCGCCGCAAAGTGACAGGCCTTAAGCCATATGTCAACTGGGAAAGCTATCAAGCTTCTTTAGATGCTTTGGTCGAGTCCCGTGCAAAAATGAAAGCGGCGCAGCGTCCAGCATTGCCTGAAGAAGAAGCCTTTGTGAAAGAGGCGGCAAATGTGCTGATAGATTATGCGGATTTGCAAAAGAAAGTGAAGCCAGTCTCATAAAAAATACAAAGCTGAATTTGTACAAAGACCAGTAAGCCCGCTTGCTGGTCTTTTTATTGGAAATTTCAAGTATTTCGGTATAAATTAGCAGCTTATTCAAGTTGAGTGATGCAATTCATAACTAGATTTGCAAAATTCGATAAGATGTATTGAAACTCGGAATTAGCACTTGACCTTAATCGCAGAGTGGTGGATTCTAAAACAATTACTTGTTTTGTCGGCATTCTTTTGAGGCTTTTTTATACATTGGTACAAAAGAAGCTTGCCGTTTTTTAAAATTTTCAGAATAACAATCAGAGCTGGTGCGGAAAGCTTCATATGACTCATATACATTATGATTATAGTCTGGTGTTAGGCTCTGTAGGGGTGGCCTTACTGGCCTGCTATTTTGCAATTTCGTTAGAGCAGCTGCTATTTCGCCGTACGAAACCAAAATATGAAAAAATAATTTTGGTGGCTAGCGGCGCAGTGCTTGGCGCTGCAATTTGGTGTATGCATTTTGTTGGCATGCAAGCCAGCGCTATGCCTTCAGATTTTGAATTTGAAACGGGTTTAACGCTTACATCGTATGGCATTGCTTTTGTCGCTTCAACGTTTGCAATTTGGCTGACTACCCGCCCGACATTGCCTTTTGCCCGTTTAGTTTTGGGCGCAGTCCTGATGGGGCTGGGGATCTCAGGCATGCATTATACTGGCATGCTGGCTTTAAAGATGCAAAATTACGAAGCCTATTATGATCCGCTCATTGTGGTTTGTTCAATTATCATTGCTATTTGCGGCTCAGGTTTAACTTTTTGGCTGGCCTTTAAAAATAAGTATGTCGGTCACCGCAGTGTATTTGTCAAGCTGGCGGTTGCTGCTATTTTAACCATTACAATAGTCAGTATGCATTATACCGGCATGGCGGCGACAAGCTATTTCCCTGTAGATACAGAAAGGCTGTTGCTGCAGAAGCAAGCCAGTCATGATTTAATCCTATTTACGATTTTATTTATTACTTCCCTGATTTTTGTGGCGGCCTTCAGTGTTGCAATGCTGGAGCAGCGCCTTGAAGAGCGCAATAAACAGCTGTCTAAGGCCAATAAAGAACTGGCAAATCAGGCAGTGCAAGATAATTTAACAAAACTGCCAAACCGCTTATATCTTGCTGAATATGCACATTTGCTGTTTACCGAGCATCGCGGTTCAAGTGAAAAAATTGCTTTTTTATATATCGATTTAGACCGCTTTAAAGCAGTTAATGATGTCTTTGGACATCATGTGGGAGATCAGCTGCTGATTCAGCTGGCAAACCGCATTCACCGTTTGCTGAATGAGCGTTCTCGTCTGCTGCGTATCGGCGGTGATGAGTTTTTAATGGTGATTGAAAAAGCCACTTCCGATCAGGCTAACCAGACGGCGCAGCGTATTCTTGAACTGATTCAAGAGTGCTTTTATATTGCAGGCAAAGAAATTAATTTATCTGGCAGTATTGGCATTGCCATGTTTCCAGAACATGGCAATAACCTGCAGGATTTATTGATCAATGCAGATGCAGCCATGCTGACCTCTAAATATCAGGGACGCAATACCTTCTCGATGTTCAGCTATACCGTTGATCAGCATGAGGCGAAGAGTCAAACGAAGCTGATTAATGACTTATATAAAGCAGTCGAAGAGCAGCAGTTTATTCTGTTTTATCAGCCAAAATTTAAAGCAAATGATTACAGCATGTGCGGTGTTGAGGCGCTGATCCGCTGGAAGCACCCGAGCTTAGGCATGCTGACGCCAAATATGTTTATTGGCGGTGCAGAGAAAACGGGGCTGATTATTCCGATGGGCTATTGGGCGCTGGAGCAGGCCTGTAAGCAAATTCAGCTTTGGGAAGACAGTGAAAATGATCAGTTTTTGCCTATAGCGGTAAATCTTTCTGCTATTCAATTTGAACATAAACATTTGTTTTCAAATTTGGAAAATTTGTTTGAGCGTTACCGCATCAATCCAAGCAATTTGATGATTGAGATTACAGAATCTACAGCAATGCATCATATTGATGTCAGTATCCGTACATTTGAACGGCTGAGAAAGATGGGGATTAAACTGGCGATCGATGACTTTGGCACAGGGCATTCGAGCTTTTTGTATTTGAAAAATTTGCCTGTCGATGAACTGAAAATTGATAAAGGTTTTATTCATGATTTAGCGCCAAACTCTAAAGAAGAAATGATTTTGGAAAGCATTATTCATTTGGCTGTCAAGCTTGGTTTGGTCGTTACTGCAGAAGGAATTGAAACACCGCTGCAAGCTGAAATTTTAACGCGTTTAGGCTGTCAGCAAATGCAGGGATATTTACTGGGTTTGCCAGTCGATTTAAATCGCTTAGAGGCGCGGGAGTTTGTCTGATCTATTGGATCTGCACGAAGTATATTAAAGATAAAAACGCAGCTCAGGCTGTGTTTTTTGTTTAATCATTAGTTCTAAAAAAATACGTAAAGGCTGAGATCCGCTTTAGAGACGCCGCAGATTTATTATTGCGTCTAGGATTGTTTTGCATTCATAACAGCAAAGCCGAAAAGCTGTTTATAAAATGAGAGTCTAAAAGTGTGTTATTAAAAATTATTCTAAATCTGCTACAATTGCGCCAATTTTAAGTTATCACTTCACTGGCTTGCTGCACATTTATACGTGTGTACAAAACTGTGTACATATTGAAGATTTCCCTTATGTTTAAAGATCAATTAGCTAGAGAAGTAGCAGCGCGCAGGACCTTTGCGATTATTTCCCACCCCGATGCGGGTAAAACCACCATGACAGAAAAACTGCTGTTATGGGGGCAGGCGATTCAGGTTGCAGGTATGGTAAAAAGCCGTAAGTCTGACCGTGCTGCAACATCTGACTGGATGGAAATGGAAAAAGAACGCGGTATCTCGATTACCACGTCAGTGATGCAGTTTCCGTTTAAAGACAAGATGATTAATCTTCTGGACACACCCGGACATGAAGACTTCTCGGAAGATACCTACCGTACTTTAACGGCCGTTGACTCGGCGTTGATGGTGATTGACGGTGCAAAAGGTGTCGAAGACCGTACCATCAAATTGATGGACGTGTGCCGTATGCGCGACACGCCAATTATTTCTTTTGTCAATAAAATGGACCGTGAAATCCGTGAGCCATTAGAGCTGTTAGACGAAATTGAAAACGTTTTAAAAATTAAATGCGTTCCAATTACATGGCCTTTGGGCACAGGCCGTGACTTTGCCGGTGTATTTAACCTGATCGAAGAAAAATTTTATGTCTATAAAGCTGGTTTTGGCTCAACGATTACAGACATTGAAATACGTGATGGTTATGACTATCCAGACTTGCGTGAAAAAGTAGGTGAGCTGGCTTGGGCGGCATTTGAAGAGTCTTTAGAATTGGTTCAAATGGCGAATGAGCCTTTAGACCGCGAAGAGTTTCTCTCTGGCCGCCAAACGCCAGTACTGTTTGGTACTGCATTAGGCAACTTTGGTGTAGATCATGTGCTGGATGCTTTCAGCAACTATGCGCCTGAGCCTAAAGCTCATCCGACTAAAGACCGCCATGTAGAAGCGACTGAAGAAGGTTTCACAGGCTTTGTATTTAAAATTCAAGCCAATATGGATCCGAAACACCGTGACCGTATTGCGTTCATGCGCATTTGTTCAGGCAAATATGAAAAAGGCTTGAAAATGAAACATGTACGTCTGGATAAGGATGTACGTATCAGTGATGCCTTAACGTTCTTGGCTGGTGACCGTCAGCACTTAGAAGAAGCTTGGCCTGGCGACATCATTGGTTTGCATAACCACGGCACAATTCAAATTGGCGATACATTCACTTCTGGTGAAAAGCTGCAATTTACCGGTATTCCTCACTTCGCGCCAGAAATGTTCCGCCGCGTGCGTTTGAAGGATCCGCTCAAATCTAAGCAGCTGCAAAAAGGTTTAAAAGAGCTTTCGGAAGAAGGCGCAACACAGGTCTTTATGCCGCAGCATAATAATGACCTTATTGTGGGCGCTGTGGGTGTGCTTCAGTTTGAAGTTGTTGCTTACCGTTTGAAAGAAGAATACAAAGTGGACTGTATTTATGAGCCAGTCAGCATTAATACAGTGCGCTGGGTATCTTGTGATGATGAGAAAAAGTTCAATGAGTTTAAGAAAAAAGCGCATGATCAGCTGTCTGTAGACGGCGGCGGCCACTTAACTTATTTGGCGCCAAGCCGTGTGAATTTGCAATTAATGCAAGAACGCTATCCAGACATCGTATTCCGCAATACGCGTGAACACTAAGTTCTAGATCTGCATCACATCCTGTACAGGAATCCAAAACAGCTTCGCATGAAGCTGTTTTCTTTTGTGTTAAATTTATCGTAACTTTATTCGGTTTTTTAGGTTATGTATCTCATTCAGCGTACAGCTTTTATTGTTTTGCTTGGTCTAATGCTGAGTGCCTGCGATGATCAGGCATCAAAACAAGACGTAGATGCAAAACAGTCAGCGCCGCATAATGTATTTCAGCCTAAAACTGAAATGGCAGATGTATTGCCATATTTAAATATTCAAGAACAGTCTGCTAAAGTGGCTTTGCCATTTTGTGAGCATAAAAACTGTCTGAATGTAGATGTGCAGACCATTATTACCAAAGATGCATGGTTAAATGCATGGGTTGAGCGCAGTCAGGCTTTGGTGATACAGGATCAGATTGGCCTGAAGCAAAATATGAGTCTGCAGCAGGCTGTAAATGCTTATGTGAAAAAATCAGATGCATGGCAGGAAGAGTTTAAGGCCAATAAACCTTATGAGCTGTCGATGTATTCACGTATTCCGTATCAGCGCAATCAATATGTGCTGCTGCAGCTTGGGGTAGATGCCTCACAAGAGGCTATGAAAATAAAAGAACGTTACTATTTTTTTGTGGCAGACCGCCGTGCGCAAAAAAATATGAAAGTGCTGGATGCTGTAGAGCCGAAGCAGCAAGTCATGATGGACAAATGGGTGCAGCAATTTTATGCCCAATGGCTTGAAGAGCAGGAACAGGCTGTACGTCAAGCCGCGCCAAAAAAGCTTTATTGGGGACAAGCGGACTGGTTTTTTGACCAAGAGGGCATAGGCCTGCATTACCGTTCAAATGAAATTGTTAAAAATGGTCAACAATTAGATATTTACTTAAGCAAAGAACAAACACAGCAAGTCTTGAAAGCTGATGTATATCAGCTTATGTTTTAATTTTAATTTTAATTTTTATGCTCAGCTCAAGTCATGAATTGATCGTTTTGCTTGAGACAGTAGTGAGTGTGAAATGAACTGTGTGCTCATAACGGTGAGCAGTGGCTGCGAATAGGTAGAATTTATGTTAAAGCATAAGAATATATGGGTAATGACAATTTTGGCATCGGCGGTGATGCTGACTGCGTGCCAGCCGAAAAAAGAAGAGCCGAAGCCTGAGCCGGAAAAACCGACAACAGAAGTACAGGATTTGAGCCAAAAATTAATAGGCGATTCTGAACAGCTGGATTTGAAATTGCCAGATTGCAGCGGCAACAGCTGTCCAGAACTTTTAATTGAACGTTTGAACAGTAATCAGCGTTTTATTGATGATTTTATTGATCAGAAAATAGTGCAGCTGCTGAGTGAAATACTTTCAGTTGAACCTGTTGATGAAAAAGCAGAGAACGCGGCAAGTGATGCTGCAGCTAGTTCAGAAGTGAAGCCTGCCTTGGCGCAAGTGGAAACGCCTAAACTGAAGATGGAAAAGCAAAGCCAGTCTTTTGTTGCCGCATTTATGAGTTTAGATAAAGAGTTGAAAGAGCTGAATTCAGCACAGCAAATCAGCATCATGGTTAAACCTAAAATTTTAAATGCAGAAAAACCGCTGGCGACAGTCGTGCTGAACAGCAGCAGTTATTTGGGCGGCGCACATGGCTCATCTGCGCAGCAATATTATAATTTTGATCTGAAAGCCAAACAGCTGATTAAATTGGATGATTTGCTTCAGCCAAATAAAAAAGCAGCTTTAGAAAAGCAAGCCCATGCAGTCTTCAAAGCATGGGTGACAGAAGCGAAGCTTGCAGACAGTATTGAAGAGTATGAACAAGCGTGGAAATTTCAGCTGACGGACAATTATTTTCTGGGTAAAGACGGTCTGATTTTACAGTATGCAGAATATGAAATTGGGCCTTATGTTGTAGGTTTGCCGCGTTTGACCATTCCATATGCAGAGCTGGAAGGCATACTGAAGCCGCAGTATTTGCCTGTCAAAGCAGAGGCGCCAGCGTCTGAAGCCAAAGCAGCAGCGCAATAAGATGATAAAGCTTTTTGATACCCATACCCACTTTGATGTGCCTGATTTCGACGCTGACCGGGCGGCGCTGGCGCAGGCGGCTTATCAGGCTGGTGTTGCGGGTTTGGTATTGATTGGTTTTGTACAGGAACGCTTTGCTGATTTAGTTCAGACACATCATTGGCTGAATGATCTGCCGCAAGCGCCGCAAAGCTATTTAGCGCCTGGCTTGCATCCTTTTTATATCGAGCAGCATGCTGATTCACATTTGCATGATTTAGAAAAAATTATTCAAACGCAAAAATGTGCGGCAATTGGTGAAATTGGCTTAGATACTTTTTTGCCGCAGCATAAAGTTCCCGCTGTTTTTGCCCGTCAGCAGCAGCTGTTTGATGAGCAAATTGAGCTGGCGCAGCAGCATCAGCTGCCGATTTTACTGCACATCCGAAAATCGCATGCAGAAACATTGCAAATGTTGAAAAAACAAAAGTTTAAACAGGGCGGTGTTGCCCATGCTTTCAGCGGCGGAGTGGAAGAGGCGAAAGCTTTTGTGAAATTGGGTTTTAAGATTGGTGTGACAGGGCAGATCACCAATCTGAATGCAAAAAAATTGCATGCTGTTGTGCAGGCTATTGGCGCAGAACATTTGGTTCTGGAAACAGACTGTCCTGATATGACACCGCTTTGCTGTCAGCAGGAACAGGGCGCAAGGACACGCAATACACCAGTGAATTTACCTTACGTACTGCAAGGTCTTGCTGCAAGTTTAGACTGTTATGAAGCTGATTTAGCGAAGCAGCTGTGGCTGAATACGATGCAGGCGCTGCATTTAAATTGAATGCAGTGATCTTTAGAAATGATTTTGGCCATATTGCACTTTATAAAAAAAGGCGCATTATGCAATTTCTTAAATGCCTGAGACTTGGCATTATGCAGTTAAATTTTTTTAAGTGAGAACCACATGGCACAAGGACTATTGGCGGGTAAACGCTTTCTAATCGCGGGCATTGCCAGCAAACTGTCAATTGCATTCGGTATTGCTCAAGCGCTGCACCGTGAAGGTGCTGAACTGGCATTTACCTACCCAAATGAAAAATTAAAAAAACGCGTTGATGATTTTGCAGAACAATTCGGTTCGACTTTAGTTTTTCCATGTGATGTTGCAGTTGATGCTGAAATTGACAATACGTTTGCAGAACTTGCAAAACATTGGGACGGTTTAGACGGTGTGGTGCATTCAATTGGTTTTGCGCCAGCGCACACGCTGGATGGCGATTTTACTGATGTGACTGACCGTGAAGGCTTTAACATTGCGCATGACATCAGCGCGTACAGCTTTATTGCAATGGCGCGCGCAGCGAAGCCTTTGCTGCAAGTCCGTCAAGGCTGCTTGTTAACGCTGACGTACCAAGGTTCTGAACGTGTAATGCCAAACTACAACGTAATGGGTATGGCTAAAGCATCATTAGAAGCGGGCGTTCGTTATTTGGCATCTAGCTTGGGTGCTGAAGGCATCCGTGTAAATGCAATCTCAGCTGGCCCAATCCGTACCCTTGCAGCTTCAGGTATTAAATCGTTCCGTAAAATGCTCGACTTGAATGAAAAAGTTGCGCCGTTAAAACGCAACGTTACCATTGAAGAAGTTGGTAATGCAGCATTATTCCTATGCTCACCTTGGGCAAACGGCATTACAGGTGAAATCATGTATGTAGATGCCGGTTTCAATACTGTAGGTATGAGCGCTGATTTAATGCTGGATGCTGAGTAATTCGCTTTCAGTTCTCTCTCCCTGTGGGAGAGGGCTAGGGTGAGGGGCTGTAAATATGGATTTGCAAAATCACCTCTCCCTGACCCTCTCCTGAGAGGAGAGGGAAGAAGTAGCCAATAAAAAAGACCGCAAATGCGGTCTTTTTTATATCTGAGGCTTTGCGATTAAGCTTGGCCTTCAGCAGCAGCGGCTTGAGCACGCTGCATATTTGCTTCGAATTCTGCATCGAAGTTGATTGGTGTCAGAAGAAGCTGCGGGAAGCTGCCTTTCGTAACCATATCATTCACAGCTTCACGCAGGAATGGGAAAAGAATGTTCGGGCAGTAAGCGCCAAGGATGTACGGAAGACGCTCTTCTTCAACAGCATCAATCAGGAAAATACCAGACTGAGTGACGTCAACGATAAATGCTGTTTCGCCGCCGTTGTTTGCTTGAACGACAACTTTTAAAGAAACTTCAAAGTGTGTCGGATCAACTTTTTCTGCAGAAGAAGATAAGTTGATATTCAGTTCAGGCTGCCATTCTTTTGTGAAAACTTGTGCCCCAGGTACTTCAAAAGAAATATCTTTAGTATAAATACGCTCTAATGCTAATTGCGGTTGAGCTTGTTGTTCTTCACTCATTCTTTAATCCTTAATATGAAGATGTGATGTTATAGAGGCAATTAAGCCAATAATTCGTCGAGCTTGCCATCGCGCTCTAAAGCATACAGCTGGTCAAAGCCGCCGATGAACTGATCGCCAATAAAAATTTGCGGCACAGTGCGGTGATTGGTGCGCTGCATCAATTCCACGCGTACTTCAGGCGCTTCATTTGATAAATTAATTTCTTTATAGTCAACACCTTTACGTTGAAGGAGTTGCTTTGCACGAGTGCAGTATGGGCAAACGGTCGTTGAGTAAATTGTTACTTCAGCCATTTGAAATCTCCTTAAGCTTTTATTTAGCTTTAACTAAAGGTAGGCCTTGTGCTTTCCAGTTGCTGATGCCGCCGTCTAAACGGTATGCATCGGCATGGCCAACCTGCTGCAGCGCAGAGCCTGCAACTTGACCAAGATTGCATACAAAGACCAATGGACGGTCAGATGTTTTCAATTCTTCAAGATGTTTTGTAATTTGGCTGTACGGAATATTGCGGCTGCCGCTGATATGGCCTTCACGGAAGTCTTTGCTGTCACGCAAATCAATCAGCATGGCATTTTTAGCTTTTACTAAAATACCCAAAGACTGCGGCGAGATTTTGCGGCCATTACGTTGGCCTTCAAGAATAAAGAACAATACAACTAATACTGCAAGTGTTCCAAATAAGAAGGGGTGATTCCCCATAAACTCGAACCAGCGTTCCACACGTCACCTAAATTACAATTCAAAAATTGCCAAGAGTATAGCTCATAAATATGGTGATCAAAATCACCGCTTCAAGGGCAGCAGCAGAATAAAAACTAATTTTTTTGCTGTGCTTCCGTGATTTCATCAATTAAGCGTAAAAAGCTTTCTAAACGGCGCGGCAGAATATCGCCTGCCTCAGCCGCCAGCCGCAGTGCGCATTTTTTTTCGTGCTTATGCGTACAGTTGCGGAATTGGCAGTAGCCTAGGCGGTTTTCAATTTCTGGAAAACCGTGCTGCACTTTATCTAAATCCAAATGCCACAGGCCAAATTCACGAATCCCCGGTGAATCAATTAAGGCAGCGCCTTCACCAAAGGAAATTAAGCGGGTGGATGTCGTGGTATGCTGACCGAGCGCTGAATTTTCTGAAATGACATTGGTCTTTTGCGCCGCGTCAGGAACAATCGTATTGATCAGTGAGCTTTTGCCCACGCCAGACTGGCCGACAAAAGCAACTGTTTCGCCTGAAAGGCGGGCAGCCAGCTCAGACACATCACCTGTGGATTGCGTCATCAGCACTTCATAGCCCAGATTTTTGTACTCTTGTACCAAATCTAAAATAGGATCGTTTTCTTTGACCAAATCCATTTTGTTGAGGACCAGCAGGGCAGGAATGCCTGCGTCTTCACAGGCCACCAAATAGCGGTCGATCAGGCTGGGCGCAACTTCAGGAAATGCGGAAAATACTACGACAATCAAGCTGACATTGGCTGCCACAGGTTTAACTTTGTGATAGCGGTCTGGGCGGGTCAATAACGATTGGCGCGGATGAATGGCAGTAATAATGCCAAGGCCTGTGTTTGGGTCAGCTTGCCATTTGACACGGTCACCTGTTACCAGCGCTTCAAGGTTAGTGCGGGTATGGCAGCGCCAAACACTGCCCAGCTCAATCGGCTTCCAAAATGGCTCGGGCTCACCTTCTGCAACATCAGGTTTTTTCGGGTGTTCAGCAGGCTGATTCAGCGCCTGCACTTCCAGCTGGCGGCCATAATGCTGTACCACCAGTCCTTCAAGATCATTGGTGGTATCAACTTCTTCTTGACGGGATTGATGCTGTTTTTGAATGCGGCGCTGCTGCTGTTCGGTCAGGCGGCGCTTGCGGATTAGAGCCATTCGTATCCTAAAAAAACCATGGAAACTAGACCGCAAAAATAGCATGAAGCGGGGCCTAATTACAGCGCGGGGCCTATAAATTTGCTACTATAGCCGTTTTTAAGCCTAATAAGATTGCACATTTATGAGCAGCACACCTGATACCCGCCTGATTTGGATTGATCTGGAAATGACAGGTCTAGATACAGATAATGACCAAATTATTGAAATCGCGACAATTGTGACGGATGATAATTTAAATATTCTGGCAGAAGGCCCCGTACTTGCTGTGCACCAGTCTGCGCTGGTATTAAATGCGATGGATGAATGGAATACGCGTCAGCATGGGCAGTCAGGTTTAATTGAACGTGTGCGCCGCAGCAAATTGACAGCTTTAGATGCTGAACAGCAGACGTTGGAGTTCCTGAAAAAATGGGTTAGCCCGAAATCATCGCCAATGTGCGGCAACTCAATCTGCCAAGACCGCCGTTTCTTGCACCGTTTAATGCCTGAGCTTGAACAGTTCTTCCATTACCGCAACTTGGATGTATCATCTGTGAAAGAACTGGCGAAACGCTGGCGTCCAGAGATTATGGGCGGCTTAAAGAAAAATGCTTCGCATTTGGCGATGGACGACATCCGTGATTCTATCGCAGAGTTAAAATACTACCGTGAATATTTCTTTATTATGAATAAAGACTAAAAATGAAAGAGGCTGCGGCCTCTTTTTTGTGCTTAAACTAAAACGTTCTGCATGGTTGTGATTATGGCTTTAGACGCGATATTTCATATTGACAGCTTCGAACAGCACCCAAATGCAAAGCATCAGCAAAAACTCCCAATCTGTTTTATGCAGTCCCATGGCAGTCATGATGAAGAGGCTGATAAACAGAACACGGATGGCAATGCTTAAATACAGCCGTTTTGTTTTGCGTAAATATAAATAGGCAATATAGCCGGCAACACAGAGCATATTCAGCGCAAGCAGCAGCGTAAAAAGCATGATGTTTCCTTGAGGCGATATTCAAGCTTTTAGATTTTCGTTTATTTATTGCACAGTATTTTCCCGCAGTAAATACATGTTGAATTTGCTAAAATGGCGCCAGATTTTTACAGCTTTTGAGACCACATGATTGACTTGCTTCAAGATGATGAATATGACCGCCGTTTTGCCGGTGTGGCTAAAATTTATGGTGATGACAGTTTTGCACACTATGAAAAAAGTCATGTCATGGTGATTGGTATTGGCGGTGTCGGTTCGTGGGCGGTTGAAGCTTTAGCGCGTACGGGTATCGGTGAGCTGACTTTGGTCGATATGGATGTGGTGGCGGCATCGAATATTAACCGTCAGCTGCCAGCCATGAGTTCAACCTTAGGCCATGAAAAAATTGAAGTCATGGCGGAACGCTGCCGTTTAATTAATCCAAGAATCAAAGTTAATTTAATTGATGATTATCTGACGCCAGAAAATGTCAAAGAGGTTTTAGCGGGCAATCCAGATCTAATTTTAGATTGCATTGATGATGTCAAAGCGAAATTGGCGCTGATGCTGCATTGCCGTTTTAATAAAATTCCATTGATTGTCTCTGGCGGTGCTGGCGGGAAATTAGATCCGCTTAAAATTCGTGTGGCAGATTTGTCAAAGACAGAACAGGACCCGATGCTGGCAAAATTGCGTACTCAGCTGCGCAGCAAAGGAATTTGTAAAAAGCCGAAAGATAAATTTGGCATTACTTGCGTGTATTCAATTGATAATCCATTTTCCAGCGCCGATGTCTGTCCGAGTGCAGGTTTACGCTGCGGGGGATATGGCTCAGCGGTTGTTGTGACTTCCAGTTTTGCGATGGTTGCTGTAGCTGAAGTACTGAAAAAGTTGGATGCAAAACGTATTAAACTTTGATGTATGAAGCATTTTTATAGAAAACAAAGGCGCCGTTTACGGTGCTTTTTTTGATCGCTGGATTTAAAATCGTTATATTGGTAAAAGCGTTGATTGTGTTGGCAGCTGCGAATAATCAATAGGCTGCTGGCTGCAGATTATAAAAAATTTTCGTATGGGGGCGCTATGTGGTTTTTACTGCTGATGATTGTTGGGGGGATGGGGCTGGCTTTTTGGATGTGGAAACGTCCTGATCCTGTCACGCGTGATCAAGCGAATATGGTTCAGCATGACTTGTGGCTGGATAATATTGATGCGCGTCTGAATTATGCTGCCCGCTTAGTCCGTGAAGCAGGTCAAGACAATTTTCAGCGCGCTTATCAAATTTATGAAGATCTGAATAAGCAGCATGAGCTGCCGCAGGCGCTGACGCAAATGGGGCTGATGCTGTGGCATGGTCAGGGGCGTGAAAAAAATCAGCAGCAGGCAATGGGGCTGCTGGAAAAAGCGTTCCGCTTAGGCGGCGACGAAGCTGCTTTTCAGCTGGGTGTTCTGCATCAGGATGAGCTGAACGATACTGAAAAAGCGCGTTATTGGCTAAGCCATGCGGCAGCGCTGGGACATGTTGATGCTCAGTATAGGCTGAATACATTGACATCTGATCAGACTGAACAGCAGCAGCTGAGCCTGTTGAAACGCAATGCAGAAAATGGCCATGCTGGTTCATTGTCTCAGCTGGCGCAGCATGCTTTATTTCAGGCAGACCCGCCGCAAATCAGTGAGGGTCTGGATGCCTTATTTCAGGCTGCTGAGCAGCGCAGCTTGCCGGCTAACCAGCAGCTGTATGAGTTCTATCAGTTCGGTACATTTGTGGCGCAAAACAGCCAGTTTGCACTGCAGTATTTGAAAACCAGCATCATGCTGGGCGCACAGCAGCTGATGCCGCTGTATCAGCAAGCTGTACTGATGGGGCAATATGATACAGATCAGCGCCAGCGCGTACTGTCTGATTTGATGACAAAATCCAGAGAGCAGCAAGACCCGAAAGCGAAAGCGCTGCTGGGGCATGCATACTTTCATGGCTGGCATGCAGATCAAAATGAAACCATGGCTTACCGTTATTGGATGGAAGCTGGGCAGCTGGGCAGCTGCGATGCGCTTTGTGCTTTAGCTGGCCTGCACTTTGAGCAGTATTTGGTTGATGCACCGCAAGAAAAGGCGTTTGAATTATATAGCCAAGCGGAGCAGAAAGAATCCAGCTATGTCAGTCAAATGGGACTGGCTTTATGTCACCTTTATGGCGTTGGCACGGCGCAAGATACGAGTCAGGCGCAGAAGCTGATACAGGCTGCTGCACAGCAGGGCTGGAAATATAAGGTCAGCAGCAGCGCTGATTTATATTATGTAATCGGCTTGTTTTATCTTATGGATATTTATCCGCTGCCGAAAAAAGAAAAAGCGATCGCCTTTTTTAAGCAGGCGGCACAGCAGGGTTCAAACCAAGCGCTTTGGGCGCTGTATCGTTTATATGCGGGTGAAACAAGTCAAACGGAGCTTGATCTTGAACAGGCATGGGAGTATTTGCAGCAGGCGGCTGATGCTGGACATGCAGAAGCGCAGCTGCAATTGGCCCAAGCTTTGCTGAAACAGCCTGAGCAACAGATACAAGCTTTGCAATATTTACAGCAAGCTGCCTTAAGCAATCCAGCTGCGCAGAATTTACTGGCTGAATGCTATGAACACGGCACGGCAGCGGAGGCCGATATGGTTTTAGCTTTAAGCTATTATCAGCAGGCAGCAGCTGGGGCAAATCCTGATGCTTATGCCAACTTGGGCCGTATGTATTTATATGGTCAAGGTGTGGAACGCAATGTCAGCACAGCGAAAACATGGCTAGAAAAAGGCAGCCGCATGCAGCATGCCGAATCACGTCGTTTACTGAAAAATGTGGAAGATTATCTGCATGTTTAAATAGCTTGAACAGCGAGTTTTATCTGCTGTGCAGCATGAAATTTACGGAGCAGATCAATGCAGCGCGTCCAGTTTAAGGCGCGCTTTTTTATGGATAGATCCAATATATTGAGTTTTCTTTAAATACTCAATTGTTTCAATTTTGCGACTAAAACGTCAGTTTTTCACATTAAAGTCATAAATAAAACAATTTAAAGCTTGGAAGTTTGTGGCGCTTTTGCTTAAATATCGCCCAATTAAAATAAAACTCAATTTAACAATAGACAATAATTATGCAAAGCAATCTTTTTGCTGCATTAGAAAAATTAGGCTTGAGCCCGCAAAAACGTGCCGTGCATATTCAATTTTCTAATCCAGCTTTAACCAGCCAAGTTTTTTTACAGCGCATTGACGGCGCCCACACTTTAAATGAAGGCCTGAGCGCAGAGCTGATTTGTCTGTCCGCAGATGCCTGCATTCCATTAAAAAACTTTATTGGCGCACAAGCTGCAGTAGATCAGGTCACAGATCAAGGCCAGCTAGTACGCAGCAGCGGCATTATTACCGAAGCAGTGCAAGGGCAAAGTGACGGTTCATTGACCGTATATAAACTGCGATTGCAGGATGCGGCCTCACTTTGGCATCAGCGCCGTAACAGCCGCGTCTTTATGAATAAGACAGTGCCAGACGTTGTGCAGCTGCTGTTTAAAGAATGGCAGCAAAAAAGTCCGCTGTTTGCGGCAGCCTTAAGTCTGGATATTTCAGGCATCCAGCGCAGCTATGATGTGCGTCCGTTTATAATGCAGTCGAACGAAAGCGATTATGAATTTTTAACCCGCCTGTTGCGCAGTGAAGGCATCAATTGGCTGATTGATGAAGCGCAAAATACAGTCATGCATGTATCGGAGAGTATTCAGCCGCAAAAACTGCGTTTGATTGATGACAGCAGCCAGTTCAGCGCGCTTAGCCGCTGTGCGATCCGTTTTCACCGCAGCAGCGCCACAGAAAAACAGGACAGCATTACCAGTTTTATTGCGCAGCGCAGCCTGCAGCCGACAGCTGTGCATGTACAACGCTGGCAGTCTGACAGCCTGAGCCAAGAGGAAGGCGCAGGTTCTGTGCAGGCGAAACATCTGCATAGCCAAAACCAAAGCAATGCCAGTTTAGCTTTAGAGCAAGCATGGCACAGCAGTCCAGCATGGATGCAGGATTTAAATGGAGAGGATGGCGCGACAGCTTCGGGAAGTTCACAGATAGAACGGCTGAATGAGCAGCTGACACAATATCATGCGCTGCAGTCGAAGCAGTTCATTGCGCAAAGTACAGTGCGTGATACCCATGTCGGTTATTGGTTTGAGCTGAAAGAACATCCTGAAATAGATTTGCACAGCGGCGCCGACAAAGAATTTTTGATTATCGGCAAAACCTTCTATAACCAGAACAATCTGCCGAAAGATTTAAATGCGCAGGTGAATCAGCTGATTCAGCAAAGTCAGTGGCCGATGAAAGCGCTAAATGATGACGATGAGCGTCAAGCCAACCGTCTGACCTTGCAGCGCCGCAATATCAATATTGTGCCTGAATATCAGCCGCTGCAGCACCGTCCAAATACATATGCACAGCGTGCAAAAGTGGTGGGCCCAGCAGGTGAGGAAATTCATGTCGATGAGTGGGGACGCATTAAAGTCCGCTTCCTGTTTACCCGCAGCGATGACCACAGCCATGATGGTGGCGCAGGCAGCAATGATACCGATACAGACTCGGCTTGGGTGGATGTACTGACGCCTTGGGCGGGCGAAGGATATGGCGCACGCTTCTTACCGCGCATAGATGAAATTGTTGTAGTCGATTTCTTTGACGGCAATATCGACCGGCCATTTGTGGTGGGACGAATCCACGAAGGGGAGCGCAGTCCCGCTAAATTTGACAATAAAGGACAATTGCCAGATACCAAAAAAATCGCGGGAATTCGTTCCAAAGAAGTGGCGGGCGAGGGATTTGGTCAATTACACTTTGATGACACCACAGGCCAAATATCAACACAGCTGCAAAGCAGTCATGGCGCAGCGCAGCTGAATTTAGGCAAGCTCAGTCATCCTAAAGATAAAGAAAGCAGTGCAGATCGAGGTGAGGGTTTTGAGCTGCGGACAGATCAATGGGGCGCAGTTCGAGCGGGGCAGGGTTTATTACTTAGTACGCATTCACAAGGGCAAGCCTCAGGCATGCACTTGGATGCTCAAGAAGCAAAACAGCAATTGGAAGGAAGTTTAAACAGTAGTAAAGCGCTCAGTGAGGTGGCTAAGAATCAGCAAACTGATCCATTAGAAGTGTTGGATAATATTAAGGGTTTTATTGATAGTTTAAGTAAAACCGATCCGAAACAGGCTGATGCCTTTAAAACAGCTGTAATGGTCTTAGCTTCACCCAACTCTATCGCTTTGAGTACAAATGAAGATATTCATATTTCTGCAGATGGGCAGATCAGCCAAAGTGCGAGCGACAGCATTAACCTAAGTACGCAAAAGAGTTTAATTGCACATGTAAGTAAGAAGATTAGCTTATTTGCAGCGCAAGAAGGTCTACGCGCTTTTGCAGGTAAAGGAAAGGTTGAGATTCAGGCTCAGGGCGATGGTGCAGATATAATTGCACGCAAAGGTATTCAAATTATTTCAACAGAAGATACGATTTATATTACCAGCCCGAAAGAGATTAATTTAACTGCAGGCGGTTCGCAGATCTCAATTAATGGATCGGGTGTTTTTCCGACTACGAGTGGAAAGTTTGAGGCGAAGGCGGGGCAGCATCAGTTTGTGGGACCCGAGCTAAGCAATAATATAAAATTAAGTTTACCGAGTCTTATGTGTGAATATAAAGCATTAGATGCATCAGACAGTGGAAGTGCAGAAATTGAACTCAATTAATACAATAAGTAAAATTACTTTGGATTTAAATTATTTTAATAAAATTAATTATGCAATTTTGGAAGCAGGTTTTTGGCCAGAACTATACAAACTTTTTGATGAATTTAAATTGGTGTATCATTTTATAGGTTTAAATGTATTTAAAAACAAGAATATTTGTCCTTTGTTAATTGATTTGAATAAGATTGATTTGGCTAAGAAAAAAATAATTTGGGATGAGATTTCATTTATTACTACCAATTCATATGAATCAAATTTTGATAAAATTTATTTATTTCAAAATTTGATCGAAACAAAATTAAATTTTGATGATTTTTCTTTATTTCTTAACTCTATTATATCATTTAATAAGAAAAAAATTTTTAGAGTTTATGATCCAAGAGTTGCTATGCACTTGGCAATAATTTATCCAAAATTTATTAGTCTTTCAGATTTTATTGATAGTTGGGATTTATCTGTAAATGGTGATTGGTATAAATTAGATCTTTCAAAAGAAATAAATTCGAAAATCACCATTAATGATATTGAATTAATAAATAGAAAAATTAGATATGAGATTAATAAGTACAAAGTAGAAAATTCTATCCAAGAAATAAATCTTATAATTAAGAAAGTATATGGTGAATTCAATGTCTAAATTACCAGATAACACAAATTGTAAAACATGTAACAAGAAAGGTTTACCTATATATTTAACTAGAATTGGATATAATTCATCAATAAATAGGAAGTTAATTATAGCGAAGCCTGCTAATTATCCTGATCTATCTAATCAGGGTTCATATGAATTAAAAAGTCTAAGAAATTTAGGATATATATATGTTTATGATGAATTAAAACCTAAGGAATTAACCTGTTATAGCAGACATGGTGAAACAAACACATTAAAAGTTAGCCAGTTATCATCGACTAATAATACAATTTGCAAAATTTGCTCTACTGATGGTAATCGAGTGCTAAATGGTATGTTGATTACGTTGCCTCAAGCTAATTCTAAACGAAATGTTTGGATATGTTTTAGTGCACATAAGTGGACAAAAAAAATAATCGATAATCATATAAAAGATCCAAAGTTTCGTAGTCATATGACTATGCTATCAATTGGCTCTGCTACAGGTTTGGAATATGTTCCAATTAACAAAATAATGGAAATACAAGATGAGGTAATAAGTAGATTTAAAAAGAATTTATTAAATACAGCAGAGAGCCTAAATAAAGGCAAAGGATTATTGGTTGGATTACATGATCCAATCATGCTAATGGCAGAAATTGAGACTGCTGTTGAGAAAAAATATGTAACTGCTAATTCTATTAAAGGATATGAAAAGCAAACATATACCCATCAGACTTTAGTAGCTTTAGAAGAAGGTGTAAGAGAAGGGCTTGTATTAAATTACAAGTTTGGTGAGGTTAGAGATAAAGAGACTCAAAGATCTCGCGCTGCAGATTTAGTTCTAAAATCTGGTGATGTATGGAAAAAAAGTGACTATGATTTTGAAATTAGCAAACATCAAGATTTGAGAAAAAAGATAGAAGAAGAATGGAAAAAATATCATAGCAAAATTAATCATTCAGAAAGAAAGGAATGGCTAAAAAAATTTACTGATGAAAAAAAGAAACTACATGATAATAATGTTTTTCCATTGTCAAAAATTTATGAAAAATGGTTGGATTGTAATAGAGTAGTGGCATATTTTTCTAATCAGTTTGATTCATCTGATATGAATAGTGGTATAGCTTATGGTAAAGAAATTATTTTGATGTTAGGCAGTATGGGGGTACTTGATAATATTCAAAATAAATTGTTAAAGATGATGAGTTACAATGAATTCTCTTCAAAAAACTATATGCTAAATGTTTTTGTATTGAATCAGGATGTATTAAAGGCAAAGGTTAGAGATTCATTTAAAAAATTAAAACCAGATGTTGAAAATAAGTTTAGAGATATACCTTGGGATGGGCTTTGGGGGAGTTTTTCAGGCGCATTTCAAAATACTGTAGAAGGTCATGTAGATAAACTAGGAAGTGGATTTGCAGTCGTTTTTGGATCCTTATATATCATGTTAGCTCAAGGTATATTAAATGGATTAAATACAGGTTTAGCCGCGATCAGTTATGCTGGACTCTACAGAGTGAAATTTGAACCATTTATTACAAATAACATTAGAACAAGTAAATTGGCTTCAGTGCTAAGAAAAGAGATGATTTTAGCAGCAGCAAGAGAGAATCCTACATTAGCGCAGAGTATTAAAACAGATCCAAGAAATTTAAAATTCATGATTGATCAGCATATTTGGGATTTGGCAACAAAAACAAATTTGAAAAAACATGTAGTGAAAAGAAACCTGGTAATTGTAAAAGGAGTTTTTAAGAATGTTGATAGTTTTGAGCAAGCTTTAAAAGCGGTGACAGTAGATAACATAGATCTTAAAAATGCTGTTACGAGTGACTTTGATCTGCAATGGCGTGATAGAGTAAAAACGTCAGTTCAAGAAACTTTGAATAGATCTGCACCCCATGTAACTAAAATGTTTTTAGCAGGAAGTTCCTTAATAGTTGGCGCATTCCAAACATGGGTCTTCGTAAAATTATGGGACGATGCATATGGTGATGAAGTGATGGCGCATGATGCTCAGAATAATAGTTTTAGAGCTTATGCTGGTGCTATGGCGGCAATTGCTTCATTTGCTCAATTTGGCGATGCTTTGAAAAAACAAGCTGGATTTATGAAAACGTCACTTAACCTAACCGCTAGACTTTTAGGTGGAGCAGCTTCTTTTGCAGTTGGTATCATGGATTTATTAGACTCTGCGAATTCTCGTGCAGAAGGCAATCGTACATTAATGAATATGCAATTTCTAAATGGAGTTCTAGGAATAGGGTTAGGTGTTGCGCTACTAAGAGGATTAACAATTTTTGGAGTTTATGGATTAATTATTGCAGGTGTGATGATAGGATTATCAATTATGATAGCTAAATATAAAGATAATGCACTTCAAGATTGGGTGGAAAGAAGTGCATTTGGAACCTTGAAAAATGATAGATATAAAACTTTAGATCAGCTGAAATCCCAATTTGACATTTCACTAAAAGCAATCGCTCAATAGGAATATTATGCTCTATCATAAACTCTACGGTGTGACAGTCAAATATCCAAAGACTCAAAATAAAGATCAATCGAAGTCATATTTAATTGAAAACTTACCTAAGGCAGAGCCTATTGATTATGGTTATATTCGTGATCTAAATAACGATTACGTTGAGTTTTATGATAAAAGTTTTTATGGGAGAGGTGGAATCGTAGGGATTGGTTTAATTTGTTCATTTTTTATTTTAATGCCTTTAACTTATGTAGTGCCAGATTTGTTTATTAATTTTCTAGAAGATGGTTTTTTTATGCTGATTGTTTCAGTGTTTATTCTTATTGGGGGGTGGGTATTTATTATATGGTTTTCAGGTTTTAAAAATTTCATTTCATTTCGTCAATTTCCCATTAGATTTAATCGAACTTTAAAAAAAGTATATTTCCCAAAAATTGATGATCAAGAGTTTGTTGTTGATTGGGATGATTTAATTGTGGCTGTAGAAAAAATAAATATAAAGTCAGATATCGAATATCATGAAATTAAATTTAAGTTTAAAGAAAATATTGAGCAACCATTTTATTTTGTTAGGAACGTCAGTGATGAAAAAGATCTATTGAAGTTTTCATCTTGTTGGCAGTTTGTAGTGAATTACATGGAAGGTGAGGAATATAAGAATATTAAGAAAAAAAATTATTATTCAAAAGTTTTTGGTATTTTTAAAAAATCTTGGTATACATTTTTTGATAATGATTATATTTTTAAAGAAAATAATTCTGATTCTAAATATCAATATGTGATTGATGAGGTTGGAAGTTTAAAAAGGAATAAAATTATTGACTATGCCCGATCTTTTTTTCTCTTTTATTATATTATTTCATTGTTGGGAAACTTATTTATTCATTTATTTAATAGAAATTATTTTTTTAAATTAGATGATCGTGGTGCTAATCAGGTTGAAGGTATTAGTTTGAATTCAAATAAATTTGGATTCACTCACTATTTAATTTGTATTTTATGTGCCTACATAGGGTTATTGTGCTTTACTTCTTTTGTTGAGCTTATCGCGCAAACGCGAGGTCGCGGGTTTGACAATTACTTGAAGTTTTGGAATTTCTTTTAAGAATAAAAAAGCCCGAAAGGGCTTTTTTATATCATGGCAATTGCTTAATCGGACTGCCACCCAAAGCTTGCATCAAAGTCACATAAGTATTGTATTGACTCTGCTTGGTTTGCACCAAAGACAAGCGTGCATCACGAGTCGTCTTCTGCGCATCAATCAAGTTTTTCAGGGCGACCGCGCCATTACGGTAACGCACTTCAGTCAAACGTTCAGTCTTTTCTGCAAGCTGCACATTACGCTCTTGAAGCTGGACCTGCTTGTCCAGTTCATTGCGCGCAGACAGCGCATTTTCTACATCAGCAAAGGCTGCATATAAAGTCTGACGGTACTGAATAATCGACTTTTCATATTCCAGTTCATTGACCTTTAAATCACGTTTCATGTCATTCCATTGTAAAAATGGCAAAGACAAACCCGCGCCTAAAATGGCTGCAGGATTAGATAAAACCTCAGTCAATGATGTACTGCTGCCGCCAGTTGTTAAACTGCCAGTTAAGCTGATTGAAGGGTAATAACTGGCTTTATTGGCATCTTTATTAGCTAAGGCTTTACGCAAACGTAATTCTGACGCTTTTAAGTCTGGACGGCGCGACAGCAGATCCGCAGGCAGGCCCGCCGCAATATTTGGCAGGGCAGTACGCGGTAAACGCGCAGGTTCTGCAATGTTTAGCTGCTGCACAGGACGCTGCAGTAAAATGGCCAATGCAGTACGCGTCTCGACCTTCTGCTGCTCAATTTGACTTAAAGTCGCTTTTTGGCTTTGTACTGATTGTTCGGCGGAGGTTAAATCTAAACCTGACACAGCGCCAGCTTTATATTGAACCTTGACCAAATCATAAGTCTTTTGTGTGCTGGCTAAATTTTGCTGTGCTACCGCAAAGCGTTCATTTAAATAGCCCAATTGCCAATACAGATTGGCAGTCGTGGCAATCAAACTTTGCGCAGTTGCCTGCAAGTCTTGTTCAGTGGCCAATGCTTCCCAGCGCGAAGCTTCAGTTTGATTTGCCAGCTTGCCAAACAAATCCAGCTCATAGCTGAGGCCAGGGTAGTTCAGTGAAATGCCGTTTGAGGAGTCGCCATCGCCATCTAAACTAAAGCGATGTCCAACAGATGCGCCTGCTGTGCCAATGCGGATGCTTTGCTGGCTTTGGCTCTGTTTCGCCTGTATGCGCGCTTGCTGCAAATTGATCCCTGCAACAGCCAAATCCGTGTTGGCATTTAAGACTTGATTCACTAGCTGATTCAGCTGGGCATCATTAAATAGCATCCACCATTGATCTGCAGAAGCATCGGCATGTATCTGCTGACTCATGGCTTTGCTATTTTGAAAGCTGGCAGGCATATTTACCGCGGGCTGTTCGTATGGCGATTTCACCATCGCTGCGCAGCCCGTCAGACTCCCGCCGAGAATCAGGGCGCCTGCAAGCTGGGTTAAATTCATTTGCATAAAATGTTCCTTATTCTCTGGACAGGGCATCAACAGGATTTAAGCGGGCAGCATTACGTGCTGGAATGAAACCAAACACAATACCGATCAGGCTTGAACAAATGAATGCAGCCACGATGGAAGTGGTGGAGTAGGCCATTTGGAATGTGCCGCCAGCAAAATGACTTATGAGTTGTCCAATACCCAAGGACAGCAGAACGCCTAAAATACCGCCCAAGATGCACACCAGCACAGCTTCAATCAGGAACTGCTGCAAGATGTCGCTTTGACGCGCGCCAACTGCCATGCGCACACCAATCTCTTGGGTACGTTCAGTCACAGACACCAGCATAATATTCATCACGCCGATACCGCCAACCACAAGGGAAATCACGGCAATGGCGGATACCAGTAAAGTCATGGTCTGTGTGGTTTGCTGAATGGTTTCACGGATGCTGTCTGAGTTTTGGGTAAAGACATCCTGTGCGCCATGACGCTGCACCAGCAGATTTAAAATGGCATTTTCCGCAGCAGCGCTTGGATATTCATCTTTCACCCGCACAATGATGCTGCGCACATTGGACTGGCCCAGCATGCGGCTCATGACCGTGGAATAGGGCAGATACACATTCAGGCTGTCTGAATTGCCCATCATGCTTTTTTGTTCTTCAATGACGCCAATAATTCGGCTAGGCACGCTGCCCAATAAAATCACTTGACCGACTGGATTTGTACCGTCAGCAAAGAAGGTTTTTTGCGTGTTGCTGTCAATGACAACGTCCTGAGTCTGTTCGGTCACGCTTTCTTTATCAAAAGGCTGGCCAGAAGCGAAATTCATGCCGCGGACATAAAAGAAGTCTTCACTTACGCCATTTACCGTGGCAGAGGCTTCTGTATCTTTAAATCGGGCTGTTACAGAAGTATTGACCGAAGGACTGACACCATCGACATAGGGCTGCTCAGAAAGAGCCGTAGCATCCGCAGGAATCAGGGTTTTGACTTGAGAAGAGCGCGAGTTGTCGCCAAAACCGCGGCCTTGATATACCGTAATGGTATTGGTGCCGAGGCTGCTGATATTTTCTAAAATCTGCTTTTGAGATCCGTTGCCGAGCGCGACGACAGATACCACGGATGCAATGCCGATGATAATGCCCAGCATGGTCAGGAAGGTGCGCATGCGGTGGGCATTCATGGCCAGCAGCGCCATACGGAAGGCTTCACCTAAACGGTCAAACACCGAACGCCATGCAGAAGTGCGCTTTTTTATCGCAGGCTGCAGCTGCTGTTTTTCCAGCGGCGCTTCATCTGTTTCAGGCACATTCGGCAAATCTGAAATAATGTTGCCGTCACTGATTTCAATAATTCGTGAAGCATTCTTTGCCACATTATGATCATGCGTGACCAAAATAATGGTATGGCCCTTGGCATTCAGCTCACGCAAAATACGCATTACTTCAATGCCGCTGTTTTTGTCCAAGGCGCCTGTGGGTTCATCGGCTAAAATCACATCGCCGCCGTTCATCAGTGCGCGTGCAATAGATACGCGCTGCTGCTGGCCGCCAGACAGCTGGCTTGGGCGGTTTTGAGTTTTTTCAGCGAGGCCTAAATCTGCCAGCAGCTGCTTGGCGCGCTGCTGGCGTTCTTCTGTATCTACACCTGCATAAATAGCGGGGACTTCGACGTTGCCTGCAGCGTTTAAATCGCCTAGCAAATGATAGCGCTGGAAAATAAAACCGAAGTATTCACGGCGCAGCTGCGCCAATTCATCGGCTTCGAGTTCGCGGGTTTCGCGCCCCTTGACCTTGTAGCTGCCCTCAGTGGGCTGATCAAGGCAGCCTAAAATATTCATCAGCGTAGATTTACCCGAACCGGACTGGCCGACAATCGCCACCAGCTCACCTGGATAAATCTTTAAATCGATGCCTTTTAAAATCTGAACCGTGCTTTCGCCAGCAGGGAATTCGCGGGTCAGATTTTGAACCTCGAGCAGAGGTGCTGTTTGCTGACTCATGATTACATTCTCATTGGGCCGCCAGCGCGGTTGCTGCGTTTAGCTCCATCATTTGATGTATCTGAACCATCGGCAATCACCACTTGATCACCTTGTTTCAGGCCGCGGATGACTTGCGCCGTGACGCGGTTATTTAAACCGACTAAAACAGGCTGCGGTTTTGCAGTACCGTCTGCCTGCACCACACGCACCATAGCGACAGAAGCTTTGCCTTGCTGTACCAGCGCTTTTTCATTGTTACTTAGCTCCAGACGTTTAGGGCGGTTTTCTTTAGCCTCTGTTTTCGCAGATGTTTCTGCGCTGTCTGCATTTGTGCGCGCTTTACGCGGACGGTTTGACGCTTGAATAGCGGCGGCAGGCACAGTCAGCACATTACGCGCTTCATCTAAAATAATATAAACCTGCGCTGTCATATCAATACGCAGTTTGCCGTCTTCATTGGGCACATCAAATAAAGCATTGTAGTAAACGGCTGTGCTGGACGATGAGGTTGAGCTGTTGCTGCTTTCATTGTTAATTGAAGATGGTGCAGGCTCGACTTGGCGCAGGGTTGCATAGTGTTTGGTTTCACTGTCGCCAAGCGTTGTGAAATACACACGCTGACCTTTTTCGACTTTCATGACATCCGCCTCAGAAATTTCAGCCTTAATGGTCATGGTGTCCAGTTTCGCCAGTTTGACAATGGTTGGCGCACTTTGGTTGGCGTTCACGGTCTGACCTTCTTCCGTCACAATCGCCACGATCGTGCCGTCCATAGGCGCAACAATGCGCGTATAGCCCAAATCTTCTTTGGTTGTGGCTAAGGTTAAACGTGACTGTTCAATTTGCGCATTGATGGCTTGAATATCTGCCTGAGCGGTTTTATAGCTTGCCTGTGCAGATTCTAATTCAGCACGTGAAGTTGCATCTTGCGCATACATCGCTTGCTGACGTTTAAATTCGGCTTCTACTTTTGCTAGATTTGCATATTTAACCGTCAATTGGGCTTCTTGGTTTTTAATGCTGGCTTCAGCTGTTTTTAGGTCATTTTCCTGACGGACAGAATCAATTTGGGCAATCAAATCGCCTTGTTTGACTTGATCACCGAGCTGAACATACATTTTTTTGACTTGACCTGAAACCTGTGCGCCAACGCTGACCATTTTGGTGGCTTCAAGCACGCCTGTTGCCAAAACGGAGTTTTCTAAATCACCGCGGCTG
The DNA here is from genome assembly GCF_003611465.1 of Acinetobacter tianfuensis. Taxonomy (GTDB): domain Bacteria; phylum Pseudomonadota; class Gammaproteobacteria; order Pseudomonadales; family Moraxellaceae; genus Acinetobacter; species Acinetobacter tianfuensis. Next base: position 37,465 of record NZ_RAXV01000005.1, read on the forward strand.
ACTTCTGCCGTAATGTACTGCGGGAGTTCTTGTTTTGGCTTTAAAAAATACCAAGCTGTGACAGCAAGGGCGAGTGCACAGATGACAACGACAATTAATTTCGCTGGTTTTATTTTTGGCATAGTCAGTCATTCAAATCAAAGATTCATAAAATTATAGAGGGAAATTTAGGATAAATCGTGAATTTTCTAACTATTTAATAATGATAATTATTCTTTTTTAAGGGTGTGTCAATATGCGGCTATGCAATATAAGCCAAAGCCGAAAGCACATTTCATACCGTGCCAGGCAGATCTGATCTTAAATTAGAAAATATGATGCCTGCTTGATTTCTTTTTATTTATATAACTGATTTATATTGAAAATAACTAATTTTGAGGTTTTAGTTAATTTATTCAATAAGCATGCGGTTTTCCTCTAGATTTGTACGAAAAAAATAGCTAAGATCGAAAGCCATAATAACTTTATGGATTTAATAAAAAAGTGAATGTGCCATGAGGGCACAGCATAATTGAAGCTGGGAATAGGACAGGGGATTCTAAATGGAATGGAATGAAGACTACAATATTGGTATTGATGTCATTGATAATCAGCATCGCCAAATTTTAGATTATATTAATGCGCTGGAAAAAATTCGCGTGAGCGGTGAGCGCGATAAAATTAAAGAAGTGCTGGATGATCTGATTGATTATACGCAATCACACTTTAGCTTCGAAGAGAACTTATTAGAACAAGTGCATTATCAATATCTGCCGTCACACCGCGGGATTCATGAGCATTTTGTTAAACGTCTCAATGAATATCGGGTTAAATTTGAACAAGGCGTTTCTGTGGAGCAGGATTTGTACCGCTTATTGTCTAAATGGCTCATTAATCATATTCAGCATGATGACCAAGACTATGTGGACTCTGTCCGTGACAATATGCTGCATTATTTGCGTGCGCAGGAGCAAAAAAAAGGTAAAAGCTGGTTTGCCCGTTTCTTTAGTTAAGCTTATGCAGGCGGAAATAAACGTTTACCGCACATTTGTGCAATGGCCTGCATAATCAAATGCTCTGCATTTTCATGCCCTAAACCTTTAATAGACGCATCGATCCGCAGCAGCAGTGCAGGCCAGCTCAAGAAGGCATTTGGGTTCAGCCGTCTTAAAGCTTGCTGATAAAGGCTGATTTTAGTTTTCCAGATACCCAGCTGCAATGCATTTTGCGGCTGTTCAAACAGCGCCATCAATAAGCGCATGTCTTTGCTGACGCTCCATAAAATAAGAGAAGCGGGTTCACCTGAAGCAAGCAGATATTGAAAAATTTTGATCGACTGCGCCAAGTTGCCTTGCAGCATTGCATCATTTAAATCGTAAGCGGTATAGCGCGATTGATCCTGCAGGCACGAGTACAGATGATCAATTTGAATGACATCTACTTCTGAAAAGGTATCGCTGACGCGCATTAAACTATTTTTCGCTGCCAGCAGGTTGTGCTCATGGTGCTGTTCTAACCATTTCCATGCATCATTAGCCAGCTGTATCCCCAGTTTCTGCGCTTCTGCCATCAAAATTTGCTGACGGTCTTTGGCATAGCTTGCGGTCAGTGCAACACTTACGCCGTTTGCATCCATCACTTGGAAGAATGCTGTTTTTAAACTGCCGGCATCTTGTTTTGGCATAACAATCAGCAGCAAGTTCTGTTCATTATGCTGCAAATAGCTTTTCAGCTCTTTGAGGCCATTGGCATCAGGTTTGATGTTGCCGTGCACTTCAATCGCCAGCTGGCTGGAAAATAGCGATAAGCTGTTTAAAGCATTAAATACAGTTTTCCAGTCACTGGCTGAACTGATGTCATAACGCTGACGTTCAATTTCCTGTTTTTGCCAGCTTGCGCGAAATGCATCAACCAGATTTTGTTCCAATAATGGTTCTTGACCATGCAAGACCCATGCGCCGCGGGCTTCATCTACGCGTTTAAGGGCTTGCAGGTAATCGAGCTTCATAAGTTGATATTATTCCGCAGCAGGGACTGGCGCTGTTAATGCCACAGGCGCTTGCGTTTTTTGTACGGCAGGCGGTAAGCGGTTTGAAGAGATTTGGCGGGCAATCTGCTGTGCAATGTCATCTACAATGACATTGTTTAAATATTTTTGCTCTTGGTCATCGGTGTTTACTGTTGCAACATCATATTGATAACTGCGTGTTGCCATAAGTGTGCGCGGTTCAGTTACGGGGTTGCCTTGCGCATCTTCAATACGGAAAGTCACATTGAGGCGCAGCAATGTCTCTACCAGTTTGCCATTCAGCTCTAAACGGCGCGGTGTGTAATCCAATACGCGCAGCACATAACTATTTGCATCATTACTGATGGTCACACCAGCGGCGCCAAGGTAGATTTTTAGTTTTTCTTCTAAGTTTTCAGTATTTTGAGGCAGGACTAAACTCATATTGGCATAAGTTACCGGTGCAACATTCGGATTGGTGCCTTTTAAATAAAAGCCGCAGCCAGTGAGACCAGCACTTAGACCCAAAGTTAATACAATTGCAGCAACACGTTGAACCAAATGCATACGGTGTCCTCTGACGTTATCAAACGCGATTTATATAAATTCTGTAGGATTGTAAAGTCAAAGCTCGCTGGCTGGCAACGGGCTTTGTTTGGGAATTGTTTATTCCTCAAATTTCCCTCTCCTGTTAGGAGATGAGAAACACTGTTTCGCAAGGGGAGAGGTGAGTGTTATTAATTACCCTCATCCCCTTGCGGAATATATTCCTCATCCCTGAGGGAGAAGGGGCTTTAAGGATTAAACCACCAAATTCACTAACTTATTCGGTACTACAATTTCTTTCTTGGTTGGGCCAGTCAGGAACTGCTGTACTTCAGGCAAAGCTTTCGCTTGAGCCAAAATGTCATCTTTAGATGCATCAACAGCAACTTCTAATTTGCCGCGAAGCTTACCGTTTACCTGAACCACAATCGTTTGTGTATTGCGTGCCAACGCAGACTCGTCAACTGCAGGGAATAAAACAGTTGTTAAATCAACACCAAATTCGGCCAGTAAAGTTTGGCTTAAGTGCGGTGCAAATGGTGCAAGTAAAGTTAACAGCGTGATGATTGATTCACGGGCAACCGCAATATCATTATCATCTTTTGCTTCAAACTTGTTATTTGCATTCAGCAATTCCATCATCGCAGCAATTGCGGTGTTGAATGCATGACGGCGCTCAATGTCATCACCCACTTTCTGGATGGTTTCATGCGTTTTGCGGCGTAAGTCTTGTGCATCTTTAGACAGGTTTGCTGTATCAATTGCAGCTGCGGCATTGCCTTTTTCAAGGAAGCCAGCAGTTAAACGCCATACACGTTTCAAGAAACGGTTCGCGCCTTCAACACCTGCATCTGACCATTCTAGAGATTGATCAGGCGGCGCTGCAAACATCATAAAGACACGTGCAGTATCTGCGCCGTATTGTTCAACAATCGATTGCGGGTCAATACCGTTGTTTTTCGATTTTGACATTTTCTCTTGACCGCCAACAATCACTTCCTGACCGTCGCCTTGGTATTTTGCAGAGAGAATACGGCCTTTTTCATCACGCTCTAGGTCAATATCCGCTGGGTTGAACCATGTTTTCTTACCTGACTCAGATTCACGGTAGTAAGTGTCTGCAAGCACCATGCCTTGAGTTAAAAGGTTGGTGAAAGGTTCATTGCCTTGTACCACACCTTCATCACGCATCAATTTATGGAAGAAACGAGCATAAAGCAGATGCAGAATCGCATGTTCAACACCGCCGATGTATTGATTGACAGGCAGCCAAGTTTGGCCTGCTGCTGGATCTACAATACCGCCTGTAAAGTCTGGAGATGCATAACGCGCATAGTACCAAGACGACTCTACAAAAGTATCTAATGTGTCGGTTTCACGGCGGGCTTCACCGCCGCATGTTGGGCACGCAGTTTGGTAGAATTCAGGCATTTTATTGAGTGGGTTGCCTGAGCCGTCTGGTACAACATCAGTTGGAAGCACCACAGGAAGCTGATCTTCCGGTACTGGCACTTGACCGCACTTGACGCAGTTGATCATTGGGATTGGACAGCCCCAGTAACGCTGACGGGATACGCCCCAGTCGCGTAAGCGGAATTGAACTTTAGTATTTGCCAAAGACTGCGGTTCTAATTTTGCAAGGAAAGCATCATAAGCTGCTTGGAAGCCTAAACCGTCAAATTCACCTGAATTAACCAATTTACCTTCTTTAGAGCCGTACCATTCCTGCCATTCAGTTGCAGAAAAATCTGCATCTTCAGCGCCTTTAGCATCAATCACTTGTTTCAGGTTTAAGCCAAACTTATTCGCAAACTCAAAGTCACGCTCATCATGTGCAGGCACAGCCATCACAGCGCCTGAACCGTAAGACATCAAGACATAGTTCGCAATCCATACAGGCACTTCTTCACCTGTGATTGGATGTTTAACAGATAAACCTGTTGCCATACCTTTCTTTTCAGCAGTAGCAAGGTCAGCTTCAGCCACTGAGCCCATACGGCATTCTTCAATAAATGCAGCCAATTCAGGGTTTGTTTCAGCAGCTTTCAAAGCCATAGGATGCTCTGCTGCAACTGCAACATAAGTCACACCCATTAAAGTATCGGCACGTGTTGTGTAAACAGTTAAGCTATCTGCATAAACTTCAGGATTTGCTGAAGGGAAGGTAATTTCCATCCCTTGTGAACGGCCAATCCAGTTGCGCTGCATGGTCAAAACTTGCTGCGGCCAGCCGTCTTTAAGTGTATCTAAATCGTCTAATAGCTCTTGCGCATAATCGGTGATGCGGAAGTAATACATTGGAATATCACGTTTTTCAACCAATGCGCCTGAACGCCAGCCGCGGCCATTTTCAACCTGTTCATTCGCCAATACCGTTTGATCGACTGGATCCCAGTTCACTGTCGAAAGTTTACGGTAAATCAAGCCTTTCTTATAAAGCTGAACAAATAGCCATTGTTCCCAGCGATAATATTCAGGGGTACAGGTGGCAAACTCACGGTCCCAATCTACGGAAAGCCCAAGTTTTTTTAATTGATCGCGCATGTAAGCGATATTTTCAAATGTCCATTTTGCAGGCGCAACCTGATGGGCAATCGCCGCATTTTCAGCAGGTAAACCGAAAGCATCCCAGCCCATTGGCTGCAGTACAGTTTCACCTTTGAGGCGGTGGAAACGGCTGATGACATCGCCGATTGTGTAATTACGCACATGACCCATATGCAGTCGACCGCTTGGATAAGGGAACATCGAGAGGATATAACGACGTGGACCTTCTACAGTATCGGCAACTTTAAATGATTTATTGGTTTCCCAAGCTTGCTGAACGTTTGGTTCAATCGCGCTCGCTTGATATTCTGGGTCAATGTGAGTAGTCATAAACGTATATATAAAAGACGATAAAAAATTGTGTGTTACAGCATAGCGCAAAATACACCTAAAAGTGAATTTTGCGCGGGGTGTAAAGCATGAAAAAACTGCTGAATTGCTGCGGCGGAACTTTTAAGCCGTTGGCTTGCAGTATTGCTGATATGCAGACTGGCTTTATTTTTCTGTTTCAGCCGCTTCAGCTGCTTGTTCGGCAGCCGTTTTATTTGCAGGCTGTGATGGGGCAGGCGTATTTTGTGCTGCTGTTTGCGGTGTTTCAGCGTCAGGTTTATTTTCCGGATTGCTGCTTTTGGCTGGGCCGCTATTTTTCCAGCCATAGGTTTCAATTTTACCTTTCTTTTTTGCAGAGGCTGGCGGCGGTGCTGCTGTGTAATGCGTAGAACCTTTTGAGTCGACCCATTTGTAATATTGCTGTGCAAAGCTGCTTGGCGCAGCTGCAAGAAAAGCAGTGCCCAGTACTGCAATGACGCATTTAATTGCTGTGTTTTTCATAATGGAAGCGCATCCTGTATTGTTTTAATGGAACATGATGATGAAAATTATCAAGAAAGTTTGCGGCATTTTTAACTGTGACGCTACGCTTTTTTAGTCTGCAGCAGATAAGCGGCGCATTGATCATGATCAGTGTGAAAAAAATACAAATTTTGTTGATTTCAGCAGCATTTTAAATGCCGAAATCTATGTGTTTTTTAGACTTGCTGTAGTGGAGGCGGAAAAAATAGAAATTTCGTATTCAAATTATTTATCCGTTATATAAAAGTTTTTTATAGCTTTTTGGGAATATTTAATAAAAATCAGTAGGGCAAGGAATTGAGAGCTAAAGCGCGGCGATTAAAAAGTAAACGGACTGCGAATAAACAAGAAAAAGCCATTTTTTAAACTTGACATTGGTAGTCGAAACAACAAAAATGCTGTCTTTAGTTTTATATGCCTTAGATCGATCACCCTTCGAATAAGTGCATTTTAGCAATGGACTTCTTCTCTAGCCGAGACGATGAACAAAGCCAACAAAATATGTTTATCCCAACATGTTTTAGACCCCATATTGCTCAAACAGCAAGCAGGTCAGATTTTTTTCTTATTGCTATGAAAACTATGAAATTTGTGTGCTATAACAGTGCAGACAATCAATGAATGAGCGTCGCAGATGCCTCCCATTTGCCGGCGAAAAAAGATTAGGGTGAATCAAGTTGGAACTTTTATCTGGTGGTGAAATGCTTGTTCGCGCATTAGCGGACGAAGGCGTTGAACATGTTTTTGGATACCCAGGCGGCGCAGTACTGCATATTTACGATGCGCTATTTCAACAAGAAAAAATTAACCATTACCTCGTACGCCACGAACAAGCTGCAGGCCACATGGCAGATGCTTACTCGCGTGTAACAGGTAAGACTGGTGTTGTTCTCGTCACATCAGGTCCAGGCGCAACAAATACGGTAACTCCAATTGCAACTGCCTACATGGACTCAATCCCAATGGTGATTTTGTCAGGTCAGGTTGCGAGCCATTTAATCGGTGAGGATGCGTTCCAAGAAACGGATATGGTCGGTATTTCGCGCCCAATCGTAAAACACAGCTTCCAAGTGCGTCATGCAAGCGAAATCCCTTCAATTATTAAGAAGGCGTTTTATATTGCTTCAAGTGGCCGTCCAGGTCCTGTTGTTGTTGATATTCCAAAAGACGCAACGAACCCTGCGGAAAAATTTGCTTACGAATACCCAGAAAAAGTGAAGATGCGTTCTTATCAGCCTCCTCACCGTGGTCATTCGGGTCAAATCCGTAAAGCGATTGAAGAGTTAATTAACGCTAAACGTCCAATTATTTATACAGGCGGCGGCGTTGTTCAAGGTAATGCTTCTGCACTATTGACTGAACTTGCGCATTTGCTTGGCTATCCAGTAACCAATACGCTGATGGGCTTGGGTGCATTCCCGGGCAACGACCCGCAGTTTGTGGGCATGCTGGGTATGCATGGTACTTATGAAGCAAACATGACGATGGCAAATGCTGATCTGATCTTGGCGATTGGCGCGCGTTTTGATGACCGCGTAACAAACAATCCAGCTAAGTTCTGTCCAAATGCCAAAGTGATTCATATTGATATCGACCCAGCGACGATTTCAAAAACCATTATGGCGCATATTCCAATTGTAGGTGCAGTTGAACCTGTATTGCAGGAAATGCTGGCTCAGTTGAAGCAGCTCAATGTTTCTAAGCCAAATCCGGAAGCAATTGCGGACTGGTGGAAACAAATCAATGCATGGCGCGATGCGCATGGCTTGAAAATCGTTGCGCCGACTGACGGCACAATGAAGCCTCAGCAGGTTGTTGCTGCATTGGACAAAATTACCAATAGCCAAGCAATTATTACTTCTGACGTTGGTCAGCACCAAATGTTTGGCGCGCTGTACTACAAATATACGCGTCCGCGTCAATGGATTAACTCGGGCGGCTTGGGCACCATGGGTGTGGGCTTGCCGTATGCAATGGCTGCGAAACTTGCATTCCCAGATCAGCAAGTGGTTTGTATTACAGGTGAAGCATCCGTTCAGATGTGTATCCAGGAACTTTCTACATGTAAGCAATATGGCTTAAATGTGAAAATTCTATGCTTGAACAACCGTGCGCTAGGTATGGTTAAACAGTGGCAAGATATGAACTACGAAGGCCGTCACTCTAGTTCTTATGTAGAGTCTCTGCCTGACTTCCCTAAATTGATGGAAGCGTATGGCCATGTCGGTATTCAAATTGATCATGCCGATGAGCTTGAATCTAAGCTTGCAGAAGCAATGGCGATTAATGATAAATGTGTATTCATCAACGTCATGGTTGACCGTACAGAACACGTCTATCCAATGTTAATTGCTGGCCAGTCAATGAAAGACATGTGGTTAGGCAAAGGGGAGCGCACATCATGAGACATATTATCTCTGTACTTGTAGAAAACGAAGCAGGTGCGCTTTCACGTTTAGTGGGTTTATTTTCTCAGCGTAATTATAACATTGAGACTTTAAATGTAGCGCCGACTGAAGATCCGACGCTTTCACGCCTGACATTGACCACGTATGGCGATGATCACAAGATTGAGCAAATTACGAAGCAGCTGAACAAATTGGTTGAAGTTGTAAAAGTAGTTGATCTGTCTGAAGGCGCGCATATTGAGCGTGAACTGATGCTGATTAAAGTAAAAGCGCTAGGTTCGGCCCGTGCTGAAATCAAACGCACAGCAGATATTTTCCGTGCTCAAGTGGTTGATGTAACGCCGACGACGTACACAATTCAAATTGCAGGCACAACTGAAAAGATTGACGGTTTTATTGATGCTTTGGCTGAAAATACCATTCTTGAAGTTGTCCGTTCGGGCGTGTCGGGTATCGCGCGCGGCGAAAAAGTTTTAACAATCTAATTTTAAACATACATGCCTGCTTGTAAAAGCAGGCGCTCAGCACGGCGAAGATAAAAAACATCAATGTGCCGAGTTAAGGAAACAAAAGCATTTTAGCGGAGACAGCAATGCAAATTTTTTACGATAAAGACTGTGACTTATCTATCATCCAATCTAAGAAAGTAGCGATCATTGGTTATGGTTCACAAGGCCATGCGCATGCGCTTAACCTTAAAGACTCTGGCGTTGACGTAACTGTAGGTTTACGTGCTGGTTCTGCTTCTTGGAAAAAGGCTGAAAACTCTGGTCTTAAAGTTGCTGAAGTTCCTGCTGCTGTAGCGCAAGCTGATGTTGTTATGATTTTAACTCCAGATGAGTTTCAATCTCAGCTTTACCGCGACGTAATTGAACCAAACATCAAAGAAGGCGCGACTTTAGCATTTGCTCACGGTTTCTCTGTTCTTTATAACCAAGTTGTTCCGCGTGCTGACCTTGACGTAATTATGGTTGCTCCAAAAGCGCCTGGTCACACAGTGCGTTCTGAATACCAACGCGGTTCAGGTGTTCCAGATCTTATCGCAATCCACCAAGATGCTTCTGGCAACGCTCGTAACTTAGCTCTTTCTTACGCTTCAGGCGTAGGCGGCGGCCGTACAGGTATCATCGAAACTTCATTCCGTGAAGAGACTGAAACTGACCTTTTCGGTGAGCAAGCAGTTCTTTGCGGCGGTGCTGTTGAATTGGTTAAAATGGGCTTTGAAACGCTTGTTGAAGCTGGTTATGCTCCAGAAATGGCTTACTTCGAATGTCTGCACGAACTTAAATTGATCGTTGACTTAATGTTCGAAGGCGGTATCGCGGACATGAACTACTCAGTATCTAACAACGCTGAATACGGCGAATATGTAACAGGTACTGAAGTGATCAACGAACAGTCTCGTGAAGCGATGCGCAATGCGCTTAAACGCATTCAATCTGGCGAATACGCGAAAATGTTCATCAACGAAGGCGCTTTAAACTACCCTTCAATGACTGCTCGCCGCCGTCAAAATGCTGCTCACGGTATCGAAGTAACGGGTAACAAGTTACGTGCGATGATGCCTTGGATTCAAGCGAACAAAATCGTTGATAAAGAGAAAAACTAATTTCTCGAATCATATGATTTGAAGAAACCCACTCATTTTGAGTGGGTTTTTTAATGGCTAAGTTTCGTGCCTTAGAAATAGACAAGCATGCTTTCTATTTTTGCGTACCTTGGATCCAAGCGAACAGAATCGTAGACAAAGAAAAGAACTAAGTTCTAATTTAAAAGCCTTTGTTTGTAACAGGAGCTTTTTATGTCTTAATTAATTAGAATTGGGGAGTCTCATAGTTGAGATCCTTGTGCCAATGTTCGTTGTTTAAATGCGTCATCTTGAATCCAAAAGTCTTTAAAATATCCTTCATTGATAATAATAGGATAAGATTGCCCGATTTTTAAACTATGATTAAATCCAGCCCATTTTTCATGGATATAAATTTCATTCAACCTAGTTTTTTCTTGAAGCTCAGGTGTGAGTTGCCACGTTTGGTAACGGCTGTCTGTTGCTGTGAGTTTGAGCGAATAAATTTGAGAATGATGGGGGTTTTGTTCGCTATACCAGCGATTGGCTTGTAATCCGACAGCATACAAAGTTGTGCCCAATATAAAACTGCAAACGAGGGCTGATGCAAAAGGATGGCTCTTTTGCTCTGCGCGAATGACAGCATAACTCAAAGCAAAGGCAAGTAATCCTGCAGGAATCAACCCTAAATAAGACTCCACACCAAAGTGAATCGCCTCTAAGGGAATAAAGAAAAATACACTGCCTAAAGCAAGTGTTCCAAAGACTAGGTGGAGCGGTGTTTGACCAATATCTTGATGAATAGCGGGATTTGGGGTTTCTTCTGTATTGGTATTGAGTGGTGTTTCGAGTCCCCAGTCTTGATTAATGTGTTTGATTAAATCAGTGGTTTGTTCGGCGGAAAATTGTTGTAAAGCTAACTTTTTCATCGGGGCTTTGTTGAGCTGATTTGTTATTGTTACTTGAGTGTGTAACTGAAAATGCACATCCCCATGCAGTTTCCAGTCTAATGCGGAGTCTATTTCAGGTTTTCGACTAAATAGCTTCTTCGATAAAATTGGGTGTTTTGCTTTTAATAAATGCCTTTGATTAGGTGTAATTGTGATTTTTTCAATTTGATCACGTTGTATTTCATAACTAAAAAATGGACCAAATTTGAGAGTGAGTCGGTGAGTGCTTAAACTGAGGCGAACCGTAAGTGTGATCAACAAAGTATAAAACAAAAAAAGGGGTTCAAAATATTCGATTTCCTCCAGTTGATTGGCAAGATAATGTTGTGTATTGAAAAATAGATGTACTGCAAGCATTCCTAAAATTGCCCAGCTCGTCACTTTATAGATGTGTGGCTGAAAGCTCAAAATTTCACGTTCAGGGGCGGATTTCAAATTCATTAAATTTCTATTTTTATTATTTGATTGTTTTTTAGGTTAATTTATATGGTGGGATAAAACAATGGCTTACAGATTAATTGAGCTTTAGTTTGTGAAAGTGATAAGCAAAGTCTATACATTGAATGAAATTGAGATGTGCTAGTGTATTTGCAGTTAGGTCATTTCTTTGTGTGGCTGCATTATGAATAATAAAATCCTCCCGAGTTTTGTACTTCTTCTTTTCTCTGGCTTGAGTTTCGCAGAAACTGCTCCTGCTCTAGAGAGTAACGGTCAGCAGCTCTCTCCTTTAACCAATGTCCGTGTGTCTATGCAGCGCATGCTCCGCTCCAGTGAAGAGCGTTATTTTTTGGATTTATATGCTGGTGTGTGGAACCCTAAAGCAACTCTTTATGATGAGCTGAATCAGACGGAGATGGACTTTAAAGGGGCGCAAAAAGGTGATGTTTTAGAGCTTAAATCAGTGAATATGCCTGAGGGTAAGCAATCTGAGCTAAAAGGTTATTTAAATGCAAATAGCGGTGTATTCGATGCGGTGCTGGTGAATGCAGACGGCGCGAAAAATGTGCGTTTTGAACCTGCGTTTAAAGCCGTGGATAAGCCAGTCTTTGTTTTTAAATTTTATGGTGTTGAAGAGGCAGCGCAGCCTTATGGCAAGGTGTTGAAACGGGTCGATGTGGTTGATAAAAATACAGGTAAAATTAAACAAAGCCTGACAGGTTTTAATGCATTTGCAAACAGTGTCGGTTATATGGATGTCAACTTCGACGGTTATTACGATTTGGTGCTGTCTGATATTTCAGATGCTAAAAAAGTAGAAGATAAGCGCTTTGTTTATTGGATGTTTAATCCTAAAACAATGCAATTTCAGCGTTCTGCCCAGCTGGATGCATTGGTTGGCTTTCCGCGTTTGCATGGCAATAAGCAGCAGATTGATTTTGGCAATAATCGGCTCTATCGGGTTAGAGATGGTTTAATGTATTTGGAGCCATAGTTTTTGATGGCTTATTCAGAACCTTTAAAATAAAAAGTACATTTGTATATAAATTTTTTATTTGATTGATTGCGATAGTAATTATCTTGTGCGTTTGAGAATTAATATTATTAAAATTTGTTATTGTATTGTTTATGTAAACCAGCATATGATTGAACTGCTTTATAATTTTAAAAAAATAGGTGATGTTTTTGGCGCTTTGCCATACTGCAGTTTGCGGAAAATGCTGTAACTTTGCGCGGCTGTGTTTTTTTGATGAGGGAGCTGCACACAAACTCTTTATTGGTTTTTGTGCGGTATTGCTGTCCCTGTTTGTCGTAACAGAAGTGCATGCGCAACAAAGCGCGGCCAAATGCCATGCTGAACTTCAGCACATTCAATCTGCAAAAGGTGCGGGAGAGGCTGGGAAGAGCCGTCCGGAAGCATCGCAGTGGCAAACGATTCAACGTCTGCCTGATTATTGGAATGAGCGCTGGCCGAAATTCAGCGGAACCGTTTGGTATAAGCTGACATGGCAGTTTTCCTGCGAACAGGAACAAAATCAGCCCATGATGCTGTCGATCAGTTTTATCAATATGGCTGGTCAGGTTTATATCAATGATCATTTCCTGTGGCAAAGCAAATCACTTGAAGAGCCGCTGTCGCGAAACTGGAATATGCCAAGACGGTGGATGCTGCCGGTAGGTGTTTTAAAGTCAGGTGAAAATACGGTGTATATCCGTGTTGAAGGCGTTTCTGAACTTAATCCCGGAATTGGTCTCGTACACTTGGCTGACTATGAATCTACTATGGCGAAGTTTGAGCGCTATTGGCTGGAAATGCGCGGTTTGCAGACTTACACGCTGTGTTTGGAGGTTGCCTTAGGAGTTATTGCCGCATTTGTCTGGCTGTTCAGGCGTAAGGAAACTGCATTTGGCTACTACGCTTTAGCAACATTGCTATGGGTTGTGTATACCGCTATGAATTTGATAGTTGAGCCGCTTTTTGCGCTAAACACCATCAATTTTGCACGGATACAAGGTTTATGTTTTTTAGCTTATATTTGTATTACCTGTTTATATAATTGGCGTTTTGCAAACTTTAGTGCGCTTTGGGCAGAGCGTTTTTTGGCATGGCTTTTCTTTGCATTTGTGCTGTTGATTGCAGTGCTGCCGGCTGAATATACATATGCTGTTTTGCAAAGCAGTTTTGCTGCAGGCATTGTCATTTATGTATTGAACTGCATTGTTTACCCTGTCATTGCATTTCGCTCAAAACAGCCAGAAGCGTATTGTTTAGCCGTTCTGATTTTCTTTATATATTTGCCGCTGGCGCTGCATGACTGTTTTCGTTTGTATAAACAAGAAGGCCGCTTACTGTTTGTTTATGCCTCACCTTTTACAACTGTGATCTTGGCAAGTATTTTTGCTTTGCGCTTAACCCGCAGCATGAAGGGTGTGGAACATTTTAATGCGAAGCTTGGGCGGACTGTAGAGCAGGTGCGTACAGAGTTGAGCGAAAGTTTAAATCAGCGTCATGAGCTGGAATTGAATAATGCTAAATTGCAAGAACGAATTCAGCTGGCGCATGACCTGCATGATGGATTGGGCAGTTCGCTGGTGAGGTCAATGGCTTCAATCGAGCAAAGCCGTAATGATTTAAGCAATAAACAGTTTTTATCGGTGCTTAAACATTTGCGTGATGATTTGAGGCTGATTGTAGACAGCGGATCCAGTCTGGATGCCAATGTACCGGATACACCAGTTTTGTGGGCGGCTCCAGTCCGTTATCGTTTTAATCAGCTTTTTGATGAATTGGATATAGCAGTGCGCTGGTGTATTCCTGACAGCTGGCAAGGAAATATTGCTGTTGCGGACTGTATTTCATTACAGCGGGTATTAGAAGAGAGTTTGACCAATGTTTTGAAGCATAGCTATGCTAATTCTGTTGAAGTTTGTATGAAGGTAGAAAATGAAGAGCTGACTATTTCTGTGCAAGATAATGGTGTTGGTTTTGATATTGCCGCGGTGCATGATTCAGGGTTGAGTGTGGGCTTGCGCAGTATGAGCGCAAGGCTGAAAAAAATAAAAGCGGAACTGGAAGTGGTGTCACAGCCGGGCTGTACACGGGTTACGGTCAGGAAGAAAAATCATTCTTTTCAATAAAGAGCGCTGTCAAAAAAGTGTCATTGAAATCACATTAAAATGCAAACAAGCTGATCTAGACTGAAACAAAAAATACAGATAACAGATAGGTGGCGCATGTCAGATCAGATGGCGGCAGGCTTGTTTAAGCAGCATTTGCCCGATACCGTGCGGTTTTACTTTAAAAATAAAAATGTACAGCATATTCAGCGTGAATTGCGTGAACTGAATGATTTGGTGAGGCCGCGCCTAAGAATAGCAATTGTGACAGAAACTTGGCCTCCTGAAATTAATGGCGTGGCTTTGTCTTTGCTGCAGCTCTGCAGGGGATTGCAGCAGCAGGGGCATAAAATCTTACTTATCCGCCCGCAGCAGCAGCGGCGCTGTTCAGATTTTCAGCCGCAGCAGGAATGCCTCGTTATGGCGCAGTCTATTCCGCGTTATCCAAGTCTAAAATTTGGCTGGCCGCAGTTTTTAAAAGTATCTAATGCGATTGAGCATTTTGAGCCGGATGTGGTGCATATTGTGACCGAAGGACCTTTAGGGCTGGCTGCGCTGCAGGCGGCTAAAAATAAAAAAATACCCATTTCCAGCGGCTTTCATTCAGCTTTTCAGGATTTCAGCAGGTTTTTTGATTTAGCATTTCTGCTTAAGCCTATACAGCGCTATCTTTGCTGGTTTCATAACAGTACGCAGCTGACCTGTGTGCCCAGTCAAGGTACGGCACAATCTTTGCAAGCATTGGGTGTGGATTGTCCTATGGCGGTGGTCGGGCGCGGTGTAGATGTTGAACGTTTTCATCCTAAGCATGCCTCCGCTGCGCTTCGGCAGCGCTGGGGGGCGGGTGAGCAGTCTACAGTGCTGCTGTATGTCGGCAGACTGTCGCCAGAAAAAGAAGTCAACGTTATTTTGGATGCCTTTATTGCGCAGGCGCGGGCAGGAGAAGCAAACCGCTGTTTGGTTATTGTCGGTGATGGTCCAGAGCGTGAAAAATTGCAGCGTATCAGTCAGGGCTATCCCGTGGTGTTCACCGGAAGTTTAAGCGGCGGACAGCTGGCAGAAGCCTATGCAAGTGCAGATGTTTTTGTATTTGCAGGTCAAGTAGAGACATTCGGCAATGTTGTGCTTGAGGCGATGGCCAGCGGGCTGCCAGTTGTGGCTTACCGTTATGCATGTGCAGCGCAGCATGTGCGCCATGAGCAGTCAGGGTGGCTGAGTGAGCGTGGAGATATTGCGGGTTTTAAGCGCAATATGCTGCATCTGCCGCCGAGAAGCGTATTGAAGCGGATGGGCCGTACAGCCTTTGCTGCTGTACAGCAGGCGGGCTGGCAGCATCCTGTACAGCAGTTTGAGCAGGCTTTGTATACAGCGGCCAATGTGGTGAATGAGTAGTTTTTGATATGGGCAAAGTAATGGAAGTGAGGCCAGTGATTAAGTTTGGTATGAGGTGATTAAAACCGCCTGAGGAGAGAAAAATGAATTTTAAAAATGCAAAAATAAGAATGCTTGATCTCGATTTAAAAGGCTGTATTTATCTCAACACATTTTCCCACTCAGAGCGGGTGGCATATTTTTTTAAAATGATCAGCCGTCTTGGAGACGGAATATTTTGGTATGTGATGCTGGCCGCTGTGTGGATGCTGCAAGGGCTGGCCTATGGCGCGCAGCTGCTGTACGTGGTGTTGAGCAGTTTGACTGGTACAGGTATTTATAAGCTGCTGAAACACAAAACAGTACGTCCGCGTCCTTATCAGGTGCATCAAGTGGTGCGTTTATGTGAGCGGCCGCTGGATCATTTCAGCTTTCCGTCTGGGCATACGCTGCATGCGGTGATGGCAACCTCTGTACTTGGCTGGGTGCAGCCGATTTTACTGATTTTAATGCTGCCGTTCACGGTGCTGGTTGCGCTGTCGCGCATGGTGCTTGGCCTGCATTATCCAAGTGATGTGGCTGTGGGCGCGCTGATTGGCGGTGCAGTCGCCAGCGCAATTATTTTGGGTGCGCCGCTGCTGCATATCATGCTGTAAATGCAATGCAAGAAAAAATACATTTTGCCTGCAGTGAAAGCTTAGGCAGATTTTTTGAAATTTGTTAAAGTACAGCATCATTTATAGGATCTAAGGAAGAGTCACATGGGCTTACGCTGGACAGATACCATTGATATCGCTATTGAGCTTTATGAAGCGCATCCAGATGTAGATCCGCAGTGGATCCGTTTTACTGATTTGCATGCTTGGGTTTGCGCTTTGCCTGATTTTTCAGACAACCCTGAAAAGTCAACGGAAGGTTTGCTGGAAGCGATTCAAATGGCTTGGATTGATGAGGCGAGCTGAGAGCTCATCGAAAAAAGCAATTTTTTTACATCTGAAAAGCAGAAAATGGCGCATTATTCGGTATAATGCGCCAAATTTTCCTGTCAACATTATGACTTAAGGAGCCTATCATGGCTATCGAACGTACTTTATCTATCGTTAAACCAGACGCAGTTGCTAAAAACCACATTGGCGACATCTTTGCTCGTTTTGAGAAAGCTGGTCTTCAAATCGTTGCAACTAAAATGAAACACTTGACTCAAGCTGAAGCTGAAGGCTTCTACGCTGAACACAAAGAACGCGGTTTCTTTGCTGACCTAGTTGCATTCATGACTTCTGGTCCAGTTGTTGTTTCTGTTCTTGAAGGCGAAAACGCAGTTCTTGCTCACCGTGACATCCTTGGCGCGACTAACCCGAAAGAAGCTGCTGCTGGCACTATCCGCGCTGACTTCGCTGTAAGCATCGACGAAAACGCTGCTCACGGTTCTGACTCTGTAGCATCTGCTGACCGTGAAGTTAACTACTTCTTCGCTCAAACTGAGATTGCTCCGCGTACTCGTTAATTCGAAGTATTCAAACCAGATAAGTGTTATTATACTTATCTGGTTTTTTTATTCTCTGAATAAAGCTTTGCTCGTTTATTGAGCTTCTCCTTTCATCAAATAGACATGGTTTAGGTAATTACACATGAGTACTGAAGCAGTGGCTGTATCAGCAGTTTCTGAACCGCAGCAACACACTCCATCCGCTCCAGCACAGGCTAAAACTGTCGAGAAAGTGAATTTACTTGGCATGTCGCGTCCGCAAATGGAAAAGTTTTTCGAAGATATGGGCGAAAAGAAATTCCGTGCTGGGCAGGTGATGAAATGGATTCACCAGTTCTTTGTGACTGATTTTGCTGAAATGACCAATATTTCAGGCAAATTGCGTGAAAAGCTGGAAAAAATTTGTGAAATTAAAGCGCCGGAAGTGGTGCATAAAAATTATTCGAAAGACGGTACCCGTAAATGGGTATTCCGTGTGGGCGACGGTGAAGGCTCGCTGGTAGAAACGGTTTTAATTCCAGCAGAACACCGCAGCGGTTTGCGCCGCACCTTGTGTATTTCTTCACAAGTAGGCTGTGCGCTGGACTGTTCATTTTGTTCGACAGGCAAGCAAGGTTTCCAGCGTGACTTAAGCCAAGCGGAAATTATTGGCCAGCTGTGGATGGCAAACTATTCTTATATGGAAGAGGTGCCAGTGCTTGAGCGTGAGCGCTCGGTGACTAACGTAGTGATGATGGGCATGGGTGAACCGCTGCTGAACTATGATGCAGTATTAAACTCGATGCGTACCATGCTGGATGACTTTGCTTATGGCATGTCTAAGCGCCGTGTCACGCTGTCAACGTCAGGCGTGGTGCCTAAAATTGATCAGATGGTGAAAGATATTGATGTTGCTTTGGCGATTTCACTGCATGCGCCAAATGATGAGCTGCGCAACGAACTTGTGCCAATCAATAAAAAGTACCCGCTAGAACAATTGATTGCTGCTTGCCAGCGCTATATTGCGAAAGACGGCAATGAAAGTTCGCGTAAACACGTGACGATTGAGTATGTGATGCTGGATGGGGTGAATGATCAGCCAGAGCATGCGCAGCAAATGATTAAGCTGCTGAAAAACCTGCCTAGCAAAATCAATTTGATCCCATTCAACCCATTTCCGCATGCGCCATACGGCCGTTCAAGCCGCAACCGCATTATTTCTTTCCAAAAAACTTTGTCTGATGCCGGTTTTGTGTGTACGATTCGTCAGACACGCGGAGATGATATTGATGCTGCGTGCGGACAATTAGTAGGGCAAGTTGCTGACCGTACACGCCGTGCGGAGCAATGGAAAAAGAAAGTTGCAGCGCAAAATGAGATTCTGCGCTCACAAGGATAATAATGAGGCAGCCAATTGAGCAGATCGACGTATAAAATTGCTTTAGTTTCATCTTTGATGATTGCAGCGGGTGTATTGACTGGGTGTCAGTCCACCAGCAGTGATATTGTAAAAAAAGATCCAAAAAAAGCGGTACAAGTACGCACTCAAATGGCTGTTGAGTATTTGAAGACGGGTGATTTGGATGCTGCCAAGCGTGAACTTGATCAAGCTTTGCAAACCAATAGCCGTGATGCGCAAGCCAATATGATGATGGGGGTGCTGCTGCAGCAGGAAGGCAGCGCCATCAACATGGAAAAAGCGGATACTTATTTTAAGCGTGCGCTGGCGTCCGATTCTAAAAATGCGCAAATTCGTAACAACTACGGTACGTATTTGTATCAAATTGGGCGCTATACTGACGCGCTTGAACAGCTGAATATTGCCGGTGCAGCATTGGGTTATGATCAGCGTTCAAAAGCTTTAGAAAATGCAGGGCAGATTTACCTCAAATTGGGGGATACAGTGAATGCTGAAAAAACATTCAAACAAGCCTTGCAAGCCAATCGTTCTTCATTCATTTCAATGTTAGAGTTGGCAGAAATTTTTTATTTGAACCAGCAGACTGCTGAAGCGGCACGATTGTATGAACAATTTGTCCGTTCAGTAGGTCAAAATAATCAGAGCGCCCGTGCGCTTTGGATTGGTATCCGCATTGCGCGTGCGAATCAAGATAATTTGGGTATGCAGGTATTAATTAACCAATTGCGTGCATTATTTCCAGAAAGTCCTGAATACCAACGTTATTTGCAATTACAGTACAGTACTGAGGCCGTATGGAAGTAAATCCTAATTCACCGCAATCGAGTTCTTCGAGCGCTACCCCAAATGCGTTAGGAAATGTTCAGCGTCCAGGTGAGTACTTGCGTCAAGTCCGTATTACCCAAAAGTTGAATTTGGAAGACGTGGCTCAGGAATTAAATATTCCAGTGAAAACGCTGACTGCCTTGGAACAGGATGATTATAACTCGTTGCCTGAAGCAACGTTTATCAAAGGGTATTACCGTACCTATGCAAAATTTCTCAAAGTGGATGCTACCAATATCATTCAGCGTTTTGATGAAATTTATGCCAATGATACTGGTTTATTGCCCAATCATGCTTTAAATAATTCGCCAATTAAAATTATGGGCAAATTGCCTGGTTCAAACCGTGACCGTAACCGTAAATGGTTAAAACGCGCTTTGATTGCATTGGCTGTTTTTATTGTTGCGGGCTTGATTGTGACCGCCGTACAGAATATGTCTGACAGCAAAAATACAGATGAACCTGCAGCTGAGAGCGCGGAAGTTCAAATCTTAAGTATGGATGGCAATGCCTCGGTTGTTTCTGGTGATCAGCTGGATTTGACTTTCAATCGTCCGACTTCTGTGCATATTGTCGATTCGACTGGCAAAGTCCTGGCGACAGGCCGTCAGGCAACAACTTTAAGCTTAAATGGCGAGGCGCCTTTCCAAATTCGTTTGGATGATGCTGAAGCAGTAGCACTGAGCTTAAATAGCGAAAATATTTCATTGTCGCCTTATACCGTGAACGGTAAAGCAGATTTCCGTTTATCGCGTTAAGGCATAGCAGAGCAGACTTGAACAATGATTGTAAATCCAATTAAACGCCGTCCAACCCGCAAAATCCGTGTCGGTTCGGTGTATGTGGGCGGTGATGCGCCAATCAGCATTCAAAGCATGACCAATACAGAAACGTGTGATGTAGAAGCAACGGTTGCGCAAATTCAGCGCTGTGCAGATGCAGGCGCAGATATCATGCGTGTTTCGGTGCCGACGATGGAAGCTGCTGAAGCATTTGGCGAAATCCGTAAGCGCTCACAAGTGCCATTGGTTGCCGACATTCATTTTGACTACAAGATCGCACTGCGTGTTGCTGATCTTGGTGCCGATTGTTTACGTATTAACCCGGGCAACATCGGCTCAGAAGCAAAAATCCGTGAGGTGGTGGCTGCTGCGCGCCATAACGATATTTCCATGCGTATTGGCGTGAATGCTGGCTCACTGGAAAAAGATATTCAAAAAAAATACGGTGAGCCGACAGGCCAAGCATTGCTTGAATCGGCAATGCGCCATATTGATATTTTAGACCGTTTGGATTTTCACGAGTTTAAAGTATCCGTTAAAGCATCGAATGTTTTTTTAACCATGGATGCTTACCGTTTGCTGTCTCAGCAAATTGATAATCCGCTGCACTTAGGTGTGACTGAAGCTGGTATTTACCGTACCGGTTCTGTGAAGTCTGCCATTGCTTTGGGCGGCCTGCTGATGGAAGGCATTGGCGATACCATGCGTATTTCGTTGGCTGCAGAACCAGAAGAAGAAGTGAAAATTGGCTTTGATATTTTAAAATCATTAAGCCTGCGTTCTAACGGCATTAACTTCATTGCTTGCCCAAGCTGTTCGCGTCAGGAATTTAACGTGATTTCAGTGATGCAGGCTTTGGAAGAGCGTTTGGAAGATATCCGTACGCCAATGGATGTATCTGTCATTGGCTGTAAGGTGAATGGCCCGGGCGAAGCCAAAGAAGCCGATATTGGCGTGGTAGGTGCAAGTCCGCGTTCACTGGTGTATCGTAATGGTGAAAAGAGCCATTTAATTGACACAAATCAGTTGGTTGACGAAATCGAAGCGATGGTTCGTCAACGTGTTAGCGATCTTGATGACGCTAAAGCTAAAGAGATTATTCGCACAAGTTTTTCTGAGTAAATCATGAGTTCAATTGCCGCAATCAAAGGTTTTAATGACATTCTGCCAACGCAAACAGCTGCTTGGAGACGTCTAGAACAGCACCTGTCTGCATTGATGGATGCATATGGCTATCAGCAAATCCGCCTGCCGATCGTTGAACAAACAAACTTGTTCAAGCGTTCTATTGGTGATGCAACAGATATTGTTGAAAAAGAGATGTATACGTTTTTAGACAAAGGCCAGCCGCCAGAGTCTTTAACGCTGCGTCCTGAAGGTACAGCAGGCTGCGTACGCGCAATGCTTGAGCATAATTTGCTGCGCGGCGCGACACCGAAAGTTTGGTATCTTGGTCCAATGTTCCGCTATGAAAAGCCGCAGAAAGGCCGTTACCGCCAGTTTCATCAGTTTGGTGTAGAAACTTTTGGCGTATCTACTCCTGATCAGGATGCGGAACTGATTTTGATGACTGCGCGTTTGTGGAAACGCATGGGCGTGGCAGACAAAGTGCAGCTGGAGCTGAACACATTAGGCGAGTCTGACGAGCGCGCTGCTTACCGCGCTGCTTTGGTGGAGTTCTTAGAGGTTCATAAAGCAGATTTGGATGAGGATTCACAGCGCCGTTTAACGACAAATCCGCTGCGTATTCTAGATTCTAAAGATGCTAAAACGCAGTCTATTTTAGTCAATGCGCCAAAATTGCATGACTTTATGGGCGAAGAAACATTAGCGCATTTTGCCCAGCTGCAGCAGTATTTGACAGATGCGGGCATCAGCTTTGTGATTAACCAAAAATTGGTGCGCGGTTTAGACTACTACAACAAAACGGTATTTGAGTGGACGACCGCTCATTTAGGTTCACAAGGCACTGTATGCGCTGGCGGCCGTTATGACGGTTTAGTTGGACAGCTGAAAGGCAAAGCAGACCAGTCTGTTCCAGCCGTTGGTTTCGCAATGGGCATGGAGCGTTTGCTTCTTCTGCTGGAACAGCTTGAAGACAATACTCCTGTACGCGACTGCGAAATGTTCCTTGTGTCTGAGCCGGCTTCACAAAGTAAAGCTTTGGTGCTGGCAGAGCAAATTCGTGATCAGCTGGAAGCAGCGGGCAGCGCATTGCGTTTAAAAACAGGCTCACAAGGCTCAATGAAATCGCAAATGAAAAAAGCGGATCAGGCAGGTGCAGTATTTGCTTTGATTTACGGCGAGCGCGAGTGGGAAGCACAGCAGCTGTCTGTCAAAGAGCTGGCGACAGCAGAGCAGACTGAAGTTGCAGTGGCGGACATTGTGCCGTTCATTATTGATAAAATTTCTTCAAAATAAGTCATAACAGATAAGGAAAAGGGAATCACATGAGCGCATTAAGTGATGACGAACAGCTTGATAGTTTGAAATCTTTCACTAAAAAGTATGGCTCTGCCATTGTTAGCGGGATTTTAATTGCGTTGATTGCCTTTTTCGGCTGGGAATATTGGCAGAAGAAAAATCTGGCTGAGTCTCAAGTGGAAACCGCTAGAGTGCAGCAATTGATTGGCGATGCTCAGACAGCGCAGGGCGATGCCTTTGCTCAGCTGTCTGCGTCGGCTGATAAAATTGTGAAAGAAGCGCCTGACTCTGTGCAGGCAATTCAAGCGCAATTGCTGATGGCGAAATTGGCTTATGATAAGTCGGATTATGCCAATGCTGAAAAAGCGCTGAAAAAAGTAGAAAATTCAAAAGTTGATGATCAGGGCTTGGTGCAGCTTGTAAAACTGCGTTTGGCTTATGCTCAGCTTGCGCAAAAGAAATATGACGATGCGTTAAAGACATTGTCGGCAGTGAAAGACCCTGCGTTTGCAGCAACAGCGGATGAAGCCCGCGGCGATGTGTATGTTGCAAAAAATGATATTGAAAATGCGAAAAAAGTATATCAAAGTGCATGGGATGCGTTGGCAGAACGTAAAGAAGAACGTCAAATTTTACAAATTAAACTCGAAAGTGTAGGCGTTTTGGTTGATGATCCTGAAATTGAACGTCCGATATTAGATACACAAGTGGAAGTAGCTGAATGAATAGAAAATATAAATTTGCGTGCGCACTGACGGTATTAACACTTGCTTTAGCAGGCTGTGCAAATAAAGGGGTAAAGGTTGAGGAAGTAAAACCGAACCCATTGCCTAAATTAGTCAATGCAAAAAGCCTGACCGCTGTATTTTCTAAAAGCGTTGCTTCTACGAGCGAAGCTGATCCGCTGCGTTTGCGTTTAGATGCGGATAACGGCACCGTTTTTGTGGTGAACCCAAATGGTGAAGTTGAAGCGTATCAAGGCAAGCAGCGTCTTTGGCAAAAGAAAATTTCAAAATCGGGCTTAAGTTCTGGTGTTGAGGCAAAAGATGGCTTGGTGATTGTGGGCAGTCAAAAAGGTCAGCTGTTTGCATTAGATCAAGCGACAGGTGAGCAAAAATGGTCAGTACAGCTGACAGGCGCTTTGCTTGCGCCGTCACTGATTCATGCCGGCCGTGTGATTACCGTTGCGAATGACGGTACAGTGTTTGCGCATGAAGCTGAAACAGGCAAGCAGGCGTGGACATATAGCTTGCCGAATGTTCAGTTCAGCTTGCGCGGTCAGGCGGCGCCAGTGGCCTTAGATCAGCGTAATGTGCTGATTGCATCTGCGAATGCATATATTTATGCGATTGATGCTTTGACTGGCGCGCCGCGTATGCAGCGCCGTATGGCTGTATCCGATGGCCGTTCTGATATTCAGCGTTTGATTGATATTGACGGTGAGCCTTCAGTCGCAGGTCAGTTCCTTGTAACTTCTAGTTTTCAAGGTCAGGTGACTGCAATGGATCTTGCAAGCCAGCAAGTGATCTGGAGTGAAGATGCGAGCAGTACACAGCGTCCTGAAGTTGCTGGCAATGGTGTGTTTGTTGCGCAAAATGACGGTAAAATCACTGCGTATGAAATTACGACAGGCCAGAAACTGTGGGAAAATGATCAGCTGCTGAACCGTCAGCTCAGTAATCCAGTCATGTTTGGCCAAAATCTGATTGTGGGTGATATGGGCGGCGTTCTGCACATGATTGATCCAAGCAGCGGAACCATTGTAGGCCGTGCCAAAACCAGCGGTGATGTGCGTACTTTGCGTGTAATTGACAGTCAATTATTTGTCTCTACACGCAAGGGTGCAATGAGCATCTGGCAGAACCGTTAATTTTTCTGCGGCTTATGCTAAAATAAGCCAACCGTATTTTTAACGCGGGGTAATTGAACATTCAATGCCCCGTGTTTTTATTTATTTTGGGCTTTAATCCAATTCTAACTCTTCCAAAACTTTCTGATGTTCAGACCAGACCTAGCTGGCTGATCTTGAATAAAGGTTAATCTATGAAACCCGTAATTGCGCTCATTGGTCGTCCGAACGTCGGAAAATCAACGTTGTTTAACCAGATTACCAAGAGCCGTGATGCCCTTGTAGCAGACTTCGCAGGTCTGACTCGTGACCGTAAGTACGGTGACGCAACGTATCAAAATAAATCGTTTATTGTTGTCGATACTGGCGGTATTGGTGAAAGTGAAGGCGGCATTGACTCGTACATGGCTGAACAGTCAAAAACTGCGATCAATGAAGCTGACATTATTATTTTTGTGGTGGATGCCCGCGCAGGCTTATTGGCTTCTGATGAGCAAATCGCGCGTGAACTGCGTACTTTAGGTAAGAAAGTTTTTCTTGTTGCCAATAAAGTAGATGGCGTACATGCGGAAGCCGCGCTTGTCGAATTCTATAAATTGGGTATGGGTGAACCGATGCAAGTGGCTGCCAGCCACGGCCGCGGTGTACAGCAGATGCTTGAAGAAGTGCTGGTGGATGTGCCTGAAGATGAAGCTGATGAAGAGCGCGATGAAGACACGGGTTTACGCCTTGCAATCATTGGCCGTCCTAACGTGGGTAAATCAACACTGGTGAATCGCTTATTGGGTGAAGAGCGTGTTGTTGCATTTGACCAGCCGGGTACAACACGTGACTCGATTTACATTCCATATGAACGTGATGGCCGTAAATACACCCTGATTGATACTGCGGGTGTGCGCCGTAAAGGTAAAGTAGATGAAATGATTGAGAAGTTCTCAATCGTGAAAACTTTACAGGCCATGAAAGATGCCAATGTAATTGTTGTTGTGGTGGATGCCCGTGAAGGTATTGTTGAACAAGATTTGCATTTGATTGGTTATGCGATTGAAGCTGGCCGTGCCATTGTGATCGCGATCAACAAATGGGACAACATGACTGAGTATGACCGCAAGCAATGTAAGTTAGATGTGGAACGCCGCTTTGACTTTATTCCATGGGCAAAAATTCACTTGATTTCTGCTTTGCATGGTACAGGTGTGGGTGATTTATATCCGTCTATTCACCGTGCGTATGAATCATCACGTCTGAAAGTGTCTCCTGCAAAAATTACGCAAATTTTGAAAGATGCAACAGATGCTCACCATCCGCCGAAAGTTCAAGGCCGCGCAATCAAAATGCGTTATGCGCATATTGGCGGCCAAAACCCGCCGACCATCGTGATTCACGGTAACAAAGTAGATAAAACGCCTGCGGATTATCGCCGTTACTTAGAAAACGTATTCCGTAAAGTATATAAACTTGAAGGTACGCCAGTAAAAATCGAATTTAAAACCTCAGAAAACCCGTTTGAGGGCCGTAAGTCGCAAATTGATGAGCGTACAGCAGCGCGTAAACGCCGTTATGTTCAGAAATTTAAGAAAGCAGAGAAAAAGTTTAAGCGTTAATTCGTTATTCTTTAACATATTAAAAGCCTGCAATCGCAGGCTTTTTTGTTTTTGGCGCATCTTCATTTATAGTAAAGCGTGAAAGGATGGGAAAGATTGATGGCTGAAATACATTTAGAAGTGTGCAGAATTGATGCTTTAGTTCAGCTGGATGCAGGAATGGAGCGCAAAGCATTCATTCAGATGCAAAAACAGGCCATTGCACAGCACCGTAATCAGCTATTGTCTGCTTACTTGGCAGCAGATATTCAAGATAGCAGTTTTGCGAAAACAGCGTTTGGCAAACCTTATTTAAAAGACCATCCGCAATTTTACTTTAATCACAGTCATAGCCAGCAGCATTATGTATTGGCGCATAGCCAGAGAACGGCAGATCTTGGGGTGGATATAGAAGACTTAGACCGAAAAGTGCGCTTCGAAGCTTTAGCAAAACATGCATTTCATGTACAAGAGCTGGAAACTTGGCTGGCGGCAGGCTGTGATCCTGAATATTGGTTTAAAGTCTGGACGGTGAAGGAAGCTGTGTTAAAAGCATCAGGTTTAGGCATCCGCATCAATTTAAATGAGCTGAATACACGTGTTTATCCCGATGTGAATGGAGGCATGTGCAGTCACCCGGCCATTGGCGTATTTGCCTATCAAAATTATACGCTGCCGCATGCCATGCTGAGTGTCGCATGGCGGGCAGATCAATCTTGCAAAGGTTTTCAGCTGCCGCGCATTCAGCTGTATCAGCACTGAAAAATGCAGGCGTTGAGCTGTATCAGCGTTTACTGATCCATAAGTTGCCCAGACGGTTCACAAACTGTGGGCTGACATTGGAAAGCGTCATCATGACTTTGGTTTTTAGCCCGACAGGATAGTGTGTGCTGCCAAAGATGCTGTCTTTGACATATGCAGTTTTATAAATCTGCGCTGCGACATCTTCTGCGCTTAAATTTACGCCCATATTGTGAATACTTGCGGCATTCATGCCTTTGACCATGGCAGTCTGCACAAATAAAGGCATGATGTCTAAAACGCGGATACCATATTTTTTCCATTCAATATCTAAACCTTCTGTCAGGCCGCGCACAGCAAATTTAGATGCTGCATAGCTGG
Source organism: Acinetobacter tianfuensis (assembly GCF_003611465.1). GTDB lineage: Bacteria > Pseudomonadota > Gammaproteobacteria > Pseudomonadales > Moraxellaceae > Acinetobacter > Acinetobacter tianfuensis. The sequence continues at coordinate 64,718 of NZ_RAXV01000005.1, forward strand.
CAAGATCAGGCTGGCCATAAATGGCGGATGCAGAAGATAAATTGATTACACGTGCATAAGAAGCTTGGCGCAAATAGGGCAGCGCTGCATGGCAGCCATTCATGACGCCTTTGACATTAATGTCGATAGTTTTGTGGTGTGCTTCCAGCGGGGTATCTTCAAAAGGGCCTGAAAATAAGATACCTGCATTATTCACTAGAATATTCAGTTCACCCGCCCATGCCGTAAATTCAGCTAAGGCATTTTGCCAGTGCTGCACATTGCATACATCCAGCAAGCCAGCTTTAGCATTTGGCCCAAGCTTCTGTGCGAGCTTCTGCGCCTGTACCGCATTTAAATCATAGATGCCGACTTTAAAGCCTTGCTGATAAAAGAATATAGCGGTTGCTGCTCCAATTCCTTGTGCTGCGCCGCTAATAAAGATACTGTGCATTTTTTTAATCCCTTATTGTTCTTGCTTGATTGGTTTTGAGCATAACAAATTTAATTCGCTAAGAAACGAACTCTTAGCTAAATTCCGAGGTGCTTCATGGAACAGCTATTAGAAATTATGCGTACGCTGCGCGAACAGTGTCCTTGGGACCAAAAGCAGACGCCGCAAAGCTTGACTAAATATGCTATTGAGGAAGCGTATGAGGTTGAGGCAGCTGTGCGTGAAGGCAATACCGAAGAGATAAAAAATGAACTGGGCGATTTGCTGCTGCAGGTCGTCTTTCAGTCGCAAATGTACAGTGAACAGGGTGCCTTTGATTTTCAGGATGTGGTGCAGGCAATTTCAGATAAGCTGATCCGCCGACATCCGCATGTATTTCAAGCAGATCAATTTAATGCGCTGAGTCCTGAAGATGTAGCGGTGCTTTGGCAGCAGATTAAAGCGCAAGAGAAAGCAGGCCAGCCTGTTTCGCGTTTAGATGCTATTAAACATGGGCCTGCTTTGAATCAGGCGGAAGACATTCAAAAAAATGCGGCGAAAATCGGCTTTGATTTTGAAACTGTAAAAGATGCTTACGCTAAGTTGGAAGAGGAGCTGGATGAGTTCCAAGAGGCCTTAGCGAAAAAAGATTCCGATGAAATACTGGGGGAATTTGGCGATTGCTTATTTTCACTGGTGAATGTGGGCCGTAAAATAGGGGTTTCAAGTGAGCAGGCGCTTTTGGGGACGGTATATAAATTCCGCTCACGCTTTGCTTTTATTGAAGCGCAGGCGTCTGCGCAGCATAAAAATATAGAAGATCTGTCATTGGCTGAAATGGATCAGCTTTGGGAACAGGCAAAACAATACTTAAAACATCAGGATTATCATGAAAAACCGCAGCTTGAATAAAAGACAGCTTTTGATATGGCTCGTTTTTTTATGCGCTATACAATTGATTTGGACGCATTTGAATCCGGCCGAAGGCAGTGAATACAGTCAATGGGAAGCCAGACAGCAGGCGCATGATCAGCGTTTAAAACCGCCGGCGGCAGCGCCTATGAATCAGAAAAATTATTATTTATCCAAACCGGAACTGACAGCGGGAAGTACTGCTGGCAAGATTAGTTTAAATAGGGCAAATGCTGAGCAATTGCAGGAATTGCAAGGTATTGGACAGAAAAAAGCGGAGGCAATTGTGAACTACCGCAGCAAAAATGGAAAATTTAAAAGTATTGAAGAGCTGCAGCAGGTAAAGGGTATAGGTCCTGCAATATTTGCTAAAAATAAACAGCGTTTAGCATTATAAATTGCGCCAAGATATAAAAACTTGTTTAAGCTGTGCAATCGTATTGGCAGAATCAAATTGCCCTTTGATTGTGTTAGAGATATGATTAACGCATCTTAAGATTTTACGTCCAGACGTAGGAGACAGCGTCTTTTGCAAACTTTGCGCGCGTCCAAATGCGGTTTATCCACCGCACAATTACCTTCTTCCATATTAGATGTGATTGATGCCTTAACTAAGGCAGGCTATGAAGCCTATATCGTCGGCGGCGGTGTACGTGACATGATGTTGGGTCTGAATCCAAAGGATTTTGATGCTGTAACGAATGCTACGCCTTCACAAATTAAAGAAGTCTTCGGACGGCGCTGCCGCATTATCGGACGCCGTTTTGAGCTTGCGCATGTGTATTCAGGCCGAGAACTGATTGAAGTTGCAACCTTTCGCGCTCCTCCTAAAAAAGCGGTGACATCTGCTGCAGGCATGATTTTGCGTGACAATAACTGGGGTACGATTGAGCAGGATTTTGTCCGCCGCGACTTTTCCATCAATGCGATGTATTACCAGCCGCGCCAAGGTGTTGTACTCGACTTTTGCAATGCATACGATGATATTAAGCAAAAACGTCTGCGCCTGTTGGGCGATGCGATGCTGCGTTTCGAAGAAGACCCTGTACGCATGCTGCGGACTTTGCGTTTTGCAGCCAAGCTTAATTTCAGCATTGATGAAAGTATTTTAGACGTCTTTACGCCAGAAGCAGCATTGCTATTGCGTGATGTTTCTCCGCACCGTTTATATGATGAATCACAAAAGCTGTTCACGATGGGGCATTTGAACCGCGTGATGCCAATGCTGATTGAGTTTGATATTTGGCATCAGCTGTTTGCTGATATTCAGCCTGAAATCACGCCATTTATTGAACGGGCTGCGAAAAATACTGATCAGCGGATTTCTATCGGTAAAACCATCAATCCTGCATTCTTTTATGCGGTATTGCTATGGAAGCCATTTTTAGAGCGCTGTGAGTTTTATGCGGCTAAAGGTGTCGTGGCTGCAGAAGCGCGTGCTCAGGCCGGTTTAGATGTGTTGAAGCGCCAAGCGACGCGTACCGTCATTCCGCGCTTTGCTGAAACCTTTATTCGTGAAGTGTGGGAAATGCAAACCCGTTTGCTGAATCCGAAACCGCAGCAAATTGAAGCCTTATCAGGCCATGCGCGTTTCCGCGCGGGCTTTGACTTTTTGCTGCTGCGTGAAAAATCTGGTGATAAAGGTACAGGCGGTATGGGCGTATGGTGGGAATCATATCAAACGCTTAGCGCTGACGAAAAAGAACGCACAATTGCAGACTATAACCGTCAGCGTGCGAAAAGCCGCCGTAAAGGCGCTGCTCAAGAAGAGATTAAGCCGCTGCATGATGTGCAGCAGTCAGAAATCGAGCCTTTGGTCAATGAGCCAGAGCCGCGCAGCCGCCGTGCCCGTAAAATGAAACAGCAGGCTGATTTTAAAGTGCAGGCAGCCGTAGGCGGCAATGCTGAAATTACAGCAGATCATCCAATTTTAAAACGCAAGCGTGTGAAGCGTGATCTCAGCACTGTTATTTTTGGGCCAACCCAATGAGTGTCATCACTTATATCGGCCTTGGCAGCAATTTAGGCGATTCACAGCAAATTTTGACTGAAGCAGTTCATAAATTGGCATTACTTGGCGCTGTGAAAGTCTCTAAACTTTATCAAAGTCCGCCCATGGGGCCGCAAGACCAGCCCAACTATTTAAATGCGGCTGTGCAGCTGGAAACAGATTTAGAACCTTTAGCTTTGCTGGATGAGCTGCAGCGTTTTGAGCAGGAATCGGGCCGTGTACGCCTTCGCCGCTGGGGTGAGCGTACATTGGATTTAGATTTGCTGATTTACGGTCAGCAGCAGATACAGAATGAACGCTTAACTGTGCCGCATATGGGTATCATGGAGCGTGATTTTGTTCTGATTCCATTGCTTGATCTCGATGCTGATTTGCAGCTGCATGGACAGCAGATTAAAAAATTATCCATTCTGCAGCAGCCAAGCCTTTCGGTTTTGAATGCAGGAAACTGGGCAAACATCTAAAAATTAATGGCTTGAATAACAGCCATAAGAGGAAAGTCTAGATGATCAGTCTAAGCCACTTAAAAAAACTTAAAGCGGAAGGCCGAAAATTCTCTTGCCTGACTTGTTATGATTCAAGTATGGCCAAAGCATTAGAAGTCGCTAAAATTGATTCAATTTTAGTTGGCGACTCATTGGGTATGACCATTCAAGGGCATGACTCGACATTGCCGGTTGAAGTTACAGATATGGCTTACCATACTGCAGCGGTACGCCGCGGCAATTCACATGCATTTATCATGACAGATTTGCCGTTTATGAGTTATGCAACGCTGAATGACGCTTTGCAAAACTCTAAAACCATTATGCAGGCTGGCGCGCAAATGGTTAAACTTGAAGGCGGCGCATGGCTGTCGGAAACCGTTGAAGTCCTTACCCGTAACGGTATTCCTGTTTGTGTGCATTTAGGTTTAACACCGCAATCTGTACATGTGTTTGGCGGTTATAAAGTGCAGGCGCGCACCCGCGAAACAGCAGATCAGCTGATTGCAGACTGTCAAGCGGTGGTTGCTGCTGGCGCAGCGTTGCTGCTGCTGGAATGTGTTCCTGCACAGGTAGGCAAAGAAATCAGTGAGCTGTTCCCGCAAATCCCTGTCATTGGCATTGGCGCTGGCGCAGATACTGATGGACAGGTTTTGGTGCAGCAGGACATGCTGGGCTTAAACTTTAGCCATGTCGCTAAATTTGTCCGCAACTTTATGAAAGAACAGTCAGGTGAAACGGCAATTGTCGATGCATTTAAAGCTTATCATGCTGCGGTGCTGGACGGATCTTTCCCTGCGCTAGAACAAACTTTCCAAATTGAGCTGTAAAAATATGAAAACTGAAACCACAATTCAAGGCTTGGCTGCTTCTCTTAACCCAGCACGCGCAGCCCGAAAGATCATTGGTTTTGTACCGACCATGGGTAATTTGCACGAAGGTCATCTAAACCTTGTACGTGAAGCGCGTAAGCTGTGTGATGTGGTTGTGGTCAGTATTTTTGTTAACCCGATTCAATTTGGCCCGAACGAAGATTTTGACAGCTATCCGCGGACTTTAGAGCACGATCAGCATTTGTTGGCAGATGTTGGCTGCGACATCGTATTTGCCCCTTCTGTAGAGCAAATGTATGGCAATCAGCCGCGTTTAACCAATATTACGGTTGGCGGTATTACAAATGACTTATGCGGTGCGCAGCGCCCAGGCCATTTTGACGGTGTTGCTGTGGTGGTGACAAAACTGTTCAATATTGTGCAGCCAAACTTTGCATTTTTTGGTCAAAAAGATTATCAGCAGCTGGCAGTTATCCGCCAGTTTGTCCGTGACTTGAATATTCCGCTGGAAGTGATTGGCGTGCCGATTGCGCGTGCGGAAGATGGTTTGGCCCTCAGCTCGCGCAACGGTTACTTAAGTGCAGAAAACCGTGCAATTGCGCCAACTATTTATCAAAGCCTAAAAACAGCAGAGCAGGCGCTGCAGGCTGGCGCCTCGCTGCCGGATGCATTGGCAAATATTCGAAATACGCTGATGCAGGCAGGTTTTGCTGTGGACTATGTAGAAGCGCGCACACCTGAGCTGCAGCCGATAGAGGTATTTAATCAAAATACGGTGCTGTTCATTGCCGCAAAATTGGGTGCAACCCGCTTAATTGATAATTTGCAGATTAAATTTTCTGAGTCTTAATAGATGAAAGGGCAGCAAATACGATGAAACGCATATTAATCGTTACAGGGCAGTCAGGATCAGGCAAGTCATCTGCATTGCAGGTGCTTGAAGATTTAGGTTATTACTGTATTGATAATTTGCCGCTCGCGCTGCTGCCTGAAATTGTTGAAAAGCTGGACCGTGAAAATAATCTTGAGCTGTTGGCTTTAGGGGTAGATGTCCGCAGTACCCGGGCTGATTTGCAGGAATTTGATCAAGTATTCCAGCAGCTGCAGAGCCACGGTACAGTTGATATTATCTATCTGACTACCCGTGATCAGGAATTGATAGCCCGGTTTAGCGCTTCACGCCGCCCGCATCCTTTATCTGCACGTTTTAAAAGCTTAAATGAGTGTATTCAGGAAGAAAAAAATTTGCTGCTGCCGATTCAAATGCGCGCAACAGTACATATTGATACGACCGATAAAAGTGTGCATGACTTGAAGCATGTGCTGCTTTCAAAGCTAGGACAGGCGGATAACTTAATTGTTATTTTACAGTCTTTTGGTTTTAAGCACGGTATTCCGCTGGATGCAGACTATGTTTTTGATGTCAGGCATTTGCCAAATCCGCATTGGGATTTAGAATTAAGACAATATTCCGGGCTGGATGTGCCTGTGCAGAAATTTTTGGAAAGCACACCTCAAGCCAGTGAAATGTTTCAGGATATTTACGGCTTTTTAGAGAAATGGCTGCCAGCTTTTGCTGAAGGGCACCGTCATTATATGACGGTTTCGATAGGCTGTACTGGCGGTCAGCATAGATCTGTTTATATTGTAGATAGACTAAAAAAGGCCCTTGAGGCAAAATGGTCTGTTCAAGTCCTCCACAGAGAAATGAAGCACTGGTCATGATAGACACAACTGTTGACGTAATTAACAAACTAGGTTTACATGCGCGTGCATCCGGCAAACTGATTGAAGTCACCACGAAGTTCCGCTCATCAATTCAGATTGGCAAGGGTGATAAGTTGGTGGATGCAAAAAATATCATGTCTTTGCTCATGCTCGGTGCTGGCAAGGGCACAACTTTACGTCTAGTGGTTGATGGCGCAGATGAAGAAAAAGCTTTGTCTGAGATTCAAGCATTATTCGCAGCAAAATTTTACGAGGCAGATTAATCGTGGCACGCCGACCATCCAGCTATACTGAAGAAGACTTTGAGTCTCTAGAAGGACGTGCAAGTAAGACCGAACAAAAGAAAGCCGTACAGCGTATGGCTGCTTTAGGTGAACAGCTTGCAACTTTGAGTCCTAAGCAGATTAAAAATCTTCCAGTGGAAGAACGCTTGATCGATGCTTTGCTTGATGCGCAAAGCATTACTTCACACGAAGCGCGCCGCCGCCAATTTCAGCGGGTGGGCAAATTGCTTCGCAATGAAAATGAGAGCGTGATCTTATCGTATCTGACACCTAAGCAAGGTTTAAAGAAAACAGCACAGCTGAATCGCTGGGTAGAGCGTATTATTAAAGATGGCGATCCTGTCATCAATGATTTTACCAAGACCTACAATGCAACTGAACGCCATACTTTACGCCAGCTGGTTTTACGTATCCACCGTGATATTGCAAAACAGGCGACTGAAGAGGAAATCGCTGCATCTAAGCTGAAACTTTTCAACTATGTACAGCAGGTTGCGCTGATTTCAGACAATTGATTGTGCATAAAAAAACGGCTCTTATGAGCCGTTTTTTTATGCCTGCACAGCGCTGGTTCAGCTGAATTCGCCAGCAGAACGCTCTTTGGCCCAGTCACGCAATACAAACTTTTGCAGCTTGCCAGTCGATGTTTTAGGAATTTCAGTAATGACCACATCCTTGGGTACTTTGAAGCGCGCAAGATGCTGTTTGCAGAATTCAATAATTTCTTCTGGTGTGGCCTGTTTGCCTGCTTTTAATTCAATAAATGCGCAAGGGACTTCCTGCCAGCGCGGATCAGGCTTGGCGACTACAGCTGCAGTCATGACAGCTGGGTGCTGGTAAAGCACTTCTTCTACTTCAAGTGAAGAAATATTTTCACCGCCGGAAATGATTACATCTTTAGAGCGGTCGGTAATTTTTGCATAGCCGTCAGGCTGGCAGACGGCTAAGTCTCCAGTATGGAACCAGCCGCCAGCAAAGGCTTCTGCGGTTGCTTCCGGATTTTTTAAGTAGCCTTTCATCACAATGTTGCCGCGGAACATGATTTCGCCCATGGTTTGGCCATCATTTTTCACTGGCAGCATAGTTTCAGGGTCCAGCACTTTCATACCGTCTTGCAGCGGGTAAGGCACACCTTGGCGGGAGTGCAGCTGCGCTTGTTCTTGAATTGACAGCTCAGACCAGCCGGCTTGTGATGCGCACAGTGCAGAAGGGCCATAGGTTTCTGTTAAGCCGTAGACATGCGTGACATTGATGCCGATATTGCGCATGCCTTCAATAATAGCTGCTGGCGGCGCAGCGCCCGCAACCATCACTTCAACACGATGGTCAAACTGTGTTTTTTGTTCTTCAGGTGTATTGATCAGCATAGAAAGCACAATTGGCGCACCGCAGAAATAATCGACTTTATGCGCTGCGATCAATTTAAAAATCAGTTCTGGGTCGATTTTACGCAAGCAGATATTGGTGCCGCCATTGGCTGCCATCGTCCATGCAAAACACCAGCCGTTGCAGTGAAATAAAGGCAGTGTCCATAAGTACATGGCGCGCGGTTTCATGCCGCAGGCAATAATATTGCTGGCTGCATTAATGTATGCGCCGCGGTGATGATAGACCACGCCTTTGGGATTGCCTGTAGTGCCTGAGGTATAGCTTAAGCTGATGGCGTCCCACTCATCTCCTGGGAGACTCCATTCGAATTGATCATCGCCTTGCGCCAGCCAGTCCTCGTACTCTATTTGGCCAATAGCGGCGCTCACGCCGTCATATTCAGCATCAGCAACGTCAATGATATAAATTTCTTGATCAATCAGCGCCAGTGCCTCTTGCGCCACAGCAGTAAACTCAGGGTCAACCAGCAGTACTTTTGTTTCGGCATGTTCCAGCATGAATGCAATGGTTTTGGCATCTAAGCGGGTATTGAGCGTATTTAAGACAGCACCAGCCATGGGTACGGCAAAATGCGCTTCAACCATTGCAGGGATATTCGGCAGCAGGACAGAGACGGTGTCATTTTTTTTGATGCCCAGCTGCTGCAGCTGATGCGCAAACTGGCGGCAGCGCTGATAGGTTTGACGCCAGCTGATATGGCGTGAACCATGAATAATGGCATCTTGGTCAGGATAGATATAGGCTGCACGCTCTAAATAACGCAGTGGCGATAAAGCGACAAAATTTGCAGGTGTGCGCGGTAATTCATCATACGGGCTGACCATGTCTAAACTCCATGAGTATTTATTATAATTTCCTGCTTATACAATAAGCAGGATAAGGCAGATTTTCATTTATTCTTTAGTCGAGTATTTACTCTAAATGAGATGCTCATTGTGCTGCTGATTGAAGGTAAATACCAGTTCATGCACTGGGAATTTCTTGATGAAAAATAGCGGAAGATTTTATTTTCGATGCTTGATAAAAAAATACGCTTCAAAAGCTGAGGCCGAGAGGCTGCTATTGGGATAAGTTTTTGCTGTAAATGAAAAAACGGGGGATCGAAATACAGTAAAAATAAATCCGATCAACAGAACAATAAAGAGGAATATCATCACACTTTTTACAATATAATATAAATTAGTTTGCGTTTCATGCATTGACAGCGGATGTGATCTGCGCCATAAAAGAAAGAAATTCGCCTAACCCAACAACAATAACAATAGTGCGGACAGGCCCAGAACATGCATGAATGTCTGTCCAAGGAATAACAATGATAAACCTGCAGCATGAGCATTGGTCGAACTGGTCAGGCTCACAAAAGGCGTCTCCTAAAATTATCCAGCCCAGCAGCTTAGATGCGCTGCAATCCGCAGTACGCATGTATCCTAAAATACGGACAGCGGGGGCAGGGCATTCTTTCAGCGCTTTAGCTCAAACCAATGATGTTTTAATCAATTTAGACCATTTTCGCGGCATTGCTGAACATGACGCTGCGCTGTGTCAAAGTACAATTTATGCAGGCACTCGGCTGTACGCTGCAGGTGAAAAGCTTTCTGCCTTTAATCAGGCGCTGATTAATCAAGGTGATATTGATCAGCAAAGTCTAGCTGGCGCTGTTGCTACAGGGACTCATGGCACAGGTGCAGGTTTAAGCTGCCTATCTGCCAATGTGGCAGGTTTTGAATTGGTCACTGCAGATGGAGATGCAGTGTGGTGTGACGCTGAGCAAAATGCTGAGCTGTATCAGGCAGGCCGTATCAGTTTGGGCAGTCTGGGCATTATGACAAAAATAAAAATGCAATGCCGTCCGATGTACCGCTTAAAAGAACATATCCGCCTTTGTTCTATGGATGAGCTGACAGAACATCTGGATCAGTGGAAATTGAAACATCGGCATATTGAGTTTTGGTCGTTTATACATTCGCCGCAGGTTATTTTAAAAACTTTAGATGAAACAGATGAGCCAATGCAGCCCAAGCCAGCAGCATGGCTGGATGAAGATGTTTTATTGAAATTTTGCGCTGAACTGACCCGCTTATGTCCAGTGTTAAATCCATGGCTGCAGAGACTGGTCAGCGTATTTGTTCAGCCTTCTGCAGCTGTAGATTGGTCCAGCCGTATTTTTCCTGCTGTGCGTGAAACCCGTTTTAATGAAATGGAATATCAGCTGCCCATAAATCAGGGTTTGGCCTGCTGGGAAGAGTTAATGCACTGTTTAAAAAAAGCGCGTGTCCCGATGTTTTTTCCAATCGAATTCAGATATGTTCGAGGAGATGATATTTGGCTCAGTCCGTTTTATCAGCAGGATTCAGTTTCTATTTCTGTACATCAGTTTTATAAACAGGATTATCGGACGGTATTTAATCTTGCAGAGCCTATTTTCTGGAAATATGGCGCACGTCCGCATTGGGGGAAACTGCATTCTTTGCAGGCCGCTGAATTGCGTGAGCTGTATCCGAAATGGGATGAATTTATGCAGCTGCGTCAGCAATTAGACCCTGCAGATAAATGGTTAAACCCATATTTAGAAGGGTTATTCAAAGTAAAATAAGTGGATTGAACATGCAGGAAGCATATTTTCAGAATTTAAATCAAGCGCTGAAACAGCAGGGTAATGGTATGCCGCAGCTGGTGATAGATGTGCAGCGGTTTGAGGCGAATTTTGATTGGCTGAAACAGCATTGGCCTAAAGGTCTAAAGCCGCGTTTAGCAGTTAAATCATTGGCATGTGCTGAGTTATTGCATCGTGCTGCGCAAGGTTTAGATACACAGGCTTTTATGCTGTTCCATATGCCGCATTTGCAGGAGGTGTTTGCGCTTTTTCCAGCGGCGGATATTTTATTTGGCAAGCCGATGCCCATACAGGCGCTGAAGTCTTTGGATGCAGCTGCGCTGCAATATGTGCCGAAAGTACAATGGTTAATTGATAGCACAGCGCGTCTTGAGCAATATTTGGCATTTGCGCAGCAGCATCAATTGCAGCTGCGGATCAATTTAGAAATTAATATTGGAATGCGCCGCGGAGGTTTTGCAGAAGCAGATCCGTTTAAGGCCGCATTAGCATTTATCCGGCTGCATCCGCAGCAGTTTAAGCTAAGCGGTTTGATGGGGTATGATGCGCATGTGCAAAAAATGCCGAAACCGTTCTTCTGCGCAGATAAAATTTATCAGCAGTCTCAGCAGCGCTATCAGCAATTTATTCAAGCTGTTGCGGATGTTTTTCCTGAGATGGATTTGCACGAGCTGACACTGAATGGCGCAGGCAGTCCGACATTGCTGGCACACTTGGATGAAACGGTATGCAATGATTTGACCTTAGGTTCAATGCTGTTGAAGCCGCATGATTTTGCAATCGACAGTCTGGCTGATCAGCAGTCTGCTTTATGGATTGCAGCTCCCGTTTTAAAAGTGATAGAACAGGTACAGCTGCCTGAGCTGGATTGGCTTGCACCTTTGATGCAGCAAAAAGCAGTTTTTATTTACGGCGGCTATTGGCGCGGTGTATGTGTCTATCCTGCAGGAGCTAAACCGCATGTTTTATATGGCCGCAGTTCCAATCAGGAAATGCTGCAGCTGCCAAAGCACAGCCGTATTGCAGCAGATGATTATGTTTTCATACAGCCCAGCCAAAGTGAGTCTATCATTCCGCAATTTGCTCAGCTTTGGCTGTATGACAAAGGACAGCTAAGGGCCTATCCGACATTTCGAGAATAAAAAGAGCGCTGTTTGCGCCCTCTTTTTGGCAATTTGTCAAAAGGCGCACCCATGGCAGCAGTGGGGCCGCAATGGCCAAATGTGCTCGGGCCATTGCGGGCAAGCTCTAAAATGAATTTGTTGTGCGGTTCTTCTGGCGCGCTTTGTGAGTCAGCATATAAGCCTTGATAGCTGCTGCGGTCATATTCCTGCGGGTTTTTTCTTTCCCATGCTGTAATTTCTTCGATATCAACACAGACATAATTATCTTCAATCCATGCTTTAAATTTTTATTGATATAGCGCGGATTAATGCCTGTTTTATAAATATAGTGCGAGCCATGAAGGCCGCAGACCAATTTTATCATCCAGAATATGCGCATCGGCCATCAGTGCGCTGCGGTGCTGACAGCGTCCATACATAACAATCACTTGTTCTGTTTCGCCGTCTTCAAGACGCAATACGACAAGATCGACATTGGCAGCTAAAGCATATGCGGGTTTAAGCGGATCTAAAGAAGAGCAAGGGGGAAGTTTATGAGCTTGTATAATACCTGCCTGCATGATGATTTCAGTGGGTATGAACGTTTATAAAGTTAGATGAGGCTTGATATACATAAGCCAAAATTCAGTATTGTTGTTTGCACAGCATATAGAGCTTTGCCGCTGAAATCTTGGCGAATGACAGGCAGTCTTGTAAATGAAGACAGAAAAATCAACTTCGCAGGCATTAAAGGTTTATTAAAACGTGTGACCTGTGTAAAATTCTAAGCGATTTTTATTTATCCACCGTTTTTATCTTTTGGGTTTTGCCCCGATCATAATCTCGCGGTGACATGCTCCATTGTACGGGGCATCACTCCTTAAGGATTTTTTATGCCAATTATCACTTTGCCCAATGGCGATCAAAAACAATTTGATCAAGCCGTATCTGTGATGGACGTTGCGCTGAGCATCGGTCCTGGTCTTGCTAAAAATACTGTTGCCGGAAAGGTAAACGGTAAATTAGTTGATGCTTCTGATTTAATTACAGAAGATGCAAGCCTGCAAATTATCACGCCTAAAGATGACGAAGGTGTTGAAATTATTCGTCACTCTTGTGCTCACTTAGTGGGGCATGCGGTTAAGCAATTGTTCCCTGAAGCAAAGATGGTCATTGGCCCTGTCATTGAAGATGGTTTTTATTACGACATCTTCAGCGCGAAGCCATTTACACCTGAAGATATGGCTGCCATCGAAGAGCGTATGAAAAAGCTCATCGATCAAGATTATGATGTCATCAAAAAAATGACCCCGCGTGACGAAGTGATTGCAGAATTCACAGCACGCGGCGAAGACTACAAATTACGCTTGATTGCAGACATGCCTGAAGAAACGCAAATGGGCTTGTACTACCATCAAGACTATTTGGATATGTGCCGTGGTCCGCACGTACCAAATACAAAATTCTTAAAAGCATTTAAATTGACTAAAATGTCAGGCGCTTACTGGCGCGGTGATGCGAAAAACGAACAATTGCAGCGTATTTACGGTACAGCTTGGGCCGACAAAAAACAGCTAGCTGCGTATATCAAACGTATTGAAGAAGCTGAAAAGCGTGACCACCGTAAAATCGGTAAAGCTTTAGATTTGTTCCATATGCAAGAAGAAGCGCCGGGTATGGTGTTCTGGCATCCAAACGGCTGGACCATTTACCAAGTGCTTGAGCAATACATGCGCAAAGTGCAGCAAGACAATGGTTATGAAGAAATCCGTACCCCGCAAGTAGTGGATTTCACGCTTTGGGAAAAATCTGGACATGCTGCCAACTATGCAGACAACATGTTCACAACGCATTCTGAAAACCGCAACTATGCGGTGAAGCCAATGAACTGCCCATGTCACGTGCAAGTATTCAACCAAGGTTTAAAATCGTATCGTGATCTTCCGGTACGTCTTGCTGAATTTGGTTCATGTCACCGTAACGAACCATCGGGTTCATTGCACGGCATTATGCGTGTACGCGGCTTTACCCAAGATGATGCGCACATTTTCTGTACCAAAGAGCAGATTGGAACTGAAGTTGCAGACTTTATTAAACTGACTTTAGATGTGTATAAAGACTTTGGCTTTGAAGAAGTGCAAATGAAATTGTCGACACGTCCAGAAAAACGTGTGGGTGATGACAAACTTTGGGACATGGCAGAAAAATCTTTGGCCGATGCTTTAGATGCTGCTGGTCTTGAATGGGAACTGCAGCCGGGTGAGGGTGCATTCTACGGTCCAAAAATTGAATTCTCTTTGAAAGACTGCTTAGGTCGAGTATGGCAGTGTGGTACAATTCAATGCGACTTCAACTTGCCAGAACGTCTTGATGCTTCATATGTGACTGAAGACAATGACCGCGATCAGCCCGTCATGCTTCATCGTGCAATTCTTGGCAGTTTTGAACGTTTTATTGGTATACTTATTGAACACTATGCTGGTTTCATGCCGCCTTGGCTGTCTCCAATTCAAGCATGTGTGATGAACATTACCGATTCACAGGCAGAAGCATGTGAGTCAGTCGTCGCTAAACTTAAAGAAAGCGGTATCCGCGCGATTTCAGACTTGAGAAATGAGAAAATCGGCTTTAAGATTCGTGAACGTACTTTAGAGCGTATTCCTTACTTATTGGTTCTTGGTGACCGTGAAGTTGAGGAAGGTACAGTGAATGTGCGTACCCGCTCAGGAAAAAATTTGGGTACTATGTCAATCGACGCTTTCGTTGACTTAGTAAAAGCAGCCGTTGCCGAACGCGGCCGGTACATTGTGGAGTAACAGCGATTAAACAGCCTGACCGTAATCAACAGGGCGGTAGCAAATCAAACCGTCCTGCTTTGAATGATGAAATTCGTGCAAAAGAAGTCCGTCTTGTAGACGAAAATGGTGAGCAAAAAGGTATTGTTAGCTTGGCAGACGCATTGCGCGCTGCTGAAAGTGTTGAGCTTGATCTTGTTGAGATCGTAGCAAACGCTGAGCCGCCTGTTTGTAAAATCATGGACTTCAACAAGCATTTGTTTGATCTAAAGCAAAAGCAGAAAGAAGCGAAGAAAAAACAGCATCAAGTACAGGTGAAAGAAATCAAGCTACGCCCTGGTACTGATGTTGGTGATTACAACGTAAAATTACGTGCAATCACTAAGTTCCTTGAAGAAGGCAACAAGGTAAAAATTACCCTTCGTTTCCGCGGCCGTGAAATGGCGCACCAGCAGCTTGGCTTGGCTCAACTTCAAAAAGTTGAAGCAGATGTGGCTGAAATTGGTGTAGTTGAGCAATCACCGAAAATGGAAGGCCGTCAAATGGGTATGTTGCTTGGTCCTAAAAAGAAAAAGTAATGATCCATTGATCTTAAAAAAAGCACTGCCTATGCAGTGCTTTTTTTATGCCCATTGTGTTAAAAGCCATTGATCAGCAAAGGGCTTTTAACTGTGGCTTTATTCTAAGTGATTCATTATTTTATAGAATGTTCATCTGTTAATAGCTTCTGACCAATTGGAATTTTGCGAGGCATTTTCTCTTCAGGGACAATACGCTGCAGCTGAATAGTCAGCAAGCCATTTTCAAAATGAGCATGCTGGACTTCAATATGTTCATCTAAGCGTAATGAAAGCTTAAATGAGCGGCGGGCAATGCCTTTATGCAAGTACTCGGCTGTATCATCTTCGGTCTGATCAGCATGCTTGCCAGAAATGCTCAGAACTTGATTCTCTAAATGAATACTTAATTCATCTTGCTTAAAACCCGCTGCAGAAACAATAATCCGGTAATTATGATCACCTGTTTTTTCAATGTTATATGCTGGGTAATGTTGTGTTTCACTGAGCAGCGCATGATCAAATAAATCGTTTAAACGATCAAAGCCAATACTGCGGCAGAATAATGGAGTTAAGCTTAAATTACTCATTGATAAAACCTCCTACATTCAGCAAAGTGATATAAATAAGCAACCTTTGCGCCCATGTAGGCATTGGTTGGATTCTCAGCAATATCAACCAATTATTGCTGTACTTTTTATATCTGTATCGCTTAAAAAAATTCAAGAAAAAATTTAAAAAAATTCATTCTCTTTATTTGATAATTGATTGATAAATGTAAAGTCTGCTGTGCTTGTTTTAAGATTCTAATTTCAGTTCAACTTAATGTTTCTTCATTCAAAGCATGCTATAAACAGTATGAAAACTCGACAATGTAAACTAAAACGAGAAAAGCAGCAGGATTTTTACATGATAGATTTGTATTATTGGGGAACGCCCAATGGACATAAAATTACCATTGCTTTAGAGGAAATGGGGCTCGAATATCAGATTTTCCCGATTAATATTTTGGAAAATGACCAGTTTCAGCCAGACTTTTTGAAAATATCCCCAAACAATAAAATTCCAGCCATTGTGGATCAGAACGGCCCGCGCGGTGAGGCGATTTCAATTTTCGAATCTGGCGCTATTTTGCAGTACTTAGGCCGTAAAACGGGGCTATTTTATCCTGAAAATGAGTTTGAACGCGTTGAAGTCGAGCAATGGCTGATGTGGCAGATGGGCGGTTTAGGACCGATGCTCGGGCAGAATCATCATTTTGGTCGTTTTGCAGCGGAAAAAATTCCCTATGCTATTGACCGTTATGTCGCCGAGACCAAACGTTTGTACGGCGTGTTGAATAAGCAGCTGATCGGGCAAAAGTATGTGGCTGGTGAATATTCCATTGCAGATATGGCTATTTTGCCATGGATACTGCGGCATGAGTGGCAGCAAATTCAGCTGGAAGACTACCCTTATGTCAAAGAGTATGTTGAGCGTTTAACAGCACGTCCAGCGGTGCAAAAGGCATTAGCCATTCGGGTCTAAATTGCAGCCGAAGCCTTTTGTGTTAAGATGAAGCTAACTAAAAATGAAAACCACCCAATCTGCGGTGGTTTTTTATTGGATAAATTTATGAAAGCATTTTTCTTAAACTTGACCCGCATTGTGGAAAACAATCCTCGGGTTTATTTTGCGATTATTGCCGGCATTGTGCTGTGTTTGATGCTGTTTATTGCAGAAGCTGTGCATATTCAAAATTTGGCAAATGGCATGCATACTGCAGATCAAGCTCTGCTGCGTGAAGCAATTCAGCCTGTTTCATCGCGTTATACTTGGTCTAGAGGCTTCGTTATTGCGGTGATGGCCGTATGGTCAACTTTAGAATACCGTAAAACGAAAAAACAGCTGGGTCTTTAAGCAGGCCGAGCAGGCATCATGGGCATGGCATTATTTTTACTGTTTTTATCTGCATTTGGCGCGGCTACACTGCTGCCGCTTCAGTCGGAAGCGGTGCTGCTGGGGCTGCTTTCGCAAAGCAGCTATAGCATATTGGCGCTGATTGCTGCGGCCAGTATTGGAAATGTTTTAGGTTCATGTGTGAACTGGTGGCTGGGCCTGAAAATAGAACATTATAAGAACAAAAAATGGTTTCCTGTCTCAGAAGCTAAAATGCTGCAGGCGCAAGGGTTTTACCAAAAGTACGGTTATTGGTCTTTATTGCTGAGCTGGATACCAATCATCGGCGATCCTATTACGCTCATTGCTGGCCTGCTGAAAGAAAGATTTTGGCGTTTTTTGCTGCTGGTCTCTGTGGCTAAAATTGGCCGCTACCTCTGTGTATATCTAATTTTTATCCATATTTTTTGATACAGCAGGCAATAAAAAGGCGAACCATGATGGCTCGCCTTTTTTATTTCGCTTACTTTTGGCAAGCATTTAACTTAAATTGAATTTCATCTTTAAAGCTGGATTTTTTATACATCCATAAGGTGCTGGCTGTGCGTTTTACCGAAATTTTACTGTCCATAACGCTTTGTACGATATGTTGATCCAGTGCATAAATGCCTGAACCTTGCTTAATTTTGACTTTTTTAACGTTGCCTTTTTTATCCGCTTTAAAGCTGAATTTTACTTGGCGGTTATGACCGTTTAACTGTTCTGAGTTTAAATCCAAGGCTGGCTGCGATTGATACTTAAATGCCGTTTTTTTAGCTTGCTGCTGCGCTTGCCAGATTTTTGAGTCAAAGCTGTATTCACATGCTTTTTCTGCATTGCTGAGTTTGAGATTAAAAGCCTGATAGCCAATTTGCGCGACTGCTTTGCCGTCTTGCAGATGCGGTTTCACCTCAGCTTTTTCTACTGCGCGCAGTAAGATCTGATCTAAGTTTTTTAAACCTGTACTTTCTTCTACAGTTGCTTCCTGAACCTCACCCTCTGCATCTGCAAATACGCGGATAATTGCTGCGCGGTTTTTGCCTTTTAAGTCGTCTTTTGAATAATTCGGCTGCGGAAATTCAGACCATTGCAAGCGCGTAGTCAAATGTGCAGGAACAACATCAATGGTTTGCGCAGGCAGCTGATGAACTTTTTTAGATGGAGCGCTGTAAGCGGCGCTTAGCGGCAAGCTCATCAAAACAGATAAGCACAGTATTTTTTTCATAAGTTAAGGGCTGTATGTGCTCGAAGAGCAGTATCGGTCAATATTGAAGCGCAGTATTTCCTGAATTGGAAATACTGGCAAGTCTAAATTTAAAATAGCGCTTATTTTTCTCCGCCTTTATTGATATCTACCGTAAATAAGTCTTTGGTTTTGACCCAGCTGAGTATGCTGACATCAATTTTTGCCTGACCGTAAGTGTGAAAAAGCCAGCATAAAATCAGCGGCATAGGCACCGCAAAAAATAAGCATATTTTCATAATGGTTTGCTTATTAAAGCGGTCTGCAAAATAGCCGCCCCAAAGCGATAGGCAAATAAATGGAATTGCTTCAGCAAGGCTGGTTAAGCCGAGTGTCAGCGGATCTTTGGTAATTTGAGACAGTGAATAAGCCACGATAATTTCTTGAATTAAAATTGCCTAGGTTAAGCAGAACTGGTTCAGCGTAACAATGGAGAAGTCGCGGTAGCGCAAGGCTGTAAATGCCTCTATAGCGGGAGTCATGGGTCTAATCTGAGTGCAAAAGTGCTCAAAGTATAGAGGTGCTATGCGCGGCAGCTTATTCATTTCATCTTGCAAACCTTATAGATAATAAGGCTAAAGCTTTTGGCAGCGTATTTTAATTACCAATGGCGCTTTTGTTTTGATCAAAGATGCTTTAGAATATTCGCTCCCTTACCTGCAGGTCGTTGTCGCAATGGTGCGAGCGTGCCGAACAGGTGCTTAAAGAGGTTGTTATGGCTAAGTTAAAAACTCGCCGTGGTGCAGCTAAACGTTTCAAAGCGACTGCAAACGGTTTCAAGCGTAAACAAGCGTTCAAACGCCACATTTTGACCAAAAAATCTGCTAAACGTATCCGTCAATTGCGCGGCTGTGTAATGGTTCACGTGAGTGACGTTGCAGCTGTTCGTGCTATGTGCCCATACATCTAAGGAGATTATAAATGGCTCGTGTAAAACGTGGTGTACAGGCTCATCGCCGTCATAAAAAAATTCTTGCTCGTGCTAAAGGTTACTACGGCGCTCGTTCACGCGTATATCGCGTAGCGTTCCAAGCGGTAATCAAAGCAGGTCAATACGCTTACCGTGACCGTCGTCAAAAGAAACGTCAATTCCGTGCTCTATGGATTGCGCGTATCAACGCTGGTGCTCGTCAAAACGGTTTGTCTTACAGCCGTATGATTTCTGGCTTGAAAAAAGCTCAAGTGATCATCGACCGTCGCGTACTTGCTGACATCGCTATGCATGACGCAGTTGCATTTGCTGCTTTAGCTGAAAAAGCTAAAGGCGCATTAGCTGCTTAATCATCTCTGGATGATTTAAAAAAGACCGCTTTTAGCGGTCTTTTTTATTGTCAGTTTTTTATTTGAAATTCATTTTCGTGCAAAGAGTGCAAGGAAAAATAAAATTAAAATTGCCATCACTGTAAATTTAGCGAATTCATAATGTGAAACCAGCCAAAATACGCCATAAAGCAAGCCTATAGTGATCGCTAAAAAAACGATTAAGTATAAAAATGATGGGAGTGGCGACATTGTCTGTTCTTTACGATCATTTAGATTTTCGGTTTCATTATTTAGATTTTCTTGAGTCACTTTACTTTGAATCGTTAATTTTGAAATGGGTTTAAATTGCTCATCGATATAGGCATTTTCATAATCATTTGCAGTGTGAGAAATGAGTTTTACTAATGCTTCATTTAATAGATCTTGGTAATCATTGATTTGTGAATAATGTTCGTTGATATAACTTGAATTGGATGAACGGTCTTGTAGATATCTTGATATTTCAGTGTCGATTTCATCTTGTGTGCTTTCAATTTTATTGATGAGCGCAAAAGCCAGATTAAGCTCTGTAGAGGGATGTTTTAGAAAGTCGTAATCATAAGAATCATGGTGCAGTGATAGGTTATTGACCAGTGTAAGACTTAAATCCTTTTTGAAGTTGAAAGGGGGATTTAAGACTTCTGATGAGAGTTGTTCATAATAAGTTTGCCAATTTAAAGGTAAATTAAATTGAGTGATTGTTTGTAATTGTTTCTGATCGAGTTTAATCAAAGTAAAAAGCAGGTATTTATCATAGTTTTGGCTTGATGGAAATCCACTAAAATCGCGTGGATCATAAGAGATAGAAAGTGGCTTGACTTTTTCGTGATTTATTTTGAGTAATGCAAAGCTATGATTTTGCCCTAAGAAAACTGCGAGCGGATAATCATCAGTCGCGAAATGATATTGTTTAAAATCTGCCGAAAGATGAGAAAATATTTGTCTAAAGGGGATGAGTTGGCTCGTTCGAATCCCTTGGCTCAATAAATCAGTGATTAAATGCTCAGGTGAATCGTAAATTAATTCATTGGTTTCAAAGTCCCGAACCATAAAAATATTATTAGCAACCTTACACCAGTCATGGCTGATGTTATGGAAATAAAAGCTATTCTCATCGAAATAGTGTTGCGCACTATGCTGTAACCCAATAATAAAATTAAAATAATTATCTTTCATTGTTTTTAATACTTTTAGAATTATAGGTCTATGATAACGTGTTCTCAAATTCTGGGTAAAGTGCTATGCGCAAACAATACCATTTTCGGCAGGCGGCAAAAGGCACGTACATTTGGGATGTACATCATCTTGTTCAGCTCAGTCAAAATTTTCCCGTTCAAGAGCTTGAGTTAAATCAGATTCAAGAGCTGGAAGAAGCTTATTGGTTTCCAGATTCATCCCCGACAACACAGCAAATCATTGAACATATTCAGCTGATAGAGGCCGCTGATTTAAGTTATCCTGTTATTTTATGTGCGAAAGGGCGTGTCATGGATGGTATGCATCGAATAGCAAAAGCGAAGTTGCAGGGCCATAAAAAAATTCAAGCGGTTCAATTTAAGGTGACGCCATTGCCTGACTTTATCAATGTAGATGAAGAGGATTTGGATTATGATGAATAAGATTAATGTTGTTGGCACTTCCGCTACTGGGAAATCCACTTTTTCCAGAGCATTGGCAAAGAGGCTGGAGCTGCATTATATCGAGCTGGATAATTTATTTTGGCTGGATGACTGGCAGGAATGTCCTGATGAGATTTTTTTCGCCAAAATTGAAGCCGAAATTGCTCAAGCTCAACATGGTTATGTTATTGACGGCAACTACACACGGAGTATTCCTGTGAAGTGGGCCGAAATTGATACAGTGATTTGGCTGGATTTACCGTTCCCGGTCAATTTTTACCGTTCTGTGAAGCGCGCTTTTCATCGGGCATGGCACAAACAGAATTTGTGGCCAAGCTCAAATAATCAGGAAAGTTTGAAACAGATGTTTGGTCAAGATTCGATTATTTGGTGGATGGTGAAAACACATGCTAAAAACCGTCAAAAATATTTTGAGATGATGACAGCGCCTGAGTATCAGCATTTAAAATGGATTCGTTTAACCAGTCAAAAGCAAGTGAATCAATTTTTAGAGCAAATTTGATGTGTATCGGCAGCGATGCGCCAGACTATCTGAAAAACCAGAGTTACATAAAACTGCTTTAATCTATGCTCATCTGCCTGCTTAATAATAAGAAAATCAAGACATCAGGATAAAAATATGTTGGCAGAAATTACAGGTATGGGGCAAGGCAGCATTACAATTGAACTGCAGATGATTCCGCGTAAAGGCGAGTCTGTGAAAATTATGTACGGTGCAGATGCTCAGCTGGAAGGAGAAGTAGTTTCGGTGAATCACTATATCAATCAGCATGCAAATGAACACAAAGTACAGCTGAAAATACGGCCTTTTAATTATTTAATTACCGCATAATAAAACTAAAAAAAGCATCCTATGGATGCTTTTTTTATAACAAAATGCAGTATTTATAAGCCAAAATAATAAGCGCAAATACAGATCACAATGGTCACCATAATCAGCGCAAATACGCCGGTTTTACTGTTGCTGTCTGCTGACGGTTTTGAATATGCTTTGTTCGCTGCCTGTTGTGCAGGTGCATCATTATCCAAAGGTGAAGGCGCGATTGCTGCGCTTAGGCGTGCTGTTTTGTAATGGTTGGCTGCTTTGACAATAAATTTGGCGCTCAGCTCATCAATTTTCTGCGAAAAATGGCGGATATTCAGCTGCTCTTCTGGGCTGAGCACTTCACCTTCAGCATTATAAGGGTGCTGAATTTTGGCTTGAATAAAACTGCTTAATGCATCTAGGCGATAGAAGGTTTTATGCGCATAGTCTGCAGCATAATCTGTTGGAAGCAGTGACTGCTGAGGCAGATCTAAACTGCTGGCATCAGGCGCTTTTCCATAATAAGGCATGCCGATATCTTCTGGTTCTTCAAAACCTGCAGCGAATTTGCTGTCAAAGAGCTCGTTGTCTGTATAAATCTGAATGTCATCCCAATTCGGCTGCTGCAAATCAGCTTCAATGCGTTTGCTTAGCTTTGAATTTAATTCAAAGCGCCATAAGGTTTCAAGGCGCAAATTCAGCTGCTGGCCAGCTGGCGCTTCATAGTCATTATCGGCCTTATACCACTCAGCCAATTCTTTGCCAAAAATCCAAGCCTGTTTTTTGTTGGCTTCATGGCTGACAATAAAGTGCGCATAAGGCAGCAATTCGACATTGCTGTTTGGGTTTTGTTCTTCATTTAAAATGCTGGAATTGTGCAGGCTGATACGTTGCACGCCTTGTCTTTTTAAACCTTCCAGCCAGATTTGAAAATGCTGTGCAAGCAAATGCTGGCTGAGCAGATCACGGAATGCAAAGGCATGCTGGTCAAAAATGGCGTGTTTTACCCAGCGCTGAAAGCTTAAATCCTGTGCAAGAAATTCATTGCCATAAGTGACTAAAGTCAGCTGCTGTTTCCAAATTTGATCGAGTGCCATTGTTGTGTGATCTCTTTGATAATGCGCTTATCTTATACTTTTTTTAATTCTGGATGCTATTGCAATTTTAGCAGTGAATGCGCTTCATCCTTTTGCTTAAAAACTGGTAGAATACGGGGTTTTATAAATTTTTAAATTGTTGCTTTGAGAGTTACTATGTCACTGGAAGCCCTGACCACTGAAGCGCTCGCTGCCATTGCAGCAGCTCAAGACCTAGCTGCACTTGATCAAGTTCGAGTGCAATTTACGGGTAAAAAAAGCCAGCTCGCGGAACAATCGAAGTCGCTGGGTAAAATGGACCCAGAAGAACGTAAAGTTTTTGGCGCCCAAATTCATGCTGTGCGTGAAGCAATCACAGGCGCTTTGACTGAGCGTCAGGCAGAACTGCACAAAGCTGCATTAGAACAAAAACTGGCTAGCGAAACGATTGATATTACTTTGCCGGGCCGCGGTCAGGCAGTGGGCAGTATCCACCCTGTAACTCAGGTTCAAGAGCGTATTTGCCAGTTCTTTACCAAAGCTGGTTTCTCTGTGGCAACTGGTCCAGAAGTTGAAGATGACTATCACAACTTTGAAGCGCTGAATATTCCGGGTCACCACCCAGCACGTGCAATGCATGACACATTCTATTTTGATGTGAATCATTTGCTTCGTACGCACACTTCGGGTGTGCAGATCCGTACTATGGAAACACAGCAGCCGCCAATCCGCATTGTCTGTCCTGGCCGAGTTTACCGCTGTGACTCAGACCAAACGCATTCACCAATGTTCCACCAAATTGAAGGTTTATACGTTGCTGAAAATACAAGCTTTGCTGAGTTAAAAGGCTTGCTTGTCAATCTTTTAAATGAATTCTTTGAGAAAGATTTAAAAGTGCGTTTCCGCCCATCTTATTTCCCATTCACAGAGCCAAGCGCTGAAGTGGATATTATGGATGAGCGCGGCAAATGGTTAGAAGTTTTGGGCTGCGGTATGGTGCATCCAAACGTACTTCGTTCTGCGGGTATTGATCCAGACAAATACAAAGGCTTTGCATTTGGTTTAGGTGTAGAGCGTTTTGCAATGCTGCGTTATGGCATTAATGACTTGCGTATGTTCTATCAAAATGATGTGCGTTTCTTACGCCAATTTGCTTAAACGAATTTAAACAGTTATTTGAATATTATTGAAATCCCCCTAAATCCCCCTTTGTAAAAGGGGGGCTTTCCCGCCTAAATCTAAGGTGGATGTGTTTCCCCTCTTTTTAAAGAGGGGTTAGGGGAGATTAAGGAATTGAATGTATGAAAATTAGCGAAAATTGGCTGCGTACATGGGTTAACCCGGCCATTGATAGCAATACTTTATCTGACCAGCTGACCATGCTGGGTTTAGAAATTGATGATTTGTCTCCTGCGGCAAAAGCATTTACTGGCGTGGTTGTTGGTGAAGTTCTGACTGTAGAGCAGCATCCAGATGCAGACCGTTTACGTGTTACGACGGTAAACATTGGTTCAGGCGAGCCATTGCAAATCGTATGCGGTGCGCCAAACGTGCGTGCAGGCATGAAAGCGCCTGTTGCAACCATCGGTGCAGTATTGCCGGGTGATTTCAAAATTAAGAAAGGCAAGCTGCGCGGTATTGAATCACAAGGTATGCTTTGCGGTGCTTCAGAGATTGATTTAGAAGACAAAATTGATGGTCTTTTAGAGCTTCCTGCTGATGCTCCTGTCGGTGTAGATATTCGTGAATATCTAGAACTTGATGACAACGTGCTTGATATCAGCATCACGCCAAACCGCGGTGACTGTTTCAGTATCCGCGGTATTGCGCGTGAAGTTGCTGTAATCAACCAAATGACAGCGGTTGCACCAGAAGTTAAGGAAGTTGCAGCAACAATTTCTGATGAGAAAAAAGTTGTTATTTCAACCGAAGGCTGCCCGCGCTATCTAGGCCGTGTGATTAAGAATGTCAATACCAAAGCGCCTACACCTGAGTGGATGGAGCGCGCACTTGCTCGTTCAGGCATTCGTCAGCACAGTATCTTGGTTGACATCACGAACTATGTATTGATGGAATTGGGTCAGCCTTTGCATGCTTTTGATGGCGGAAAGGTTCAAGGTGCAGTACATGTGCGTCAGGCTGCTGCGAATGAAAAATTAGTATTGCTGAATGAGCAAGAAATAGAACTGAATGAAAAAGTGATGGTGATTGCTGATGATGAAAAAGCATTGGCAATTGCAGGCATCATGGGCGGCTTGTCTTCATCTGTTACTGATGAAACCAAAGAAATTTTCTTAGAATCAGCATTCTTTGCACCGCTTGCAATTGCTGGCCGTGCACGCAGTTTCGGTTTGCACACGGATGCATCTCAGCGTTATGAACGCGGTGTCGACTTTGAATTGCCAATGGTTGCAATGCACCGTGCTTCTCAGTTGATTGCTGAGCTTGCAGGCGGTGAGTTTGGTCCGATTACCGTAGCTGAACAGGCAGATTTGCTGCCGACACGTGAAGTAATTGAGCTGGAACAAGCGCAAGTTGATCAATTGTTGGGCTATCGCGTTGACGGTGCATTCATTGCAGATGCATTAACACGTTTAGGCTGTGATGTAACGGTTAAAGCGGAAGGTCAATGGTCAGTGGTTCCGCCATCTCACCGCTATGATATGGCAATTTACCAAGACTTGATTGAAGAAGTAGCGCGTATTCACGGCTACGACAATATTCAAATCAGCTTGCCGAAAATTGAAGCTAAGCTTGCGAAATATCAAGATCAATTTGAAATTGCACAATTGCGTCAAACAGTTGTTGCGCTAGGCTATCAAGAAGCCATCAGCTTCAGCTTTGCAGATTTGAAACTTGAAAAACAATTGAATCCAGCGGTAAACCCGCTTGCATTGGCGAATCCAATTTCTAGTGATTTGGCAGTCATGCGTTCGACACTGCTTTCAAGCTTGATTCCTTGCGTGCAATATAATGTGAACCGCCAGCAAAGCCGTGTACGTTTTTATGAATTAGGCTTACGTTTTGATTATCAAGACGCTGCCTCTATTCATGATCTGAAACAAATTCCTACGTTTGCCATGATTGCGACAGGTTCACGCTCTGCTGAATCATGGCATGGCAAAGCTGCGCCAGTTGATTTCTTTGACTTCAAGGGCGATGTAGAACAAGTTTTAGCTGCTGCGCGTTTAAACGTTGAATTTGTGCGTTCTGAACGTGTTTGGCTGCACCCTGGCCAGTCTGCTGAAATTTTACTGAATGGCCAGTCTATTGGTTATATGGGCCGTTTGCATCCATCTTTAGAAGATGAGCTTGACTTGAGCACGACTTGGGTCGCTGAGCTTGATCAATCGGCTGTTTTGCAAACTTATGTATCTAATTTTACAGAATTATCACGTTTTCCATCGGTTAGACGTGATATTGCGCTTTTAATTAGTGATAAGATTAATGTTAGCGAAATTCAGCAGCTTATCGAAAAAACGGGTGGAGAGCTTCTAGACTCAACTTGGTTGTTTGATGTGTACACTGGTCAAGGTGTAGAAGAAGGCAAACGCTCATTGGCATTTGCACTGCTTTGGCAGCATCCAGCGCGCACCTTGGAAGATGCTGAAATCAAATCCGGTATGGATAACATTCTCCAAGTGTTGGAAAACACTTATCAGGCGACATTGAGGGCTTCATGACAGCATTAACAAAAGCAGAAATGGCTGATCATTTAAGTGAGCTCACGAGTTTAAACCGTCGTGAAGCAAAACAAATGGTCGAATTATTCTTCGATGAGATTAGCCAAGCGCTGATCTCTGGGGAACAGGTTAAGTTATCGGGTTTCGGCAACTTTGAGCTGCGTGATAAACGCCAGCGTCCAGGCCGTAACCCTAAAACGGGTGAAGAGATTCCGATTTCTGCCCGCCGTGTTGTTACTTTCCGCGCAGGACAAAAATTCCGTCAGCGTGTGGGTAATGAGCAGATTGAAGACTAATCTGCTGATTTAAATACGGAAGCCCATTTGCAGTGTTGCTGCAGGTGGGTTTTTTATTGTCTATAGAATCGTGGGACTTGGCTGTAAAGGCTGTCAGATTGTTATTGTTAATTGTGTGCGGCAGGGTGGTCTTAAATTTTAGGCAATAAAAAAAGAGAGCCAAAGGCTCTCTTTTTGTACTGTACTAAATAATCGGTTAGATTATTGAGCAGCAGCTTCAGAAGCAGCAGCTTCAGAAGTAGCAGCAGCTTCAGAAGCAGCAACAGCAGCTTCAGAAGCAGCAGCAGAAGCTTCAACAGCAGCAGCGTCAGCAGCAGCAGAAGCTTCAGAAGCAGCAGCTACAGCTTCAGAAGCAGCAGCAGCAGGAGCTTCTTCAGTTTTTTTAGCACAGCCAACGAAAGCTAGAGTAGTAGCAACTGCAGCAGCAATAGCGATTTTTTTGAATAACATGGCATCACTCTCTAAATATGAGATTAAAAAAAACCTTAGTTAGCACTGTTATTTGCTTTTATTACGCCTAATTTTTGTTAGGTATGAACAACGCAGAGCAGTGTAACTGGTATGCGAATATGCTATCACTGAGTATTTTGAAATGCTACTGTCTAATGCTGAAAAAACACGAATAATTGGTTAAAAAATGGCTTTTTTTAACAGAAAATAACAATCATAAGAAAGAAATATATTGGAGAAATACTTAATAACCTCCTAAAAACAATAGGGTTTTTAGTAAAAAAATATTTATAATCATTTACTTGAAAATAAGTTTACAAAATGCTTGGCTAAATGTTTATTTGTGTAAACAAAGTCAACCAAAACAAAAAGGCCATCGTTATAGATGGCCTTTTTGTTATTGCTTTAAAATCAGTTGGTCGCTTTACGCTTCATTTGATCAAAGAAATCATCATTGGTTTTGGTTTCTTTCATGCGGTCAAGCAAGAATTCCATTGCTGCAAGCTCATCTTGAGTGTGCAGCAGTTTGCGCAGAATCCATACTTTACGCAAATTGTCTTCAGACATTAAGCGCTCTTCACGGCGGGTGCCAGATTTCTTAATGTTCATTGCAGGGAAGACGCGTTTTTCAGCAATACGGCGGTCAAGCGTGATTTCTTGGTTGCCTGTGCCTTTGAATTCTTCGTAAATCACTTCATCCATTTTGCTGCCTGTTTCAATTAGGGCAGTCGAAATAATGGTCAAAGAGCCGCCTTCTTCAATGTTACGCGCAGCGCCGAAGAAGCGTTTTGGACGTTCAAGCGCATGAGCATCGACACCGCCTGTAAGCACTTTGCCTGAAGAAGGCACAACGGTATTGTAAGCGCGGGCTAAACGTGTAATCGAGTCAAGCAGAATTACCACGTCTTTTTTATGTTCAACCAAACGTTTTGCTTTTTCAATTACCATTTCAGCAACTTGGACGTGACGGGCTGGCGATTCATCGAATGTAGACGCAATCACTTCACCGCGTACTGTACGTTCCATCTCAGTTACCTCTTCAGGACGTTCGTCAATAAGAAGCACGATGAGGAAGCATTCTGGGTTATTGCGGACAATGGATTGCGCAATATTTTGCAAAAGCATGGTTTTACCTGCTTTTGGCGGCGCAACGATAATTGAACGCTGGCCTTTACCAATTGGCGCAACCAAGTCTACAACACGCGCAGTTAAATCTTCAGTTGTGCCGTTGCCTAACTCCATCACCAGCTGTTCAGTTGGGAATAGAGGTGTTAAGTTTTCGAACAAGATTTTATTGCGTGAGTTTTCAGGCGTGTCGTAATTGATTTGATTGACTTTTAATAGCGCAAAATAACGTTCACCTTCTTTTGGCGGACGGATTGTGCCAGTAATGGTGTCACCTGTACGCAAGT
Source organism: Acinetobacter tianfuensis (assembly GCF_003611465.1). GTDB lineage: Bacteria > Pseudomonadota > Gammaproteobacteria > Pseudomonadales > Moraxellaceae > Acinetobacter > Acinetobacter tianfuensis. The sequence goes on from NZ_RAXV01000005.1 coordinate 93,665, forward strand.
TGAAGCGGCGGATTTGAGAAGGGCTGACATAGATGTCGTCAGGGCCTGCTAAATATGAGCCGGCTGCAGAGCGTAAGAAACCGAAGCCATCTGACAAAATTTCCAAAACGCCATCACCAAAGATCTCTTCGCCGTTCATTGCATGGCGCTTTAAGATGGCAAAAATAATGTCTTGCTTACGGTTACGGGCCATACCTTCGAGGCCCATAAACTCGGCAATCTTGATGAGTTCGCCAATCGGTTTTTTCTTGAGTTCGGTTAAATTCATAGGTGGTCAGATAGAATCTATAATTCTGAGGTACAGGTTAGAAGGGGAGCAACATTTGGCCGCAGGGATACAATAAAAACGAAAGCAATTGAACTTGCACAATCACAATTCAGTGGTCTGATTTCATTGTTAGAAGAGAAATGTGAAAAACAATTTCTGTTGCCGAGCGGCATCTTATGTGTTGTGTCTTGTAAGAAACGGAGAGGATTTCAATCCTTTTATTTCTTGAGAAAGCAATATAAGAGAGAATCAGATTTTTGTCAATTTATCAGCAAAAAAAATACGCTATTCAAAATAGCGTATTTTTTAAATTTCGCTGCTGCGTTTAAAGTTTAGATATTTTCTTCAATGAATGCAGCCAATTTAGATTTTGGCGCTGCGCCGACTTGAGTGCCTACAACTTCGCCATTTTTGAACATTAACAGTGCAGGAATGTTGCGGATGTTGTAGTTCACAGCAGTCGCTTCACAAGCAGTGACATCAACTTTAACGATTTTTACTTTGCCTTCGTATTCAGCTGAAAGTACTTCAAGTACAGGAGCAATTGCTTTACATGGTGCGCACCAGCCAGCCCAAAAGTCTACAAGCACAGGTACGTCAGAGTTCAGTACGTCTGCTTCGAAGTTTTCATCAGTTGTGTTTACGATATTGCCTGACATGGATTTTGCTCCAGAATAATTTTTTAAAGGTGACTCTATAATTATTAGTATTACATAGCCAACTTTAACAATGTAGAGGGTTTGGCAAATTTTCGGTGAATATTGCGTTTTTGTCCAATTGGCGCTCACGATGGGGCTAATCGTGTCATGCAATTGTCACATTTGGCGGAAAAATAAATGACTTTTGCCGTATGTATATAAATGGCTTTTAAATTGCATGGTTGTGAATTACTCTAGGCACAATTCTGTATAGGTTTATTTGAAATCATGTCTGATTTTTTGATTGATGAAGAATTGCTTGCTGCTATTGATATGGGCTCAAACAGCTTCCATTTGGCGATTGCGCGTGTGGATCATGGCGAAGTTAAAAAAGTTGCTTCAATGTCAGAAAAAGTACAGCTGGCGGCAGGTTTAGATGAAAACCGAAACTTGACAGAAGCCGCGCAGCAGCGCGGTTTGGCATGTTTAGCGCGGTTTGTCGGACGTTTGGGTTCTGTACAGCCGAAGCGTTTACGTATTGTAGCGACCAATGCTTTGCGCCAAGCGAAAAATGGACATGAATTTATACAAAAAGCTGCAGAAATTTTACCGAAGCCGATAGAGATTATTGCAGGCCGTGAAGAAGCCCGTCTGATCTACTTAGGTGTGTCACACACCATGGAAAACAGCGGACGCCGCTTAGTAATTGATATTGGCGGCGGTTCAACAGAACTGATTATTGGTGAAGCTTTTGAGCCCATCCATACTGAATCTGTACAAATGGGCTGTGTTGCTTTTACTAAGGCGTATTTCCAAGACGGTGAAATTAATCTTAAAAGCTTTGATAAAGCGGTGAATGCCGCCCGTAAAGAAATTTCGGGTATTGCGAATACTTATAGAGAAGCAGGCTGGGATACTGTAGTGGGCTCAAGCGGCACGATTAAGGCTTGCCGCCAGATTACAGTGAATATGGGCTGGAGCAATGACAAAGAAGAATTGACCCGTGAAGGCTTAGAAAAGCTCAAAGATAAATTGCTGAAGCATAAGCATGTTTCTGAAATGGAATTTGATGGTCTAAAAGAAGACCGCCGAGCAGTTTTGCCAGCTGGTATTGCGATTTTATTTGCAGTTTTTGAAGTGCTGAAACTGGAAAAGTTAGTATATTCGGATGGCGCTTTACGAGAGGGCGTGATGTACGATTTGCTGGGCCGTTTCCAGCATGAAGACATCCGTGACCGTTCTGTGCATGCCTTGATGGGCCGTTATAATGCCGATGCAAAACAGGCAGAACGTGTTGTTGCGACAGCGCAGCAGCTGTTTGACGGTGTTGCTGAAAAGCTGGATTTAAGCATGGATGACAGTGATTTACTGCGCCGCGCAGCTTATTTGCATGAAATCGGCTTAGCGATCAGCCATAGCGGCTATCACCGTCATGGCGCTTATTTGCTGCAGCATTCAGATATACCGGGCTTTTCTCAAATTGATCAAAACTACTTATCGCATCTTGTGGCCCATCACCGCAGAAAGCTGCGCAGTGACACCCGTGTAGATGTTTCAAAGGTCGGCGGCAGTAAATTGGCGCATTTATGCCTGCTGCTGCGTTTAGCCGTTTTACTGAATCACAGCCGCAGTGATGAGATGCTTCCTGCCATTGAATTGACCGCACTCAATGCGCAACAATGGCAGCTAAGCGTTTCTGGTGATGCCAAACAATGGCCATTGCTTGTTGCTGACCTGCATGATGAGCAGGCGCAGTTTAAGCATTGGGATATTGAATTGAATATTCAGTCGGAACAATTTATCGATTAACAGATCTGGTTAATTTAGGGATAATGGTCGACCTATGAAAAATAAAGCAGCTCAATCAAAAGCTTGGAAAACAGTTCAAATTGCACGTCATCCTGAGCGTCCGCAATTTTTGGATTATGTAAGTGAAATTTTTACTGAATTTGACGCACTGCACGGTGACCGTTTATTTGGTGATGATGGAGCAATGCTTGGCGGATTAGCGCGTTTAGATGGTCAGCCAGTGATGGTGATTGGTCAGCACCGCGGACGCAGTACACGTGAGAAATTGCAACACAATTTCGGTATGAGTAACCCGGAAGGCTACCGTAAAGCGCAGCGTTTAATGTCAATGGCTGAGCGTTTTGGCCTGCCGGTATTTACTTTTATTGATACTATGGGCGCATACCCGGGTGTGGGCGCAGAAGAACGCGGCCAAGCTGAAGCCATTGCGACCAGCCTTGCGCAAATGTCGAGTCTAAAAGTGCCTGTTATTGCAACGGTATTGGGTGAAGGCGGTTCAGGCGGCGCTTTAGGCATTGGTGTGGCAGACCGTGTAGCAATGCTGTCTCACAGTATTTATTCAGTGATTTCGCCAGAAGGCTGTGCATCTATTTTATGGAAAACAGCAGAAAAGGCGGAGCAGGCAAGTGAGGCATTGGCTTTAACTGCAGAAAAACTGAAGCAAATTGGTATTGTGGAATATGTGGTAGATGAAGGCGAAGGCGCACACTTGCAGCCTGAGCAGGTTATGCAAAATCTGAAAGCGGTTCTGAAAGAAGCGCTGGAAGAACTGCATTCACTGGATGCAAATGAACGATGCGAAGCGCGTTATCAACGTTTAATGAAGTTTGGCAGCAGCAATTTAGGACTGGCTTCTTAAGTCAGCTCCAGTCTTTCTCAGCACAGACTCAATTTTTAATTGGATGCAGCGGCGGCATGGATTCCATGCTTCTGCTGCATTTAATGTCTGTGCTGTGTCCTGAAAAAATCCGTGCAATTTATATTGATCATCAGCTTCAGGCGGGCAGCGCGGCTTGGGGGGCATTTGTTTCAGAGCAGTGCCAGCTGCGCAATATTCCATGCATTATTCAGCCAGTCCATGTTGCAGCAGGCAATTTAGAAGATCAGGCGCGCAATGCGCGGTATCAGGCTTATCAGCAGCATTTAGCAGGCAATGAAGTTCTTGTATTGGCCCATCATCAGCAGGATCAGGCAGAAACCCTCATATTGCGCCTTTTATCTGGTGCTGGCATTCATGGTTTAGCGGCCATGCAGGCGGTCGATCAGCGTGAGCATGTCACAATTTGGCGTCCGCTGTTAGATATCAGCCGTGAACAAATTTGCCAATGGGCGGCAGATTTGCATATCCAGAATATCGAAGATCCCACCAATCAAGATACCCAATATGACCGGGCGTGGTGCAGAGAAACGCTGTGGCCAGTACTGCAGTCGCGCTATCCTAAAATGCAGCAGGCAATCAGCCGCACCAGTTATCTCATGCAGGATGCTGAAGATATTTTATCTGATGTGCTGGCGCAGGACATGGTTTCATGTGGAACATTTGAATGTATTCAGCTGCATGAATTGGCTAAATTGTCGCAGCCTAGACGCCGTCAGCTGTTATCGCACTGGATGAAAGGGCAGAGTCAGTACCGTCCTTCATTTGACATGGTGCAGCGTATCGTTCATGAAGTCATAGAGGCCAAAGCAGATGCGCAGGCTGCCTTGCATTGGAATGGAAACTATTATGTACGGTTTGCTGAGCAGCTTCACCGTTTGCCAAAAGCGGAGTATTTGCAGGCGCAGCAGACTGTACAGGCAAATCAAATACAGCTGCGGAATTTGGCGTCGCATCAGACATTGCATCTTTTAGCGGGTGATTTTGTTATTCAGCAAATGGCTGACAGCATGGGACTGTCTTATACGCTGCTGGAGAAAGAGTTGAAGTTAAGTACACGGCGAGGCGGTGAAAAAATTCACTTGCATGGGCGTGTAGGAACTTGGCCTCTAAAAAAAGCAATACAGCAGGCACAAATTTTTCCTTGGCAGCGTCATACAATTCAAATATTAAGCATAGATAATGTTATGCTAGGTGTTTTTACGCCTAAAGGCTTTTGGCTTGCTGAGTCACCCTATTGTGTGGCGCAAGGCTGGCAGCCAGCATTAAATTTTTCAGTGAAAAACAGCACAAGCGGATTGGAATCATGAGCGCAGTATTGAACAGCAATATTACTTTTATTGGCGGCGGCAACATGGCGCAAGCTTTGATTGGCGGGTTAGTGACTCGCGGCTTGCCGCCTACACGGGTAACTGTTGCAGATCCTGTGGAAAAAGTCCGTGAGCTTTTAGCCGAAAAAGAAGTGAATGTGACGGATGATAACGCGGCCGCGATCCGTGATGCAGACATCGTTCTATTTGCTGTAAAACCGCAGGTTTTGGCTCAAGTATTAAAACCGCTGAAAGGTTTGCTGGATGACAAACTGGTGATTTCAATTGTGGCTGGCGCAGAAATTCAAACCATTGCAGGCTTGTTAGGGACAAACCGCATTGTCCGCGTGATGCCGAATACACCTGCATTGGTGCAGACCGGCGCGCATGGCTTGTATGCAAATGCGGATGTAGCGGCGGCAGACCGTGAGCTTGCAAGCCAAGTTTTAGGTTCTACGGGCTTAACGATTTGGGTAAACACTGAGTCGCAAATTGATGCTGTGACCGCTGTATCCGGTTCTGGCCCTGCTTACTTCTTCTATATGATGGAAAGCATGATCCGTGCGGGTAAAAATCTGGGCTTAGATGAAAAAGTGGCGATGGATTTAACTTTGCAGACGGCGCTTGGCGCTGCGCAAATGGCGATTACCAGCCCTTATAGCCCAAGTGAGCTGCGTAAAAATGTCACTTCGCCAAATGGCACGACACAGGCTGCGATTGAAGTTTTTGATCACGCGCATATTTCACAAAACATTCAAGCGGCTTTGGCTGCTGCGCAAAAACGCAGCCAGCAGTTAGCGCAAGAACTCAGTGACAGTATTAAGTAATTTAATTTAGGAACGTTCAAGTATGGGTGCAAATTCTGCGCTAATTTTTGGCATTATCATTAACGTCGCAATTTTGCTCGTATTTTTCAGATTTTTAATGCAGCTGGCAGCGGTTAGTCCATACAACCCAGTTGTATTGTCGACTGCAAAAGCCACTAAAATTGTTGATATGTTCAGCCGTATTTTTCCCACAGTTGGAAAGGGCAGAGTAAATACGGCTGCATTGGTGCTGCTGATTATTCTCTACATTTTAAAAATGTTCGGTTTAATGCATTTGTCTGGCGCATCGCTCAGCAGTCCAGTACACCTGCTGATTATCACGTTTGTGACGATGATTCAGGACTTGATCCGTTTCTGCCGCTATTTAATTTTTGCGACCATTATTTTGAGCTGGGTAGTGATGTTTACGCAGTCACGTTCGCCTTATATCGAAGTGGTTCAAGAGCTGGCAGAGCCTTTGCTTGCGCCGTTCCGCCGTATTATGCCGAATATGGGCATGATTGATCTTTCTCCAATTATGGCTATTTTGGCGTTAATTATTGTCGAAATGATTATGAAAGAAGTGGCGATTGTGCTGTTGACTGGCTTATAAGTTCAGTACGCTCAAAGCCATAAAAAGGACTCGATTGAGTCCTTTTTTATGGCTGAATATTTGTCACAGTGTGTGTTTATTTTGGTAGAGAATCTCTCCTATAAGGAGAGGGAACACTCTTATTAGATGCAAGCTCTTAATGCGCTTCATCCCAGTTCAAGCCTTTACCGACTTCAACCACCAGCGGAACAGAGATTTTCAGTACAGACTGCATCACCTCGGCCAATTTCACGGCTAATTCATCAGCAATCGCTTCATCGACTTCAAAGACCAATTCATCGTGCACTTGCAGAAGCATTTTGGCTTGATCTTTTGGCAGCATTTTTTCTACTTCAATCATCGCCATTTTAATGATGTCGGCAGCTGAGCCTTGCAGCGGCGCATTAATAGCAGCGCGTTCTGCACCTTGCTTAACCATTTTATTGCTGGCCATGATATCTGGCGTGTACAGACGGCGGCCTAAAATGGTTTCAACAAAGCCTTGTTCGCGGGCAACTTGGCGGGTACGTTCCATATAGTCAAGAACACCAGGGTAGCGCTGGAAATATTTCGCGATATAGCTGCGGGACTCTTCACGGCTGAAGCCCAGCTGACGCGTTAAACCAAATTCAGACATGCCGTAAAGCAGGCCGAAGTTAACGGCTTTGGCTTGGCGGCGCTGATTGCTGGTCACGTCATCTAATGGAATGCCAAGCACTTCAGCAGCTGTACGGCGGTGTACGTCTTGACCATTATTGAAGGCATCTGCCAAAGCATGGTCTTGTGAAAAATGCGCCATTAAACGCAGTTCAATTTGCGAGTAATCGGCTGCCAGCAGCACACGGCCTTTAGGGGCAACAAAGGCTTTACGGATTTGACGGCCAATATCTTCACGTACAGGTATGTTTTGCAAGTTCGGATCGGTTGATGATAAGCGGCCAGTTGCAGTCAGCGCCTGATGGTAGCTGGTGTGTACACGGTGCGTATCATTGTTGGCTTGTTTCAGCAGGCCGTCAGTGTAAGTGCTTTTCAGCTTAGACAGGCCGCGGTATTCTAAAATCAAGTCGGTAATTGGATGCTCGATTTTTTCCAGTACGCTTTCGCTGGTGCTGTATTGTCCCGTCGAGGTTTTCTTACCGCCTTTTAAGCCTAATTTTTCAAATAGGATTTCACCGACTTGCTTCGGTGAGCTGACATTAAATGACTGTCCTGCAAGCTCGGTAATTTGATTTTCCAAATCTTGCATGGTGTTTGCAAATTCAACACTTAACTGATCAAGGAATTCTAAATTCAGCTCAATGCCGTTTTCTTCCATCATGGTCAGTACACGCGTCACGGGCATTTCTACATTGTGCAGAATATTGATGAGTTCAGGATGCTTTTGCAGTTTTGCATCTAATACTTCATATAGACGGTAAGTGACGTGCGCATCTTCAGCCGCATAGTGGGCGGCAGTTTCAAGTTCAATCTGATTGAAGGTTTTTTGCTTCGCGCCTTTACCCGCAACTTGTTCATAAGTGGTGGTTAAATGGCTGAGATATAAACGTGCAACATCGTCCATGCCGTGACGGGTGGCGACAGAGTTCAGTACATATGACGCCAGCATGGTGTCAAAGTACCAGCCTTTCAGTTCAATACCGTGATTTTCCAGCACATGCGCATCATATTTGAGGTGATGGCCAATCTTCTGTACGGAAGCATCTTCTAAAATCGGTTTAATCTGGGTTAGAACCGTGTCACGGTCAAGCTGCTGCGGTGCGCCTTCATAATCGTGTGCGACAGGTACGTAATAAGCATCTTTGCCATCAAAAGCAACCGAGAAGCCGACAATTTGCGCAACGCGGTAATCTAAACTTGTGGTTTCTGTATCAAATGCAAAACGTTTTTCTGTATTCAGGCGCTTCAATAAAGCATCCCAGTCTGCTTGGTTCAGTACCGTATGATAAGCCGCTTCACCTAAAACATCGTCTGTACTGGTAAGGGTGGCCTGATCTTCTGTTTCAATGCCGGCAGGCGCCGCTTCAGGCGCTTGAACCGCAGCTTTAGTACTTTGTTTGTATACAGCATTGTTCGGATTATTTGGATGATCCAGTGACTGCAGCTGATTACGGAATTCTAATTCTGTATATAAGCTGCGCAGCTGTTCGACATTTGGATCAGTCAGTTTCAGGTCTTCATATTCAAGGCCCATGTCGAGGTCGCAAACGATACTTGCCAGCTGGTGATCCAGCGCAATGCCTTCTACGCTGTCTTTGATGTTTTGACCGACTTTGCCTTTAATTTTATCGACATTTTCTAAAATGCCGCCAATTGAGCCATATTCAGTCAGCAGTTTAGCCGCGGTTTTTGCGCCGACACCCGGAACCCCCATAATGCCGTCGGAGGCATCGCCCATAAGGGTCAGGTAGTCAATGATTTGATTTGGCCATACGCCGAATTTTTCAAAGACGCCGTTAACATCCAATGGCTTTTCTTTAAAGCTGTCTTCCAGTGTTACTTTGTCTGTGACCAGCTGCGCCATGTCTTTGTCGCCGGTCGAGATTAGCACCTGATGACCGGCAGCTTCAGCGCGTTTTGCCAATGTGCCAATGATGTCATCGGCTTCAGCGCCCGGCAGCATGTGCAGCGGAATACCCAATGCGCGGATCAGTGCATGCAGATAAGGAATTTGTTCAGCCAGTTCAGCTGGCATGCTCGGACGGTCACCTTTATAAATGGGTGACAGTTCATGACGGAAAGTCGGCTCTGGCGTGTCAAAAATCACGGCCATATGCGTCGGCTGTATACGGCGCATCAATTTTTGAATAGCCGAAATCGCACCGCGGACTGCATTGGTGTGCAGACCTGTTGACGTGGTTAAAGGGGGTACTGCGTGAAACGCGCGAAATAAAAAATAAGACCCATCGACCAAGACAAATGGCGGCATCGAAACTTTCCTCATCCTAAAAACCTTTTCATTGTACGTGATTTTTTCAGTCCGCGCTGAAGCTTGATGTTTTCAGGAGCTTACCGAATATCTGATAAACATAAAGATTATGCAGTGTCAGCTGGGGTATGATCAGTTCAAAAGAAAAGAGCGAAGCAGGTATGCTGAAAGGGCAGAATGAAATTCGAATGATGTGGCTGCTGACGCTGATTATTGCAGGCACAGGCTTATGGTTTACAGATTTAAAAATTGTCAGTTATTTGTGCGGTGCAGTATTTGCCATCAGTGTGATGCATTATGTCGATGATTTGCAAAAACCGGCAGATTTACTCGCGCAGCAAGCAGGTGTCCAGCTGCAGCCGAGTTCTAAAGCGCCTTTATATATTTCGTCCATCATTGCATTAATCGGCAGTATTGGCGGGGTGGGTTTTTTAACTGCTTTAGGGCTGAGTGCATGGATCTTCTTTTTTCTGCGCGGACTGAAAAGGCTGGAGCGGCAGTTATTTTCTTTGCAATATCACCTGCAGCACTATGCTGCGCCAGAGTTGGCCCGTACAGATCAGTCTATAGCCGCTGTAACTGCTGCAGAGCCGGCTGCAGAAATTGGGTTAATCGATCAGCTGAAACTGTGGCTGTTTAAAGGTAATCCAGTGCTCAAAGCTGCAATTGCAGTTTTAGTTATTGGGATTGTGCTGCTGCTGCGTTTTGCTACTGAACATTGGCAGCTCAGTCTGGTATTTAAGCTGCTGCTGGTCGCTGCGGTCAGTATAGCGGTGACGGTACTGGGCTATTCACTGCAGCAGAAAAACCGCGGTTTTGCATTGGCGCTTGAAGGCTTGGGGCTGGCTAGCCTGTCGCTGACACTATTTTTTGCCTATTACAATCAGGTGCTGCCTAGCTTGGCTGCGGCAAGTCTGTGCTTTGGCTTAATTTTGGCGGTGGCCATTTGGCTGAGCTTAAAACAGCAAAGTATAGAACTGGCGTTAATGGCGATGTTCATCGCTTATATTGCGCCATTTACCTTGCCTGTACGCAATGCGACTGCTGTTGAATTCATGGCCTATTATTTGGCGGTGAATGCAGCTGTTACGGTGCTGAGCACACTGCGGCCATGGAAATTCTTAAATCAAATTGCATTTTTAATGACAGTGCTGGCGGGCGGCTCATACGCCGTTTACCGCGGCAGTGAAGAAGAGCGCGCTGCTTTAACGCTGCTGATCTATGCGCATGCAGCCATCTTTATTTGGCTGGGTTTTCGTTTCAGCCAGCTGCTAGCCAAAGACAATCTCAGCCATTTTCAGCTCAAGCCAATTTTAGATGTGGCGCTGATCTTTGGTGCGCCGATTGTCAGTTATATATTTTTATATTGGATGTATTTTGATGAATCGTTACGGCAAGCGGCTTTCAGCCTGAGTTTTGCTGGGCTATTTGCAGTGCTGTATGGACTGTCAAAACGCAATCAATCTATTGGCATAATTTCACAAAGCTACTTAAGCCTGATGCTGATTTTCATGGCTTTCATTCCGCCAATTTTGCTGCAAAAAGAATGGAGCGCGGCAGGCTGGGCAGTGGAAGGCGCTGTGATCTTTATCTATGCTTTATATAGGCGGTCAGCCATTAGCCGTTATGTCGGCATGGGGCTGCTGACCATGGCAGGCTGTTCTGCACTGTACTATTTCAGCATACTGAATGTATTTCCTAGCCCTGTATATTGGGTGCTGTGCATCAGCTATGGAGCAACAGTAGTGCTGGCAAACAGCTGTCCGCAGCTCCGTCAGCAGCTGAGCGCCGCTGCAGTTATTTTTTTCTGTCTGCAAATGCTGACAGTGACCATGGTGCTGTTTGTGCAGCTGCTGGATGTGATCGACGGTCAAAGCCAAGTGATGTATTGCTTACTTTGCATTGCTGCGCTGTATGTGTTGAGCAATGAGTGGCTGATCTTTCGGAAAGCTGAATGGTCATGGCTGCTGCCAAAATGGATTGGCTTGCTGCCGCTGTACGGCACAGCGCTGTATATGCTGCTGGATTTCAGCCGTGACGGCATAGTTCAGTGGATACATTTGTCGGACCGAATCGGGATGGGTATTTTAGGTCTGATGCTGTTTGTGCTGTGGTTAAGGCCGGTGCTGGGTGTCAAAGAGGAAAAAGAATGGGTCAGCTTGGGTGCTATGTCCAGCTTAGCCATTGCCAGTGCGACGCTCATTGCGTCAATGCCGTATATCAGCACAGTAATCTTACCGCTGCTGTTTGCATACTGGTGCTATAAACAGCCAGAGCAGAGCGGCTGGAAAATGCTGTGGCAGGCCAGAAGTACTTTAGTGCTGATGCTGCTATGGATCATCTGTTCGCAAATTTTCAGCCAGCAGGCATTTATAGGCTATGTGCTGCCTGTGCTGAATCCATTTGATGCCGTCAGTATCGCCATGCTGGCTGGATTGATCTGGATGCTGAATGTACAGATGAAGGCTGGGCTTGAGCGCAGTATGGGCGCGATTTTGATGGTGCTGGGGCTGTTGTGGCTCAGCAGCTACATTGTACTGCGGGCGCTGCATGTTTATTTCGGAACGCCTTATAACGAATGGCAAATTTGGGACAATGCTGCAGTACAGCTCAGCTTTACGCTGCTTTGGGTGAGCTTGGCTTTTGTTTGCATGCTCTTGGCGGCCAAACGTCATTTGCGTTCACTCTGGATTTTTGGCGGCAGTATTTTAGTTTTAGTGACCTTGAAATTGATACTGTTTGATTTATCGCATATCGGGACCCTCACGCGAGTGATTTCGTTTTTGGGTGCAGGTTTTGTCATGCTGGTTATCGCTTATATTGCGCCTATGCCAGAAGGTGAAGATGGCATCTTAGACAAGTAAAAAAAAGCCCGCTGTATAAAGCGGGCTTTTTATGCGCAAGTTATTCACTCGTTTTATTTTAAATTTGGTTCACGTTTCAGCGCTTGCGCGTTGGCATACTGATCTAGCTCTTCATTTTGCAATGGCGATTGAGCAGGGCGGTCTACAAAGCCCATCTTCGGTACAGGAATTTCAATTTGATTATCGACAAAACCGTTACGAATACGTTCTTGCATTTCATCGCGTACTTTTAAGAAGTTTTCCTGCTGGCACCAAACTGCAAACAGCAGCTCAATGGATGATTCACGGAAAGCCGTTACCGTGACTGCAGGTTTAGGATCAGCTAAGACCAATGGATATTTTTGCGCAACATCCAGCAGCACTTCACGGACTTTGATAATGTCCTCATGAAAATTAATCGCCAGCGTAATAGGAATACGCCGTATCGGAAATTTTGACAGGTTATGCACGGGCGCCCGGATCAGCTGTTCATTGGGCAGCCGCACATAGACATTATCTTGAGTCAGCAGCTTAACAGAAAGCAGGTCAATCGAGATCACTTCGCCTTCAATAGTATGGCCGCGGATCAGGGTGATTTGAATGGTATCGCCGATTTCAAATGAACCTTCGCCAATAAGGAAGATACCGCTGATCAGGTTGGATGCCGATGTCTGAGATGCAAAGCCCAGCGCTACGGTTAAAATACCTGCCGCGCCTAAAAAGACGCTGAGTTTAAACCCTGCTTCTTTCAAGCTTGCCATGACAAAAATCATGAAAATAAAATAAAAAATACCCCGCCGCCAAACCAAGCGTTGATGCTCGTTAAAGCGTGAGCCGATGGTGCGGATAAAGGCATTTGATATAAAGCGCGCAATTAAAAAGCCGATGATTGCTAAAATGATTGCAACAGCGATTTCAGTCAGCCTATCGGTATTAATGTTTTTAAAAATACCTGTCAGGCTGTTGGTCACTTCTGCGGAAATACTGTTGTTCGGCATTATTTCCCCTTAGAACAGTGATTCAAACATATTAAATAATGCACCTGCAGGTACACGCGGCGGATGCACATAGATGACTTCACCCGCTTGCGGCGGTGTCCGGTTTTCAATACGGATGCGCGGCGGGCGGTCAATACCTTCATGCAGCACTTTAATTTGTGAAGTCCAGAGCCTGCCTGTGCTTTCACTATAAAATAACGGCAAAGCGGGCACGGGCACATTCATACGGTCAAAGCGCAGCTGTTCATGGCTGGTGTTATGAAACTCAATAGGAGTGACAGCACGAAAAGCGCGGATTTTGAGCTGATGCAAATCTGTTCTGCCGTCTACTGCTGTGGCATAACAAATTTCGCCAGTACGGTGGTTTGGGCCAAACCAAGTATCTTTAGGCAGAATCACCGGTATATCAAACAGCGGCTCTTTTTGACCGCTGACAAAGCCTGCGACCCATAGAGGCGTACTGATATACAGTGTACCGCGCTGTCCTGCCGGAATATAAATCGGGTCAACGGGGCGGATCACCACTGAGCGGTCTGCTAAACGCGGCATAATTTGAATGTCTTCATGTGTGTTTTTAAACATATAGCGTTCAATATGCACAGGCGATGGAAATGAAAACTCAGGATCATCAATGGCATGCCACTGCTGTTCATAGTCATATTGCACCGCAGGACGGTGGTATTCCATACGCCATTCTTGCAGGCCTCGGCTTAAGCGGAACAGCAGTGAGCCGAACTGCCACGACTTTGGGCGGTTCAAATCAAAGTGCTGTTCACCCCACCATTTCATTTTGGGTGTTTCTGTTTCCAGTACATCACTTACTAAAGACAATGGTTTGATTTCCTATATCGATAAAAGCTGAAAAAACAGACTTCACGCTGTCATATGCTTAGAGTACACTCAAAATAATTTTATTCATCATAAAAAACATTGATGCAAGTACTTAAACAATTACAAATACCATATAGTTTTGCTAAGCGTCATGGCGTTTTACTTCGTTATGAGGGTGAACAGGCATTTATTGTACGCCGTGAAAGCACGCCGCTGCTGGCATTGCAGGAGGCAAGGCGTTATTTAGGCCATTCGGCCCAATACCAATTATGCACAGAGCAAGAATTTAATCAGCTGCTCAGTTCAAGTTTTGCTGGCGATACTGGCGAATCACAGCAAGTGGCGGCAGGTTTGGAAGATCATCCTGATTTACTCAGCCTTGCCGATTCAGTCCCTGAAGCTGAAGACTTGATGGATCAAGAAGATGATGCCCCTATTGTGCGTCTGATTAATGCCTTATTGTCCGAAGCCATCCGTGTCAGCGCATCGGATATTCATATTGAATCGTTTGAAAAGAAACTTTCTGTACGCCTGCGTGTGGATGGTCAGCTGCGTGAAATTGTGCAGCCGCGCCGTGAACTTGCACCGCTTTTGGTTTCGCGTATTAAAGTCATGGCAAAATTGGATATTGCAGAAAAACGTATTCCGCAAGATGGCCGTATTTCACTGCGCTTGGCCGGCCGTGAAGTGGATGTCCGTGTATCGACCTTGCCGTCATCTTATGGTGAGCGCGTGGTAATGCGTCTGTTAGATAAACAGGCTGGGCGTTTGAATATGAGCCACTTGGGCTTAATGCAAAATGACTATGCGCGTTTAACGCAGCTGGTACACCGTCCGCACGGCATTATTTTGGTGACGGGTCCAACGGGTTCAGGTAAAACTACGACCTTATATGCGGCGCTTTCTGATTTAAATGACGGCTCTAAAAATATTTTGACTGCCGAAGACCCAATTGAATATCAATTGGAAGGCATTGGGCAAACGCAAGTCAATACCAAAGTAGATATGACATTTGCCCGCGCATTAAAAGCGATGCTGCGCCAAGACCCTGATGTAGTGATGGTGGGGGAGATCCGTGATTTGGAAACGGCTGAAATTGCCGTTCAAGCTTCGCTTACAGGTCATTTGGTGCTGTCGACACTGCATACCAATACTGCCATTGGCGCCGTAACCCGTCTCAAAGATATGGGGATTGAGCCTTTCCTTTTAGCCAGTTCGCTCATTGGGGTAATCGCGCAGCGTTTGGTACGGACGTTGTGCCCGCATTGTCATACGTGGCGTGAAGCGGATGCTTTTGAAAAAGAAGTATTTAAAACGGTGGGTCAGGAAGCTGATTTGAAATTGCCTGAGCCAAAGGGCTGTGATCACTGTTCACATATTGGTTTTTCTGGCCGTACCGCAATATATGAAATTGTGCCTGTAGATGAGCAAATGCGCCGTTTAATTCATGGCAATGCTGCAGAATATGAATTGGAAAATTATGCGCGCCGTGATGCGAGTTCAATCCGTGATGATGGTCTGCGTAAAGTTTTGGCGGGTAAAACCACGATGGAAGAGGTTTTACGTGTAACCAATGAAGCTGCGGAGTGATGCAAGAAACATTTTTTGTTTTTTCATTATTGATGGCTGAGCGTACTGTTGAATATGCCTAATTAAAAACGTGGAACATTGGTTAAGCATTAATCGTGGAACGTGATAAATCATTCAAAAAGCCCAATCGGTGATGATTGGGCTTTTTACATCGGTATAAATTTATGATTTATATGAAATAAAAAATAGAATTTCGTATAACGTGTATTATGTTAATTTTAGAAATTCTTAATTTTTAAATATTTTGGAGCATCCATTTTAATGAAGCAATTGGAGTTAATCCTTAAAACCTTTCATGAATATGAGTTTAAGGAAGGTTTAGATGATTTATTTTATTTGTGTGGTAACTTTCTTAAAGAAATAGATCCAAAGGTTAAGCTCGAATATGGACAAGATGTATCCTTCTTCAAAGTTCTAAAAATCCTGTTAGAAAGTGGTGATATTTCCTTATTTCATAATTTGAATGGTGAAGATCCATCTAGAGATGGAGAGTTACTGCTTGGAAGCCCACAAGAACAAATTGAACAGCTACAACAAGTTTGGATTGGTAGTTTTGCTATCCATCAAATGGATCAAAAAAATAACTATCTAGGGTGGTATTTCTTGATACATTGCCCTTACGCATTAGCTCATAAACTCTATGATGAAGATGGTAAATTCGTCCGTTGGTTATATACAGACTAGCTTTCTTAAGGCTTAAGTAGAGTAGTTACTAACTTGAATAGCCACCTATTTTGTAGACACTTATTATGTATGAA
>NZ_RAXV01000050.1 GCF_003611465.1 Acinetobacter tianfuensis
CCTAAAGTATTTGAAAAAACTGATCAATCTAAAGTTGCATGTATTTTATTCATGTTTTGATTTATTCTAATTAAATTCAACTATCTCACACTAGCTTATGAACCTCATCGCTTATGAACCTCACTTTTGGGAACTTTACCAAGACTTTGAGCAATACTATTTAAGTATTGCGGTCGATATGAGTTCGGTGGTGTCGTGCTGGGATGTGGAATTGACCCACGAAGAAGTGCAGCAATATGAGCATCGTGGCCGTGTCAGCATTCAAGAGTTGGCCAAAGAGATGGTGGCTGCAACCTATAGAGGTGATTTTAGTGCTTTGGAAAACCGTTTAGTCAAACCGTATGAACGGCAAGCTATGCAAGATGCGTTTAAAGCATGGCAGCAGCAGCAAAAATCTGAATAATCAGTTTATGGACTCATTGCTAGGATTGAATATTCACCATTTGCAATAATTTTAATTTTAAAAATTTCAGTAAAACCTTCTTCATAGCAGGGAATTTCTAACTTCCTATAGGTTGCTCTTATCCCAATTTCAGGAATATTTGCTTTACCTTCACGGCAGCTATTTCGCTCCAAAGTGCTGTTTAAATCGGTTTCAAAATAATAAGAAATGACTTCAAAACCCGCGTCTTTTGCACGTTGAATATAACGTGCTCGGTCTGCTTTGGTGGGGTTGGTATTGTCGATTACCGTTTTAGTTTTAGATGCTAAACACGCTTCAAAAATCATATTTTCGCGGTGCCGAGTTTTCAGCATATCCAAATTAATCCGCAAATGACTGTGCGCTAAATTTAAAAGATAAAAACTTGATTTTCCTGCGGCTTGCACACCTGTGAAAATAATCAGCTGCATGTTCAGCTTCTTGAATAATGGTTATATTTAATATTAAAGCATACGGCATTTAGCTGCACAATCTGTCCAATGCATAGGGGGGAAAGAATTACTTGGCGCAATATGAGCTTAGAAAAATAGTGAAAGCAAGATGTATTGGCTGCAGATTGCTTCAATACTCATATGAGGTTTAAACTACGTGCTGTTTGAAATTTAGAATAAAAAAATAATGAGAAATAAAAAGTATATGTATGCTTTGGCGGCAAATGCTTATAAGAATGGACTGAGCGCAGAAGCAGATATTCATTATCAGCAAGCTTATTTAAATCTAAGGCAAGCTTACCAGCGCTGTATTGCATTTACCTCTGAAGAAGCCTTTGTTTTTACAGATCATAAGCTGGAAGAGTTTATTGCTTTAGGCACGCTGTTTGCACGTACCCGCGGCGGGGCATATTTGCATAAAACGACAGTTGAGGGGCTTGCAGATGGCAGAACCCGTATCACGCTGTTTGTACCGAAACAGTACCGTTTTGCGCAGCAGCGTTTTCAGCAGGATATCCGCCGTGCATTAGGGCAAGATCCTGCGTGCAATATTCGGTCTGCTGCAAAGCAGGAAAAACTTTAGCGTGCTTATGCAAGCTGTTCAGGAAACTCTTTGCGCTGCCCGCCATCATAGCTGGCAAAACGCGGCTGGTTGCGGGCAAAGACTGGCGCAGGGCTAGGCCAAGGCCATTCACCAAATTGTGTTTCGCGGTAGCGTTTGAACGCTGCATCCAGCTCTTCATTACTGTTGAGTACAAAGGGGCCGCGCATTGCGGCAGGTTCACCAATCGGTTCGCCTTCAAGCCAAAGAATACGCGCTTCGAGCAAGCCGGCTTTAAGGGAAATATCGGCATCAGATTTGAGTTCAGCTAAATCCTTTTGATTCAGTTCAGCGCCATTTATATTTAAGCTTTTGCCTTGGTAAAAATAAGCAAAACGTGCAGCTGTTGTACTGGCTGCAGGAATGGTCAGTTCGGTTTCAGGAGGCAGCGTGATGAGATAAATGTTGACCCGATTTTCTTTGGCCGCAGCCCATGAGTGCGGCGGACGTGAAAGCGCTTCGGTATTGTGGAAACTTCCTGAAATCACACGGATATCTGCTGTACGTCCAGCACTGTCATTGATGAAAACATGCGGAATTTCTTCGCGCCAAAACATTTTATAGTCAGCAGGCTGTTTTTTCTGTTCAGCGGAAGAGTTGAACCAAATTTGAAACAGCTCAAAAGGATTTTCTTTATCTTCATGCAGCAGCGGAAACATTTCGCAGTGTTCTATGCCGCTGCCTGTACTGAGCCATTGCACATCGCCAGCAGCATAGCGTCCGCCATTTCCTAAAGAGTCGAAGTGATCGACATAGCCTTGTTCAACTAAGGTGATGGTTTCAAAATTTATAGCAGGTGTCAGGGGGCTCATGTCTGCATTGGCTTTAGGGAAATGATCTATATGGTGTGCTGTAAAAATAAAAGGGTCTTTTAGATCTAGTCTGAAAGTAATCGGGCTAATTGTATAAATTACAGCATTGATCATGTCAGCATTCTCTCTTTTATTATGCGGCGGCTAAGTTTTAATGTATGAGAGAATACTGATTTGGTCTGTAAATGAACTGTATAAATACGTACAGCCTATGCTGGAAAATTACTCAGCATTTTCAGCTGTATTCTTAGTTTGTTCATTATTTTGAGTGACCAGCATGGCCGCCAGTTTCAGCATTTCACCTTGAATATTGCCCATCTGCTGTTCAATTTTTTGGAAGTCAATTTTGCTGATATCTACTTGGCCGTTTAAGAACGGAGAGTTCAGCACCTGTTGATTGGCATCCATAATTTTTTGGCGGATGTCGGAAATTTCCTGAGTTTTGAGCTGGAGGCTATTGAGTGCCTGATCAAAATCTTTCAGCTGCTGTTCTAATTGAGCTGCTGCCTGCTGCAGCTGTTCATGGTTTTGAACATTGACAGCTTGCTGCAGCTCAGACTGGGTTTGTTTCAGCTTTTCAGTGTAATCACTGGTACGAAGCTGCAGTTCCGCGACATCACGGATGATATAGAACATGCTGCCTTGTTTTAAGGGTGCGCTGGCCTGCTGATTTTCTGCTGCAGCTTGTGTATTTGAATTTTCTTGTTCAGTGCTTTGAGTGACTTCTTGCTCTTGAGAGGCTGATTGCTGGGCTTGATCGCAGCCGAGCAAAAGCATGCCTGAAGCGAAAATGGCAAATGGGAGCAAAGCGCCTTGTAAGAGTTTTTTCATAGGATTGAACTATCCAAAAATATTGCTAAAAAAATAAAAGAAAGTCTTTCATGTTTAATATGGGTTAAAAACATGAATTAAAAATGAATAGACACAATGCAGTAACAAAAAAAAGCGGTAATTTCTAAATTAGGCAATCAAGCGCTGGATGGTTTGCGCAGCAGGTGAGTAAAGGTTTTTATTTTGAGCGGGGGGGGTGGAAGCGCAATGCAGACTTGCTGATCTGCACTGCGCTTATTTTATTTTGCCAATTCAGCGTTAATGGCATCCACAATGCGGGCATCATCCGCTTTGATGTCTGGCGCAAAACGGGCAACCACTTCGCCTTGCTTGTTTACAAGGAATTTTTCAAAGTTCCACAGCACCTCAGGTTTAGGATTCGGTGTGAGACCGTATTCAACAAGGTCTTCCCACCACGGGCCTTCACCGATACGTTCAGGAATGGCTTGCGTCAGTACTTGATAAAGCGGATGTTTGTCTGCGCCAGCAACTGAAATTTTTGAAAATAACGGGAAATCAACCTGATAATTGATTGAGCAAAATTGCTGGATTTCTTCATCTGTACCAGGTTCTTGCTCTAGAAAGTTATTTGCCGGAAAACCTAGAATTTCTAAGCCATGATCTTTTTTATCGTTATACAGCTGTTCTAAGCCTTCATATTGCGGTGTCAGGCCGCATTTAGATGCGACATTCACCAGCAGTAAAACTTTGCCAGCATATTGATTAAGTGTTGTTTCTTGTCCGTCAATACGTTTGACTGAAATGCCATAAACTGAAGCCATGCTGCTATCCTATTGATGATTTTAATTGACTTCACATTTGTAGCGGTAAATCAAAGCCAGAGCAAGGGCGGCGGCAGACAGCTTATGCTGAATTTTGTATTTTCTGATATTTGCGCTGATTTGGGATGCAATATTGTGAGTGCTTATAGCTGCTGCAGGTTTATTTATTCTCTGAGCTGGCTAGGGGTCTTGCCTGTATAGCGTTTGAAAAATTCAATAAAACTTGAACTGTGCTGATAGCCCAATTGATAGCTGAGCGCTTTGATTGATGTTCCTGTTTTTAGCTGCTGCAGAGCATAAATAATTTTGGCGCGGTTGCGCCATTCAGATAGGCTCATCTGCAGTTCCATTTGGCTTAAACGTAAAAGCTGCCGTTCACTGAGGTGCGTATTTTTTAGGCACTGCTGCAGACTGAGGTGAAAGTCCGCGGTATAAGACAATCTTTTTAAAACGGGCTGCAGCTGGCTATGGTGGCTTTGCGGCAGATAGTGCTGATGTTTAGGCGCAGTCAGCAGCTGATCATAAATGACTTGTAAAATATGGCGATAATGCTGAACTGAAGTCTGTTTGAGCTTCAGTTCCAGCGCCTCCTCAACTAAGGCGCGAAAAAATGGACGGATGCTTAAAACTTCAGTGCGGTCTGAAAATTCAACGCAGGCTTCAGGCGCAATACGGATTACGGCATAGTGGATCGGCTGGTCATCAATGGCCGCAGAACAGTGTTCGGTTTGCGGCGGAATCCATAAGCCGTAACTAGGCGGTGATAAATGATGCTGGCCTTCAATGTTATATTCAAATATGCCATTTAGGCAGAAGTTGAAATCCCCCCATAGGCAGCTGTGCGGATAGACCGCCTCCGAAGGATTATAATATTTAGAAAAGATTTCGATTTGCTGTTCTATAGGTTTGGCTGTCATGGCGTTCCAGTGCAGGTGATGTCGCAAGCGCGATACAAATGTCTGAAATGATATATTTAAATTAAAACAGACATTGTTCAGAATACAGATATTATTTTTTGCAGTGAAGCCGCATGCAAAACCGTTCAGCACAGTTTGCGCTGTTATTTCCCGTAGCAGCCGTATTCATCTGGTCATTGAATATTGCTGTAACCAGATATGCAGCAGATTTTATTTCACCCGTCAGCATCAGTTTTTACCGCTGGCTGGTGGCATTTGTGCTGCTGACACCATTTCTAGTCATGCCTTTTT
Source organism: Acinetobacter tianfuensis (assembly GCF_003611465.1). Taxonomy (GTDB): domain Bacteria; phylum Pseudomonadota; class Gammaproteobacteria; order Pseudomonadales; family Moraxellaceae; genus Acinetobacter; species Acinetobacter tianfuensis. Next base: position 5,108 of record NZ_RAXV01000050.1, read on the forward strand.
GGCGCCATCGGGCACTGGTGCTGCAGTGCTGGAAACAGTTGGCCTTGCTGTCCGCTTTCGGTATGGTGTTGTATCAGGGTTTGGCTTATAGCGCTGCGCATTACACTACAGCTATCCATATGGGGCTCATTAATGCATTGACGCCAGTATTTACCATTGCTGTTTCAGTGCTGCTGTTGAAAGAATGGCCGAACCGTTATGCCGCAGTTGGCTGTTTCATTTCTTTATGCGGTTTGCTGCTGGTCATTGCACAGGGACAGCAGGCAAATTTGTTGGATTTAGGCAGCCACGCAGGTGATTTGATTATGCTTGCTGCTGTATTTTTATATGCATTTTATGGCATTTTGCTGAAAAAATGGCAGCTGCAGCTCCCGCTTTTTGTCAGTTTGTATGTACAAATTATTTTTGCATTGCTGTATCACTTGCCTTTTGTATTGTGGCTGGGGCTGGACGGCATCAATATGCAGAATGCGTCCAGTGTGATATATGCCGGTATTTTTGCCTCAATTTTTGCGCCGTTGCTATGGATGATGGCCGTGCAGCATTTAGGGCCTAGCCGCACCAGTATTTTTATGAATCTCATGCCTGTTTTTACCGCGCTGATCGCTTATTTTTGGCTGGCTGAAACATGGGGGATTTACCATACTCTCGGTACGGGTTTAACAATTTTAGGTGTATTGCTTGCTCAGCGAAGCAATCAATTAAGAAAAAATATTGTTAATTTGGCTGAAAAGTAAACAAACGATTTACTTTTTTTGATTGTCTTGTCCGTTTAATGCTTTAAATTTGAGTGCCAAAAATGATTAAAATTGTGAATAAAACTCTTAAAATATAATTAAAAATAGTGACATAAGTTTACTAATCATTTGTTTTTTTTATAAATAAGAGATATTTGGAATCCGTTATGTGATATGAAAAATCTATTTGTCAGTTTTTGAGTTTTAGGACATAATACCTTTATCGAAAGTGATCAGGTTTTAGGATTGATTATTTTCTCAGAGATTTCTGAACCCTCTGGATGTGATTTACACATCCTTTTTATGCTCGGCCATCCCTATATGGCTGAGCTTTTTTTTGTCTAAAATATGCTTCCGTGCAATATTTTATGCTTTAAGCGCGAATGACTTCACCTGACTCTGCATCAACAATTTTACTGGGTTCGCGGCTGAGCCCGAGGTCACCATTTAAATAATTTAAATCTGCATGGAAATATGCAGCGGCTTCTTGCAAAGAGCGGGCCGGTTCTAAACCTGCAGGGTTTGCGCTGGTCGATACAATAAAGCCATTGAAGGCATTGCATAGCGCGACACACAGCGGGTGAGTCGTCACGCGTACCGCAACTTTAGAGTGATCGCCTTTAATCCAGCTTGGAATGTGCTCACCTGCCGGCAAGAGCCATGTTGTTGCACGTTCAGTGGGTGTGCGGTTAGTCCAAGAGCTGATGACTTGCTGACGCATTGTGTCAGGCAAAGTTTGAAGCAAATGTTCAACTTGTGAAATGCTGGCAGCCAGCAAGATAACGCCTTTCTCAATAGGTCTTTGTTTTAAGCGCAGAATGTCATAAAAAGCCTGCTCATTAAAGGGATCGCAGCCTAAGCCCCAAACCGCCTCTGTCGGGTATGCTAAAACTTGTCCATTTTGCAGACACGCTGCCGCTTCGGCCACAGAGGTTGTAATCATTTGAAGGATACCTGTGTAAAACTGTTGGAGGTCTATTGTGAACCCTATTTGCCAGTACGGCAACGCAGGTACATGCCGCCTTGCTGCAGAATGAGCCCCATCAGTTCCAGTTCCATCAGCATTGCGGTCAGCGGCGCTGCATCAGTCTGAAGCGCTGCAGCGAGCTGATCGAGATCTTGACCTGTCCAATCTAACTGCTGATATAGCGCAAGCAAGTGCGCTGGTATTTCAATATTGCCTGTTCCTTTTTGTGCAGGCAATTGTGCGCTTTGCCATTGTGCAGGCAAGGCTAGATCTTCAATGACTTGCTGAGGGTGATCGATCAGAATTGCGCCTTCACGAATCAGCTGATGACATCCTTGATGATATTCACTGTAAATATGCCCAGGAATGGCAAATACGGTTTTTCCTTGGTCTGCAGCCAGTTTGGCGGTAATCAGAGAGCCGCTTTGCTGTTTAGCTTCAGCCACAATGATGCCTAAACTTAATGCGCTGACTATACGGTTGCGCCGCGGGAAATGGTGCTGCAGCGGCGGTGTTTTAGGCAGAAATTCGGTAATGACGGCTCCGCCATGCTGTGCAATATCTTGCCGCAGGTTTTGATGCTGACTTGGATACGTGCTGTCCAAACCTGTGCCCATAACTGCAATTGTACGCTGATGCTGTATGCCGCCGCGATGCGCTGCTTCATCTATGCCTTGAGCAAGCCCGCTATTAATGAAAAAGCCTTGCTCACTTAAATAAAAAGCAAAATCATAAGCCAATTGCCTGCCGTGCGGGCTGGGTTTTCTGCTGCCGACAATTGCAACTTGCGGCTGCAGCAAGGCATGAGGATGGCCTTGACCAAACAGGAGCGGCGGTTTGTCGCTATAGTGCTGTAATTGCGGCGGATAAGCAGGATCATCTGCACAGAGAATAAAATCAGCAGTCTTTAGAATATCATTTAAACATTGCTGAAATTTTTGCTGCCCTTCGGGGCTATGGAATTCTTTGAAGCGCTGTAAGTGGCTTTTGTGCAAGCCGAGCTGCTGCCATTTGCTCAGCTGATCAGGCATTAGGGCTTGAGAGAGTAGGGGATAATTCTCTTGAATTTTATAGAAACCGGATAATGAATGCTGAACCAGATACCACAAGGTAATTTTTTCAATTTGCGCTTGTGAGAGCGGATTCAGCATACATGATCCTATATTGGGTTAGTCATCCATCACAGATGATTGGATGCTTGAGCCAATTTTAATTGGCAGTTCGCTTTCTAAAACATAAGCATAGCTCAGCTGGTCAAAGGTTTTAAATACCATGATTTGGCCAGTGCGCTGATCAGGCAGCTGAATTTTTTCACGTGTTTTAGGGTCAGTAACCATCTGGCCTTTTTCATCGACATTAAAGACATGACCTGCCTGTACGCCGTGAACTGCGCCGCGGTCAATTGTCACAACGCTGTGAATGGCTGCTGTGCCGATAGATCCAAGCACACGGACAATCGAACCATTTGGCGTGATGTTTTCTGCATGTGTCGGGTAGAAGAGTGTTGGCAGCATCGGGTCGTATTCAGGAAGCACACGGTCACCGCGGCGTACTTCCTGATTATATGTATCAGTCAGTTCCAGCGTGGTGATATCATTTTCACCGCGTACTGCAATGCCTGAAGCGACTTGAGTCATTTCAAGGCCGGCAACATATTTTTTGCCGTTTGCATCAGTCAAATTATACGGTTCGCCTTCACGGTAAACCGCATAACGCTGGCCAACCTGCATGCCGTTGCCGCGCGCATATACAGTTTGTCCTGCTGCGGCCAATACGCGATGGTCTGCAGCGCCAAGAATGTATGGAGTATGCTCTAAAGCATCTGATGCAATAACGGTGCTGCGCTCTAGCCATTGCTTGATGTATTGCAGCGGGATGACTGGAATTGAATTGTTTAAGGACTCAACACGCACTTGCGGCTGCAATTTTGTATCGCCAGCATAGCGGCGGATAATGCCTTCACAGCCGTCACCCTCATCTTTGCCGATGAGCGGTTTGCCGTTATAAGTACACATGAGCAGGCGGTCGCCGGGGAAAATCCAGTGCGGGTTTTTCACATGTTTATTGCTTGCCCAAATTTCAGGCCAGCGTACCGGATTTTTTAAGAATCTTTTGGAAATATCCCACAGCGTATCGCCTTTTTTGACCACATAAACTTGCGGCGCTCCAGCTTTCAAAGATGGCGGATTGACGTTGCGGGCAGGCGCAGCTTCAGCGGCAGTCATGACTCCCAGACCAAGACTTGTACAGACTGCAAGCGCAAGAATCTGTTTTTTAAACCCCAAGGCACTAAAAAATGGCATGCCCTTCAAAACCTTTTTCATTATCATAATTCCTAAAATTATGTGAGCAGTTGCGTTATAATAACGATCTTACACACATTTTTTTGATGAAGCATTCCTTCATTCGGTTTTTTGATCAGTGGCATAATTGAGGACGCAGTATGGCCTTGTTACCTATTTTAAGTTTCCCGGATCCCCGTCTTCGTACCATTGCAAAACCTGTCGAAGAGGTGACTGATGAAATCCGTCAGCTCGCTGCAGATATGTTTGAAACCATGTATGAAGCGCCGGGCATTGGTTTAGCTGCGACACAGGTTGACCGTCATATTCAGCTGATCGTTATGGATCTGTCTGAAAATAAAGATCAGCCTATGGTGTTCATTAACCCCAAAATCACACCATTAACTGAAGAAACGCAGCCTTATGAAGAAGGCTGTCTATCAGTGCCTCAAATATACGATAAAGTTGAGCGTCCGTCACGTGTAAAAATTGATGCGATTAACCTTGAAGGTCAAGCATTTGAGATGGAAGCTGATGAACTTCTCGCTGTTTGCATCCAGCATGAAATGGATCACTTAAATGGCAAGCTGTTTGTCGACTATTTATCTCCGCTGAAGCGCCAGCGCGCACGTGAAAAAATAGAAAAAGCTGAGCGTCAGCGCAGCCGCGAAAAAGCTGCCGTAAAACGCGGTTAAAATAGCGCTGTAAAATCATCCTTAGGACTGAACCCAATGTTGATTGGGTTTTGTTATACTAGGGCCTGATTATTTAAGGGTATGCCTTTGCTTTTTCGCAGTGGTCTGCTGTTTTCTTTTACAGCAGTATTTTTACAGATTGCTGTATTTTTACAGCCTTTGCTGCCTAAGCAATATCAAATTGCTCCGGTCTGTGAAACCATCACGCGTGCACTTTTAACTCATACAGAGCATTCAGCTCATTCCTTATCGTCATCTTCAGATCGAATTCACGGTCATTTGCAGCATACGGCTCAGCATGAGCAAGTACAGATCAGCGGTCAGCATAGCCATGATCATGATGCAGGTCATCAGTGTCAGTACTGTAAAGTCTTTGGCAATTTAGTGCTGCCGCCTGAATTGAAAATCTCAGAAGTGCTGGTGCGTATACAGGTGCGTCTGATCGCATTTGTCCGCACATTTGCACATGTCTGGTTTCAGCTGCAGCGCCTATTTTTGCTGCCGCAGGGACGAGCCCCGCCGCTTTTTGCATAAATCAACGTTTTTAACTTTGAAGGGTCTTGGATGACTCCAGCCCTGTTGTATTTATGTTTTTAGTGAGATTTACAAATGGCTCAGCCAAAATTTTATGTACAGCCATTAGCGGCTGCGATCACTGTTGTGTGTTCTTCAGCAGCATGGGCAAATACGATAGACAATAATCAAGATCTGCGTCCAGTACAGACTTTAGCGCCAATGGTCGTGACAGCGCATGCCGGCAATGATGCTCATGGCTTAATTGTCCATGCCGATCCTAAACAGCCGATCCAGCCTATTCCAGCTAGTGATGGCGCGGACTATTTAAAAAGCATTGTTGGTTTTAGTGCTGTGAAAAGTGGTGCAGGGACCAATGGTGATGTGACCTTCCGCGGCATGTTCGGTTCACGCATTAAAATTTTAACCGATGGCACGGAAAATCTCGGGGCTTGTCCAAGCCGTATGGATTCACCCGCCTCTTATATTTCTTCTGAAAGCTATGACCGTATTTCAGTGATTAAAGGCCCGCAAACCGTGCAATATGCCAATACGGGTTCCGCGGCAACGGTACTATTTGAGCGTAAGCCTGAACAATTCGATACAGATCAAAACTATCGCGGTCAGGCCAGTATACTCATGGGGTCTTATGGGCGCTTAGACCATAATGTAGAGGCTGCAGTTGGTGACGCTCAAAAATACATTCGCCTGAATGCGAACCGTTCGGTATCGGACAGTTATAAGGATGGAAATGGCGCCACGGTTCCATCTGATTGGGAGCGCTGGAATGCAGATTTAGCTTTAGGCTGGACTCCGAATGAAGATACTTGGCTGGAGATTACAGGCGGCAAAGCAGATGGTGAGGCGGTTTATGCTGGACGCGGCATGGATGGCTCGATGTTTGCCCGTGAAAGCTTGGGGCTGCGTTTTGAAAAGAAAAATGTCACCGATGTCATTCAAAAAATTGAAGCGCAAGTGAACTACAGCTTTAATGATCATGTCATGGATAACTTTAGCCTGCGTGAGTTTAAGCCAACAGCGATGATGAAAATGCCAATGGCAACTAATGTAGCGCGCAAGACTTTGAATGCGCGTATGGCCGTAACGCATGAGTGGGATAAACTGCAATTTATCACGGGTTTTGATACGCAAAATAATGAGCACTCGAAACGCAGCGGCAGTGTGATGTCGCCGTATCAGGATCAAGTACGTGTTAAAGATATGGAATTCCAGTCTTTTGGCGGTTTTGGTGAATTAACCTATCATTTTAGTGATCAAAACCGTTTGGTTTCTGGTGTTCGATTTGATCAAGTTGATGTGAAAGATGAACGGCAAGATTCAATTGATCAAGGTTATAACCGTAGATTGGATAAAACATTAACAAGCGGTTTTATCCGTTTTGAAAATACACATCCTGAACATGATGATGGCAAAACTTATATTGGCTTAGGTTATGTCGAGCGCATGCCTGACTATTGGGAACTATTCAGCCCAAAATCGGGTAATGGCCATAACAATACATTCAATCATATTGATACGGAAAAAACGCTTCAGTTAGATATGGGCTATCAGCATCAACATGGCGCTTTGAGTTCGTGGGTGTCGGCTTATGCTGGTTTGGTGAATGATTATATTTTAACGAGTTATACGCTTGGAACAGGAATGATGAAGGGCATGGAGGCGCATAGCCGTAATGTGGATGCCGCCATTGCTGGTGCAGAAGCAGGGATTGGGTATCAGTTTACCGATGCGATCCAAGCAGATGTGAGCGCCATGTATGCGTGGGGTGAAAACACCACGGATAATATGCCATTGCCGCAGATTGCACCTTTAGAAGCACGGGTAAACTTACGTTACATTCAGGATAATTATACTTTGGGTGCATTATGGCGTGTGGTTGATGGTCAGAATCGAATCAGCCCAAATCAAGGTAATATTGTGGGATATGATTTAAAGAAAAGTGCGGGTTTCGGTACGCTTTCTTTAAATGGCACTTATCATGTGAATGATGCTGTAGATGTGTCATTAGGTATTGATAATGTCTTAGATAAAACCTATACCGAGCATTTGAATAAGCTGGGGGATGCGGGGACAGGTTTAGCGACAGATGAACAGTTCAATAATATCGGACGTAATTATTGGGCGCGTGTAAGTATGAAATTTTAATTTGCTGCTTAGGTGAGAAAGCATTTGCTTCTGGGGGGATGAATGTTCCTTCAGTATAACAGTTTTAAGTGAATGATTTAAAATAAAGGAAGCATTTGGCTTCCTTTATTTTATTGCTTATTATAAGTAAATTTTATTATAAACAATAAATTGAACATGATTGCTGAAGATGTGAAAAAGCAAATATTCGAAGATTTGGCGCGTCATCGTTATAGCGTTTTTCAAACGATAGCGTGGGACGCAAAGTGCCGAACTGATTTGGTTGAAGCTCTAAATTCACATGGTTACGTGCATTTTCAAATACATAAATTGAGATATACAGATGATCAGTATGCGGTTGTTTTAGCGGATGCAAAAAATAGCATTGAGCATTTGGTTTTAGAAAGGGAATATTCAATACAGCGCGGCTTCCTGAAGAAAAAAATGCCATTAATTGTGGCTGGTTTGCTGATTGCTTTAATTGTGCTGTATGCGAGCAAAGACCAAAATTTAATGAGCAGTACGATTGTTTGCCTGATTCCGATTGTATTGGGAGCATTATTTGAATACAGCGTCATTAAAGATCAGCCGCAAAGTTTATTAAAAGGCGTATTTAAGCGTTCTGGAATTGCATTGTTAGTGATTCTGGTTTTTGCAATTATCGTATTGCGTGAAGGTACGATTTGCCTCGTCATACTTATGCCTATTATTTATTTAGCATTGCTTTTGGGTGCGGTTGTGATGCGATTTATCTGCTTCACCCTCTGGAAACCTACAACTAAAATTTACTCTTTGGCTTTATTGCCTTTAATTTTTTATTTTGCATTGCCCGATTTATCTCAACACAATTATGGCCAAACACAGCGTGAAATGGTTATTTATGCTCCGCAAGAACAGGTGTTTAAGGCTATTAACCATATTGGCTCTATTCAGGCTGAAGAAGTGCCAGATCGCTTTATTTTCAGAATGGGCTTTCCTAAGCCGATCTTTGGCATGACCGAACAGCGGGCCGAAGGAATGGTCAGAACGATTCAATGGGAACGCGGGGTGAAATTTGAAGAGCGTGTTCAAGCCTCACATGCGCCGTATCTGCTGAGCTGGGACTATCAATTTAATGAAAACTCATTTCCTAAAGGCTCATTAGATGACCATGTTGAAGTCGGAGGCAAGTATTTCGATTTGTTAAAGACGGACTATCAGCTGGAAAAAATAGATGCCAAAACCACGAAACTTATTTTGACCATTGATTACCGTGTTTCAACGGAATACAACTGGTACAGTAAATTGTGGGTCAATTATATTTTGACCGAGTTTAGTGATGTGGTCATGACGATTCATAAACATCGTCTAGAGCAGTAAGATAGAAGCCTAGAGTTTGGAAATCTAGGCTTCGTTCATTGAGAAAGGGCTAGGAATGCATGCTTGCCAAATAGGTTCCTTGCTCTTTATACAGCGCCAGTCCCATTTTTTGTATTTCACGGCCATTTTTAAGCAAGAAATCATCCAGACGTTTAAACTTTTTAGCGCCCTGGTATAAAAATAAATTCTTAGCAAATAGGTAGTATGCAAACCAAGAGGCAGATTGAGGCTGTAAACCTAGAGATTTCATTCTTTGGCGGCCAATAAAAAATTGTGTGATCTCTAGATGCTGCCGATACGCCAGTTTTTGCTGTAAAGGACGCAAATATTTATATTGCCGTTCAAATGGTTCTTTAGATAAGCTCGAACCTAAGCATATGCTAGATTCATCAGATTGAGGGTGTGCAAACTGCATCCAATAAATCAGTTTCAGCGCTTCAGATTCTTTGTCAATCAGCCATCTTTCATCAATGCCCATGAGCCAGCCGGTATATTTCCAAAAATGCAGAAAACTGCCGGCATCTTGGCGGCTGGGGAAAATGCCTAAAGCGCGAATACCTAAGAGCACCACTGCGCTAAAGGCAATATTGGTCATGGCCTGATCATATTGATTTATCGGCAGCCCCCACATGTCTGTATCCCACTTTTCAGACTTTTGTAAATGGTAACGCACTAACGAATGAATAAAGCGCACATAAATGGTTGAGGTAAATCCTTTGTTGAAACGCTCAAAACCATCTTTTTCGGTAATATCCACCCACCACTTTGTGGTTTCAGCCAGACGAGTGCCTGCTTGTTTTTTTAAGGCGCCTGTTAATACCAGCGGCTGATTAAATCCGGGAAACATATAGCCTGCCATGAGTGACAGGTCCCGCAGCACAAAGCCATTGTTGATGCCTAAACGATGAGTAAATTGCAAAGCTTGATTTATTTTCTGTGCATCATACCAAGCGGGCTTTTGCTCAACAGATTCAAAAAATGTGCTGATTTCTGCAATTTCATAAGGCAGTTTGGATGTGCCTTGATATAGCGCTGTTTCAAAATACTGCCGATGCTGTTTAGGATTTTGCATGATCCAGTGCAGCAGTGTATCCATCGCAGGATCACCGCTTTGTAAGGCATTGTTCAGTGCAAGATATTCATCATAAGAGGGCTGCAGTTTCTGTTCGGTCAGAAAACTGAAAATTTTAGTTTTGAAATTAGATTGGCTAAAAACGTCAAAAGAAGATAGGCGTTTAGGCATAGAAAGCGTTTGCATTGTAATTTTCTCTGATTCATTCTTAAACAAAACATTAATACGAATATTTATTCGCATTCAATTCGCATCATATAAAAAGGCAGATTGAGGAATAACAATGAGAAAAAAACCGCAGCAGCAACGTGCAAAACTTATTGTGGAGAATATCTTAGAGGCGGCGCTGTATTGTATTGCGCATGAAGGACTCAGTCACTTAACAACACCTAAAATTGCGGAGCGTTCAGGTGTAAGTGTGGGGTCAATTTATCAATATTTTGAAAATAAAGAACAAATTGTTGAAGAGCTGCTGCTGCGTAAGGCTGAACAGTTAGGATTGATGCTTAAGCAGATTGTCGCAGAGCAGGAGCAGGCGAAAATTCAGGAAATTATTCCACTGACGATTCAATTCGGTTTCGAAACTTTAAAAGCAGATCATGGTTTTTTTATTGAAATCTTAAAGAGCTGGCACAGCTATAGCAATTCGGAAGCCTCTCAGATTTTAGAAAAGCATTTTTTTGAAGTGGGTATGTACTTATTTAACCGGTATTACCGAGATTGGGATTTTGAAACTTTAAAGAATAGATCCTTTGTGATTATTAACAGTACATTGTTTACGATGATGCGCTATGTGAGCAGCAACAGTTTTCTTATTGAAGAACAATATCTTAAGAGGGAGTTGACCGTTATGGTTTTGGCATACTTAAATGCTGAAGTCATTGGTCTAAAATAATTTAAAATTAATTAATAAGTAAAAACAACAACTTAATTATATTGTGGTTTGAAAATTAATCACTCAAATAAATTAATTTAAAAACATGC
>NZ_RAXV01000051.1 GCF_003611465.1 Acinetobacter tianfuensis
GATAAAAATAGCGTTGATTAGCTTTTAATTTGTCTGCATCCACCTTGACGGTAAAATCTTGGGCGTTGCTGGTTTGCACTTTTCCGCTGTTTTGAATATTTTTAAAATCACGGTCTAATGCAATTTCCCACTCCAGCTCTATACGCAATGATAAATCTGCCACCGTGACCCGTGTCCATAAAATCACTTTGTCCTGCAGCGGATCACCGCTGGCAACGCCGTGCAAAAACTGTAAATCAGCCGCTGCTGTTTCATTTTGATCATCACTGCCGCCGCAGGCTGTTAAAGTAATTGGTAAAGTAAAGGCCCCAGCACTGGCAAATGCGCACTGAATCAGCTGACGGCGGTTCAATAATTTTTTCATCATGATTTCCTATTTTCTATTCAAAATAAAAAATCTATATTTCAATTTGATCTCAGCAGCATGAAACTTTAATTAAAATCATTTTAAAGCAGAAAATTCGCCTTATTTTTAAACATAAGCTAATGTTTTGCATGAAAATACTACAAATAACACGATAATGACTTGCCAAGTACGCATTGCTCTACTATTATTGCGCTCATGCCCGAGTGGTGAAATCGGTAGACACAGGGGATTTAAAATCCCCCGACCTTCAAGTCGTGCCAGTTCGAGTCTGGCCTCGGGCACCATTTTTCTCATATAGAATAATGGTTAATATAAAGAATCCAGCATTAAGCTGGTTTTTTTATGCTTAAAATTTAATAAAATAACGAAACATTCACATATAAACCAAAAGAAGCCTCAGCATGAATCGCTTAAAATTTTCAGTTCTCTGCGCCCTAACCCTTGGTATTTTTCCGATTGGATATTTATCAGCATCAGAAATACATACCGAGCATCCTATTTCAAATGTAAGTATGGAACAAGAAGTGTATGCGGGCGGTGATTTATTTCCAGGGACTGTCAGCATTCAAAATGGCCGCTATATTTTAAAACGCTGCACTTCTGGCGGTGATGACTATGTTTTAGATTTTACTGACCCAAAATTTTCAAGCGGGATGAATCCTCTCATCAACAATAAAACTCAATTTTGGGTGAATGTTTTTGGGGTTTATTCTGAAGAAAAGAATGAACACCATTTAAAAGTCACTCAACCTGTTGAAATTCATAAAGGTGAAAGCTGCCATCTTAGTGACTTTTTAAATGACTTAATAGATGAGTAATCAGTTAAAGGCCAAAACAGAGAATGATTTACCACTCTCTGTTTGCAACCAGCTCTTCCATTTCTACATCCATATACCCTTCGTCCTGCACAGCCATCATCATCGCTTCAGCAATATAATCTGCCGCAGTATCATCAAGAGAAGAGTCTAAATCTTCAAACTGAGGTTTCATTTCATTAATTGAAGCAACTGTTTCATTGGCGAAATGATAAATATCAGCCTCGCTTAGACCAGACTTTGCAACTTTTTTTGCAAATTGCACAATCAGCTGTTTAACTTCAGCAACTAAAATATCTGGATAATAGTCGTCATCAAACATCGGGAGAAGAAGGTCTGCAAACATACAGGAAACCGAAACATTTAAAACAAGCGAGCTTATATAACATATAGTGCACTTTTCACCAAACAAAAGTGCATAAAAAAAGCGGCATTTAAAATACCGCTCTCATTTTAAAGTCTAGCCTTAAGCTTGGCGCATTGCATTCCAGACCAATATTGCATCTTTAGTTGCTTTCACATCATGTGCGCGCACCATGCAAGCCCCTTGCTGCACACTTAATAAATGCCCCGCGACAGAACCCGTTACCCTATTTTGCGCATCTGCGCCATTCAACGCTTCCCCAATAAAACGTTTACGCGACAGCGCCGATAAAATCGGATATCCCAAACGATTGAGCTGATGCAGCTCATTGAGCAGCGTTAAATTGTGCTGTGCATTTTTTGCAAAACCAAAACCTGGATCAATCATAATATTTTCTGCGCGCACACCTGCGTTCAGCGCATCATCAATCCGCAGCTGCAGCTCTTTAATGACATCTGCAGTCACATCCTCATACTGATCCAAATTATTCATAGTGGTTGGCTCGCCGCGCATATGCATGATAACCACTGGAATATTCAGCTCAGCTGCCGTTTGCAGCGCATTTGGACGCGTTAAAGCGCGTACATCATTCCAAATATGCGCCCCTGCTGCCACTGCCGCTTTAATCACTTCAGGCTCTGAGGTATCAATCGAAATAATCACATCCAATTTTGCCAATTCAGCAACAACTGGCACTACCCGCTGAATTTCCTCTTCTACAGCGACTGCAGATGCGCCAGGACGAGTAGATTCACCGCCGACATCAATCACTGCTGCGCCATCCGCAATCATCTGCTGCGCATGTGCGATAGCCTGCTCTTTACCATTGTGCTTGCCGCCATCGCTAAAAGAATCTGGGGTAACATTTAAAATACCCATGATATGCGGCTGCGATAAATCTAAAAATTTATTGCCGCATTTGAGCACTTGCTGCGGTAAAGGCATCAGCTGCATTTTGTCATCCATTGCATATTTAAAACCTCTGCATTGTCGCGCTAAAACCGCCATAACGCAAAGTGTCATATTTCAAAATTCTGCTGCGCTGCATATTTAAGGATTTTAGCCTGCAGCAAAGTACGCACTTCAGGCCATTCATTTTGCAATATGCTGTAAACATAGCTATCACGTAGAGTTTGACCATCCTTGCGCAGCATATGGCAGCGCAGCACACCATCAAGCTTTGCTCCAATGCCCTCTATGGCTTTTTGACTTGCTGTATTCAAATGATCTGTCCGCAAGCCCACTGCTTTCATCTGCATACTTTCAAACGCATGCTGCAGCAGCAAGTATTTACACACACGGTTCACATAACTGCGCTGGTATGCTTTTGCATACCATGTATAGCCTATATCCAAACGCGGTACGTTTTGCTGGATGTCATAGCAGCTGGTCGTTCCAATCACTTGATTAGACTGTAAATCAATCACAGCAAAAGGGATGCGTGAACCTTGATCCCTCTGCTCAAAAGCTAAATTAAAATAACTCTCCAGCTGATGCACATAAGGCACAGAGTTATATAGCACTTCCGCCAAACCATCATCTTGGCATATTTTTTCTAATGTACTGAAGTGCTCCCAATCTAAAGGCACGAGTTCCAGCTGATAAATATCAGATCTTAATTGCATATCTTCTTCTCTTTATTTTCTGCTCTATTTTTATAGCAAATTTACGCAATAAAAAACCGCCTGAAGGCGGTTTTTTATAATTAGGCTTAAGCTGACGGCAATGGCGGCGGTGTCGCTGGGCCTTCAGCCGGCGTTACATCAATCACAGGATTGTCTGCAATGTAAACCTTAGGCGGCTGCGGTTCACGGCCTTCCATAATGTCACGGATCTGTTCGCGGTCAATCGTTTCCCACTCAAGAAGCGCCTTCACCATCGCGTGTGCAATATCTTTGTTATTTTCAAGAATATCGCGAGCCACACGGTACTGCTCATCAATAATGCGGCGGACTTCAGCATCAACTTGCTGCTGTGTCGCTTCAGAAATTGTTCTGCTGCCGATGCTGCCCATGAAAGACTGCTGCGAGTCATCTTCATAAACCATCACGCCAAGCTTGTCAGACATGCCGTACTTCGTCACCATTGCGCGCGCCATTTTAGTTGCACGTTCAAAGTCGTTTGAAGCGCCTGTCGACATCTGGTTAATGAAGACTTCTTCTGCAATACGGCCGCCGAATAAAATAGAAAGTTCATTCAGCATTTTGTGTTTGTAATGACTTGTTTGGTCATGTTCCGGCAGCTGCCAAGTCACGCCAAGTGCCCAACCGCGCGGCATAATTGTGACCTTATGCACAGGATCTGTACCTGGCAAAATTTCAGCTACAATCGCATGGCCTGCTTCATGATAAGCAGTCGCACGGCGCTCTTCTTCGCGAATCACCATTGATTTACGTTCAGGGCCCATGTACAGCTTGTCTTTTGCATCTTCAAAGTCATGCATATCAACCGTATTCTTGTTGCGGCGGGCTGCAAATAATGCAGCTTCATTCACAAGGTTGGCAATTTGCGCACCAGAGAAGCCCGGTGTACCGCGCGCAAGCACTTTAACATCCACACCTGTCGTAGACGGCAATTTCTTCAAGTGAACATTCAAGATTTGCTCACGGCCTTTAATGTCTGGCAGACCAACCATTACTTGGCGGTCAAAACGACCCGGACGAAGTAAAGCTTTATCCAGCACATCTGCACGGTTTGTTGCAGCAATAACGATAATGCCTTCATTGCCTTCAAAACCATCCATTTCTACCAGCATTTGGTTCAGCGTCTGTTCACGTTCATCGTGACCGCCGCCCGTACCTGAACCGCGGTGACGGCCCACAGCATCAATCTCATCAATAAAGATGATACATGGCGCATGGCGTTTTGCCTGTTCGAACATGTCACGTACACGTGATGCGCCCACACCCACGAACATTTCAACAAAGTCAGAACCAGAAATACTGAAGAACGGCACTTTCGCTTCACCGGCAATTGCTTTTGCAAGTAAAGTTTTACCTGTACCCGGAGGACCCACCATCAATACGCCTTTAGGAATCGTTGCACCTAAACGCTTGAATTTTGCTGGATCTTTTAAGAAATCGACAATTTCAACAACTTCTTGTTTTGCTTCATCACAGCCCGCAACATCCGTAAATGTCACTTTAATCTGGTCTTCAGAAAGCATTTTCGCTTTTGACTTGCCAAAACTCATTGGGCCATTTTTACCGCCAGCGCCGCCGCCCATGTTCCGCATAAAGAACATGAACAGCAAAATGATTAACAATACTGGGAAGCTGGCAATCAGAAGCTGCATCAATAGACCTTGACGCTGAGGCGCAGTGCCTTCTACTACAACCTTATTTTTAATCAGGTTAGGCATCAATTCAGGATCTTGAACCGCTGGACGAATACTTTCAAATTCAGAACCGTTTGATTTTTCGCCACGGATTCTTTCGCCATCAATTGTGACTTTCTTAATTTGACCCGCATTCACCGCCTCAACGAATTCTGAATAATTCAGTGCGGTCGGCTGATTGCGGTCACTGACGTTGCTGAATATAAGTACCAGCACACCCAGTATAACGAGCCACAATACGGCATTCTTAAAAAGATCGCTCAAAGCTTTATTCCCATATCAATCTAATTTGATCATGCCCACGAATGGGTGACCCTAATTTCAACGCTGCAGATCCGCAAGCAATAGTATAAAAACGTACAAAATGCACAATTTTTAACGCGTTGGCAAGTAAACTTTACTTCAAAGATTTCTTGCGGCCTTGCCCGACTAAAAATACTTCTTTAGAACGGGCACGCGATGCTGCAGGTTTTACGGTTTTTAACACATCAAAGTTATCGACTACTTGCTTGCGGAACTCGTCAAAGCCTGTACCCTGAAATACCTTTACAACAAATTGACCATTTGGACCAAGCACTTTGGCAGCAAAATCGATGGCCAATTCACAAAGGTAAATTTGACGAGGCTGATCTACAGCCTTATTACCTGATGTATTGGGGGCCATATCAGAAATTACAACGTCAACTTTACGTCCATCTAAAATATTTAACAATTTATCGAATACTTCTTGTTCACGGAAGTCACCTTGCAAGAAGGTCACATCCGGCAGCGCATCCATTTCAAGAATATCTGAGGCAATTACCAAACCTTTTTCGCCAACAAGCTTGCCGGCAATTTGTGACCAGCTGCCCGGCGCCGCGCCAAGGTCAACTACAGTCATGCCTGGTTTGATAATTTTATATTTCTCTTGAATTTCAAGCAGCTTATACGCTGCACGCGCCCGATAACCCTCTTTTTGCGCTTTTTTCACAAAGTGGTCATCCAAGTGCTCTCTCATCCACGCACGGCTACTCTTGGATAACTTTTGGTTGGTAATGCGTGTAGCCATAACTCTCTAAATAAAAATAACTTCTAATTTTTTATTGTACGTGAAAAACACAGTTTTTGCAGTATGCAAGTGTATCTAAATCATGACCAGATGCATGTTTTTTTCAATAAATTGCATCGATAAAATACTTAGAATTTACAGCGTTTGCATCCAGCATTTGCTATACTAAGCCGTTTTTAAAATTAGGTTATTTTTATGGCGGCTTTATCTATTCAAGAACGCAAGCGTTTACGTCAAATCGGACATGTTTTAAACCCTGTTGTAATGATTGGCGACAAAGGCTTAACTGAAAATGTCGTTGAAGAGTTAAACCGCGCACTAAACGATCACGAACTGATTAAAGTTAAAGTTGGCGGTGAAGACCGTACAGCCCGCGCTGCAACAATTACAGAGATTGCAGATGCTACTGGCTCTGAAATTGTTCAGACGATTGGTAAAATTGCGCTTCTTTACAAGAAAGCTGCAAAACAAAATCCAAAATTATCAAATCTTGTTCGTCACGTGCATTTAGGCAACTGATCAATTATTTATGGCAAGTTACGAACTCAGTGCGTTTGACCGCCGTTTTCAATCCGTTTCTGTTGTAGGCGCAATTGAGCAGCAAAGCCCTTTCACACTGAATGTCGGCTTTTGGATCCGAGATCCAAACCAGCTGATTCAATGGCCTGAGCTGGTTTCCTCAAATCCCCGTAAAGACTTTTTATGGGAAGATACCTGCTTTGAGATTTTTATTGGTGTTCAGGGTGAAGACTATTATCGTGAAATCAATCTATCTCCCTCTCAAGCATGGCAGTCTTATCAGTTTGAAGAATACCGCTACCCT
This sequence comes from Acinetobacter tianfuensis, assembly GCF_003611465.1. Taxonomy (GTDB): domain Bacteria; phylum Pseudomonadota; class Gammaproteobacteria; order Pseudomonadales; family Moraxellaceae; genus Acinetobacter; species Acinetobacter tianfuensis. Next base: position 6,755 of record NZ_RAXV01000051.1, read on the forward strand.
GAAGATATGCCGCCGCAAGCAGCATATGATATTGAGCTGAATCAGCTCAAACGCACGCATTATGGTTTAAATGTCAGCCTAGATTTAACCGAATTCATGCTGGCACATAAACTGAAATGGGCAAATGTGTTCGTTGGTTTAAGCGCTGTGTTAAAAACAGCTCAAGGCGAGCAATTTTATGCCATGCAGCACAGCAGCCAAAATGCCGACTTCCACAATAAGCGCGATTGGCTGCATGTGTTCTAAAGGCCAATTCCGCTATAAAAACTGAGGCTGCAAGCCTCTTTTTTTATGCCTAAAATGTATTGCCAGCCATTCACTATATAAAAAGACATACATAGCCCTAACTTTAGCCGCAGCAGAAAATAAAAATGGGCGCTTGCCAATACAAAACAAACACCCATAAATAAACACCCTATCCCATCTGCGATCTTTAGCTTTTTAGCGTGCCTTGCGCCTCTGGCTTTTCAGTTTTTACAGGTATCACCTTTTTCCAAGCCTCTAAAGTATGCTCCTTAGAACGCTTATACGTTTCGCTAAGCTGATCTTTATGCTTCACGGAAATTTGTGAAACATCTTCTTTCAGCTCTTTGCCCAGTTTAGATAAATCTTCATATACCGCATTAAATTCTGTTTTTACAAACTCCTTTAATTCAGCCAACTCTTTTTGCGAAGAACCCAATTGACTCATGAGCGCTTCAATTTTCTGAACGACATCCTGCTTCAGCTGACGCAGCTGACCTTGTACATTTGCATTCAACTTTTTTGCTTCATCACGCAGCGCATCTTTACTTTCAGTAACTGCTTCTGCCGCTTTTTCAGTCGCCTCTTTTGCAGCCAGCTCAAGCTTTTCAGTGCTTTCTGCTGCAATTGCTTTCAGCGATGCCTTTTCTGTTTCTTTCTTTGTTTGCGCAGCCATGAGTTTATACCTATAGTTATTCATGAGAGCTGATCATAGCTGGATTTGATAAATTTTAACTTCTGATTTGTCAGACAATAATTAAATGCTTACATTTTCAGTCATTAGGCACAAAACAAACTTTCAAGCAAAAATCAAGCCATTTATATTACATATTCAGCACAATTAAAATGGACTTCACAGAGCTACGCGCGTATAATGCCGTGTTAAGTTCAAGCGAGCAGACATAGGAGGGTAGGTTTTTTAATAGCCTTCCTTTTTTTTCGTCTTCTCGCTTTTTTACAGCCTAAATTTCAGGAGCTTTGGTTTGAGCACCCCAGCAATTTTAGCCCTAGCCGACGGTACTATTTTTAAAGGTACTTCTATTGGCGCATCGGGTAGTACGACTGGCGAAGTCGTTTTCAACACTGCCATGACTGGCTATCAAGAAATTTTGACTGATCCAAGTTATGCACAGCAGCTTGTGACATTAACTTATCCGCACATCGGCAATACCGGCTGCAATGACGAAGACGCTGAGTCTGGCCGCATTCACAAAGTGTGGGCAAACGGTTTAATTATTCGTGATCTCCCTTTATTACACAGTAATTTCCGTTCGACGCAATCTCTAGGCGACTACTTAAAAGAACACAATGTTGTTGCTATTGCAGACATCGATACGCGTAAGCTAACCCGCATTTTACGTGCTAAAGGCGCGCAAAACGGCTGTATCCTTGCAGGCGAAAACATCACTGAAGAAGAAGCTTTGGCAAAAGCGCGCGCATTTGGCGGTTTAAATGGTTTAGATCTTGCTAAAGAGTGCTGCGACCCTGCAGGTTTCGAATGGACGGAAGGTTCATGGGAACTAGGCAAAGGCTTCTCTCAACCTGAACTTAAATTCCATGTAGTAGCATACGACTACGGTGTCAAAACCAACATCTTACGTATGCTTGCAGACCGCGGCTGTAAACTTACAGTTGTACCTGCACAAACTCCTGCTGCTGACGTTCTTGCGTTAAATCCAGACGGCGTGTTCTTATCAAACGGCCCTGGCGATCCAGCTGCATGTGACTACGCAATTGAAGCTGTAAAAACAATTGTAGAAGATGCCCGCAATGTGCCTGTATTCGGTATTTGCCTGGGTCACCAAATTCTTGCGCTTGCATCAGGTGCGAAAACTGTGAAAATGCCTCACGGTCACCACGGTGCAAACCATCCTGTACAAAACATCGAAGATGGTACAGTGATGATTACTTCTCAAAACCACGGCTTCGCAGTGGATGCAGAAACATTGCCTGCACACCTTAAAGCAACGCACAAATCTTTGTTCGACCAAACGCTTCAAGGTATCCACCGTACAGACAAGCCTGCGTTCAGCTTCCAAGGCCACCCTGAAGCAAGCCCAGGTCCGCATGACTGTGCACCATTGTTCGATCATTTCATCGAACTTATCGAAGCATCGAAGAAGTAATTTAAGGAGCAAATAATGCCAAAGCGTACGGATATTAAAAGCATCTTAATTATTGGTGCTGGTCCTATTGTTATCGGTCAAGCGTGTGAGTTCGACTACTCAGGCGCGCAAGCATGTAAAGCACTTCGTGAAGAAGGTTACCGAGTTATTCTTGTAAACTCGAACCCTGCAACGATTATGACAGACCCTGCTATGGCAGATGCAACATATATCGAGCCAATCACTTGGCAAACTGTTGCAGCCATTATTGAAAAAGAACGCCCAGACGCAGTTCTTCCTACAATGGGCGGTCAAACTGCATTGAACTGTGCCCTTGCATTAGATGCAAACGGCATTTTAGAAAAATACAATGTTGAATTGATCGGCGCGACAAAAGAAGCGATCGAAAAAGCGGAAGACCGTAAATTATTCGACATCGCAATGCGTAAAATTGGTCTTGAATGTCCAAAAGCCGACGTTGCTGAGTCAATGGAACACGCTTTAGAAATTCAAGCGCGTTTCGGCTTCCCTGTAATTATCCGTCCTTCATTCACAATGGGCGGTTCAGGCGGCGGTATCGCATACAACAAAGAAGAATTCTTAGAAATCTGTGAACGCGGTTTCGATCTTTCTCCAACGAAACAATTATTGATTGATGAATCTTTAATTGGCTGGAAAGAATACGAAATGGAAGTTGTTCGTGACAAAAACGACAACTGCATCATCGTATGTACGATTGAAAACTTTGACCCAATGGGCGTGCACACAGGTGACTCGATCACTGTTGCTCCTGCGCAAACATTGACAGACAAAGAATTCCAGCTTCTTCGTAATGCGTCTTTAGCTGTACTTCGTGAAATTGGCGTAGAAACTGGCGGTTCAAACGTACAGTTCGGTATTTGTCCAAATACCGGCCGTATGGTTGTGATCGAGATGAACCCGCGTGTATCTCGTTCTTCTGCCCTAGCGTCTAAAGCAACGGGTTTCCCGATTGCGAAAATTGCTGCGAAATTGGCTGTAGGCTATACGCTTGATGAATTGAAAAATGACATCACTGGCGGCACAACACCTGCATCATTCGAACCTGCGATTGACTACGTTGTAACGAAGATTCCACGCTTCAACTTCGAAAAATTCCCGCAAGCTGACGCGACGCTTACTACGCAGATGAAATCTGTAGGTGAAGTGATGGCAATCGGCCGTAACTTCCAAGAATCTATGAACAAAGCGCTTCGCGGTCTGGAAGTTGGCGCAACTGGTTTTGACGAAAAAATCACTGTTGGCACTGAAGGCGCACGCGACAAGATTCTTCAAGAATTACGTGTACCAGGTCCTGAGCGTATTTGGTACGTTGCAGATGCATTCCGTCACGGTTTCACACTGGATGAAGTATTCGCAGCAACCAATATTGACCGCTGGTTCCTGATCCAAATCGAAGACATTATTCAAACTGAAAACGAAATCAAAACTTTAGGTTTTGGTGACTTGAATGCGGACAATATCCGTTCATTCAAACGTAAAGGTTTGTCAGATCTTCGCATTGCGAACTTGATGGGTATTTCTCAAAAACAATTCCGTAAACACCGTTGGAACTTGGGCGTAACGCCAGTTTACAAACGTGTAGATACATGTGCTGCAGAGTTTGAATCTGATACAGCATACATGTACTCAACTTACGATGAAGAGTGTGAGTCTAATCCATCAGACAAAGACAAAATCATGGTCATCGGCGGCGGTCCTAACCGTATTGGTCAAGGTATCGAATTCGATTATTGCTGTGTACACGCGGCGCTTGCAATGCGTGAAGACGGCTACGAAACCATCATGGTGAACTGTAACCCTGAAACTGTTTCTACCGATTACGACACTTCAGACCGTTTGTACTTCGAACCGATTACTCTTGAAGACGTTCTTGAAATCGTACGTACTGAAAAGCCTAAAGGCATTATCGTTCAGTACGGCGGTCAAACACCTTTAAAATTGGCGCGTGCACTTGAAGAAGCTGGTGCGCCAATCATTGGTACATCACCTGACGCGATTGACCGTGCAGAAGACCGTGAACGTTTCCAGCAAATGATTCAACGTCTGCAGCTTCGCCAGCCAAACAACAGCATTGTTAAATCTGCTGAAGAAGGTATGGCTGAAGCGTCTAAAGTGGGTTACCCGCTTGTAGTACGCCCTTCATACGTTCTTGGCGGCCGTGCGATGGAAATCGTATATAACGACGAAGAACTTAAACGCTACTTACGTGACGCGGTTCAAGCATCAAACGAAGCGCCTGTTCTTCTTGACCGTTTCTTAGATGACGCAATCGAAGTTGACGTGGACTGCGTATCTGACGGTAAAGACGTTGTGATCGGCGGTATCATGCAGCACATCGAACAAGCGGGTATTCACTCTGGTGACTCAGCATGTTCAATTCCTCCTTACTCTTTATCTAAAGACGTTCAGGACGAAATGCGCCGTCAAACAATTGCGATGGCGAAAGAACTTGGCGTAATTGGTTTGATGAACGTTCAGTTTGCAGTGAAAGGCGATGACGTTTACATTCTTGAAGTGAACCCGCGCGCATCACGTACTGTGCCGTTCGTTTCTAAGTGTATCGGCGAATCTTTAGCGAAAGTTGCTGCACGCTGTATGGCGGGTCAATCTCTAGAATCTCAAGGATTCACTGCAGAGATTATCCCTGAACACTTCTCTGTGAAAGAAGCAGTGTTCCCATTCAACAAATTCCCTGGTGTTGACCCGATCCTTGGACCTGAGATGAAATCTACAGGTGAAGTCATGGGCGTAGGTAAAACATTTGGTGAAGCATTCTACAAAGCTGTCTTAGGTGCGAATGAACGCTTACCGGGCCTTCCAACAGAAGGTGAAGTAAAACATGCATTTATTTCTGTTCGTGACTCAGACAAGCCGCGTGCGGCAGGTATTGCGAAACAACTTATTGATTTAGGCTTCAAGATTCTTGCCACAGATGGTACATTTAAAGTTATCAGTGAAGCTGGTCTTGAGTGTGAACGCGTGAATAAAGTAACTGAAGGTCGTCCTAACATTGTGGACCGTATTAAAAACGGCGAAATCCACCTTGTAATTAACACGACTGAAGGTAAAAAAGCGCAAGAAGATTCATTCTCAATCCGCCGTTCAGCGCTTCAAGGCAAAGTTTACAACACTACAACCCTTAACGGTGCGGATGCTGTATGCCAAGCTTTAGCGATTAAACTGCCAATGGATGTATACCGCCTGCAAGACCTTACTAAAGGTTAATTAAGTTACCGAAAAGTCCCGTCACCTTTCGGTGGCGGGCTTTTTTTCATTTATAAACCATGTAATTTTTTACATATTTTTAGAGGGACAACAATGCAACGTTATCCTATGACGCCTGAAGGCAAGGTTGCCTTAGAGAAAGAATTACTGCAGCTTAAATCTGTAGACCGCCCGCGCATTACAGCAGCGATTGCTGAAGCGCGTGAACACGGCGACCTAAAAGAAAATGCAGAATACCATGCTGCGCGTGAGCAGCAAGGTTTCTGTGAAGGTCGTATTCAGGACATCGAAGGTAAACTCGGTGCTTGCCAAGTAATTGATGTAAAAGAACTTGAGCAAACAGGTCGTGTGGTTTTTGGTGTAACAGTAACGATCGAAAACTTAGATACTGAAGAAAAGAAAACGTATAAGATTGTTGGCGATGATGAAGCTGATTTTAAAATCAATAAAATTTCAGTCAATTCACCTATTGCCCGTGGTTTACTCAGCAAAAATGAAGGCGATGAAGTTAAAATCGTAACCCCACAGGGCGAAGTAGAATACGAAGTTGTGAGTGTTGAGTATCTTTAAGCAAAATTATTGATACTATAGGGCTGATTCATCAGCCCTTTTTAAATTCTTAGATTAGCATTTGAAGTG